>JBFLWE010000001.1:0-125628 GCA_040758375.1 Pseudomonadota bacterium
CAGCGTGGCCGTGGCCGGGGTGGTGGCCTCGCTCAGCCTGGGCGTGGCCCTCACCGTGATGGTGGGCAGCTTCCGCCATGCGGTGGACGGCTGGCTGCAGCAGTTGCTGCCGGCCGACCTGTACCTGCGCCATGGCGCGGCCGGGGGAGACGGTACGCCGCTGCCGCCCGGCCTGGCCGCCGCCGCGGCGGCGCTGACCGGCGTGCAACGGGTGCAGGCGCAGCGCGCGCTGTCGCTCACGCTCGATCCGCGCCGACCCGCCGTGCTGCTGCTGGCGCGCCCGCTGCCCGATCCGGCGCAGCTGCCGCTGACCGGCGCGGTGCTGCCCGCGCCGGCCGGCACCATGGGGGTGTTCGTCAGCGAGGCGATGGTGAGCCTGTACGGTGCGCGGCCGGGCCGCGAGCTGCTGCTGCCGCTGGGCGCGCAAGGCAGCCACCGCGTGTTCGTGCGCGGCGTCTGGCGCGACTATGCGCGGCAGCATGGCTCGCTGATGATGGACCTGGCCGACTACCGGCGCCTCACCGGCGACACCAGCATCACCGACCTGGCGCTGTGGCTGGCGCCCGGGGCCGATTTGGCGCAGGTGCAGGCGGCACTGCGCCGGGCCGCCGGCGCCACGCCGCTGGAAATGGCCACCACCGCCGAGCTGCGCGCGTTCTCGCTCCGGCTGTTCGACCGCAGCTTTGCCGTCACCACCTACCTGCAGGCGGTGGCCATCGCGATCGGCCTGTTCGGCATCGCCGCCAGCTTCTCGGCGCAGGTGCTGGCGCGGCGCAAGGAATTCGGCATGCTGGCCCACCTGGGCGTGAGCCGGCCGCAGCTGATCGCGCTGGTGGCCGGCGAAGGCGCCGTGTGGACTGGCGCGGGCGCGCTGCTGGGGCTGGCGCTCGGCCTAGCGGTGAGCGTGGTGCTGGTGCACGTGGTCAACCCGCAGAGCTTCCACTGGACGATGGAGATGACCGTGCCCTGGCTGCGCCTGGCTGCGCTGTGCACGGCGGTGCTGGCCGCCGGCACCCTGACCGCCGCGCTCTCGGGCCGCGCGGCCGCGGGGCGCGAAATGGCACTGGCCGTGAAGGAGGACTGGTGATGCACGGCACGACCCGCAGGCAACACCTGCAGGCGCTGGGGCTGGCATTGCTGGCACCGGGCGCCGCGCGCGCGCAGCCTGCCTTCGAAGGCGTGCGGCCGCGCGCGCTGGTGTTTCCGCGCGACCACGGCGCGCATCCCGACACGCGCACCGAATGGTGGTACGTCACCGGCAGCCTGGCGGCCGAAGACCACAGCGTGTTCGGCTTCCAGGTGACCTTCTTCCGCTCACGCACCGAGGTGCCGCGCGACCACCCCAGCCGCTTTGCGGCGCGCCAGCTGCTGTTTGCGCATGCCGCGCTGACCGACCTGCCGCAGCAGCGCCTGCGCCACGACCAGCGCATCGCGCGCGCCGGCTTCGGCATTGCCGAAGCGGCGCAGGACGACACGCGCGTGGTGCTGCGCGACTGGCGCTTCGAGCGCCGCGAAGGCGAGCACGGCAGCCTCTACCGTGCGCAAGTCGACAGCCGCGCCACCGGCTTCACGCTCGACCTGGAGCTGGCCGCCACGCAACCGCTGCTGCTGCAGGGCACCGGTGGGTTCTCGCGCAAGGGTCCGCTGCCCTCGCAGGCCAGCCACTACGTGAGCGAGCCGCAGCTGCGCGTGGCCGGCACGCTGCGGCGCGACGGCCGGTCGGCCCGCGCGAGCGGCCGCGCGTGGCTCGACCACGAATGGAGCGAAACCTACATGCCGGCCGGCGCCGTGGGCTGGGACTGGATCGGCATGAACCTCGACGACGGCAGCGCGCTGATGGCCTTTCGCCTGCGCACGCGCGAAGGCAGCACGCTGTGGGGCGGCGGCAGCCTGCGCCGCCCCGGGCAGCCCGCGCGGGTGTTCGAAGGCGAGCAGGCCGTGCTGTTCACCGCCGGCCGCCACTGGACCAGCCCGGCCACCGGCATCCGCTACCCCGTGCAATGGCAGGTGTCCACGCCGGCGGGCCGCTTCGAGGTGCGCGCGCTGCTGGACGCGCAGGAACTCGACAGCCGCAACAGCACCGGCACCGTCTACTGGGAAGGCCTGAGCGATCTGCTGGACGACCAAGGCCGGCGCATCGGGCGCGGCTATCTCGAGATGACCGGCTATGCCGGCGGGTTGAGGATCTGATGCTGCGCCATACCGTGCTGCTGCTGTGGCGAGTGCTCGCGCTGGCCAGCCTGGCGCTGGGCGTCGTGGGCATCGCGCTGCCCGTGCTGCCCACCGTGCCGTTTCTGCTGCTGTCGGCCTGGTCGGCGGGCAAGGGCTGGCCGCAGATGGAAGCCTGGCTGCTGAGGCACCCACGCTATGGCCCGCCGATCCGGCGCTGGCGCGAGCGCGGCGCCGTGCCGCGCAGCGCGAAGTGGCTGGCCACGGCCGGCATGTCGCTCAGCGCACTCGTGGTGGGCCTGGCGGCGATGGCCTGGTGGTTGAAGCTGCTGGTGGGCGCCTTGCTGCTCGGCGTGGGCACCTGGTTGTGGCGCAGGCCCGAGCAGTAGCCGTCGCACAGCCGCGGCAGCTGTAGGCATTGCCCTGCACCCTTTTGCGCGGCGCGCTGGCAGCCCGCGGCGGCTGCGGTTTTTACAGTGGCTCCATTGCCTGGCGGCGCTTGCGCTGCCGGATGCCAGCCGGAGTTTCGTCAACCGTGAAAGCCGCCCCGTGGATCCTCGTTGCCGCGCTGCTGCCGTCGCTGGCGGTGCATGCCGACGTGCAGGCCTTGCCGCGCGTGGACCCATCGCAGCTGCACGGCACCTGGTACGAGATGGCCCGGTTGCCGCACAACGCCGACGCGCCATGCACCAGCGACGCCACCGCGCACTACGCGGCGCAGGCCGACGGCAGCTTTGCCGTGACCACCTCCTGCCGCACCGCCAGCGGCAGGCTCGAGACCGACGTCGGGCGGGCCTGGCCGAAGGACGGCGACCCGCGCAACGCGGCCCGCATGAAGGTGTCGTTCCTGCCGCGATGGCTGCAGTGGCTGCCCGTGCGCAGGAGCGAGTGGTGGGTGGTGATGCTCGATCCCGCCAACCAATACGCCGTGGTCAGCGAACCCGAAGGCCGGCGCCTGCGCGTACTGGCCCGCACGCCGGCGCTGCCGCCCGAGCAGCTGGGACGCATCGCGGACCGGCTCGCGGCCCAAGGCTTCCCGGCGCGCACGCTGGTGCTGACCAAGCATTCGGCCGTCTTGAGGGAGATGGACTGGGAGCCCGGCGCGCCCTTCAGGGCACGCCCCCGGCTGATCGTGCGGCAAGACGCCGCAGGCCCAGCCGCCTGAACCATGACCGTGAAACCATGACAGGAGCTACTTCGATGATGAAGCGACACGAACCGAAACGCGCCGGCAGAGCTGCCGTGCTGGCCGCAGCGCTCGCGGCAGCGTTCTCGCTGGCCGCCTGCGACAACCGCACCGACGACGGCAGCACCGTGGGCCAGAAGGTCGATTCGGCGATCGAACGCGCCGAGACCGCCGCCGACAACGCAAAGCAGGAAGCGCGCGAAGCCGGACGCGACATCCGCGGCGAAACCCGCGAGGCCACCGCCGAGGCCAGCGACCGCGTGGCCGATGCCGCCATCACCGCTTCGGTGAACGCCGACCTCGCCAAGGACCCGGACCTGTCGGCGCTGCGCATCAACGTGGACACCAGCAACGGCCGCGTCACGCTGCGCGGCACGGCCCCGAGCGAGGAAGCCAAGCAGCGCGCCACCGAGCTGGCCGCCAACGTCAAGGGCGTGAGCAGCGTCGACAACGAGCTGTCGGTGCAGAAGTAGGTCAGCCGAACAGCCGGGTCGCGATCTGCGCGACGTGGCGGCCCTGGTAGCGGGCCATGCCCAGCTCCTGCTCGCTGGGCATGCGCTCGCCCTTGCCGCCGACGATGGTGGAGGCGCCGTAGGGGCTGCCGCCCTTGATCTCGTCCAGCCCCATCTGGCGCTGCTCGGCATAGGGCAGGCCCACGACGATCATGCCCTGGTGCAGCAGCGTGGGAATGAACGTGAGGATGGTGCTCTCCTGCCCGCCGTGCTGGGTGGCGCTGGCGCAGAACACCGAACCCACCTTGCCCACCAGCGCGCCGCTGGCCCACAGGCCACCGGTCTGGTCGAGGAAGTTGCGCATCTGGCCGGTCATGTTGCCGAAGCGGGTGCCGGTGCCGAAGACGATGGCGTCGTAGCCGGGCAGCTCCTCCACCCGTGCGATCGGCGCGGGCTGGTCGGCCTTGCCGCCGGCCTTCATGAACACCTCTTCGGGCACCGTCTCGGGCACCCGCTTGATGTCCACCCGGCTGCCCGCCACTTCGCGCGCGCCTTCGGCGACGGCCTGGGCCATGGCCTCGATGTGGCCGTAGAAGCTGTGGTAGAGGACGAGGACCTTGGCCATGGCTGGCACTCCTAGCGGGTTCGGACATCCCGTCTTGTTGGCAAAAGGCGTGCAAGCCTTCTTCAAGGGCTTGCCGGCGGGCGCCGCAGGACACTCGTGGTGATCTCTCTGCAAGCCAGAACCAGCGTTGCTTGGCAAGTTATTGATTTTTCGCGTATTTTTCTCCGGTCTCTCTGCAGTTTTCTATTTTTTCTCTGCAAGCCGCCAACGCGGAGCGCTGTCCACTCCCGCATTGAAGATGACCCCTCTTCGGCGCAACTTGGTCAGCAGGTTGTTGATCTTGTTGTGTTTCTGCGTGTCGGTCAGCACATCGCTCAGCTTGGGCAGCAACAGCCGGTTGATCTCGGTCCGGTTCGCCTCGCCAAACCTGCCCAGGTAGTCGGTCAGCAGCTTCGCGTAGAACTCGTCGTCCTGCGCGCGCGTGCGGATGTACTCAGCCTTCCGGTCCGTGGCCGTGGCAACGCCCGCGGAGACGTGGTAGTGCGGCTTGCGCCCCTCGATCAGCCCGCTGCGCCTGAGCCGCGCCATGGCGTCATCGGGAATGGGCAGCTTCTTCTGCACACGGTCGAGCGCGAGCACATCAGCCAGCGGCAGGTCGGTCCTGCGGATCAGCAGCAGGCTGTACGCGGGATCTACCACGCCCCCGTACAGCGTCATCCTCACAGCGCCGGCGTGGCTCAAGTCGTAGTCGGGCAGCGGGAAATAGCGCCGCGCCTGCCCGCGGTAGATCGAGTGGATGCCGTAGCCCATGGTGTCGATCATGTTGAGCCCGGCCATGGCCTGGGCGAGGAACGGGTTGCGGTAGCGGCGCGGCGTCTTGTCGCCTTGCACGTACTCGTCCGGCTGGCCCTCGAAGAAACCCCCTTCGTTCTCGAACACCAGCCGGTCCGGCAACTCTGTCACCACCACACGCCCGTGGCGCGTGTAGTCCTGGTGGGCGATGCAGTTGTGCAGTGCCTCCAGCACGATCCGCTGGTCGTACTTCGACACCTCCACCTGCACCAGTTGGTCCTGCGGCAGCAGGCGCAGCTGGACGTTGCGAATGCGCTGGTACAGCCGTGTGCTGGACAGCAGGAACGGAGGGCCGAAATGCTCGTAGGCACGCTCCGGCCCTTCGAGCCTCCAGGTCAGCTGCGCCGGGTGGGGCAGGAGATGCCAGGCTGCCTCCGGTCTTCCCAACAACAGCAACGCCGCCCGCGTGACGCACCCATCATGGGTGAGCCTTGCGCGGTCCAGGAAGCTGGCAAGCGGCCACCCCTGCACTTCCCCCGCCGCAAACCGGTTGGCATGCTTCTGCGCAAACGACTCCCGCGCCTTGGCGACCGCCGCATCGTCCAGATCGGCCAATGAGGCAGCGGCTGCCACCTGCGCCGTCCAGTCCTGCGCGAGCGTCTGCCCGCGGATCTCGTCCAGCTTGTCCAAGCCCAGCGACGTGAGACTCTCACCCGCCCTTGCGTGGTAGTGCCCCTTCCATGCGATCGGGATGCCGCGTGGGGCGGGCGGAACCTCGAACAGCACCACGCGACCGTCGGCATGGCGCAACTCGTGGACCTCGCGGAACGTGATGCGCGGCTCGGCGTTCTCGGCCACCTGCATCTTCAGCGACTGCAGGCGCTCAGGCTGCGGTCGGTAGTCGGTGCCCACCACGCCACGTGTCTTGTTGTTCACGCCGAACACCAGCCATGCCGACTCGACCCCGCGCAAGTTGGCCTCGTTGGCCAGCGCGGAGAAGTACTTGCCGATCTCGTCGGTGCTGTAGTCGTTGCTGGCCTGCTTGAACTCCACCACCTCGTTTTCCCAGGTGGCGATCAGGTTCTCCAGCAGTGCGGTCAGCGCGGCTTGGTCCATGGAGGCAGCTTCAGATGTCCATCACTTGCGGCCCGTCGGCCGGCGCGCTGAAGGTCAAGCTGAGTGTGGCACCCAGCAGCCGGTTGATGTCGTCGGTCAGCTTCATGGCGCGGGACTGTAGCGCCAGCACGACCGGCCGCGACGCACTCCGGCAGCTCCGGCGCCTCAGCAGGGCACACCGGGCGCCGCGTCACCCGCCCTCGAACCTGACGCACTGCTGCCGCACCACCTCTGGCAGAAACTGCTGCTTGCGCTGCACCTCGCGCAACCACGCGGCGTCGCTGCCCAGCGGGTCGCGCAACGCGTCGAGCAGGTAGTGCAGCCCTTCTTCGGCCTTCAGGTCCACTGCATGCGCGCCCACGCGGTGGATGGTCTCGCGGATCAGCTCGCGCAAGGGGCGGCGCTCGGCGGTCTGCGGGTCGATCACTTCGCCGTCCAGGCCGAAGCGGCAGGCCTGAAAGCGGTTGTAGGTGTAGACCAGGTAGTCGTCCTCGCGCGGCTGGAAGGGCCGCTCCGTCATCAGCCAGCGCGCCACGCATTGCAGGTACACCGCGATCGCGGCGGCCTTTTCCACCGTGAGCGGCGTGTCCATCACGCGCACTTCGATGGTGCCGAACTCCGGCTTGGGGCGGATGTCCCAGTAGAAGTCCTTCATCGAGTTGACCACGCCGGTGTGGTGCATCTTGCCGAAGAAGACTTCGAAGTCCTGCCAGGTGAGCAGGAAGGGCGCGCGCCCCGACAGCGGGAACGCGAACACCGAGTTCAGCCGCGCCGACTGGAAGCCGGTGTCGTAGCCTTGCACATAAGGGCTGGAGGCCGACAGCGCGATCACGTGCGGCACGTACTTCGACATCGCGTGCAGCAGCCACAGCGCCTCGTCGGCACTGGGGCAGCCGATGTGCACGTGCTGGCCGAACACGGTGAACTGCTTGGACAGGTAGCCGTACAGCTCCGAGACCTGGCGGAAGCGCGGGGTGTCGAAGATGCGGCGCCGGCTCCAGTCCTGGAACGGATGGGTGCCGCCGCCGGCCAGGTGCAGGTTGAGCTGGCCTGCGCAGTCGACCAGCGCGTCGCGCACCTCGCGCAGCTGGTCGATCACCATCGCATGGTCGGTGCAGATGCCGGTGGACAGCTCGATCATGCTGCTGGTGATCTCGGGCTTCACGTCGGCCATGAAGCTGCGCTTTTCCAGCAGCCGCAGCAGGTCGGCCGCGCCGTAGGTGAGGTCGTAGTCGTGCGAGTTGACGATCTGCAGCTCCAGCTCCACGCCCAGTGTGAAAGCCTGCGAGGCGGCAAACGATTCAAGGCTCATGGCTCACCCTGGGAGTCGGCCTCGTGCGCCCAGCGCAGGCCGTACAGCATGACCAGCGGCCCGATCAGCTCCACCAGCGCGATCGCCGCCAGCAGCACCGGCATCAGCGCCGCGCCGGGCTCGGGGTGCGCGCTGGCGAAGTCCAGCCCGATCAGCCAGCCGGTGGCCGAGACCGGCAGCGTGCCCATCACCAGGCAGCCGGCCTGCCGCCACGACAGCCCGCTGGGCTTGGCCAGCGCGGCCACGGCCACGCCCTTGGCGAGCAGGCGCGCGAGCAGCAAGGCGGCCGCGATGCCGCCGGCGGCCAGCAGCATGTTCAGCATGCCGGCGGAGCTGACCGCGACGAACAGCACCAGCACCAGCACGCCGCCGGCGGTGCCGAAATGGCGCGGCCAGATCCAGGGCCGCTCGCTGCGGTTGCGCAGCCAGATGCCGGCCAGCAGCGGCACCAGCAGCGTGGACAGCTGCAGCGTCTTGGCCACCACCAGCGCCAGCAGCACGCAGCCCAGCAGCAGCACCGTGGAGTTTTCGTTGCGCAGGTCGAGCCGCCGCGCGATGGTGGCCACCACGCTGCCCAGCACCGCACCCAGCAGCAGCGAACCGCCGAACGACACCAGCGTGGGCACCAGCGAGCGCTCCCAGCTCGCCGGGTCGCTGAGCACCAGGCCGGCGCTGAGCAGTTGCGCGGCCAGCAAGGCGTACAAGGTGTTCAGCGCGCTCAGCGCGATCAGCCGCTCGGTCACCTGGCCCGCGGCGGCCGACTCGCCCACCACGCGCAATACCACCGCCGGCGACACGCTCATCGCGATGACGGCGAACGCGCCGGCCACGCGCGGCTCCAGGCCCAGGTAGCGCGCGGCGCCATAGACGGCCAGGCCCGACAGCGCGGCCTCCAGCAGGCTGGTGGCGAGCAGGCGCGTGTTGCGGCGCAGCCAGCGCAGGTTGAGCCGCGCGCCGGTCTCGAACAGCAGCAGCGCCAGCGCCATGTCGATCGCCAGCCGCAGCGCCGGCTCGCTGCCCTTGGCGCCCACGTTGCCCAGCGCCAGCAGCGCGCCGGCCAGGCCGTAGCCGATCAGGCGCGGCCAGCGCAGCCAGCGCCAGGCGCCTTCGCCGAGCAATGCCGCCAGCACCAGCAGCAGCGCAATGCCGAGCAAGGCGTCGGTGCGCAAGGCCCACGGCCGGGTGATGAGCGTCCACAGCCCATCGGTCATCGGGAAGTCCTCCCATCGTTATCGGTGAAGCACAGCCCGCCACACGGAGCACATGGCGTGCCTACGGCGCCTCAGCGCCGTGCAACGGGTGTTTCCGCCCACCAGGCCACGAGCTCGCGCTGCAGCTTCCTCAGGTCGGGCTCGCGCGTGTACATCATGTGGCCCGCGTCGTAGTAGTGGTGCGTGATGCGCGCGCGCACCTCGGGGGTGATGTCCAGCTGCGCCAGCGAGTAGTCGGTGGCGCTGTAAGGGGTGCCGAGGTCGTAGTAGCCGCTGGCCACGAACACGCGCAGGTGCGGGTTGCGCCGCATCGCGCGCGCCAGGTCGGCGCTGGTGCTGGCGAAGGCGTTGCCCTTGTCCTCGCCGCGGTTCCAGTTCCACTGCTTGTGCACGTCGTACGACAGGATCTCGTAGCGGCGCTCCACCGGCAGCCCGATCTCGGCGAACCAGGCCTGCGCTGCCATGGTGTAGGGGCCGCTCAAGGCCTCGATGCCGGGGTCGAACTCCCACTCGCGGCTGCGGCTGGCGGCCATGGGGCCGGTGACGCGCGCCTCCAGGCGGCCCACGATGAGCCCCTGGTCGCGCAGCAGCTCGAAGAAAAAGCTCTGGTCGGCGATGCGCAGGTTCTTCTCTTCCACCAGCGCCGGCTTCAGGCCGGTGAGTTCGGCCACGCGCTGCACGATGCGCCGGCGCTCCGACTCGGTGAGCCGCGCGCCCGCATGCAGCGCCTTCACGTAGTCGTGCTGCACGAACTCTTCTGCGGCGGCGCGCGCCGCCGCCGGCGAGGCACCCGCCTCGCCCTTCAACATGCCGTGGTACTGCGCCACGCAGGCATAGCCGGGCAGGAACAGGCTGTACGGCAGGTCGTTGCCGGGCGCGAACACCAGGGTCTGCAGGTCCATCGCACACGACACCAGCACCAGCCCCGACAGCGCCACGCCCTCGGCCTGCAGCTTGTCGGCCAGCGCGGCGCCGCGCGTGGTGCCGTAGCTCTCGCCGGCCAGCAGCAGCGGCGAGGTCCAGCGCTTGTGGCGCGCGAGCCACTGGCGCACGACCTCGGTGAGCGCGGCCACGTCGCCGTCGACGCCAAGCACCTTCTTGCGGATGTCGTCGCTGGCCGCCACCGACCAGCCGGTGTGCGGCGGATCGACGAACACGAGGTCGAAGTGCTCCAGCCAGGTCAGCGGGTTGTCTTCCACGGCATACGGCGGCAGCGGCATGCTGCCGTCGTCCTCGATGCGCACGCGCTTCGGGCCCAGCGCACCGAACTGCAGCCACACCGACGAGGAGCCGGGCCCGCCGTTGAACGCAAAGCACAGCGGCCGCCGCGGGCCGCCGTTCTTCAGCAGGTAGGCCACGGTGAACACCGCACACTCCGGCTGCGCATGCGAGCCCTCGATGCCGTCGGCATGCGTGGGCATGTAGGCGGCCGACACGGTGTAGTCGAGCCTGCGGCCGTCGGCCAGGCGCACGCTGGCGTCGTGGGTGACGGCGGCCTGTTGCAGCAGGCGATCGACCAGCTCCCGCTGGCGCTTCTTCGCCTCTTCGGCCTCGGGTTTGGCGTTCGCTTGTGGCGTGGCCTCGCTCATGGGCTGGTCCTCGTGGTGGCGATGGAAGCGGCCGAGTGTAACCAGCGTGTCATCCGCACGGTGGCGAACGGCAGTTTTCGAGCTTTGCGCCCGATTCGTTGCGCGGCGCCGCGGGCACGGCCGGTGGTGCCGCTACCGTCTCGGGTTGCCGATGAAGCGTCGCGACCTGCCGTCGCGGCGCACGCCCCCAGGCACCCCGAAGGAGTACCCACGTCGTGGTGACCGACACCGCCGTTGTCCGAGGCGCCCCGCTGCCCCATTGGGCGCAACCCCTGGACCTGCCCCCGCCCGAGGCCGAGTGCGCACCGGTGCTGATGCGCCTGGCCGACACGCAGCTGTGGGCCGGCGACGGGCCGCACGACCCGCCGAGCTACCTGGTCAACCGCGCCGAGCAGGTCAACGATGCCGCCGCGCTGGGCCAGATCGGCCAGGTGTCCTTGCAGTTCAACCCGCTGTACCAGCGTCTGCTGCTGCACCGCGTGGGCATCGTGCGCGGGCAAGCGTTCATCGACCACACCGCCGGCGCGCCGCTGCGCCTGCTGCAGCGTGAGTCGGGGCTGGAGCATGGCGTGGTCAGCGGCGTGGTCACCGCCACGATGGTGCTGCCCGACGTGCGCGTGGGCGACACGCTGCACATCACCTGCACCGTAGAAGGCGAGAACCCGGTCTTCGCCGGCCGCTACGCGGGCTGGGCCGGCTGGGACCAGGCGCAGCCGGTGGCGCTGCGCCATGTGACGCTGATCGCGCCGGCGCAGCGGCGCATCCACTGGCGCTGGATCGGCGACCGCGACGGCCCCCGCCCCGCGCCGGCCGAAAGCATCGCCCACGGCCTGCGGCGCCTGCACTTCCAGGGCCACCAGCTGCCCGGCGTGGCCTTCGAGCCCTACCTGCCGCGCGACGCCTACCCGCTGCGCTGGCTGCAGTTCAGCGAATTCGGCAGCTGGGCCGAGGTGGCGCAGTGGGCACGTGCGCTGTTCCCCGCCGACGCCCCGCTGCCGGCGAGCCTGGCGCCGCTGCTGCAGCAGTTGCAGGCGCTGCCCACACCGCAAGAGCGCGTGTCGCAGGCGCTGCAGTGGGTGCAGGCGCAGATCCGCTACTGCTCGGTCTCGCTGGGCGAGAGCTCGCACCGGCCGCATATGCCGGCCGAGGTGGTGGCGCGGCGCTATGGCGATTGCAAGGACAAGTCGTTCCTGCTCGCGCGCCTGCTGCAGGCGCTGGGCATCGAGGCGCATCCGGCGCTGGTGGCGGCGCAGACGCGGCAAGGGCCGCTGAAGCTGCTGCCCTCGCCCGAGGCCTTCGACCACGTGATCGTGCAGGTGCGGCTGGACGACCGCGAGCACTATCTCGACCCCACGCGCCTGGGCCAGTCGGGGCCGCTGGAGCACATGGGCCAGGGGCTGGAGGACGCGGCCGTGCTGGTGGTGGCCCCGGGCACCACGCAGCTGGCGCGCGTGCACTCGCCCAACCGCACGCAGCTGTTCGCCAACGAGCTGCACGAGCGCTACGTTGTCGAGCGCTTCGGCGAGCCGGCGCTGCTGGAGTCTGCGCAGCACTGGCACGGCCTGGGCGCCGAGTCGCTGCGCGCGATGCTCGCGCCGATGGACGCGGCCCAGCTCGCGCGATGGGCGCTGGGGCGCTACGAACGGCGTCACCCCGGCCTCGCGCTCGAGGCGCCGCCGCAGGTGCTGCACGACGCCGAGTGCAACCGGCTTACCGTGTCGGCGCGCTACCGGGTGCCGGAGGCGGTCGGCACCAGCGAGGGCGATTGGACGCTGCACTTTGTTGCCGCCAACCTGCACGCTGCCTTCGCGATCCCCGAGAGCCTGCAGCGCACGTTGCCGCTGGCCGTGCCCTCGTTCCCCGGGGTGATGCGCTACGAGGTCGAGGTGCAGTGGCCCGACGGGGCAGGCGCGGTCGTGCCGCCGCACACCGAACGGCTGGACACGCCCCACTTCGCGCTGCGGGTCACGCGCAGCCAACGCGGCGGCGTGGCACGCGAGGCCGTGGTGCTGCAGCCTCTGGTGCCTGCCGTGCCGGCGCAGGCGGTGCCGCGCCTGGTGCAGGACCTGCGCCGCCTCGACGCGCTGGTGCAGGGCCGTCTGTCGCTGCCGCGCGATGCGGTGCACTCCCCGCCGCCGGCGTTGCGCCAGCGGATGGCCGCGCAGTTGCAGGCCCAGGCCGAGCGCGCGGCGCGCGCCATCGCGCGCGGTCAGCTGCACGGCGAGGACCTCGCCGCTGCCCATTGCCTGCGCGCCGAGGCGCTGGCCGAGCTCGGACACGGTGGCCCAGCCCTGCACGAGGCGAACGCGGCGCTGGCGCTGGCACCCGCGCTGCCACCGGCCTGGTCGTGCCGCGGCAAGGTGTCGTGGCTGCTGGGGCGCTTTCGCGAGGCGGCACAGGACTTCGGCCGCGCGCTGCAACTCGACGGCGACCCGGCTGCGTGCCGCCTGCAGCGCGGCCAGGCGCGCTTCTACGAAGGCCGTTTCGACGCAGCGGCGGAGGACTTCGCTCGCGCGGCGCAATCGTCCACCGACCAGGCGCAGCGCTGCCAGGCCCTGCTATGGCAAGGCTGGGCGCTGCGGCGCATGGGGCGCACGTTGCCGCCCACGCTGCTGGCCGCCGCGCGCCGCGGTGCGCGCGCCGCCTGGCCGCTGCCCGCCCTGGGCCTGCTCGACGGCAGCCTGGGCGCCGCGCAGCTGCTGGCCGAGGCGCACCAGGCCCGCGGCGACGCGCTTGCGCTCGCGCTCACCGAGGCGTGGTTCGCGCTGGGCCAGCATCATCTGCTGCACGGCCTGTGCGACCGTGCGCGCGAGGCGTTCGAAAACACCCGCGCGGCGGGCGTGACGCGCTATGCCGAGCACGCGGCCGCCGGCTTCGAGCTGGCGCGGCTGGGCGTTCCGGTGCCGTAGTGCTGCAACGCCCGCTCGGGGAACGGGCAGCCGCAACTGCGATAGACCTGCAGCAGCCGGTTCACGTCGAACGGCGTGCGGCGGAACTCCAGGCCGATGCGGCGGCCCCGCAACGTGAGGATCGCGTACTCGGCCCAGGGGTCCAGCCGCAGACCCGGTGCGGCCTGCTCGTGGTGGTAGGCAACCCCCACGCTGCCGGGGTTGAAGAAGAACAGGTCGCGCACGCGCCGCACGAACTGCAGATGGATGTGGCCCCCCGCCAGGATGCAGTGCGCGTGCGGCGACAGCAGCGCCTGGAACTCCGGCTCCGGCGTGGTGGGAAAGATGAACTGGTCGAAGTCGGCCGGCGAGCCATGGAAGCCCAGCAGCGACAGCCCCTCGGCCAAGGCCACCTCGATGGTCGGCGAGAAGCCGGCGATGTAGTCGCGGTCCGCCGCCGACAGCTCGGCCAGCGACCATTGCCGCCCCTGCTCCAGCCTGGCCTGCTGCTCGTCGCTCAGCGTCTCGGTGCCGGTCATGCGGCCGCTGAGCAGCCAAGCATCGGAGTTGCCCATCACGACCGGGCAGCCGAGGTCGCGCAGGCGCGCCACGGTCTGCGCCGGTTGGGGCCCGCCCTGGATCATGTCGCCCAGGCATGCAATGGCATCGACGCCCTCGGGCTCCAGCTCGCGCAGCACCGCATCCAGCGCGACCAGGTTGGCATGCACGTCGGAAAGAATCGCGAGCTTCATGCGCCGCCGTGCCTCACCACCACTGGGCACCGAGCACTTCGCGCTTGTGCCCGCCAGGCCGGTGGTCCGACAGGCCCAGGTCGTACAGCAGCGGCTGCTCGAGGCTTTCGCGCAGTTGCTCGACCACCCAAAGCGGGAGCGGCGAGGCCCCATGGCGAAAGACGGCGTTGGTGCGCATGGCGGTGGAACCCTCGTGTCGTGCGTTTGCTGGAAAGGTTATGCCCGGTCTTTCGCGATGTAAATCGCTTCTTTCTGGTTCTTCTGGTCAGATATGCTTACCAGATGTCGCGGCTTCCGCTGCAAACCCTCCCCGCGTTCAGCGCCACCGCCCGCCACGGCAGCATGCGCTCGGCAGCCGCCGAGCTGCACCTGACGCACAGCGCGGTGAGCCAGCAGATCAAGCTGCTCGAGCAGCAGCTGGGCGTGCGCCTGTTCGACCGGCGTGGACGCATGCTGGCGCTCAGCGCCGCCGGCGCTGCGCTGCTGCGTGCGGTGGAGCCGGCGCTGGACGGGCTGGCCGCGGGCGCGCGCGCCGCGCAGGCCGCGGCCTCGGGCGTCGCGCTGCACCTGCGCTTGACCGTGCTGCCGTCGATCGCGCAGCGCTGGCTGCTGCCGCGCATGGGCCGCTGGCGCGAACGCCATCCGGACATCACGATCGAGATCCACACCTCGCAGCAACTCGCCGACCTGGCCCGCGAGGGCTTCCATGCCGCGCTGCGACTGGGCCACGGCCATTGGCGCGGCCTGTGCGCCGAACCGTTCAGCGACTCGCCGTGGGTGGCGGTGGCCGCGCCTGCGCGGGCGGCGCCACTGCTGCGCTCGGGCCAGCTGCACGACATCGCGTCGCAGCCGCTGCTGGGCGATGCGCGGTTGTGGGAGCAGTTCCTGGCCCTGGGCGGACAGCAGCTCAGCGGCAAGACGGTGGCCGGCTTCAACGATGCGGGCCTGATGCTGCAGGCCGCCGAACAGGACCTTGGCGTGGCGCTGGTGCGCGAGCTGCTGGCCGCCGATGCGCTGCGGGCCGGGACGCTGGTGCGGCTGACCCCGCTCTCGCTCGACGACCCGCAGGCCATGCGCTACTGGTTCGTCCACCCGCCGGCGCTGGCTGACTGGGCGCCGCTGGTGGCGCTCAGGCAGTTCCTTCGCGACGAGATGGCGGCGCTGTACGCGACGCCCCCGTCCTGAGGCGCCAAGAGCCCGCGGATCAGCGCAGGAACCTGCCCCCGCGGCCCACCATCGTGAGCTCGATGAAGCGCGAGGCGTTGCGCCCCGGCTCGCTGAAGCCCAGCTCGAAGCCGCCCAGGTCCAGACGCCTGAGCGCATACACCGCGTCCACGAAGCCGGCGCGCGTGGGCTTGGGGCCGGCGCGCTTCAAGGCCTCGGCGAACACACGCGCGTTGATGTAGCCCTCCAGCGCCAGGTGCGAGGGCTCGAGCTTCGCGCCGTGGGCCTTCCAGGCCTGCAGGAAGTCGCGCACCACCGGCACCACCGCGTTGGTGGGCAGGGGCACCACCTGCGTCATCGCGATGCCCACGCCGTCGTCCTTCAGCGCCTCCAGCGTGGCGTTGGACCCCATCACCGACAGCGCATACAGCGGCAACCCCTTGCGTTCGCGCCGGATCGCCTTGACGAACTCGATGGTCGGCTTGCCGGCCAGGCCGATGAACACCGCCTCGGGCTCCGCCTTGGCCACCTGCGCGGCCGCCGCGCCGGCGTCGGAGGCATCGTTCTCCACCGTGACGGCCACCACCGCGTTGAGACCGCGCCGCTTGGCCGCGGCCAGCGCGGCCTGCTTCACCTCGTCGCCGAAGGAGTTGTGCTGCGACACGACGGCCAGGCGCTTGATGCCGATGGTGGCCAGGTGCTCGACCAGGCGTTCGGTCTCTTCGGGATAGCTGGCGCGGATGTTCATCACCTGCCGCATGCCCGCCGGCCGCGCCGAGGTGGCGCCCGTGAGCGGCGTGAACAGCGGCACGTCGGTGTTCTTCAGCAGCGGCAGCAGCGCCTCGATCATGGGCGTGCCCATGCAGCCGAACAGCGCGAACAGGCCCGGATCGTCGAGGAAGGCCTTCACGTTGGCGAGCGAGCGCTGCACGTTGTAGCCGTCGTCCTTGCCCACCAGCTCGATGCGCCGCCCGTGCACGCCGCCCTTGGCGTTGACCACCGCGAAGCCGGCCAGCGCCCCCTCGTGCAGCGCCCGGCCCAGCTCGGCCAGCGGGCCGCTCAAGGCCACCGACTGCCCCAGGCGCACGGTGTCGGCCTGTGCCAGCGCAGGCAGGCCCCAGCCGGAAGCGGCGGCAAGCGCCCCCATGCGCAGCATGCACTGCCGGCGCGACACAAGACCGGTGGAATCGTTCGCCATGCTGCTGCTCCTTTGCATTTCGCGAGTGCACGGATGCTAGGAACAGCAAGGCGTCAGCATTGTCGTGGCAACGACAGAGAGGGTGCTCCCCCGCCTGGGACTAACCCGCGCTTGCGCGGCCCCCGTGAATCAGATCACGCTGCCCTGGAAGCCGCCTGCGCGCAACGTGATCACCAGCGTGTCGCGATGCGGGTGCGCGCCGGCCGGCTGGATGGGTGTGGTCTCGTGGATCACGCGCTCGTCGTCGAGCAGCAGCAGCGTCCAGGGCTGGCTCATCGTGAAGCGCAGGCCCTGCGGTCCATGGGCTTCGAACACACGCGACTCGCCGCCCTTGATGTCGCGGCGCTCGACCAGCATCACGGCCACCAGGTCCACGCCATCGCGGTGCGCGCCCTCGGGCGTGGGCCGGCCGATGCCATCGGTGGTGTCGATGCGGAAAGGGTGCGCCTCCACGTACCACGGCCGCGTGCCCTTGAGCGCCGAGGCGCGCTCGGCCAGCATGCGCAGCAGCCGCTGCCACACCGGCAGCGCCAGCATCGCCGCATCCATGGGCTCGAACCAGCGCTGGATGCCGCCGTGCAGCGCGTTGTATTCCACCGGCTGCCAGTGGGCGCGGTGCGGCACCTGCTCGATGCGGCTGCCCTCCACCACGAAGCAGGAATGCCGGCGCCGGCGGTAGCGGCCACCGTCCTTCAGGTGGGCATCGGGCGGCAGGTCGTCCCAGAACGGCCGCAAGGGCTCCAACGCATCGGGCGGCAGGTCGAGCAAGGCCACCAGGCCGTGGGCATCGAGCACGGCATAGCCGCGCTCGCGCAGCTGGGCATCTGCTTGCGCGGGCGGGCACACGGGGGGAGGCAGCACCTGGGTCATGTGCCGAATGATGCCCAAACCATGTGCGGCCTGCTGGCCAGGGCCATGCCCGGCGAGCCGCATCGCCCGCCACCGCCCTTTTTGTGGCGCGACAAGGACAATGCACGACCGCAGCGCCCGCTTGACGACACACGGCGTCGCGCGGCGGCGACAATACTGCGTTTTCGGTCCGCCCCTGCGTTGCCGTGTCGCGCCTGTCCTGCCTGATCGTCCTGCTGCTGCTTGCCCTGCGCGCGCCTTCGGCCGCAGGCGCCGCGGCCGGCCATCCGGCGCAGCCGCTGGTCGAGCGCAGCGTGCATGCGATGCGGGCTGACCCCGAGGCCAGCCGGCGCCATGCCGAACAGGCACTGGAGCTGCTGGCCGCGCAACCGCAACCCGACCTCGAGATCCGCGCGCGCCTTCAACTGTGCGACTACTTCGCCGAGCGCGACAGCCGCCTGGCGCGCGACCAGATCGCCTCGGCCCGCAAGCTGCTGCCGCACAGCAGGCGGCACGGCCTGCAGGGCGGCTTGTCCACCTGCGAAGGCGAGATCGAGGAAAACGCCGGCGACTACGCCAAGGCGCGCGCGCTGTTCGACCAGGCGGTCGAGATCACCGAGCGCTACGACGACGGCGAGATGCTCGCCAACGCGCTGTACCAGCGGGGCTACCTGCGCGGCGTGCAAGGCGACTACGCCACCGGCCTGGCCGACCTGCGGCGCGCGCGCACGCTGTACGAGCGCCTGGGGCTGGCAGCGCATGCCAGCACCACGATGAACGGCATCGCCATCCTCTACAACCGGCTGGGCGACCACGAGCAGGCGCGCCACTACTACGAGCAGACGCTGAAGGCACAGCGCGCCGACGGCTCCCGGCGCGAGCTGGCCGTCACCCAGCACAACCTGGGCCGCGTGTACGAGAACCTGCGCCAGTGGGACAAGGCGCGCGAAGCCTTCGAGGCATCGCTCGAACTCAGCCGCTCCATCCAGTACCCGCGCGGCGAGGCCTATGCGCTGCGCGGCCTGGCCAGCGTGCGCAACGCCGAGGGTGCGCCTGAGGATGCGCTGGGCCTGCTGAAGCTGGCCGAGCTGCTGCAAAAGCGCACCCCCGACGAACGGCTGCGCGCTCAGATCCTGCTGCAGCAGGGCATCGCGCTGCGCAGTCTGAAGCGGCCCGCCGAGGCGTTGGCGCCGCTGCAGCAGGCGCTGGCGGTGTTCCGCCAGGTCGATTCGCTGCAGGAGCTGTCCACGGTGCAGCAGGCGCTGGCCACCGCCCATGCCGACAACGCCGACTGGAAAGCCGCCTTCGAGCAGCAGCGCGACCACACGCACACGCTGCAGCGCTGGCTGCGCGGGCAGCTCGACCAGCGCTTCGCGACGCTGAAGATCGAGTTCGACACCGCCGCCACCGAGCGCGAGAACAAGCTGCTGCTGCGCGAGAAGGCCGCCACCGAGAACGCGCTCGTGCAGGCCCAACGCGCCAGCCGCCTGCAGGTGCTGGCCATCGGTCTGGGCAGCGCGTTGCTGCTGCTGCTGATGTTGCTTGTGCTGCACCAGCGCAAGAGCACCCGCGCGATGCAGCGCCTGGCGCTGACCGACGAGCTCACCGGCTTGCCGAACCGGCGCGACGTGCTCACGCGTCTGCAAGACCTGCTCAACGACCGGCGCCCGCGGCCTTGTGCGCTGCTCATCATCGACCTCGATCACTTCAAGTCGGTCAACGACGACTACGGCCACCTGGTGGGCGACGAGCTGCTGAAGGCCGTGGCCGAGGTGCTGCGCGACGCGGTGCGTCCGCCCGCCTGCCTGGGCCGGCTGGGCGGCGAGGAGTTCGTGGTCGTGCTGCCCGAGGCCGGCGAGCCCAGCGCGCTGGCGGCCGCCGAAATGATCCGCGAGCGGGTGCAGGCCCTGGACCCCGGCCGCTGGATGCCCGGGGCGCGCCGGCTGACCGCCAGCCTGGGCATCGCGGTGTCGCGGCCGGGGCGCGACGATGTGTCGAGCATGTTGCACCGGGCCGACGAGGCGCTTTACCGCGCGAAGGCGGCCGGGCGCAATCGGGTGTTCGCTGAGGCGGCTTAGCAGCCTTGTTCGGGCCTTCCGCCAGCCGGGCGCGGTGCTGTGCCTCGCTGACACCTGCGCGACGCACCGACCGCCCCGCCTCCTCTAGCATCGGCCGATCCGATCGCAGGAGACATCACAAGTGGACACCGTCGCCTCACTCGTCAACCGCCAGGTCCGCCTGGCCGCCCGCCCGGTTGGCCTGCCCACCCTGGCCAACTGGCAGTTCACCGAGGAGCCGCTCGCCGAGCCGGACGACGGCGGCCTGGTCGTCAAGACGCTGGCGCTGTCGCTCGACCCCGCCATGCGCGGCTGGATGAACGAGGGCAAGTCCTACATCCCGCCGGTGGGCATCGGCGAGGTCATGCGCGCCGGCGGCGTGGGCCGCGTGATCGCCTCGCGCAACCCGGGCTTCGCGGTCGGCGACACGGTCGCCGGCAGCCTGGGCGTGCAGGCCTATGCGCGCCTGGCCGCAGCAGAGCTCAAGCGTGCCGGCCTGCACCGCATCGACCTGCGCATGGGCAGCGTCGGCCAGTGGCTCAACGTGCTGGGCATGCCGGGCATGACCGCCTACTTCGGCCTGAAAGAAGTGGGCCAGCCCAAGGCCGGCGAAACCCTGGTGGTCAGCGGCGCCGCGGGCGCGGTGGGCCAGACCGTCGGCCAGCTCGGCAAGATCTGGGGCCTGCGCGTGGTGGGCATCGCCGGCGGACCGGCCAAGTGCGACTGGGTCGTCAAGGAGCTGGGCTTCGACGCCTGCATCGACTACAAGGCCGGCGCCGTGAAAGAGGGCCTGAAGCAGCACTGCCCCGAGGGCGTGGACATCTACTTCGACAACGTGGGCGGCGAGATCCTCGACACGGTGCTCACCCGCATCCGGCGCCACGCCCGCATCGTGATCTGCGGCGCCATCAGCCAGTACAACGCCACCCAGGCCGTGCAAGGCCCGAAGAACTACCTGTCGCTGCTGGTGAACCGCGCGCGCATGGAAGGCATGGTGGTGTTCGACTACGCCGACCGCTACCCCCTGGCCGTGGCCGAGATGGCCGGCTACCTGAAGGACGGCCGCATGAAATCGAAGGAAGACATCGTGCGCAGCGGCATCGACGCCTTCCCCGACAGCCTGCTCAGGCTCTTCAGCGGCGACAACTTCGGCAAACTGGTGCTGCAACTCGCCGAAGATTGACGCTCCGGCCGCGGCGCGGGAGGCTAGACTGCCCGGCACACACACTTGGTGTGCCGCTTTCATGCCCCTGCCCGGCCTAGAGACTCCTGCGCATGCGCGCTCGCCGGCGCCCCCCGCAGCGGCGCTGGCCGCGCTGGCGGCCCATTGCCAGGCGGCCTTGGCCTGGGTGGACGCCCAAGGCACCGTGCGCTGGGCCAACCCGGCCTTCGAGCACCTCGCGGGGCTGACGCCGGGGGACGCCGCCGGCCGCGCGCTCGACGAGTTGCTGCAACCTGCCGACCCTGGTGCCACCTCCTTCGCGCAGCGCCTGGGCCCAGGCGGCTTTGCCAGCGCGGACCTGCCGTGCCACACGCCGAGCGGCCGCGCGCTGCGGCTGTCGGTATCGGCCTCGCCGGTGGCAGGGGGCGACCTGGCGCAAGGCTTCGCGGTCTCGGTGCTGGACCGCACGGCCTTGCAGCAGGCCGAGCAGGACCGCGCCCGCCTCGCCGAGCTGCTGGACATGGCGCAGGAATTCGGTCGCATCGGCGTGTGGGAGCGCGACCTGCGCACCCTGCAGGGGCGCTGGGACCGGCACGTGTTCCGCTTCTGGGGGCTGGGGCCCGACGCGCCGACGCCCAGCTTCGAGGAAGCCGCCCGCGCGCTGCATCCCGACGACCGCGCAGCCGAGGTCGTGCAGGCCTCGTTCCGCCGGGCCGGCACGTACTCGCACCGCTTCCGCGTGCTGCAGTCCGACGGCTCGGTGCGGCTGGTGCACTCGCAGTGGGAGGTACAGGACGGCGCCGACGGCCGCCCGGCGCGGGCCATCGGCATCATGATGGACGACACCGAGGTGTACGAGCTGGCGCGCTCGGCCAGCGACGCGCACGAGCAGTTCAACATGGCGGTGGAGCTGGCCCGCATCGCGATCTGGCGCCACGACCTCAAGACCAACCGGCTCTACTACAACGCCCGCGCCTGGGAAGTGCTCGACCTCACGCCGCGCCCGGAAGGGCTGTCGCTGGAGGAGGTGCGCGCGCTGATCCATCCAGACGACCTGCCCAACGTGCTGGCCTCGGCCCAGCAGGCGCTGGCCACCAACCGGCCCACCGACATGGAGGCGCGCTACCGGCGCCGCGACGGCAGCTGGCGCTACGTGCTCAACCGGCGCGCGGTGCAGCGCGACGTCAACGGCCAGCCCGTGGCGTTCCTCGGCGTGGCGCTCGACATCACCGAGCAGGTGGAAGACGCGCGCAAGGCGCTGGAGCTGTCGCGCCGGCTCGAAACAGCCGCCCGCGTGGCCGGCATCGGCCTGTGGACCATCGACGTGCCCAGCGGCCAGATGGAGTGGACTTCGCACACCTTGCGCCTGTTCGGGCTGGAGCCGGCGGCCCAGCCGCACACCTTTGCCGAGTGGCTGGAGCGCTGCGTGCATCCGGAAGACGTGGCCCGCGTGCGCCACCAGGCCATCGGCTGGCTCAAGCAGGGCCGCGACCTGCTGGAGGTGCAGTACCGCACGCTGTGGCCCGACGGCAGCGTGCACTGGCTGGTCAACCGCTCCGACGTCGACCGGCTGAGCGAAGGCCGCTACGTGTTCGGCGTGACGCTGGACGTGACGGAGCAGCATGCCGCGATGGACGCGCTGCGCGATGCCGGCGAACGCTCGCTGCTGGCCGCTCGCGGCGTGGGCATCGGCACCTGGGAGCTCGACCTCAAGAGCGGCGAGGCCTACTGGGACGAGCAGATGTTCGTGCTGCGCGGGCTCGCACCGCGCGCCGAGCCGCTGTCGGCCGAGGAGCGCGCGGCGCTGGTGCACCCCGACGACCGCGCGCTGGTCGCACAGTCGCTGCAGGAGGCGATGGCGCACAACGGCCCGGCGACCTACGAGTTCCGCATCCGCCTGCCCAGCGGCCAATGGCGCTGGCTCGCCTCACGCTCCACGCCGGTGCTCGACGAACAGGGCCGGCCGCTGCGCCGCATCGGCGTCAACTGGGACATCACCGACAGCAAGAACGCCGAGGCCGCGCGCCAGGAAAAGGCGATGGCCCTGCGCGAAAGCGAAGCCAAGAGCCAGTTTCTCGCGCGCATGAGCCATGAGCTGCGCACGCCGCTGAATGCCGTGCTGGGCTTCACGCAGCTGCTGATCAGCGAGGCCGACCGGGTGGAGCCGGCGGTGCTCAAGCTGCGCCTGGGCCATATCCGCGCGGCGGGACAGCACCTGCTCTCGCTGATCAACGACGTGCTCGAACTGTCCAGCCTGGACACCGGCAAAGTGCGCATGGCGCTGGCGCCGGTGTCCGTGCCGGCGCTGGTGCACGGCACCGTGCCGCTGGTGGAGCGCATGGCACACGAATACGGCGTGCGGCTGCGCCTGGGCGCGCTGCACGGCAGCGTGCTCGCCGACCCCACGCGGCTGCGGCAGGTGCTGCTCAACCTGCTGTCCAACGGCATCAAGTACAACCGGCCGGGCGGCAGCGTCACGGTGTCGGCGCTGTGCGAGGACGGCGCCCGTGGCGCCGAGGTGGTGCTGCACGTGGCCGACACCGGCCGCGGCATGACCGCGCAGCAGCTGCGCCATGTGTTCGAGCCCTTCAACCGCCTCGGCCTGGAGCGCGAAGGCATCGAGGGCACCGGCATCGGCCTGGCGATCGTGAAGGCACTGGTCGAGCACATGGGCGGCCGGGTCGGCGTGCGCAGCGAGGCCGGCAGCGGCAGCGTGTTCGAGGTGCGGCTGCCGCGCACGCCCGACGAGGCGGTTGCAGCGCCTTCCCTGCCCGCCCAGGCGACCATGCAGCCGCCGGAGGACCCCTCGCCGCTGCCCGCGCGCGCGCCGCGCAGCGGCCGCCTGCTCTACATCGAGGACAACCCGGTCAACGTGCTGATCGTCACCGAGCTGGTCGCCATGCGCCCGGGCCTGACGCTGGACGTGGCTTCCGACGGCGAAAGCGGCGTGCGCCACGCCGCCGAGCTCAAGCCCGATCTCATCCTGGTGGACATGCAGCTGCCCGACATCGACGGCCACGAGGTGCGGCGGCGGCTGCGTGCCGACTTGCGCACCGCGCACATTCCGTGCATCGCGCTGTCCGCCAACGCGATGCCCGAAGACATCGAGCGCGCACTGCAGGGCGGCTTTGCCGACTACTGGACCAAGCCGCTGGACTTCAAGGCCTTCATCGCGGCCATCGACGTGCTGTTCGGCGCTGCTTCAGCCTGAGAACCAGGGGTGCTGGGGCACCTCGTCGAGCCTGAGCACCGGCGTCACGCAGCAGTCGGCCGCCTCGAACAGCGGCACCCAATGGGCCAGCGTTTGCGTCGCGATCACGGCCTGCAGGTCGGCGCGCAGCGACAGCGCATCGCCGCTGGCCGGCCGCTGGCCCAGCGACCAGTGGCGGTTGACCCAGTCGGGCCGCTCCACCACCTGGCACAGCTTGGCCCAGAACTTCAGCTCCAGCGCGCCCACCGCCAGGTGGCGGCCGTCGGCGGTGCGGTAGACCCCGTAGCAAGGGCTGCCGCCCGAGAGCAGGCCGCGCGCCGGCCGCGTGGGCGCGCCGAGCGCGCGCGCCTCGAAGCGCGAGATCACGTGGTGCTCCCAGACCTGGCGCGTCATCGAGATGTCGACGAAACGGCCTCGGCCGGTGCGCTGCGCGCCCAGCAGCCCGGCCAGCAGCCCGGCCAGCGCCGCCTGGGTGCCGCCCATCAGGTCGGCGATCTGGAAGTTGGGCAGCACGGGGTCGCCGTCGAGCGGGCCGCACTGGCCCAGCACGCCGGCCAGCGCGATGTAGTTGATGTCGTGGCCCGCGCGGTGGGCATACGGCCCGCGCTGCCCGTAGCCGGTGATCGCGCACATGACCAGCCGCGGATTGGCCTCGTGCAGCACCTGCCAGCCCAGGCCCAGCCGGTCCATCACGCCGGGCCTGAAGCCTTCGACCAGCGCATCGGCATCGCGCACCATCTGCAGCAGCTGCTGCCGCCCTGCTTCGCTGCGCAAGTCGATGCGCAGCAGCGTCTTGCCGTCGTTGAGGTGCTGGAACAGGCCGCTCTCGCGATCGCCCGCGCGGTCAGCAGCCGACAGCAGCATGTGCCGCGTGCCGTCGCCCTCGCCCGGGTCTTCGACCTTCAGCACCTCGGCGCCCCACTGCACCAGGTGCCGCGTGGCCAGCGGCCCCGGCAGCAGCCGCGTGAGGTCGACAATCTTCAGCCCCGCCAGGGGCAGATCGTCCGTTGGAGCGTGCGGGGCCATGCGCCGCTCACCCCGCCAGCCCGGCGAACACCGCGGACCCGGCTCCGCCGGTCCGCTGGTGTTGTCCCCGCGAGGGGGCGGCCGTCAGGCCGTAGGGGGTGGGCCTATTCAAACCGGCCCTCGCGCATCCACTTGGTGGCGACCCACTTCTCGCCTTCGATCACCGGCGAGCCGCCGTGCAGCGTGCGCGTCATGGGGTGCGGGCGGTCGTAGCTGAAGAACACGGCGTTGCCTTTCACCGGCGCCACTTCGAGGTTGACATCGGGAAACACCGTACCACCGCCCTTGGCCGGCGCATTGAGGTACATCACCACCGTGCCCACGCGCTGGCCGCCGCGCTTGAGGATGGTGCCCGAGCCGGGCTGCGCGGGGTCGAAGTAATCGTGGTGCGGCTTGTACTCGGCACCGGGCGAGTAGCGCAGGATCTGGATGCCCTCGCCGTTTTCCACCGGCCAGTTCACCAGCGTGGCAATGCGCTGCTCGATGCGCTGGCACAACGGATTTTCGCCGCGCTGGAAGAACATGCCCTGGCTGGTGCGTGCCGCGTTGACCTCGCTGCCCCCGGTGGCGTTGTCCACCGTCTCCGAGCGCACCAGGCGCGGGCGCGACAGCTCGATCAGTTCGTCGCACTCCTGCTCTGACAGCAGGCCGCCGAACACCACCACGCGCGGATGGCGCATGCTCATCACCACCTTCACCTCGCGGTCGCCGGCCCACAGCGCGCCGGGCGAGTCGCGCAGGTCGGGCTCGGGCACGATCGACGGCTCGGGCAGGTTGTGCTGCCGCGCATGTTCGGACAGATGCTGGCGCAGCGTGTTTTCCATTGCCTGCAGCGCAACGTCTTCGTCCCAGCCCGCACTGCGCATGGCCTGCAGCACCTGCTCAGGTTGGCAACCTGCTTGCGCCTGGGCCACGATCCACTGGCGCAGCTCCAGAGTGACCTGTTGCTTGCTCATGCCGCCATTTTGGCAGCATGAACAGGGTCATTCAGCGCCAGCGGGCGGCGTTTTCCCCCACGAAGTCGAGGAAGCTGCGCGGCGCATGGCCGGTGAGCCGCTGCACGTCGCCGCCGAGGCCGGCATTTCCTTCGGCCGGCAGCATGTGCTGCCCGTGCTGCCCACGCTGGCGCGCAGGCACTCGCAGCTGCAGATCGAGGTGAGCCTGGACAACCGCGCGGTCGACCTGGTGGCCGAGGGCTACGACATCGGCGTGCGCGGCGGCTTCATCCGCGATTCAAGCCTGGTGGCGCGGCGCGTAGCGCGCCTGCCGGTGGTGGTGGTGGCGTCCGCCGGCTACTTGCGGCAACACGGCGTTCCCCGCGCGCCGGACGACCTGGCCGGCCACCGCATGCTGGGCGTGCGCTTCAGCTCGAACCAGGTGGCCACCTGGCGCCTGCGCAAGCCTTCCGGCCGCGGCTTCACCGGATGGGAACCGCCGGCCCAGGTGTGGGTGTCGGACCCCGAAGCGCTGGTCGACCTGGCGCTGGCCGGCCACGGCATCGTGCAGACCGGCCTGCACCACGTGGTGCCCTACTTGCGCTCGGGGCGGCTGAAGCTGCTGCTGCAGGCGCACCACGACCCCGGCGACCGCGAGACCGTGCTGCACTATCCGCACCGGCAGTTCCTCAGCGCCCGGGTGCGGGTGGTCGTGCAGGCGCTGCTGGCGCACTTCCAGGCGCAGCCCGACCTGCACCTCGACCCCCGAGCCCTGCCGGCCGAGTGGAGCGCTTGAATGGCCTATCCCGCCACGCGACGGCGGAACACCCAGCGGTCGTCTTCGGACGCCGCGGCATCGAAGGCATAACCTTCGAGCGCGAACGACTGCAGCGCGCGCGGCGTCTTCGGCCGCTTGAGCGCGGCGTGGCGCGCCATCAGGCCGCGCGCGCGTTTGGCGAAGAAGCTGATCACCTTGTAGCGCCCACCCTTCCAGTCCTCGAACACGCATTCGATCACGCGCGCCTTCAGCGCCTTGCGGTGCGCGGCCTTGAAGTATTCCTGCGACGCCAGGTTCACGATCACCGGCGCCGCCTCGCCCGCCTGGCGTTCGTTGAGGTATTCGGCCAGCGTGTCGCCCCAGAACGCGTAGAGGTCCTTGCCGCGCGGCGTGGCCAGGCGCGTGCCCATCTCCAGCCGGTACGGCTGCATCAGGTCGAGCGGGCGCAAGGCGCCGTACAGCCCGCTCAGGATCACCACGTGCTGCTGCGCCCACTGCAACGCCGCGGGCGGCAGCGTGCGTGCCTGCAGGCCCTCGTACACGTCGCCGTTGAAGGCCGCCAGCGCCGGGCGGCTGTTGCGTTCGCTGAAGGCGCGCGACCAGGCGGCGTAGCGCTCGGCGTTCAGCTCGGCGAGCACCGGCGACAAGTTCATCAGCCCGGCGATCTCGGCGGCCGACTTGCGCCTGAGCACCGAAACCAGCTCGGCCGACCGGTCGATGAAGTCTGGCGGCTGGGCCTGCTTCATCAGGGCCCGGGGGAACGGAGTGTCGTAGTCCAGCGTCTTCGCCGGAGAAAGCAGCAGCAACATGGCGCCGCATTATCGGCAGGGGCTGCCGCTTAAGATGCGCGGCTTTGGCCCTCTTCTGCAGCAGGAGCACGACAGCGTGACCCGATCCCACGGCAAGGCCGCTCTGGCCGCCCTCGTTCTCGCCGCGACCGCCGTGCAAGCCGCCGACGAGCTGCCGCGCGTGCGCAGCCTCCCGGCCTCGGCCATGGTGGGCGCGGAACGCGTTCGCATGGCCGAAGGCGAGCGCATGGGCCTGCTGGGCGTGGGCTACCTGCTCGAGATGAGCCCCGGCTGGTGGGTCGGACCCATGCTGTACGGCGCGGCCACCGGACGCCGCGGCGGCCTGTTCACCTGGGGGGCCGAAGTGCAGCGCCGCTGGGTGCTGGCCGACAGCTTCGGCGTCGCCGCCGGCCTCTCCGCCGGCGGCGGCGGCGGCGCCGCGGCGCCGGTGGGCGGCGGGCTGATGCTGCGCCCGCATGCCGACTTCATGTTCGACTTCCGCGGCTGGCAGGCGGGGCTGTCGGTCTCGCATGTGCGCTTTCCCAGCGGCAACATCGGCAGCACGCAGCTGGGGCTGCAGCTGATGGTGGACGACCGCTTCGCCTTCGCCGCGCCGGGCCATGCCGGCCAGCGTGTCGAGTTCGGCGGCCGGGGCGGCATCGGCGCCGACCGCATGCATCCGGTGGTGGGCCGCTACAGCCAGCGCAAGGACGCGCCGGGCTCGCTGGGCTACGTGGGCCTGCGGCTGGAGCAGCAGGCCTCGCCCACGATGGCGGCCACGCTCGAAGCCGCCGGCGCCGCCTCCGGGGGCGCCGACGGCTACATGGAGGCGTTGGCGGGTCTGTCGTGGCAATGGCCGGTGTTCGGGCCCACGCTGCGCGCCGGCGTGCGCGGCGCGCTCGGGCTGGCCGGCGGCGGCGCGGTCAGCACCGGCGGCGGGCCCATCGGCAAGGCCGGCCTCGGCGCGCGCCTGCAGCTCGGTCAGCCGTTTTCCATCGACCTGGAGGCCGGCCGCGTGAAGGCCTTGAATGGCGACTTCAGCGCCAACTACGCGCAGCTGTCGCTCGGCATGGCCCTGGGCGACGGCAAGCCTGCCCCGGGCACCACGCTGCCGCAGCAGACGCTGCACGACATGGAATGGGCCTTCAGCGTGCTGCACTACGCCCATGCCGAGCGCAAGAGCGGCCCGGCCCGCGACATGCAGCTCGTGGGCCTGGCCTTCAATCGCTCGCTGACGCCCCATGTCTACCTGAGCGGCCAGGCGCACAGCGCGTTCGCCGGCGGCGCGGGCGCCTATTCGGTGGGCCTGGTGGGCCTGGGGCTGCGCACCCGCTTCGGCGCCTCGGCGTGGAGCGCCGGCGTGGAGGCCCTGGTGGGCGCGGCAGGCGGCGGCGGCGTGGCCAGCCAGGGTGGCGCGGTGGCGCAGCCGATGGTCTGGCTGGGGCGCGACTTGGGGCCGCACAGCCGGCTGAAGCTGGGCGCCGGCGCGATCAGGTCGCGCCGCGGCGAGCTTTCCTCGCCGGTGGCCCAGCTGAGCTGGTCGTTCGAGTTCGGCACGCCGTAGTCAGGGCGCCACCGCGGCTGTGCGCGCCCGGTCCACGTCGGGGCTGCGGTACAGCGACTCGCGGATCGTGGCGAGCGCCGAGGCCTGCAGCTCGCCCGGCGCGAGCCCATAAAAGCGCTGGAAGCTCATGATCAGCGGGCGCCACTTGCCGGGGTCCACCCGGTTCGGCTCGCCATCCATCAAGACCGACGGATGCAGGTGCACGCGCTGGATGCGCACTTCGAAGCACAAGACGCCGCCACGCAGCCGCGTATCGTCGGCGGCCAGCGGATGCACGGCTTCGACCACGGCTTCCAGATGCACTGGGCACTGCGAGGCGCGCGGCGGCGCCACCGTCTCGGAACGCAGCGGCGTCAGGCCCGCAGCGCCGAACTTGTCGGCCACATGGCGGTAGCCGCGCACGGCCTTGTGCGGCGGTACGGGCTGGGCGCCGGTGGTCAGGGCCAGACGATCCACCGCCGCCACCTCGCGCTCGGAGGGCAGGTTCAGCACGCACTCGCCGCTGCGCTGCAGGTTGCGCGCCGTTTGCGAGGCAGCGCCCAGGCCCAGCATGCAGCGCCAGCCCAGCCAGAAGGCCGACGACATCGGCGCGAGGTTGGCGCTGCCGTCCGCATTGAGCGTGCTGAGCAGCACCACCGGGGTGCCGAAATAGAGGATCGCGGGTTCGCAGGAAACGTGCATGTGTCGGGCTCCGGTTGCTGTCGGCAGTCTGTGCGCGATGCAGCGTGCGGTCTGGCCTCATTCGGACATGCAATTGCGCGATACATCTCTTTTAGTAGAGAAGCATCTTGTATAGTGGACGCATGGACGTCGAAGCCGTGATCGCCCGCCGCCTGAAGGAGCTGCGCTGCACACGCGGCTGGTCGCTGGAAGACCTGGCCCGGCGCTCCGGCGTGAGCCGGGCCATGATCTCGCGCATCGAGCGGCAGGACTCCAGCCCCACCGCCGGGCTGCTGGCGCGCTTGTGCGATGCGCTGGGCATCACGCTGTCCACGCTGATGACCGAGGCCCAGGCGCCGCGCCACCACGTGAGCCGCTGCGCGCAACAGCTGCAATGGCGCGATCCGCAGACCGGCTACGTGCGCCGCATGGTCTCGCCGCCGGGGGCCGAGGGCGACGCGGAGATTGTCGCGATAGACCTGCCCGCGGGCGCCCGCGTGCCCTACCCCGTCGAGACCGGCGCCGCGCACGAGCAGCAGGTGCTGGTGCTGCAAGGCCGCCTGCGCCTGAAGATGGGTGCCGACACGCTGGAGTTGCAGCCCGGCGACTGCGCGCGCATGGCGCTGGACCAGGGCCACGTCTTCGAGAACCCCACCGGACGCACCACGCACTACCTGGTGGTCGTGCGCAGGGCCGGCCCTCATCTGCCGGGAGCCGCACGATGAACACTGGCCTGCACGTCGGCCTCGAGCCGCCCGATCAGCCCGACGTGGTCGCGCTGATCGAAGCGCTGGATGCCTACCAGAAGCCGCTGTACCCGATCGAAAGCCATTACGGCGTGGACCTCGCCACGCTGATGCAGCCCAACGTGCTGTTCGCGGTGGCGCGCAATGCCGAAGGCCGCGCGCTGGGCTGCGCGGGGCTGATGCTGCTGGCCGACTACGCCGAGGTCAAGCGCATGTACGTCGATCCGGCCTGCCGCGGCCGGGGCATCGCACGCGCGCTGCTCGACCTGCTGGAGCGCCTCGCGCTCGAGCGCGGTCTGGGCCTGCTGCGCCTGGAAACCGGCAACCGCCAGCCCGAGGCGCTGGGGCTGTACCGGCGCCAAGGCTTCGTGTTGCGCGGCCCCTTCGGCGACTACCCCGACGACCCCAACAGCCTGTTCATGGAAAAGCAGCTCCGCCGCGCCTGAGCACAGCCGCTGCGCGCTCTCGTTGGCGCTGGCCCTGCCGCAAGACGGCCCGGCGAAGCTGGAAAGGGGGCGCTGCCGGCGGCCGCTTGGCTTGCGGCAGGGGCCTGAAGGCCGGCCAAAGCCCCGCCTCGCAGCGTCACATCCCCCGGACACAATAATTGCCAACAAGCCGAACAACGGAGGTTTCCCATGGCCACGACCGTCCCCGCCAAGGCACCGGAACATGCGTTCCCGCACACCGTGCAGAGCTTCACCACTGCCTCCGGCGCGCAAGGCAGGTTCTTCTCCTTGCCCGAGCTGGCCGAGACTTTTGCGCAGGTGAACCGGCTGCCGGTGTCGATCCGCCTGGTGCTGGAGTCGGTGCTGCGCAACTGCGACGGCAAGAAGGTCACCGAAGAACACGTGAAGCAGCTCGCCCACTGGCAGCCCACCGCCGAGCGCACCGACGAGATCCCGTTCGTGGTGGCGCGCGTGGTGCTGCAAGACTTCACCGGCGTGCCGCTGCTGGCCGACCTGGCCGCGATGCGCAACGTGGCGGCCGAGATGGGCAAGAACCCCAAGACCATCGAGCCGCTGGTGCCGGTGGACCTGGTGGTGGACCACTCGGTGATGATCGATCACTACGGCACCCGGGACGCGCTCGACCTCAACATGAAACTGGAGTTCCAGCGCAACCTCGAGCGCTACCAGTTCATGAAGTGGGGCATGCAGGCCTTCGACACCTTCCGCGTGGTGCCGCCGGGCTTCGGCATCGTGCACCAGGTGAACCTCGAATACCTCGCGCGCGGCGTGCACTGCAGCCCTGAAGGCGTGTACTACCCTGACACGCTGGTGGGCACCGACAGCCACACGACGATGATCAACGGCATCGGCGTGGTGGGCTGGGGCGTGGGCGGCATCGAGGCCGAGGCCGGCATGCTCGGCCAGCCTGTGTATTTCCTCACGCCCGACGTGGTGGGCTTCGAACTCAGCGGCGCCCTGCGCGAGGGCGTCACGGCCACCGACCTGGTGCTTACCGTCACCGAGATCCTGCGCAAGGAAAAGGTGGTGGGCAAGTTCGTCGAGTTCTTCGGCGAGGGCACGGCCTCGCTCACGGTGCCCGACCGCGCCACCATCGCCAACATGGCGCCCGAATACGGCGCGACGATGGGCTTCTTCCCGGTGGACGACAAGACCATCGCCTACTTCCAGGGCACCGGCCGCACGCAGGCCGAGATCGAGGCCTTCGAGGCCTACTTCAAGGCGCAAGGGCTGTTCGGCGTGCCGCGCTCGGGGGACATCGACTACACCAAGGTGGTGAAGCTGGATCTTGCCAGCGTCACGCCTTCGCTCGCAGGCCCCAAGCGCCCGCAAGACCGCATCGAGCTCGACAAGCTGGCCGCCACCTTCACCGACCTGTTCAGCAAGCCGGTCGACTCCAACGGCTTCGGCCAGCCGCCGGCCAGGCTCAAGCCCGGCGTGCAGGCCGCCAACGGCGTGACGCTGCACCACGGCGACGTGCTGATCGCCGCCATCACTTCCTGCACCAACACCTCCAACCCCAGCGTGCTGCTGGCCGCCGGCCTGCTGGCCAAGAAGGCGGTGTCCGCGGGCCTGAAGGTCAAGCCGCACGTGAAGACCTCGCTCGCGCCCGGCTCGCGCGTGGTCACCGACTACCTCACCAAGACGGGCCTGCTGCCCTACCTGGAGCAGCTGGGCTTCACGGTGGCCGCCTATGGCTGCACCACCTGCATCGGCAACGCGGGCGACCTGGCGCCCGAGTTCAACGACGCGATCGCCAGCAACGACCTGGTGTGCGCGGCGGTGCTGTCGGGCAACCGCAACTTCGAGGCGCGCATCCACCCGAACATCAAGGCCAACTTCCTCGCCAGCCCGCCGCTGGTGGTGGCGTATGCGATCGCCGGCAACGTGACGCGCGACCTGATGACCGAGCCGCTGGGCCAGACCGCCGACGGCAAGGACGTGTACCTGCGCGACGTATGGCCCAGCAGCCAGGAAGTGCACGACCTGCTGAAGTTCGCGCTCGACCCCAAGGTGTACCAGGGCAACTACGAGCAGGTGACGCAAGACCCGGGCGAGCTGTGGACGCGCATCCAGGGTGTGCAAGGCCAGGTCTATGACTGGCCCTCCAGCACCTACATCGCCAAGCCGCCCTTCTTCGAGGGTTTCTCGCTGCGGCCGCAGTCCGCCGAGGGTGTGGGCGTCAAGGGCGCGCGCATCATGGCCCTGTTCGGCGACTCGATCACCACCGACCACATCTCGCCGGCCGGCTCGATCAAGGAAAAGTCGCCTGCCGGCCAATACCTGAAGGCACACGGCGTGATGAAGGAGGACTTCAACTCCTACGGCTCACGCCGCGGCAACCACGAGGTGATGATGCGCGGCACCTTCGCCAACGTGCGCATCAAGAACCTGATGATCCCGCCTCGGGAAGACGGCTCGCGCGAAGAGGGCGGCGTCACGATCTTCCAGCACGACATGGTGGGCGGCCCCAAGCAGGGCGACAAGATGTTCATCTACGACGCGGCCATGGCCTACCTGAAGGCCGGCGTGCCCACCGTCATCTTCGCCGGCGAGGAATACGGCACCGGCTCCTCGCGCGACTGGGCGGCAAAGGGCACGCAGCTGCTGGGCATCAAGGCGGTGGTGGCCAAGAGCTTCGAGCGCATCCACCGCTCCAACCTGGTGGGCATGGGCGTGCTGCCGCTGCAGTTCCGCGCCGCCGACAGCTGGGCTTCGCTGCAGCTCAAGGGCGACGAGCTGGTGGACATCGTGATCGCGGGTGACCTCAAACCGCAGGGCGACGCCACGCTGGTGGTCACCCGGCCCGACGGCAGCAAGACCGAGGTGCCGCTGAAGCTGCGCATCGACACGCCGATCGAGATCGACTACTACAAGCACGGCGGCATCCTGCCCTTCGTGTTGCGCCAGCTGCTGGCCGCGGCCTGAGCGGCCGGCAAAGGCGACGGCTGACGTGCGCATCTGCATCATCGGCGCCGGCGCGGTGGGCTGCGCGACCGCGCTCTTTCTCATGCGCCTGGGCGGCTGCGACCTGCAGGTGCAGCTGGTCGAGCGCGACCCCAGCTATGTCCGCGCCTCCTCGGCGCTGTCTGCCAGCTCGATCCGGCAGCAGTTCTCGAACGCGATCAACGTGCAGATGTCGCAGTTCGGCCTGCAGTGGGCCAAGGCCTTCGACGTGGGCTTCGTCGAGTCGGGCTACCTGTTCCTTGCCGGCGAAGCCGGCGCCGGCACGCTGCGCGCCAACCACGCGGTGCAACAGTCGCTGCATGCGCCGGTGGTGCTGCTGGAGCCTGCCGAGCTGGCGCAGCGCCTGCCCTGGATGAACACCGACGGCGTGGCATTGGCCAGCCTGGGGCTGCGCGGCGAGGGCTGGTTCGACGGTTACGCGTTCACCCAGGCGCTCAAGCGCGAAGCGCTGCGCCTGGGCGCCGTGTCGGTGCGCGGCGAGGTGAGCGCATTGCGGCGCGCGGGTGGGCGCATCACCGGCGCCATGTTGGCCGACGGCGAGCAGGTCGAGGCCGATGTGTTCGTCAACGCCGCAGGCCCCTGGGCGCGCGAGGTGGCGGCGCTGGCGGGCATAGAGCTGCCGGTGTTCGCGCGCCGGCGCACGGTGTTCAAGCTCACGTGCCCGACGAAGCTCGCCACCGCCACGCCGGGGGCCGGCACCACACCATTGGTCATCGACACCAGCGGCGTGTGGTTCCGCAGCGAGGGCGACGGCTTCCTGGCCGGCTGGTCGCCCGGCGAGCACGATGCCGACCCCGACGACCAGCCGCTCGACCCCGAGCTCACGCTGTTCGAAGAACGCCTGTGGCCGGCACTGGCCGCCCGCGTGCCCGCCTTCGAGGCGCTGCGCGTGCAAAGCGCCTGGGCCGGCTACTACGAAGTGCACCCGCTGGACCACAACGCGATCCTGGGGCCGCACCCCGAGGTCGAGAACCTGCTGTTCGCCAACGGCTTCTCGGGCCACGGGCTGCAGCATGCGCCGGCCGCCGGCCGCGGCCTGGCCGAATGGATCCTCGAAGGCGGCTACCAGACGCTGGACCTTTCGCCCTTCGGCTTCGATCGCGTGCTGCAGGCGCGGCCGTTTCGCGAGCGCGCCATCATCTGAGCATGGAACCTTTCAAGAACTTCATCAGCCCGGCGCTGGTGCGCAGCATGGGCGAGCACCTGGTGCGCGCCTCGCGCGCCTTCGACCGCCGGGCCTTCGAGCAGCGCGCGCTCCATGGCCTGGAGGCACTGGAGCTCAAGGCGCGCGCGCACCAGGTGTGCGACGCGCTGGAACTCGGCCTGCCGCAAGACTTTGCCAAGGCCTGCAAGCTGCTGGTGGACTCGCTCGCCCCGCCGGGCGAAGGCGATGACCTCTCGGTCCTGCGCACCGGCCAGGCCGGGCTGGCCGGCTGGGCGGTGTGGCCCATGTCCGAGTACGTGGCGCGCCATGGCATGGACGACGTGCCGCTGGCGCTGAAGACGCTGCACGAGATGACGCAGCGCTTCTCGGCCGAGTGGGCCATCCGGCCGTTCATCCTGCGCCATCCCGATGTCACCTACCCCACGCTGCTGCGCTGGACGCGCGACCCCAGCGCCCATGTGCGCCGGCTGGTCAGCGAAGGCAGCCGTCCGCGCCTGCCCTGGGGCATGGTGCTCAAGCCGCTGATCGCCGACCCTTCGCCGACGCTGCCGCTGCTGCGCGCGCTGCAGGACGACCCGAGCGAGTACGTGCGTCGCAGCGTGGCCAACCACCTGAACGACATCGCCAAGGACCACCCCGAGCGGGTCGTGCAGTGGCTCGCGCAATACCTGCCCGATGCGCCGCCCGAGCGCAAGGCCTTGCTGCGTCATGCCAGCCGCACGCTGATCAAGCAAGGCCATCAGGGCGTGCTGCACGCCTGGGGCATCGGCACGCCGCTGCGCGGCAAGGCCAGCCTCACGCTGGCGCCGGCGCACGCCCGGCTGGGCGGCGCGCTTCAGCTCGAGGTGATGCTGCGCTCGACACAGCGCCGCGGCACGCAGGCGCTGGTGATCGACTACGCGGTGCACCACGTCAAGGCCAACGGCAGCACCTCGCCCAAGGTGTTCAAGGGCTGGCGCTGCGAGCTGGCACCCGGCGAAACGCGCCAGCTCTCCAAGCGGCACTCGCTGAAGCAGGTGACCACGCGGCGCTACCACGCGGGCGAGCACCGCATCGAGCTGCTGGTCAACGGCAAGCCGGTGGCCGAGGCCGCGTTCGACCTCGCCCTGCGGTAGTTCGGCGGCCGGCCTCAGCGGGCATGCGGGCGCAGGCCCCATTCGCGGTGTCCTGGCTCCCGGCCCAGCCAGGCTCTCGTTGACGCGGCAGCGGTGACGCCACGACCCTCGCCTCAACCTCCTCCGCCCCCGAAGCGCTGCGCCCAACCACCCGCATCGAAGCCCACGGTCAGGCCGCCGCCCGCCCAGGCCACCACCGGCCGCTTGATCACGCTGGGCTGTTGCAGCATCAGCGCGCGGGCGCTGGAAGCATCGGCCACGCCAGCCTTGGCGGCATCGTCGAGCTTGCGCCAGGTGCTGCCCTGGCGGTTGAGCAGGCGCTCCCAGCCGAGCTGCTGCAGCCAGGCGTCGAGCTGCGCGGCCGGCACGCCCGATTTCTTGAAGTCGTGAAACGCATGGGGCACGCCCCGCTCGGCCAGCCAGGCGCGGGCGCGCTTGACGGTGTCGCAGTTGGCAATGCCGTAGACGGTGGTGGCGGCGGTGTCGCTCGAGATGCTCATGGGTTGCGGATTGTGTCGTTGTGGTCGCAGCGCGGGTCGATGCCATAGCCCGTGCTGGTGACCACGCCGTGGTCATCGAGCGACACCTGGAACCACTGGCACAAGCCCATCAGCGTCTCGTAGCGGTAGGACCACACCTGACCGCCTTGCCAGTCACCCGCGCGGACCTCGGAAGGCCGACCCAGGCGGCGCAACAGCGCCTCACGCGTCTCGCCGGCGCGCACCTGGTTGAAGTGGTCCTCGGTGAGCACCTGCTGCCAGCCGATGACACGGCCTTGTGCGTCCAGATCGACCATGTAGGTGTGCTTGCCATAGGGCCCGCGCGCGAACTCCAGGCGCTGCATTCCGCCCGGCAGCGCGTGGCGGCCCGTGGGCGGGCCCAGTTCGCGCACGGCATCGGCCTCGGTCTGACCGGACCGAAGCTCACGCGGCATGTAGCCGCTGCACGCGCTCCCCAGCGTGGCCACCAGCAACGCGGCCACCAACGGCGTCGGCTCTTTCATCATGAAGCTCCACCAGAAGCGGGCATTGTGGCGCGCGACCTGCGGCAAAGACCTTCTTCGCATCCCGCCTTGGCACGGTGGCCCACCGCGCGCGGACTTCCCACTGCTGGCGCGAGCATCCGCGCGCGCCGGCGGTGGTCGTGCCGGTGAGCGCGGCCAACCGCGCCTCCTGGCGCGTGCTCGAGCGGGCCGGCTTCAGCCGCGTGGCCGAAGGCGCGCTGCGGCCCGACAACCCGATCGACGGCTACAGCCACTACATCTACCGCGCCCGGCGTCCGGCCAACGCTTGAGAGGCGTCAACGCAGCGCGCGCGCTTCGATGCCAGCCCCCGGGATGGGCGTCGGCGGCCAAGTTTTCCCGTTGCCGGCCCCCGCGCAGCGGCGTAGAGTGGGCCGCGTCACGAACAGCGAGGGTGCCTGACCGGCCTTCCCACGAAGTCGGGCCGGACAGCAGGCGCCACAAGGAGACAGCGTGCAGCGCACCGGCATCGCGGATGCGGCCTACTTCCACCAGGTCGTCGACTGTCAATGGGCGTGCCCCGCCCACACCCCCGTCCCCCACTACATCCGGCTCATCGCCCAAGGCCAGTACACCGAGGCGTACATGGTCAACTGGGCCTCCAACGTGTTTCCCGGCATCCTGGGCCGCACTTGCGACCGGCCTTGCGAGCCGGCCTGCCGTCGCGGGCGCGTCGAGGCCAACCAGGGCGGGCAGCCGGAGCCGGTGGCCATCTGCCGCCTGAAGCGCGTGGCGGCCGACTTCAAGGAGGCCGACATCCGTGCACGGCTGCCCAAGCGCGCGGCCCGCAACGGCAGGCGCGTCGCCTGCGTGGGCGCCGGGCCTGCGTCGCTCACCGTGGCGCGCGACCTGGCGCCACTGGGCTACGAGGTCACGGTGTTCGACGGTGAGGCCAAGGCCGGCGGCTTCATCCGCACGCAGATCCCGCGCTTCCGGCTGCCCGAAAGCGTGATCGACGAGGAGACCGGCTACATCCTCGAGCTGGGCGCCGACTTCCGCAGTGGGCTGCGGGTGGAGTCGATGAAGGCCCTGCTGCAGCAGGGCTTCGACGCGGTGTTCGTGGGCTGCGGCGCACCGCGCGGGCGCGACCTCCAGGTGCCCGGGCGGCGCGAGGCGGCCGAGCACATCCACATCGGCATCGACTGGCTGGCCTCGGTGTCCTTCGGCCATGTCACGTCGGTGAAGCCGCGCGTGATCGTGCTCGGCGGCGGCAACACCGCAATGGACTGCTGCCGCACCGCGCGCCGCCTGGGCGGACAGGATGTGAAGGTGGTGGTGCGCTCGGGCTTCGACGAGATGAAGGCCTCGCCCTGGGAGAAGGAGGACGCGATGCACGAAGGCATCCCCATCCTCGATTGCCATGTACCCAAGGCCTTCGAGCACCGCGACGGGGTGCTGGTGGGCATGCGCTTCGAGCGCGTGCGCTCGGTGCGCGATGCGCAGGGCCGCCGCCAGCTCGTGCCCCGCGGCGAACCCGAGGTGTTCATCCCCTGCGACGAAGTGCTGATCGCGGTGGGGCAGGAAAACGCCTTTCCCTGGATCGAGCGCGACTGCGGCATCGCGTTCGACGCGCACGGTCTGCCGGTGCTCGACCCGGTGAGTCTGCAGTCCACGCTGCCGCAGGTGTTCTTCGGCGGCGACGCGGCCTTCGGGCCCAAGAACATCATCACCGCGGTGGCCCATGGCCACGAGGCCGCGGTGTCGATCGACCGGCTGCTGCAGGGCGAGCCGGTGACGCAGCGGTCGCCGCCGCAGGTGAACCTGGTGTCGCAGAAGATGGGCATCCACCAGTGGAGTTACGACAACGCGGTGTCCAACGATGCCCGCTTCAAGGTGCCCTGGGCCGCGGCCGAGCGTGCGCTGGCCAGCATAAAGGTGGAGGTGGAACTGGGCTTCGACGCCGCCACCGCGTTCAAGGAAGCCGAGCGCTGCCTCAACTGCGACGTGCAGACGGTGTTCAAGCAATCGGCCTGCATCGAGTGCGACGCCTGCATGGACATCTGCCCCACCGACTGCATCAGCTTCGTGCCGCCGGCGCCAGACGAAGCCGCGCTGCGCACGCGCCTGAAGGCGCCCGCGCTCAACCCCTCGCAGCCGCTGTACGTGTCCGACCCGCTGAAGACCGGCCGCGTGATGGCCAAGGACGAAGACGTGTGCCTGCACTGCGGCCTGTGCGCCGAGCGCTGTCCCACCGGCGCGTGGGACATGCAGAAGCTGCTGTTCATCACGACACAGGCAGGGCCGGCATGCCGCGGCAAGCCTCAACCGGCCAAGCCCGCGGCGGCGGCCGTGTCCTGAATGGAGAGGCGCACGATGAAACGCATCGAAGCGGTCAACGATTTCGTCATCAAGTTCGCCAACGTCAACGGCTCCGGCTCGGCCTCGGCCAACGAGCTGTTTGCCAAGGCGATCCTGCGCATGGGCGTGCCGGTGAGCCCGCGCAACATCTTCCCCAGCAACATCCAGGGGCTGCCCACCTGGTACGAAGCGCGCGTGAGCGAGGCGGGCTGGCTGGGCCGGCGCGGCGGCATCGACATGATGGTGGCGATGAACCCGCAGACCTGGGCGCAGGACGTGGCCGAGGTCGAGCCCGGCGGCTACCTGTTCTACGACAGCACCAAGCCGCTGCAACCCGGCGAGATGCGACCCGACGTGCACTTCGTCGGCATGCCGCTCACGGCGATCTGCAACGCCACCTACGACGACCCGCGCCAGCGCCAGCTGTTCAAGAACATCCTCTACGTGGGCGCGCTGTCGGTGCTGATGGGCCTGGACCCGGCGGAGATCGAAAAGCTTTTCGGCGAGCAGTACAAGGGCAAGGAGAAGCTGCTGGGCGCCAACGTGCGCGCGCTGCACCTGGGCCGCGAGTTCGCGCAGGAGCACCTGCAGCCGATCGGCCTGCAGGTCAAGCGGGCCGACGCGGTGGGCGACCGCATCCTGGTCGACGGCAACAGCGCCGCCGCGCTGGGCTGCGTGTACGGCGGCGCCACGGTCGCCGCCTGGTACCCGATCACGCCCTCGTCCTCGGTGGCCGAGGCCTTCCAGCGCTACTGCCAGAAGCTGCGGGTCGATCCGCAAACCGGCGAGCAGCGCTACGCCATCGTGCAGGCCGAGGACGAGATCGCCTCCATCGGCATGGTGGTGGGCGCGGGCTGGAACGGCGCGCGCGCCTTCACCGCCACCTCGGGCCCGGGCGTCTCGCTGATGACCGAGTTCATCGGCCTGGCCTACTTTGCCGAGATCCCGGTGACCATCATCGACGTGCAGCGCGGCGGCCCTTCCACCGGCATGCCCACGCGCACGCAGCAGGCCGACCTGCTGGCCTGCGCCTACGCCTCGCACGGCGACACCAAGCACGTGCTGCTGCTGCCCGAAGACCCGCACGAATGCTTCGAGTTCGCCGCCGCCGCGCTCGACCTGGCCGACCGGCTGCAGACCCCGGTGTTCCTGATGACCGACCTGGACATCGGCATGAACCAGCGCCTGTGCCAGCCCTTCGACTGGGACGACAGCCGCCGCTACGACCGCGGCAAGCTGCTCAACGCCGAGCAACTGGAAGCCGGCTTCGACTTCGGCCGCTACAAGGACGTGGACGGCGACGGCATCCCCTGGCGCACGCTGCCCGGCACGCATCCGAACAAGGGCGCCTACTTCACGCGCGGCACCACGCGCGATGCCTACGCGCGCTACTCCGAGGCCGGGCCCGACTATGTGTACAACGTGCAGCGGCTGCTGAAGAAGTTCGCCACCGCGGCCACTTTGGTGCCGACGCCGCTGGTGCAGCCCGCGGCGCAGAAGACGCGGCTGGGTGTGCTGTACTTCGGCTCCACCAGCCCGGCGATGGCCGAAGCCTTGCAGGTGCTGGCCGACGAGCACATCCACCTCGACGCGATGCGGCTGCGCGCGTTCCCCTTCCCCGCGGCAGTGGCCGAATTCATCGCGGCACACGATGCGGTGTTCGTCGTGGAGCAGAACCGCGACGCGCAGATGCGTTCGCTGCTGGTCAACGAGCTGCAGGTCGACCCGGCAAGGTTGCCACCGGTTCTGCACTACGACGGCACGCCGATCACGGCGCGCTTCATCACCCAGGCCATCACCAAGGCCGTGCACGCGATGGCGACCCAGCCGCTGGCCGCCGAGTGAGGGAGATGCCATGACCTACATCGCCAAGCCCAGGCTGCACCACCCGACGCTGCAGAAGAACGCGGTGGGCTACACCCGCCGCGACTACGAAGGCAAGGTCTCCACGCTGTGCGCCGGCTGCGGCCACGACTCGGTCTCCGCGGCCATCGTGCAAGCCTGCTGGGAGCTCGACATCGAGCCGCACCGCGTGGCCAAGCTCTCCGGCATCGGCTGCAGCAGCAAGACGCCCGACTATTTCCTCGGCGCCTCCCACGGTTTCAACACCGTGCATGGCCGCATGCCCAGCGTGCTGACCGGCGCCTACCTCGCCAACCGCGAGCTGCTGTACCTGGGCATCTCGGGCGACGGCGACTCCGCCTCCATCGGCCTGGGGCAGTTCGCGCACGCGATGCGGCGCGGCATCGACATGGTGTACATCGTCGAGAACAACGGCGTGTACGGCCTGACCAAAGGCCAGTTCTCCGCCACCGCCGACCAGGGCTCGGCCTCGAAGAAGGGCGTGGTCAACAGCGACAGCCCGGTGGACCTGGTGGCCATGGCGCTGCAGCTGGGCGCCACCTACGTGGCACGCGGCTTCTCCGGCGACAAGCAGCAGCTGGTGCCGCTGATCAAGGGCGCGATGCGCCACCGCGGCGCGGCCTTCATCGACGTGATCAGCCCCTGCGTGGCCTTCAACAACCACGAAGGCAGCACCAAGAGCTACGACCACGTGCGTGAGCACAACGAGGCCCTCAACCGCATCGACTTCGTGACGCTCGATGCGCCGCCGGCCGGGCTGCTGGAGCCGGGCGCCGTGCTGGAGCTGCCCCAGCCCGACGGCAGCGTGATGCGCCTGCGCCAGCTGCACTACGAGCACGACCCCATGGACCGCTCGGCGGCCATCCACCAGCTCGCCAGGCACCAGGCCGACGGCGAGCTGGTGACCGGCCTGCTGTACATCGACGGCACCGCGCGCCACCTGCACCAGGCGCTGAACACGCCGGCCACCCCGCTGAACCGCCTGGGCGAGGCCGAGCTGTGCCCGGGCGCGGGCGCGCTGGCGCGCATCAACGCCGCGCTGCGCTGAGCGGCTGCGCCGCGCCCGCCGCGGCCGTGCCACGCTCCCCTCCAACCAGGCGGGGCGCCTCTCGCATGCAAGCCCGGCGTCAGGGCCGCCGACCCACAATCCGCCCGCAACCCGCGACGCGCCGCACGGCACTTGCGCATTGGTTTCGATCGAAAGCAGAAATCGCATCAAAAGAAACATTTAGAAAGTCGTTGATCTTTCGTTTCGAAAGCAATACGATTCGCCCGACTTTTCAAAGAAAGGCGGGACATGAGACAGGAGATCGGAGGGAACCGGCGCTTCACGCGCACCGCGCTGGCCGTGATGGTCGAGTTGGCGCTGCACGGCATGGCGGTCGCGCAGGCAGACCCGGCACCCGCGGCAACCGCCGATGAGCCACGCAGCGACCACGCGGCCGAACAGGTGGTGGTGACCGGCGCGCGCGCCAGCCTGCTGCGCGCACGCAACCTCAAGCGCGACGCCTCCATCGTGCAGGACTCCATCTCCGCCGAGGACCTGGGGCGCTTTCCCGACGACAACGTGGCCGACTCGCTGTCGCACGTGACCGGCATCACCATCTCGCGCACCCATGGCGGGGAGGGCCAGTACGTCAACGTGCGGGGCCTGGGGCCCAACTACAGCATCGTCACGCTCAACGGCCGCATCCTCGCCACCGACGGAGACGGCCGCGAGTTCGCGTTCGACGTGCTGCCCTCGGAAACCATCTTCGGCGCCGACGTGATGAAGTCGGCGCAAGCCTCGGCGCTCGAAGGCAGCATCGGCGGCGCGGTCAACCTGCGCTCCGCGCGCGCCTCGCTCAGCCCCGGACAACAGGCCTCGCTGCGCGTGGACGGCCACTACAACGACCTCTCGCGCTTCAAGGGCGGCAAGGTCTCCGCGCTGTACAGCAACACCTTCGACGACAAGCGCATCGGCCTGCTGCTCAGCGGTGTGTACGCCAAGTCGAAGGTCCGCTCCGACTCGCTGCTCGACTTCAGCTACAACGCCAGCAGCCCCGGCCAGTTCGACGCCAACGGCGACGGCACGATCGGCGACGACGAGCGCAATCTGCTGGGCGCCTGCTGCGTGGCCTTTGGCTCGGTGATGCAGGAGAAGGAGCGTGCGTCGCTGTCCGGCGCGCTCGAGTGGAAGCCCGCGCCGGGCCTGGACTTCACCCTCGACTGGCTGAAGACCCGGCTCGACGCGCCGGCCATCGGCTACCACCAGGCCTACTACGTGGAACATGCCGAGAACCGCTGGACCAGCGTGACGATTCGCGACCGCCTCGTCACCGGCATGACGGTGGACGCGCTGACGCCAGAGGTCGTCACCAACACCGAGCACCGGGTGGTGGACACCGACCAGCTCGGCCTCAACGCCCGCTGGAAGCCCAGCGCGTCGCTCACGCTGGCCGGCGACGCCTACTACTCGCGCTCGGTGCGCAAGTCGGGCGGCAAGAACAGCTGGGTCGTGGCCGGCATCCCCGGCCACCACGTGGGCCGCTTGCGCATGAACGACGACGCGCTGCCCGACATCGAGGTCACGCTGCAGGACGGGCGCGACCTCGCGGCCGCGGGTGGCCAGCTCGGCAACGCCGACTACGCGCTGCACTGGGCCGAGCTGGGCGGCACCGACATCGACGACAAGGTCAACGGCGCGTCCTTCGACGGCCAGTGGAGCCTGCAGCAGGGTGTGCTCGACGGGCTGAAGTTCGGCCTGGCCAGCACGCGCCGCGCCAAGCGCCGCAGCACGCTGGACAACCTCGACCATGCCTGCCAGTACTGCGGCTACCACTACACCTTCAGCCAGCTCGGCGCCGGCGTCGTGCGGCCGCTCACCCTGCCCGACTTCATGCGCAACGCAGGCGGGCGCTTCCCCACCAGCTTCGTGCAGTTCGACGTGCCGGCGTACTTCGAGGCGCTGAAGGCACTCGACGGCGTGGAGATCCTCGACGAAAACGGCCAGGGCACCGGCAGCTTCTACGACTCGTCGCTGATGCAGCCGGTGTTCAGCCCCACCAAGTCGTACCACGTCACCGAGGACACCCTGGCTGCCTACCTGCAGGCCGATTTCGCCGGCGAGCGCTGGTCAGGCAACGCAGGCCTGCGCTGGGTGCACACGAAGACCGTGTCGAAGTCGGCCGTCAACCGCATCGTCGCGATCGACGACCCCACGCCCAACGACCCCACCTCCAGCCCCAACGTCACCTACAGCCCCGCCGAGCCGGTGGAAAGCAGCGGCTCCTACGGCAAGCTGCTGCCTTCGTTCAACCTGGCCTACGAGCTGCAGCGCGGCCTGATGGCCCGCTTCGCGGCGGCCAAGGTGATGGCGCGCCCTTCGCTGGACCAGCTGGCCCCCACCCGCGTGGACTACGCCTACGACCGCAACTTCTTCATCGAGGTGCGCGGCGACGCCCAGCTCAAGCCGGTGCAGGCCACGCAGGCCGACCTGTCGCTGGAGTGGTACTACGGCCGCCAGTCGCTGCTGTCGGGCGCGGTGTTCTGGAAGGACATCAAGAACTTCGTCACCTACCAGCTCGACGAAAACGTGGACATCGGCGTGCCCGGCTTCCCGTTCTCGGTGTCGCATCCGGTCAACGGCGACAAGGCCAAGGTGCGGGGCCTCGAGTTCAACCTGCAGCACCTGTTCGACAACGGCTTCGGCATCAACCTGAAGTACACGCGCACCGGCACCAAGGCCTACATGGGCGGCGTGCACGTGGGGGAGCTGGAGGGCGTGTCCAAGTCGGCCGCCTCGCTGGCGCTGCTGTACGAGGACCAGCGCTGGAAGGCGCAGCTCGCGGTGGACTACAGCGGCCGCTACACCGAGGCGCTCGATGCCGTGGCCGGCTTGAGCCGCTACGGCGAGCCGGTGACCTGGGTCACCGCATCGCTGGCCTACGCGCCCACGCCGGACATCACCGTGTTCCTCGAAGGCAAGAACCTCACCGACGCGGTGTACCGCGCCAACCTGGGCCGGCCCGACGCCAGCGCCGGCTTCGAGACCTGGGGCCGCACCTACACCGCTGGCCTGGGCATCAAGTTCTGACCATGGAGCACCGCATGCTCAGCCTGCTCAAGACCTGTTGCCTCGGTCTGGCACTCGCGCTGGCCTGCGCTGCCGCGCAGGCCGCCGGCCCCCACGATGCGCTGGCCAAGACGCCGCCCATGGGTTGGAGCAGCTGGAACCAGTTCGGCGAAGACATCGACGAGCGGCTCGTCATCGAGACCATCGACGCGATGGTGGCCAACGGCCTGCGCGATGCCGGCTACGTGTATGTCAACCTCGACGACGGCTGGCAGCGCCACAAGGGCCCGCGCAAGCAGTTCCCGCTCGAGGTCGACCCGAAGAAGTTTCCGCGCGGCATCCGCTACCTGGCCGACTACGCCCATGCGCGCGGCATGAAGCTGGGCCTGTACTCGGGGCCGGGGGAGACCACCTGCGCCGGCTATACCGGCAGCCAGGGTCGCGAGCCGCAGGACGCGGCGCTGTTCGCCTCCTGGGGCGTGGACCACCTGAAGTACGACAGCTGCTGCTCGCACAAGGACGCCCCCAAGGCCGAGGTCCAGGCACTGGTGCGTCGCATGTCCCAGGCGCTGCGCGCGCAGCCGCGCCCGGTGGTCTACCACGCCTGCCACTGCGGCTGGGCCGACATCTGGGAGTGGGCGGCCGAGGCCGGCGCGCACCACTGGCGCATCGGGCAGGACATCTCCGACGACTTCAACTATCCCGGCCACCGCGAGAAGTACTACTTCGACGTGCTGGACATGCTCGACCGCGGCATCGCGCTCGGGCGCCATGCCGGCCCCGGCCGCTGGAACGACTACGACATGCTGGTGGTCGGCCTCGACGGGCAGAGCAAGCAGCTCGTGGGCGCGGGCGCTTCCAACGTGGAGTACCGCACCCACTTCAGCCTGTGGGCGCTGATGCCCTCGCCGCTGCTGATCGGCGCCGACGTGCGCCGGCTCGACCCCTACACGCTGCAGACGCTGACCAACCGCGAGCTGATCGCGCTCAACCAGGACCCGCTGGGCGCCTCGGCCGAGAAGGTGCGCGACGACGGTGACCTGCAGGTCTATGCCAAGGCGCTGGCCGACGGCAGCGTCGCGGTGCTGCTGCTCAACCGCAGCAGCGCCACCGCCGACATCACCGTGAGCCCGCAGCGCGACCTCGGCCTTGCCTGGCCGCGCTACAAGGCGCGCGACCTCTGGCGCCATGCAGACCTGGGCGAGTTTTCCATCCCCTTCACCGCCGAGGTGACCAGCCACGAGGCCAAGGTGTTTCGCCTGTGGCCGGCGCAGGCCTCGAAATAGCGGCCGCCAGCGCTGCGAAAGAACGGAGACAACCCATGAACGAACAACGCACCTGGCTGGGCTTCGCGCTGGTCACCACGCTGTCGTGGGGCGTTTGGGGCGCCTTCACCGGCCTGCCCACCGAGAACGGCTTTCCCGACACGCTGGTCTATGTGGTGTGGGCGCTGACCATGGTGCCGCCCGCGCTGTATGCCATGCGGCGCGCGGGTTGGCGCCTGCAGCGCGACGCGCGCTCGGTTGCGCTGGGCATGAGCATCGGCCTGCTCGGCGCGCTGGGCCAGATGCTGCTGTTCCGCGCCGTCAAGACCGGCCCGGCATTCCTGATCTTCCCGATCATCTCGCTGTCGCCCGCGCTCACCATCGCGTTGTCGGTGCTGCTGCTGCGCGAGCGCACCGGCAGGCTGGGCGCCCTGGGCATTGCGCTGGCGCTGCTGGCGCTGCCGCTGTTCGACTACGCCCCCGGTGCAGTGAAGGAATACGGCCTGTGGTTCCTGCTCGCGCTGGCCGTGCTGGTGGCCTGGGGCGTGCAGGCCTATGTGATCAAGCTCGCCAATGCGTCGATGGACGCGGAGAGCATCTTCTTCTACATGATGCTGTCGGCGCTGCTGTCGATTCCTGCGGCGCTGGCGATGACCGACTTCTCTCAGCCCATCCACCTGGGCCCGGGCGGCCCCTGGCTGGCGGCAGTCGTGCAGGTCCTCAACTCGGTGGGCGCGCTCACGCTGGTGTACGCCTTCCGCGAAGGCAAGGCCATCGTGGTGTCGCCGCTCGTCAACGCCGGCGCGCCGCTGCTCACCGCCGTGATCGCGATGGCGATGGCGGGCACGCTGCCGGCACCCACCAAGCTCGGCGCGATCGCGCTCGCGCTCGTCGCCGCGCTGCTGCTCGCGCTGCAGCCCGACGAGCCCGCGCCGGGCCGCCGCGCCGTGCGCCTGCAAGCCTGAGCACGCCAACCGCCACCCATGCGAGCCATCCTCGACCTGATCCAGCGCCACAAGGCCGGCGCACCCGTGGGCCTGTATTCCGTCTGCTCCGCGCACCCGGTGGTGCTGGCCGCGGCCTTGCAGGTGGGCCAGGAGTGCAGCACGCCGGTGCTGGTGGAAGCCACCTCCAACCAGGTCAACCAGTACGGCGGCTACACCGGCATGAGGCCCGCGGACTTCCGCCGCTACGTGGCCGGCCTGGCGCGCGAGGCCGGGTTTCCCGAGCAGCGGCTGCTGCTCGGCGGCGACCACCTGGGGCCCAACTGCTGGCAGTCCGAACCCGCAGAGGCCGCGATGGCCAAGGCCGAAGCCATGGTCGCCGACTACGTGCGCGCGGGCTTCCGCAAGATCCACCTCGACTGCTCCATGGCCTGCGCCGACGATCCGGTCACACTGGACGACGCCACCGTGGCGGCGCGCGCGGCGCGCTTGTGCGCTGCAGCCGAGGCCGCGCATGCCGAAAGCGGCGGCGAGGCGCCCGTCTACGTGGTGGGCACCGAGGTGCCGGTGCCGGGCGGTGCCCATGAGGCGCTCGACACGCTGGCGGTCACCACGCCCGGCGCCGCCGCGGGCACGCTGGCCGCGCACCAACTGGCGTTTACGCGCCGCGGGCTGGGCGCAGCCTGGGAGCGCGTGGTCGGCCTGGTCGTGCAGCCTGGCGTGGAATTCGACCACCACAAGGTGATCGACTACGCGCCCGACAAGGCGCGCGAACTCAGCCGCTTCATCGACGGCCAGCGCTCGATCGTGTACGAGGCGCACTCCACCGACTACCAGACGCCCGCGGCGCTCAAGGCCCTGGTGGAAGACCACTTCGCGATCATCAAGGTCGGCCCCGGCGCCACCTATGCGCTGCGCGAGACGCTGTGGTCGCTGGCCGAGATCGAAGACCTGTGCGTGAGACAGGGACGCTCGCAGCTCAAGCACGTGGTGCTCGAGACGATGCAGCGGCATCCGCAGCATTGGCAGCGCTACTACCACGATGCCGGGCAACTGCAGCTCGACCTGCAGTTCAGCCTGAGCGACCGCATCCGCTACTACTGGGCCCATCCGCAGGTGCAGAAGGCGTGCGCCGCCTTGCTTCACAACCTGTCGCAAGGCCCGCTGCCGCTGACCCTGCTCAGCCAGCACCTGCCCCACCAGTACGCCGCCATCCGCGGCGGCCGCCTGGACAACTCGATACCTCACATCCTCCGGGACGGCGTGGCGCGCGTGCTGCGCCACTACGCGCGCGCCTCACAGCCCGCCGCCTGGACAACGCACAAGGGAGAACCACTGCAGTGACATGCCTAGGATTCACCGACGCGCAGCTGGCCGAGCTGGGCGCTGCCTGGACCGCGCGCGAGATCGAACAGCAGCCGCAGCTCTGGGCCGAGGTGCTCGCCGCCACCCGGCGCCCGCCGCAAGTGGAGCGGCTGCTCGCGCGCAAGGAGCTTCGCCTCCTGCTCACCGGCGCGGGCTCCTCGGCCTACATCGGCGAATGCCTGGCGCCGGCCATCCTGCGCCGCACCGGCCGCCGCGTGGACGCGGTGGCCACCACCGACCTGGTGGCCGGGCCGCAGCGCTACATCCAGCGCGACGTGCCCACGCTGATGGTGTCGTTCGCGCGCTCGGGCAACAGCCCGGAGAGCGTGGCCGCGCTGAAGATCGCCGACGAGATGATGGACGAGTGCCACCACCTCGTGCTCACCTGCAACGAAGAGGGCGACCTGTGCCGCTGGGCGCGCGCCTGCTCCACAGCCGAGATCGTGCTGATGCCGCCGCAGGCCCACGACCGCGGCTTCGCGATGACCTCCAGCTTCACCTCGCTGCTGCTGTCGGCCGCGCGCATCTTCGACGTGGTGGATGCGTCGGCCGCCCCCGCGCTGGCGGCCGGCGCCGCCGACGTGATGCAGCGCGGGCTGGCGCTGGCCCGCGAACTCGCCGGGCGCCGCTACGAGCGCGTGTTCTACCTCGGCAGCAACGAGCTCAAGGGCCTGGCTCGTGAAGCTGCGCTCAAGCTGCTGGAACTCACCGACGGCAGCGTGGTGTCGTCCTTCGATTCCAGCCTCGGCTTCCGCCATGGCCCCAAGACCATCATCAACGACCGCACGCTCGTGGTGCTGTTCGTCTCCAACGATCCGTACACGCGCCAGTACGACCTCGACCTCTTGCACGAGTTGCGCGCCGAGGGGCATGCCGGGCGCGTGCTCGCGCTGGGCGCCAAGGGCGGAGGGCTCGACGCGCAGCATGACTTCATCCTCCGCGGGCTGTTCGAAGCCAGCGACCTCGAAATCAGCCTGCCGCTGGCGATGTTTGCGCAGACCTTCGCGTTGCAGCAGTCGATCCGGCTCGGGCGCAAGCCCGACAACCCCAGCGTGTCCGGCACCGTCAACCGCGTGGTGCAGGGCGTCAAGATCTACCAGCCGCCGGCAGCAGGGGGCAGCGATGTACCTGGGCATTGACGGCGGCGGCAGCAAGACCGCCTTCGCACTGGTCGACCGCACAGGGCGCGTGCTTGCGCGCCACGACGAGAGCGGCCTGTACCACCCCGAGATCGGGCTCGACGGCGTGGCCCAGGTGCTCCGGCGCGGCGTGTCCTGCACACTCTCGGCGGCCGGCCTGCCGGTGGAGCGGGTGACGTTCGCCTTCGTCGGCCTGCCCGCCTATGGCGAAGACGCGCAGCTGCAGCCGCAGCTCGATGCACTGCCCTCGGTGGCGCTGCCGCCGGGGCGCTATGGCTGCGGCAACGACGTCGTGTGCAGCTGGGCCGGCTCGCTGGCGTGCGAAGACGGCATCAGCGTGGTGGCCGGCACCGGCTCCATCGCCTACGGCCGGATCGGTGCGCGCAGCGCGCGCGCCGGCGGCTGGGGCGAGCTGCTGGGCGACGAAGGCTCGGCCTACTGGATCGCACGCGAAGGCCTGGCGCTGTTCGCGCAGATGAGCGACGGCAGGCTGCCGCGCGGGCCGCTGCACGAGATCGTGCGGCGCGAACTGCGGCTCGGCCGCGACCTGGAGCTGTGCGCATGGGTCTATGGCAGCAGCGCGGGCCGCTGCGAGCTCGCCCGCCTCGCCCCGCTGGTCACCCAGGCCGCGAACGCGGGCGACCTGCGGGCACAAGCCCTGCTGGCCTCTGCCGCTGCCCACCTGGCGGAGCTGGTGGTGGCGGTGCGCGGCCTGCTCGGCGCGCCGCCCGGCAAGCCGATGGCGGTCTCGTACTCCGGTGGCCTGTTCCACGGCGCGGCAGGCTTGCTCGACGATTTCTGCCGCGCACTGCAGCAGCGCGGCCAGTGCTTCAGCGTGCGCCCGCCCTTGCTGGCGCCCGCGATCGGCGCCGCGCTGTTTGCGGCACAGTGCGCAGGCACGCCCCTCGACCGGGAGGCCCGCGCCACGCTGGCCGGCCAGCACGCCGCCGGCACGGAGCGCGCGACATGACAACCTCCAATCCGACACCCACGATGCGCAAGAAGAACGAATCGCTCACCAAGCCCCGCGCCGAAGACAGCGGCTTGCTGCTCGAGGAGCGGCGGCGCCAGATCCGCGAGCTGATCCTCGAAAAGGGCAGCGTCACCACCGAGGAGCTGGCCGAGCGCTTCCATACCTCGATGGTCACGATCCGCGGCGACCTGAAGGCCCTGGCCGACGCCGGCGCCCTGGTGCGCACGCACGGTGGCGCGGTGGTGCTGCGCGACAACGAAGACATTCCCATCGGCATCAAGGAGACGCTGCACCTGGCCGAGAAGATGCGCATCGCCAGCGCTGCCGCGGCCATGATCCGCGACGGCGAGACCATCATGCTCGACTCCGGCTCCACCACCGGCGAGATCGCCAAGAAGATCCGCACACTGCCGCTGCAGTCGATCAACGTGATCACCAACGCGCTCAACGTCGCAGTGATCCTGGCCAACGCCCCCCACGTGCGGCTGGTCATGCTGGGCGGTGTGCTACGGCCCAATTCCTATTCGCTGTCGGGCCCGCAGGCCGAAGCCGCACTGGCCGGCCTGCAGGCCGACCGCCTGTTTCTCGGCGTGGACAGCCTCGACCCCGAAGTGGGCCTGATGACGCCCCACCTGTACGAGGCGCAGCTCAACGCGCAGATGATCCGCTCGTCGCGCCAGGTGATCGCGGTGGCCGATTCTTCCAAGCTCTCGCGGCGCAACCTCTCGGTGATCGCCAAGGTGGAACAGATCCACATGCTGATCACCGACACCGCCGCCAGCCCATCCGTCGTGAGCGCGCTGCAGCAGCGCGGCCTCGAAGTGCTGATGGTCTGACAAGCACGACCCGCAGGTTCCACAAGCTCCCGGGCCCGGGGAGACCCCTCAACCATGCTCTTGCGAGCAAGGAGAAACAACCCATGAAACGAGAAACCCAAGGCAGCCGCAAGGCCCGACAGATGCAGGTGCTGGCCACGCTGATGGCCAGCTGCGCCGGCGCAGCGCTGCTCAGCGGCTGTGGGGGTGGTGGCGACGCCGACACCGGCCCGCTCGACGCCGCGGCCACCGCCGCAGCCGACCAGCACGGCAGGCGCACCGTGCTGGCCGCCGCCAACCCGAGCGCCAAGCTCACCACCTCGATCAACCCCATCATCGCCACGCACCTCGACGCCTGCACCCAGGCAGTGGCCTCCAGCTGGGACATCAAGCTGATGAGCTGCGCCGGCACCAACGTGCAGAAGTTCCAGTTCATGCCGGTGGCCTCGGGCACCGACGTCTACCTGCTGAAGAACGTGGCCACCGGCCTGTGCATCAAGGCCACCGGCACCAGCTCCGGCGCCTTCGTGGACCTCGCCGAGTGCACCGGCGCCACCCGCCAGCAGTTCCAGCTCGCGGTGCAGGGCGCCGATCTCGTGCAGGTCAAGAGCTTCGCCAGCGGCCTGTGCCTGACCGCGCCGTCGAAGCTGAACTCGGTCTCGTTCTCGGTCGCCACCTGCTCAGGCAACAACGAAGCGCAGACTTTCCGCATCCCGATCGAGGCACCCGCACCCGCACCCGCACCCGCACCCGCACCCGCACCCGCACCTGCACCTGCACCTGCGCCTGCGCCTGCACCTGCACCTGCCCCTGCGCCCGCTCCGGCTCCCGGCACCTGGTGGAAGCCCGTCGCTTCCGATACCTGGCAGTGGCAACTCCGGGGCACGATGAACACGTCCTACAACGTCGCGATCTACGACATCGACCTGTTCGACACCAGCTCCAGCACGATCAGTCAGCTCAAGGCCGCGGGCCGCAAGGTGGCGTGCTACTTCTCCGCCGGCAGCTCCGAAGACTGGCGCCCCGACTATTCGCGGTTCACGGCCGCCGACCAGGGCCAGGAGCTGATCATCAACGAGGAAACCGGCGAAACCTGGCCAGGCGAGAAGTGGCTGGATATTCGATCAGCCAATGTCCGCACGATCATGAAAGCCCGCCTCGACCTTGCCAAGTCCAAGGGTTGCGACGGCGTCGAGCCCGACAACGTGGACGGCTACACCAACAGCACCGGCTTCCCGCTCACGGCGCAAGACCAGCTCGACTACAACCGCTTCATCGCCAACGAAGCGCACAGCCGCGGCCTGGCCGTGGCGCTGAAGAACGACGTCGACCAGTTGAACGATCTCGAGCCCTGGTTCGACTTCGCGGTCAACGAAGAGTGCCACGAGCACACCGAGTGCGCCGGATACAGCGTGTTCACCTCCAAGAACAAGCCGGTGCTCAACGCCGAGTACGCCTCCGTCTACCAGACGAACGAGGAAGGCGCGCGCGACGCGCTGTGCGCGGCAGCCCGCGCCGCCAACATGCGCACGCTGGTGCTACCGCTGGATCTGGACGACAGCTCCCGCTACAGCTGCGACTAGAGGGCCGAGCGGGCGTGCACCGGCAGATGCGGTGCAGGCCCGACGATGCCCAAACGAAACGGCCTGGCCACTTGCGTGACCAGGCCGTCGTGTATTTGGTGGGCCCTGTAGGATTCGAACCTACGACCAACGGATTAAGAGTCCCACCTGCCACCCTGAGCCGGTTCGCACAAGTCGTTGTCAACGTTGAATAATTTGGCTTTTCTGCGCCTGGCGTTTTGTGCCGCAAGCGGGCCGATTTCAGGCTGTTTTTTCGAAGTTGCGGCACAAATCCGTCACAGCGATTCGGTGCGGATCAGGGCTGTCTCACGAGGTCTATGTGGCCCCTCGATTTCACGCTTGAGGCAGGTCGTTGCCCTGCGCTTCGACGGCTTTGGCCCAACGGCGGATGGCGGCCTTCAGACGACGTTGCGCAGCATCGTCCAGCGGCATCGCCGCCACGAGATCCAGCACCTGCTCGGGCTTCACGTAGCGATGCGCGAACATCGCCATGCAGAACTCGCGGTCCTTGTCGCGCCCCGCCGCGGCCTTCGACATGAACAGGTCGGGCAAATCGAGGCAGTAGCCGACGCGCTGGTTGGTCGCGGCGCTCTGCACCCTGTGGACGCGGTCAATCCAGCCTCGCGGCAGTACGGCCGTTTCGGGACCAACGCCTTGCGCGTAGTAGCCGTAGGTCTGGTGAAACTGCGAGCCTTCACCGATGGCGCCATCGATCCTGTCGGCGAGTTCGGGGGCCTGCAGCGGATAGATGTCCGCTTCGGCCGACATCGTGAAGACCTCGGGCGGATTCGGGACCGGACCCAGTATCGATTGGCTGCCGACGATGATGAACTCGTACTGGTCCGTCACGTCCGCGCTGGCGCGGATGATGTGTTCGAGTTCGTCGCGGGTCATGTCGGTGTCTGTGCTCCGGAGTCACCCAGCACGACGCCCTTTCGCAGCTTGCCAACCTGGTCCAGCACACATTGACGCACCTGCGCCGGGAGCACTGCCGTCAGTGGCGATGCCTGACGAAGCTCCTGCGCCCTTCGCGTTCGCCCCAGCACCTTGCGCCACTTCGCGCCGCGAAGAATCTCCTGCCACTCCTGCCACAAGCCCATCGAGCGTGAGTTGCCCGATGCCAGCCAGCGATCCAGCGTGCCCTGGGCTTGGAGCAGGAACTCGGGCTCCGAGCGGGCCAGCCGAATGGCCTCCTCGTGCAGCGCCAGGCTTTGAAGATCCTGGACTTGATGTCGGGTGTCGTCGGTGGAGACGGTCACCTGCACGACCGGGCGGGCGCGCTTGGACCTGGCCGCTGCCGTCCCTGGCGGCCCGGGCTGCAATGCATCGCCGGCCAACAAGGCCAGTTCACCGCTGATGCCCAGCACCGACATCACGCGCAGGTAGGTTCCGATGGCCGGGCCTGGATCGCCCGATTCGACCGAGCTCAGCGTAGTGCGGGAGATGCCCGCACGCTTGGCCATCTCTACCGTGCCCAGGCCCTGTGCCTTGCGCAGGCGCTTGAGCCGATCGCCGAGCTGGAGCAACAGCTGGCGTTCGAGAACCGCGGTACTGTCGGGTACGTTCATTTGTCCAGAATATTAGTCAAAAGATAAGACTTTGTCCATTCAAGCGATCAATCAAGGCAATCCCAGAGTCGTGCCTGGACCGCCTCAACCGCCTCAGTGCCAGGCGGTCCTTCGCCATGTGGACGGGCCGATGAGCACCGCTTGCCGCAGGAACTTTGATCAGGTCGAACGTGAGTGACGGCCGGCCTCAACGACCGTGCGCGCCGGTGCTTTGAACACGTTCTTCTGGTTCCACACCAAGAAGGGCGCCGCCGGCCGCATGTCCACCTGCTGCGGTGCCAGCAGGCGCTGCCCGTGATGTCGCAACTCGCCTTGCTGGCTGCGGTCTCCGGCCATCGCGTGCTGGCTGAAGATCACGCGGTGCTCTGTGGGCTCGACCGTGAAAGCCCCCAGGTCGAACAGCTTGTGATGCAGCGCGCACAGTGCCAGACCGTTGGGTTCGACGTCGGGGCCACCGACGTGGTGCCACTGGATGTGGGCGGCCTCCAGGCCCGCGCTCACCTGGCCGATGCGCAGGTCGAAGCCGCAGACGCAGCACCGGTACTCGTAGGCGCGCAGCACACGTTCGCGGAAGCCGGGGTCGCGCCTGCGGCGTTCGGCCTGGCCGTAAGTCGGCACGTCCAGCTCGCTGGCCAGGTGCGCGACCTGGCGGTCTAGGTCCAGACCGACGGCGGCTGCGATGTCAGCATGCAGCGTTGCGGGGAAGTAGGTCTCCAGCACACGCGCCGCCACAACCTCCAGCAGACCCGGCACCTTGCGCAAGGCTTCGTCCACCTCCGGCGGGAAGCCGCCCTGCACATGGTGCGTCCTCAGCTCGCCGAGGTTGGGCGTGGCGCCGGCTGGTCGCCCGAGCAACTCACGAGGGCCATTCAACGACCACAGCGCCCCCTGGCCATCAGTGGCCAGGTGCCAGAAAGGATAGTGGCGCGACTTCGCAGCGCCGCTGGGGCCGAACTCGGTGAGCAGTGCCTGCAGCGATGTGTCGATGGTGGTGAACTCCACCAGCCGTGGCTCGTTGCGCTGCACCCGTGCCAGCGCCAGCAGGATCAGCAGCGGCTTGTGCGGGGCGTACACACCGGCACGCTGGGCACGCCGGATGTTGTTGAAGGTCTCCAGGACCTGCGCGGCCGTCTTCATCTCAAACTGGCTCACCGCCACGAGCAGACCAGTAGTCGGCACGCTCCGGAAAGATCCACCGCACACCACCGCGCGGATCGACCTGGTCGCCCGTGTAGCGCGGGATCAGGTGCACATGCAGGTGTGGCACCGTCTGCCCAGCAGCCGGGCCGTCGTTGATGCCGATGTTGTAGCCATCGGGGCGCAGCGTCTGGTCCAGGTCGCGACGGGCCATGTCGATCAACTCGAGGACGGCGTCGCGCTCTGGGGGCTCCAGCTCGAAGAAGCTCCCTACGTGCCGGCGCGGCAGCACCAGCGTGTGGCCGCGTGACACGGGGTAGGCATCCTGGATGACCACGGCGAGGTGGTTGGCATGCACGATCCTGGTGGGCGGCAAGGTGCAGAACGGGCAGTCGGTGGCAGCAGGCGTCGACATGGGCGGTCAAGCGTAACTCAGCGACGAGCGCGAGTCGAACCCAGGTACACCGATGTGATCTGGCTTCTCGAATGCCCGAGGGACTCCGAGACCAGGCGCCGCGCGGCCAGGTCGACGGCTACATCCGCGCGCTCGGCAGTCGCCACCGGCGGCGCCACGCCCGTCTCTGCCTCGTAGCGCTCGGCCGCATAGCCATGCCGAAGGCCGTGCGCCGTCACGCCGAGCATGGCCTTAGTCAGGCCGAACAGCTCCATCACGTAGCGCTGGTGCCTGATGGCGCGGACCAGTTGGTAGCGCGGGTCGCTGAGGCTGTCGTTCTCGCCGGGCGCCACGTGGCGCGCGTGCTCGATCGCGGCCAGCTGGCTGGGCGTCACCGCCGACACGTAGCGCAGACGGCCGCCCTTGGTGCCGCGCCGCAGCTGCAGGTATTCCGCTGCGCCGGCGCCCGCCTTGCCGGCCTGGGCCGAGGTCACGATGTCCTGGTGGGGGCGGAACATCACCGCTTCCTTGCAACGCAGGCCAAACTCTTTCATCAACTTGATCTGCACGGCCACGCGCTCGTCGAATTCGGCGACAGCCGCGATCACCTCATCGGGCGCCACGCCATTGTTGTCCCAGGCCTTGCTGTGCTTGGCTACGTAGCTGCGGCGGTAGAAGGTCTCGTCGCTGATGTAGGCGCCGATCGGAAGCACCAGCCCTGGCTTGCCGATCCAACCCGCGAAGGTGCGCAGGTAGCTGTGCGCTTTCTGGATGGCCGAGGGTCCGAGCTGGCCGGCCTTGGCACGCCGCTCCATGTCGGCGAACAGGAAGCGCACATGCCGGTCGCCTAAAGAACGTGGGTCGGGCTTGAAGCTCTTGATGTCGTTGTGCTCCAGGTAGTGGAAGGCGCGGTAGATGTACTGCCGTCGGTCTTCCATGGTGTCGTGGGAGACACCCTTGTCCTTGATCGCGTGGCGGAAGTTGTTCTGGACGAACAGCGCATTCAGGACGAAGCCTCGCCTGCCGGTTTGAAGCGGCAGGGTGCGCAGGTTGACGGTGCGCGGGTCGAGGTCACGCATGGTGGCGCTCCGTTCAGGCCGCTGGCGCGGCCAGCAGGCGAATGGGTTCGTGCGGCACCGTCCCGCCGGTGCCAGGCGCATTCAGGGTTCGCGCTTGCTGCTTTCGGCATAGGCGCTGGCCAGTCGTAAAAGTGATCGCCCAAACACGGCGTCTGGCGCCGTGGCAGCCCGCTCGAGGCGGGGCGCAGGGGAATGGCCACGTTGGTGGCCACGCTGCGCAGCAGGTGCATGGGCGTCACCCATGCTGAAGCGCTCGGGGCGCTTCAGGGCTTCACGATCGGCCGCACGGCCTGAGTGCGCCAGTGCCACCTGGCGCGCCATGCGTGCGTGCACACCGGCGAACCCGATCGTGTCGGTGTTCGTCGGCGCCTTGTAGGCGCGCACGCAGCAGTCGTTGGGGAGTCTTCCAGCAGGCATCGCGTGCCCGCTGCAGTTGCGCGATCAGCGTCGCGCGCATCAAGCCGCGTGGCTCGGGGGCCAGGGGCTTGCATGTCGGCAACAACCAAGGTGGTTGCCGGCATCGTCATCGGCTGTCGGGTTGACAGGCCGGGGATCAGAGCCCGAAGGCTCGTGCACCCGAGGGTGCTCTGGAGGGCTTGCCATTCGCGCTCGATGCGCCCGGTGGGCCAGCTACCCGGTGCCAAAGGCGCTGCAAGCATGCGCGATGGCCGCCGCACTTGCAAGCGCGAAAAGTGCCGTTACGGCGCCAATACCTGCGTGAGGCCCGCAAGCCCCTGGGGTTGACGGATGGATTCCATACCTCTCTCTCCGAAGCCTGATCGTGCCGGACATGCTGGTCGGGTTGCAGACGCACCGGAAACGAACCTGAGGGCCGAAGCAAGCGCTTGGACGGTTGCTTCACTCGGGCTGCAGCCCCATTTCGCCAAAGCAAAACAGGCCGCTACGCGTGATCCCGGAGATCGACGGCGGCTTTCCGGGGGGACTTCGACCCGCCTTTCGCGGTAGACGTGTTCTGCCGCCTTGGCAACAGTAGAGCCATGTCGGCGCCACTGCTGTTGGAGGTCCCATGGGAAGCATCGTCAGGGCCATCGATCTCGGCTTCGGCCACACGAAGTTCACCACCGTCAACGCGAGCGGCGAGCTCCGATACGCCAGCTTTCCTTCGCTGGCCCTGGCCAGCGTCGACCCGCACACCGCACGCCCGCTGCTGGCGCCGCGGCGGACGGTTTCGGTGCGGGTGGGCCCGTTTTTCTACGAGGTGGGGCCGGATGTGTTGTCGGTCGGCGCGCGCAGCAAACCCATCTTGTCGGTCGAGGGCTACACGCAATCCGCCGACTACAAGGCCTTGATGCTCGGCGCACTGAACTACATGCAGGCCGACGAGATCGACGTGCTGGTGGTGGGCCTGCCGGTCTCGGAGTTCACCGCGCGCAAGTCGGCCCTGGAACGCCTGTGCTTGGGTGAGCACGATGTGGGCAAGGGCCGCAAGGTGAAGGTGCACAAGGCGCTGGTGGTGGCGCAGCCGCAAGGTGCGCTGGTGGCCTACGCCGAAGAGCATGGCCTGCTGGATCAGATCGGCCAGCAGGAGAACCTGATCATCGACTGCGGCACGCGCACGCTGGACTGGTTGACGGCGCGTGGCCTGCGCCTGGTGGCCAACCGCAGCTACTCGGCGCAGTACGGTGTGCACGATGTGGTGTCGGCGATCTGCGAGGCCATCTCGCGAGAGATCGGCGAACGCTACGACGAACCGCACACCGTGGACGAGGCCCTGCGCACCGGAAGGAGCCTCACGACCTACGGCAAGGCTCGCGAGATCCAACGCTACATGCCCATCGCCGAGCGCATTGCCGTCGAAGGCATCCAGGCATTGACCAATTCCATTGGCGGCAAGTACCGCTTCGCCAACATCGTGCTCAGCGGCGGCGGCGCGTATCTCTTCCGCAAGGCGCTGCGGGACGCCTTCAAGAAGCAGCCGGTGCTGGAGCTGGCCGACCCGTTCTACGCGAACGTGCGCGGCTTCCAGCGTGCCGGTGTCGACCGTCTACGCGCCCAGCCCGCCACCGATGCCAGCCAAGGAGCACAGCATGAAGCGCAATGAAAGTGCCGACGAAGCGCCTGGTCCAGAGGGCGCTGGCCGCGACGAGCCGATGCTGGAGTTCTACGCCCAGGTCGGCGCCTGGCAGCACGGCCCGCTGTACGAAGACCTGGCGAGGCTCCCAAAGGGCCGGCGCCGCGCCGAACGATTCCGCACGCTGGCATACCTCGGGGTCCTCGTCGAGCAGGAAAGGCGCGGTGGCGAGGCCAGGCCCGGCGCATTGCTCAGGCCAGCATCGCCAAAGGCCAGCCCGTCGGCCGGCGGCATCTTCGACGACCCGCTTCCGGAATAGGCGACGGTGCAGCCCTTGACCGCGGCCGATCGCATGGGACTTTCAGGCGACCCTTCACCTGGGAGTCCCCATGTACGTCCTGGAAACGCTGACCGGTCGTGTCATCGAGGCGCGCCGCTACCTGAATCGCATCCCCGGCCTGCGCGACGACGACCCGTCGCGCGAGCGTTGGGAGCTGTGGCTGGCCGACGCCAGCAACCACGAGCACAAGATCGTCGTCTACAGCCGGTGCATGCCGGCACGCGCGGGCCATGCCGTCACCGTTATCCACTACGGCGGGCGTGGCGTGGGCCTGTACAACCTGAGCATCGGCATCCGCGTGAACTTCGTGCAGGAGAACCCCATTGCGCTGCTGCGGAGCATCGATGTCGTGGTCATCGTGTTCGGATCGTTCGGCGCGCTGATGCTCGGCGCCTACTGGCATCCGATGGTCCTGCTGATCGGCTTGCCGCTGCTGGCGCTGTATGGCCCGGTCGCGATGCTGAGCCGCCGCCACTACCAGGTCAGCCTGGCCAACCAGGTCGAGGAGATGCTGGACCCGATTCAGGTGGAAGACGTCGTCAAGCCCTTCAAGCCGCGCCGCTGAAACCACCTGCAGCCCGTGCTGGGTCGGGTTGGGGCCCGACCAGCGAGCCTGCTTGGCAGGCACCCACGGCAGGCGTAGATTCACTGCGCTCGGGCATGCGTACCTTCCCATGCCCACCGTCCTGTCCACAGCGAAGGACGGCGTTAGCGGTCGTGACCCGCACTTCAATCGAATCGCCCCGCCAGGGGTGCATCCCCTCATCCGGCTTGGACCGCGCACCAGGCGAACGCCTGGACCCAGCGCGAGGCAGGCCCATGGCCCATCGACGGCCAAACCCATGAACCTTGCACTGCAAGGCCGACGCGGAGCACCACCATGACGAAGAGCCCTGTCATCGCCGCCATCGACGCCGGTTGCGGCTTCACGAAGTTCAGCAAGCTGCGCCCAGGCCAGCATGCCGACATCGAAGTCTTCCCGTCGCTCACGGACATCGTCTTTTGCGACAGCCGCTGCAGCAACCTCAGATCCCCGCGGCGCAATGCCTTGATCCCCTTCGGAACCCATCTGGTCGAGGTGGGCCCGGACATCGAGGCAGCACTGGGCGATGCGATCTATCACTTGCAATCAGAAGGCTTTGCGGCCACCGATGACTACCGCGCCTGCGTCGCCGGCGCGCTGGCCTTCATCGAGGAACCCTTCATCGACATGCTGGTGCTGACCGTGCCGCTACGGGAACGCGATGCCCTGGAGCCGAAAATCCGCGACTGGCTGAGCCGGCCGGTGCGCACCGCGGCCAACACCAACGTCACCGTGGCGCGCGTGGAAGTTCTGGCGCAGGCAGCGGCCAGCGCCATCGAATGGTTCGACTCGCCCGAGCTCGACAAGACACGGGTGTCGCTGGTGCTGGTGGCGGGCTTCGGCAGCCTGGATTGGGCGCTGTACTGCGGCCGTGACCTGGTGCCCCTGGCCGGCGGCACCGAATACCACGGCGCGGCCAACCTGCTGCGCACCGTGGACGACCGGATCGGCCAGGGTGCCCCCAGCGGCGATGTCCGGCTCGATGCCGTTGATCAAGCGCTTCGCCATGGCAAGCCCGTGCGGGCGAGCGGACAACTGCATGACCTCCAGCCTCACTGGCCGTGGATCCATGGCCGGGCCCGCCGAATGCTGGGCGGCATCGCGCAAGCATTGACCGAGCTGCCAACCCCGCAGACCGTGTGGCTGGCCGGTGGCGGCGCTGCCTACTTCCTGCAGGCCGCGGAAGGCCTGTTCCATCGACAGGCCGTGCATGTGGCCGCCGAGCCGATGCACGCGTGCGTGCGCGGCATGTGCCTCTACGGCAAGCGCCGGCTGATGGCCGATCTGGACGCCCTGCGCGCCTGATCCACCGCGAAGCGAACCCATCCCACCCCACACCCCGTGCGCGAGGCGCCCGCGGGGACGACTGTGAACTTGACGCCTCTAGCGACCGTGCGATCTTTGATCTGACGCCGGCCGCGAAGCAGCAGATCCAACTGACCCGGCTGCGTGCAGCCAGGAAGGCACGGACATGACTGCAGTGACACCTCTCTTCTACGACCTGCGCGAGACGGCGACGATGCTGCGCGTGGACTACTCCACCGCCTGGAACCTGGTGAACACCGGCCAGCTGAAAGCGATGCAGATCGGCCGGCGCTGGAAAGTGACGCAGGCCGCCATCGATGCCTTCGTGCAGCAAGGCACCGAGGCCGTGCAGCAACGCGCGCAGGGCCATCGCAACGCATGTGAACGCATTGGAGGCAGGACATGGGCATCCTCAAACGAGGCAACACCTGGTGGATCGACATCACCGCGCCAGGTGGCCAGCGCGTTAGACAGTCGGCTGAGACAACTGACCGCAAGGCCGCGAAGGAACTCCACGACCGGCTGAAGCACGACCTGTGGCGCCAGGCCAAGCTGGGCGACAAGCCCCGCTACACCTGGGAAGACGCGGCCCTGCGCTGGCTGAACGAGCAGGGCCACAAGGCGTCGATCCGCGACGACGCGAAGAAGATCGAGTTCCTCACCCCGTTCTTCAAGCGCCTGCCGCTGACCGAGCTGACCTGGGACCGCATGCAGGCCGTGGTGGAAGGCCAGAAGGGCGACAAGGCGCCGGCCACGCGCAACCGCTACTACCAGCTGCTGCGGTCCATCCTGCGGCGGGCCATGCGCGAGTGGAACTGGATCGACAGCGTGCCCACCATCCGGCTGCACCGCGAACCCGAGGGCCGGGTGCGCTACCTCACGCCCACCGAGATCGACACCTTCCTGCGCAACCTGCCTGAGCACCTGCGCTCACTGACGCGCTTCACCATCGCCACCGGCCTGCGGCGAGCCAACGTGCTGGGCCTGAAGTGGAGCCAGATCGACATGCAGCGCCAGGTGATGACCGTGGCCGCCAGCGACATCAAGAGCCGCAAGACGCTGGGCATACCGCTGAACGCCACGGCCATGGAGATCCTGCGCGCGCAGATCGGCAAGCACGACGAGTTCGTCTTCGTCTACAAGGGCAAGCGGCTGAACGCCACGGTGAACACCGCCTGGCGCAACGCGCTGAAGAAGTCGGGTATCGAGGACTTCCGCTTCCACGACACCCGCCACACCTGGGCCAGCCTGCTGATCCAGAACGGCGTGCCCAAGGGCATGATCAAGGAGATGGGCGGCTGGAAGTCGGACTCGATGGTGGAGCGGTATGCGCACCTGGCGCCGGAGCACCTTGCGAGGCATGCGGCGGTGATTGATGATCTGCTGCGAAAGGACGTGGAGCCCTCCCCTTTGCAGCCCGTCAAGTCGGTCAAGCGCACATAGAGTCGGGCCGCCCATCCATCGGGCTGCTGCCCTCCGTCCTCGCGCGCGCCCAGGCCTCCGCCAGCGCGGCAACTTTCAAGGTCGGGGTTCCGGCCTCCAACGCCGCTGCCACGCTTCTGCCCCCAAGGGCTCCGTGGTCGCGCAGCCAGAACATCAGCTTCTCGGTGTCATGGAGCGGCCGCAGCGCGCGGCAGATCGCACCTGCGGTCAATTGATCCAGGCTCAGAAACGCCTTGGGGTAGTACTCGCTGCCGTCGATGGCGATGCTGACCACCTCGCCACTTGCGGTGGCCGTCGCCACGGTCTCCTGGGGGATCCCCCACGCCTGTGCCAGTTGCGGCCTGAGTACCACGAGCCCTTCCTCGATCCATCGGGCGCGCGCCACTGCGCCGCGGGCATGAGCAGCTACCAGGCCGCCTCGTGTCGACCCCTGATCCTCGATATCGCCGGGCAACTTCAAGCGCACATCTCCTGTAAAGAACTCACCAGGCGAAGAACATGCTGACGTTCACTGTCGACGCGGGGCTCTGGAAGGAAAAGGCCTTGGAGCGGGAGAACGATCGATGGCGGACGCGCGCTCGACCGCGTCGATATCAGCCTCCATGGCGGCCATGGCCTCTTCGAGAAGGAGGCTTGGCCGCGGATCGTTCAGCGCGTCCTGGATCTCCACGGCGAGCCATCGGTTGTGTGCTGCGGTCTGATGACCGGTTCGCATCAGTTTGGCTTGGCTGGTGTCGCGGGGGCTCATGCCGTTCACGTGGGTGGCTTTGTCTTGGCGACGGTTCCGTCGCATTCAAGGTGGAAGCATCATGCGCAATTGACTGCCCCGGCGCAACGGCCGTGTGCGGCGGGAGCGAGACTCAGTAAGAATGCTGGTGCGGATCGCCAGTCGTCCACGGAACTCGTGGCCCTACGATTCGCCGACTCCGCCAGGGAGGCGGCGCGGCCCACGGCAGCGGTGTTGTCGAGGTCTTTGGCCAGAGAGAGCCGAGGACGCAACCGCCACCTTGCGTCGCCTCGGCGCTATGGTCGCAAACAGGCCGAATGAGCGACTTTAATGTTTATGTCAACTCGTGGCGTGCATAGCCGAACAGATGCGCTCCGTACGGTGCAGCTACAGCCCTACGCAGCCTTGCGCTTGGTCGGCGCTCTGTCAGCGCCCGCCACCACAACGTGGCCGGTGCTCTGGCGCACAAGAGTACCGTTCTTACCCGACAAGGCTCCCGCTCGCTTGGCCGTGGACTTGCCCAGGAACACTCCGCTCGCACTCTTAGGCTCGGCCGCGGCCATTTCGCGGACCTGATCCCGGGTGAACGCGCCTGAGGCAAACACACGCGCGGCTTTGTCCGCCATCCCCTGGGAGACGACGACAAACTTTCCGGGAGCAACTCGTACGCGCTTCATAGTGCAACCTTCACAGACAGGTACTTTACCGGACCCACCGCAGGGTGTCGAATGGCCCCCTCCAGCACCCGTTCGTAATACCGCACAAGGCACGGGAACGGCTCATTGAGTCGAACTTCCCTGAGGTCGAGCAGCAGGGCAACTGCACGGGCGAACTGGAAAGCTGTCGGCGCGGTGACGCCGCGGATTCCACGTGCGTAAGGCGTGCGCTCAAGGTATTCAAGCGACACATGGCCGCCCTTGACCTGGATGCGCCCGTAGCACATCGCGCGCGGGCGGCCCGCACGCACCATCGCGTACATCCAGGCGTCCTGGTGCCGCACTCGCGAGAAGAAGATTTCTTCCCAGTTCCAGTGCACCTTCCGCCTTGGCCCGCCGCCTCGCTCAAACTGCATCGCGGCTGCTCTGGCGATCGGCTGGCTGATCAACTGCAGTTGAAGATCCGGCCTACCGAGCGTCTGGGCCAACCAGGTGTTGGTCTGGTCCAGCGCAGCGGCCAGCACCTCGTTCTTGTTCGTGAGCATGCGGCCGGAATCATAGTTGGCCTCCCCGGTCACTACATCGCGCCCACGACGATCGCTGACCCGTCCACCTCGCTGAGAGGGAACCCTGTACTGACGAGGCGCCGACTTGTCGTCCGAGCGTGGAGACTCAAACTACACCGTGGTGAACTGCCCCATCATGCCAGTGTCCTCGTGCTCGAGGATGTGGCAATGAAACATGAGAACGGTCGGGCATGCCCAGGCGCCGGCGTTCGACTGACGCGTTGTGCACGTCCAGCGCCGCAACAGTGAACCCGGCCTCGCGAAGGTACCCAACCCAAACCGCGCAACAACTGCAGCTGCGGCTCTTGAACACCTGTACTTCGGCCCTCGGGGCAGCCGCCAGCGCGAAACCCGGCAGCGACGCGCCGATCACCACCACAGTCCCACGGCGCCAGTGGATCGTCTCTGAAACCGGCAGTCGCGGCGACCTCTGGCGAACGCAAACGAACGACAATTCGCTGACGACGAGGTTCAGGACATGGAAAAGCCGTTTCACCGCTTCACGGAGTTGTTTGCCCAACTCGGACTGCCCACCAGCGAGGACGGAATCCGTCAATTCATATCGACGCACCGGCCACTTCCCGGCGGCACCCGCATCGAGGACGCCGAGTTCTGGACGCAGTCGCAACGCCAGCTGCTGCGCGACCTCATCGGGCAGGACGCCGATTGGGCGGAGCTCGCCGACCAGTTGAACGCTGCACTTCACTCCTAGTCGCCGACGCCGTATCGCCCGGCGCGGCCATGCTCACAGGAACATGACGGCAAACGCGGCGAGCGCGCCGATCCCCATGCCGATCGCGTACCCGCGCAGCACGGGCCGCCCCACCGCGGCGCCACCGGTGGTCCAGGCGATGCCGGCCTTCGTGCCCATGTTGACCAGCGTGGTCAGCCCGATCGCCACGACGGTGGTTCCCACGCTCAAAGCACCGTTTGCCTGTGCGCGCGACATCGAGATCACCGTCGCATCGACGTCGGCCAGCCCGGAGACTGCCGCCAAGGCGTAGATGCCGGCATCTCCCAGCCATTGCCTTGCCGCCGGCACCAGCACCGCCATGGCAGCGAGGAAACCGCCGAACGCCAGCGCGGTGCCCAGGTCGAAGGTCGCGACGGGCTCGACCTCCTCGACAGGGCCTGCGGACTTCAGTTGTCGACGCCAATGCCAGCTGGCCAACAGAATCAGGGCCGAGCCCGTGACCAACATCGGGACGCCCAGGCGTTGCAGCAGCGATGGCTGAATCAACGCGACCAGCACCGCCATGCGCAGGAACATCACGCCGCAGGCGGCCAGGGCTCCCGCGGCCGCGGCATCCGCCAGGGCAGGCTGACGGCGCGCCTGCCGAGCGAGCGCGAGCGTCGCCGCAGTCGACGACGCCAGCCCGCCGAGCAGGCCCGTCAGGAAGATGCCGCGTTGCGCGCCGGTTAGCCTCATCGCGAAGTGACCTGCCAGCGAAAGCCCTGCAATCAGAACCACCGCCCACCAGAGTCGGTACGGATTCAGCGCTTGATAGGGCCCGTATCCGGCGTCCGGCAGGTTGGGCAGGATGACCACCGACAGGACGAGCAATTGCAGAGCCGCGCTGAGCTCACGAGACTCGACGCGTTGCAGCCATGCGTGCAGCGTCGGCTTCAGGTTCAGCAGCACCGTCGTGACCACCGCGGCCGCCAGCGCCAAGGCCGGCGCGCCGCGTGCCGCCAGCACGCCCAGCATGAAAGCCAGCAGGGTGGCGACTGCCGTCGTCACGCTCAGATTGCCCGTCTTCCGGGCGGCCTCACGGTACGACACGGCCAGCAGCAGCGACAGTCCGACGAATCCGCCGGGCAGGATCCAGGCACCCAGGTCCGCGGCGAGAGATCCCAGCACACCACCCAGGAGACCGACCAGCGCGAAGGTGCGAAGCCCTGCCACGCGGCCGCCTTCGGCCAGATCGCGATCTCGCCAACCGCGCTCGACGCCGATCAAGAGACCCACTGCAAGCGCTGCGACGAGACCTTCTGCCGTCGTCCAGGTTTCGATCGATGCCGTTGTCATGCTGCTTCAGCCCCGGCCGGGCAGTGTCCGTCCGATGGAAAGCGTTCCATGCAGATGGCGTCTCGCGAGCCACGCCACCAGCGGAGGGAGGATGAACCACTGGACCAAGGGCGCGAGCCCGACCCCAAGTCCGGGCACGACCGGCATCAATGCCGAGTACGACCACGCCTGCACCCACCAGCCCCGCGTCGCGAACCACTCGATGCCGACCGTCACGACGATGCCGGTCGTGCTCAATCGTGCCAGGTCGGCGGCGGTCGGCGCGAGAAGCCAGCGTCGATCGCCGGCGAACCAACTGGCGAGCCCGTGCGCGACGAGCATGATCGCCGCATCCCCGACCGTCGCCTGGAGACAGCTCAGGACGACGATGAGATGTGGCGCCTGCGCGTGACCCGCGAACAAGGGCGCTTGCAGCATCTCCCAGGGGAAGTTCACCAGCAGGGCAAACAGCGCGATGCTCGCCTCGGGCGCGATCGCCCGGAGCGCGCTGGCTCCTCCCGTGAGCGGCACCTGAGCCATCAGCCCCGATGACTCGCGAAGACCGTGGCCTGTTCCGCCGCATCGACCAGCAGAACCTGATAGGGCTCGTGCCGACCAGGTACTTCCATGCCCGGCGCTGAAGCGGGCATGCCCGGCACGGCCAGACCCAGGGCCTTCGGCCGCGTGTCCAGCAGTCGCCTGATGTCCGCTGCCGGCACATGTCCCTCGAGGACGTAGCCCCCGACCGTTGCCGTATGGCAGCTGCCGTAGCGATCGGGCATGCCAAGCCGCCTGCGCTCGACAACCGCGCTGTGAACATCCACCACGGCGACGCCGAAACCGGCCTCTCGCAAATGTCTGACCCACACCGCGCAGCATCCGCAGGATCGGCCCTTGAACACCTGGATCTCGTCAGCGGTCGTTTTCGAGCGCGCGGCCCACGGCGCAAGTGCGACCAGGGTGCCGGTCCATTGCAGGATCTCGCGACGTTTCATGATTTCCTCCTCAGGTAATCGGGGCGGGCTCGACCAACTCGGTGCGCGTGGCATCCCCGACGGACGAGTCCGCCGAGGCGCACCGGCGCGCCTCCCGCTTCAGCTGCCACTGCTTGACCAGGGCATACAGCGCCGGGATCACGCCCAGCGTGAGGATCGTGGACGAAATCATGCCGCCGACCATCGGTGCGGCGATGCGGCTCATGACTTCGGAGCCGGTGCCACTGCCCCACATGATCGGCAGCAGGCCGGCCATGATGGCCACCACCGTCATCATCTTCGGCCGCACGCGCTCGACCGCGCCTTCCATGACCGCGCCGTAGAGGTCGGACGGGCCCGGAACACGCCCCTCGGCTCGGCAGCGCTCGCGTGCCTGTTCCCAGGCATGGTCGAGGTAGATCAGCATCACGACGCCGGTCTCGGCCGCGACGCCGGCCAGCGCGATGAAGCCCACGGCGACGGCCACCGACAGGTTGTAGCCCAGCCACCACATCAGCCACACGCCGCCCACCAGCGCAAAGGGCACCGACAGCATGACGATCAGCGTCTCGGTCAGTCGCCTGAAGTTCAGGTACAGCAGCAGGAAGATCGTCAGCAGGGTGACCGGAATGACGATCTTCATCTTCTGGACGGCGCGTTCCATGTACTCGAACTGGCCGCTCCATGTGATGTAGTAGCCCGGCGGGAACTTCACCTGGTCGGCCACCGCCTTGCGCGCGTCGGCCACGTACGAGCCGATGTCGCGGTCGCGGATGTCGACGAAGATGTAGGCCGACAGCAGCGCGTTCTCGGTGCGGATGCCAGGGGTCCCCCGCGCGACCGTCACCTTCGCGACCTGGCCGAGCGGCACCATCGCACCGCCCATCGTGGGCACCAGCACCTCGCGCTCGATCTGCTCCGGGTGCGTGCGCAGCTCGCGCGGGTACCGCACCGTCACGCCGAAGCGTTCGCGCCCCTCGACCGTCGTCGTGACCATCTCGCCACCGAGCGCAGTCCCGATGATGTCCTGCAGTTCACCGACCGAAAGGCCATAGCGGGCCAGTGCCTCGCGGTTGGGTTCGATGTTCAGGTAGCTGCCCCCCGTTAGGCGCTCCGCGAAGGCCGAAGTCGTGCCGGGCACCGCCTTGACCACCGCTTCGATCTGCTTGGCGAGCTTCTCCATCTCGCCGAGATCCTTGCCGAAGACCTTGATGCCGATCGGCGTGCGAATGCCGGTGGACAGCATGTCGATGCGTGCCTTGATCGGCATCGTCCAGGCATTCGACACACCCGGGAACTGCAGCGCCTTGTCCATCTCGGCGATCAGCTTGTCGGTGGTCATGCCGGGCCGCCACTCTTCCTGCGGCTTCAGGTTGATCACGGTTTCGAACATCTCGATCGGCGCTGGGTCTGTCGCGGTGTTCGCACGGCCTGCCTTGCCGTAGACCGAACTCACCTCCGGGAAGCTCTTGATGATCTTGTCCTGGGTTTGCAGCACCTCGGCTGCCTTGGTGATGGACATACCCGGCAGCGAGGCCGGCATGTACAGCAGCGTGCCTTCGTTGAGCGTCGGCATGAACTCGCTGCCGAGCTTCGAGGCGGGGAAGTAGGTCAATGCCATGGCGATGACGGCCAGCGCGATGGTCAACTTCTTCCAGCGCATCACGCCGGCGATGATCGGGCGGTACACCCAGATCATGAAGCGGTTCAGCGGATTCTTCGCTTCCGGCATGATCTTGCCGCGGATGAACAACATCATCAGCACGGGCACCAGCGTCACCGACAGCAGAGCCGCACCGGCCATCGAGAACGTCTTGGTGTAGGCCAGCGGCGCGAAGAGCCGCCCTTCCTGCGACTCGAGCGTGAAGACCGGCAGGAACGACACCGTGATGATCAGCAGCGAGAAGAACAGCGCCGGTCCCACCTCCTTGCAGGCGTCGAGCATGGCATCCGCGCGCTGCCTGACCGTGTGGACGGCCGGCAGCCGCTCGAGGTGCTTGTGCGCGTTCTCGATCATCACGATCGCCGCGTCGACCATCGCGCCGATGGCGATCGCGATGCCACCCAGGCTCATGAGGTTGGAGTTCATGCCCAACAACTTCATCGCGATGAACGAGATGAGCACACCCACCGGCAGCATGAGGATGGCAACCAGCGCCGAGCGCACGTGCATCAGGAACACGACGCAGACCACGGCAACGATCAGGCTCTCCTCGATCAGCGTGCGCTTGAGCGTGTCGATGGCCCGGTGGATCAGGTCCGAGCGGTCGTAGACGGCATGGATCGACACACCGTCAGGCAGCCCCGCGGAGATCTCGGCCACCTTTGTCTTGAGGTTGTGGATCACCTCCAGCGCGTTCTGCCCGAAGCGTGACATCGCGATGCCGGAGACGACCTCGCCTTCGCCGTTCAGCTCCGACAGGCCGCGCCGCTCGTCGGGTGCCATCTCGACGCGTGCGACGTCCCGGATCAGCACCGGCGTGCCGCCCTCGCTCTTGAGCACCAGGGTTTCGATGTCGTTCTTGCCGCGCAGATAGCCCTTGCCGCGGACCATGAACTCGGTCTCGGCCATCTCGACCACGCGGCCGCCCACGTCGCGGTTGGAGTCGCGGATGACCTGAGACACCTTCATCAGCGGAATGCCGTAGCTGCGCAGCTTGAGCGGATCGACCGTGACCTGGTAGGTCTGCACGAAGCCGCCCAGCGAAGCGACCTCGGCCACACCGGGCGCCTTGGTGAGCTGGTAGCGCACATACCAGTCCTGGATGGTGCGCAGTTCCGCGAGCGTGCGGTCCTTGGCCAGCAGCGCGTACTGGTACACCCAGCCGACGCCGGTGGCATCAGGCCCGAGCGAAGGCGACACGCCCTTGGGCAGTCGCCCGGACGCAAAGTTCAGGTACTCCAGCACCCGGCTGCGCGCCCAGTAGATGTCGGTCCCGTCTTCGAAGATGACGTAGACGAACGAGGCCCCGAAGAACGAGAAGCCGCGCACCACCTTCGACTTCGGCACCGCCAGCATTGCGGTGGTCAGCGGGTAGGTCACCTGGTCCTCGACCACCTGGGGTGCCTGGCCCGGGTACTCGGTGTAGACGATGACCTGCACGTCGGACAGGTCGGGCAAGGCGTCCAGCGGCGTCTTCAGAACGGCCAGGATGCCACCGATGATGATGAACAGTGTTGCGAGCAGGACCAGGAAGGGATTCCTTCCGGACCACTGGATGATCTTGGACAGCATGGCGCCCCCTGCTCAGTGGCCGGAGTGGGTGGATTTGCCCGCATTTGCCGCCGGTGCGGCCGGCTTGGCCTGCGGCGCTACGTTGGGGACTGCTCCGGTCGGGGCGATGGACGTCACGACGAAGTCACCCGGCTGCCGTTCGACGAACTCGAATCGCACGGCCTGACCCGGCTTGAGGCCACTCAGCAGCGACGCGTTGGCGGCCTTGAACTCCATCGTCATGGCCGGCCACTTCAGCGTGGCGACCGGACCGTGGTTGAGGCTCAGCGTGCCGTTCTTTGCGTCGACGCTGTCGACCGTGCCTTCGGCCTTGTGGCCGACCGCCGCCGGCGGCACCGACTTTGCCGGCGTCTCCGGCGCCGCTGGTGCAGCGCCCCCGCCCGCCGGGCTGCCGTGCCCCGCGTGTCCCCCGAGGCTTCCCACCGCGGCCTTGAGGTTGCTCTCGGCATCGATCAGGAAGTTCGCGGCCACGACGACCGGCTCACCGTCACGCACGCCCTTCAGCACCTCGACGTAGTTCTCCGCCCGCGCGCCGAGTTCGACCTCGCGCGGCTCGAAGCGCCCTTCGCCCACCTGGACGAGGACGATCCGACGGGTGCCGGAGTCGATCACGGCGGAGTCTGGAACGGCCAGCACCGCCGACTTGCCACCGACACCGAGTTCCACCTGGGCAAACATCGCCGGCTTGAGACGTTGCCCGGGGTTGGCCAGTTCGACACGCACCGGGATGCTGCGCGTCTCGGCCTTCAGGGTTGGGTAGACGTAGGTGACGCGTCCCTCGAAACCCTCGGTCGGATACGCCGTGGTCGTCACGCGCGCCTTCGCACCCGTCTTGACCAGAGCGATGTCCTGCTCGGCCACGTCGGCGATCACCCACACGGCCGACAGGTCGGTCACCTGGTACAGCAGTTCGCCCGGCATGAAGCGCATGCCCTGCAGAGCCTTCTTCTCGGAAACGATGCCAGACACCGGCGACGGGAACGAGATCGTCCGCTGCGGCTGGCCGGACTTCATCAAGGCCGCCACCTGCGGCGCCGACAGATCCCAGTTGCGCAGGCGCGCGAGGCTCGAATCGGCCAGCTGGCGCATGCCCACCTGCGCCTCCGTGCCGGCCTCTTTCATCGCCTCGAGCCCTTGCATGGCGATCGCGTACTCACGCTGCGCCGAGACCAGTTCGGGGCTGTACACCTCGAACAGCGGCTGGCCCTTGGCCACCGGTTGGCCGGTCGCACTGACGTGCAGCCGCTCGACGTAGCCTTCGAACTTCGCGGTCACCGCAAAGGTCCGGCGCTCATCCGGCTCGATGCGGCCTGCCGCCCGGATCGTCTTGCCGAGCAAGCGCATGCCTGCCGGCTCGGTGCGCACACCCAGCTTCTGGATCTTCTCGGTACTGATGCGGACCTGGCCCGCAGCCCCGGGCCCGGCGTTGGGCGTTGCCTCGTCCTCGCCCTCGTAGACCGGGATGTAGTCCATGCCCATCGGGTCCTTCTTCGGCACTGGCGAGGTGTCGGCCAGCCCCATGGGATTGCGGTAGTACAGCAGCTTGCGCGGCTTCGGTGCTGCGGCGGAAGGCGCGTCCTGGCTTGCCTTGGCGGACGAGTGCGCGGCGCTGCGCGACTGCGAGCCCAGCCAGTAGCTGCCAGCGCCGACGGCGCCGATCAGGGCGATCATGAGGACGGTCGTGGCGGTCTTCACAGTTCTTCTCCCACAATGCGTTCGATCTCGGCCAGGCGCATCTGCGCCTCGACCTGCGTCTTCAGGATCTCCTGACGGGCCTTGCGAATCTGGCGCTGCGCCTCGAGCAACATCGCGAACTCGGCCTTGCCGTTCTCGTAGGCAGCCAGCGCCGACTGAAGGCCGAGTTCCGACTGCGGCAGCAGCTGGGTCTTCAGCAGAGTCTCGTTGCGCCGTGCGGCCTCGAGCCCGGCCAGGTTCACCGCCAGGTCGCCGACCAGCTGCTGCTGCAGCGCGTCGGCTCTCGACCGCGACGCGGCGACCATCGCCTCCGCTTCCCGCTCCTGACCACGGCGGGCTTCCTGCTGCAGCGGGATGTTCATCTCGAACATCACGCCCCAGGTGGTAATGCGCGAGCCCATCTGCGAAGGGGACAGACCGACGGTGAGATCGGGATAGCGATTGCGCTGCGTGAGGTCACGACTCTTCTGTGCGATGGACACCCGGGCCAGCTCTGCCTGGAGCTGCGGATTGCCCGACCGCGCCCGCTCTGCCAACGACGATGCATCGGCGGTGTTCAGCGTCGGCACCGCGCGCAGTTCCAGGGGGTCGGCGAGCGGTGCGCCGCTTTCGCGAGCCAGCAGAGCGTTCAGCCGGGCGCGAATCTGGCGCTTCTCGCTGTCGATCATGATCAACTCCGAGCGCATCGCCGTCTGCTCCAACTGCGCACGGATCGCGTCGGCCTGGGCGGCCAGTCCGCCTGCATAGCGCGCCTGGGCAACCTGCTCGAGCCGGGTCATCAGTCCGAGCACCTCCGTGGTCAGCCGCTCGTTGCCAGCGGCACGGTAGTACTCCGCGTGAGCCGCCTTGATTCGAGCTGCCAGCTCGGCCCAGCTCGCATTCGTGCGGGCTTCGGCCTGCCGCGCATCCGCGGCGGCGGCGTCCCGCTTGAGCTCCCGCTTGCCCCACAGCGGCAGCGACTGCATCAAGGTGTACTTGGTCTCGCCGACCTTCCACGGCAGCAGGCTGGGCGAAGCGTCATTGCCGTAGTTGTTGATGTTCATGAGCTCCACGCGCAGCACCGGATCGGGAAGCGCCCCCGCCGGCCCCACACGCTGCGCCGCGGCTTCGGCTTCCTCGCGCATGGCCCGGAGCTCAGGGCTCTGGGCTCGGGCGTAGGCCAGCAGTCCCGGGAGGTCGCGCCCCAACGGCGCGTCTTGAGCGACTGCGGGAACAGGCCCGGCAGCGCAGAGAACCAGCCCCATCAGCAGCGAGCCGGCCCAGCGCGGCATGTCTGGCCATGCGGTACTCGCTTGACCCCATACGGTTGTCATTTCGTCTTCTCCTTGCGTGCCGCTCGGAGCGCCGGACACATGGGCGATCCGGGGTCCGAACACGGCGGCGATACAGTCAGTCTTCCGTGGCGCCGTCCTCGAGGACGGCCGACGAAAGAACGCGAGATGCACGCAAGCTGCGCGGCCAAAACAGGCCGGCTGCGTGCTCGTGACCGCTATAGCGCCAGGCGCAAGAAGGCGATCGGAATCGGCAGGGGCCTTGCGCCTTCCCGGCGCGGCGCCTGCACATCTGCCGACACGTCAATGGACGCCGGCACCGTCAGAGCCGCCATCGGGGGCGGCAGGACATGGAACTGGTAGTTGTCGAGAGCGGACTTCTGCGGCGGGATCGTCACACCGGCCCGCTCGCAGAAACTCTCGCAGTTCGATTTCGGCGACGAGTCATCCTGACCGTACTGTGACTGATCCGGCGCTGCGACCGAGTGATGCTCGCACCCCGCAGGAGCCACCTCAATGTCGGCGGCCTGTGCTTCGACGACTCCCTGGAACGTGTCCCCGCCCCCGGAGAATTGCTGGGCGGCCAAGCATGCGTTGGCAACGCCCAAGCCGAGACCGAATAGCCACACACACAGGACCCGGAGGGCCCAGCGGCGAAGCTGTCGATGGCTGCGAAACATGAGCGGTTGATTCAAGAATTCAAACAAGTATGCACCTTCCGGGCCACGGCCCGTTTGAGGATCGTCAAGGGCGCCGACCGGGCTGACGATCACGCACATGCAGGGTCCCCGGCGTCCATCGACCCGGCCATCAGGCGTACTGCGCAAGACTTCATTCAGTCGGATTGGACAGCGCTGGCGTCAACTGCCACCTCGGAAACCGTCTCGTAGATGTAGTCCGACTCCGCGAGCCCCCCGACGGCACGCTGGTATCGCCGGAAAGCATCGAGTTCTCTCTTCGTGATCCTCACCGTTCGCTCAACGGTCTGTTCGCCAAGGGCTTGGGCTCTGGCGGCCGCGGCGCGCGCGCTTTCGCCGCGGTAGACAAGGTAGCGCGCATAGGGCCCGAGCACGAGTTGCTTCTCGATCCGAACATCGGATGTCGACTCGGACGGATGGCACTGATCTGCTTGCCCCGAAACCACGCATCGGTAGGTCGCCAGAGGCGAATCCTTGGCATTGCCCTGTAACGGGAACAGTCCGAGGCCGGCAATCGTTGCCGCAAGAATCGGGTTCTTCAGCGCGAGCGCTGCGCGACTTATGTACGTGTTCATCGAGGCTCCTTACGGCGTTCAATGGCGTGCGCAACGGCACGCACGAGGAACACTCTAAGAAGCCATCACCAACCGCAGACCGACGCCGCGATGACACACTCGTCATCGCACGCCAGCCACAGAAGCACGATCGCCTCGCCACCTTCCGACGGTTCAACCCGATGCCATCCGGGCGGTTGCGCGAACTCGGCGACCTCTTGGGGCCTCCGCGAAGGCGGCGAAAAGATCGAACTGAACCTACAAGCTGTCGTGCACGGCTGCGGCGGCTACCGCTGCCTGGCCGATGGCAACGTCAATCTGGCACGATCCTCCCGCCACGTCGCCCGCGGCGTACACATTGTCTGCACTCGTGAGTCCGGTCGGGCCGATCGCGATTGCGCCATGCACGTCGAGCCGAACAGCCAGTTGATTCGCCAGGTACGTTCGCGGCTGCGCGTCGAATGCTGCAAGCAGCAAGTCGAACTCATGGACCCGACCATCGTCGCATGTCACGAGGATGCCCTTGTTGTGAGTCAACGCGACATGGCGTGCGACGCCGGGCACACGCTCGAGTCCGGCATGGCATGACGAGTAGTCAGCCTTCCCAGCCGCGCTGTCGATGTCGATGAACCTCGCCTCCGCACACACCTTCCGCAGATCGGCTATGCCAGGCACGTCGAGGAGCGATTCGCCCAGCACACCGACTCGCTTCCCGAAGAGATCGTCGACTCCATGCTGCCACGCACAGCGCCGCAGCAGGTTCGCCGACGCCACGTCGTCGATCCCAGGCAATCCGATCGGCGGATCCGTGGCCCCGGCACACAAGATGACGTTGCGCGCCAGGAGCGTTCCATGCCTCAGCCGGAGCAAGAGCCTGCCGTCCGAGCAACGTCGTATTCCTTCGACCGAATCGTAGGTGACGTGCCCGCCCGCTGCGCGCAAGTGTTGCCGCATCCGCTCGAGCAGATGTCCACCGACCACGCCATCGGGATATCCGGCAACGTTGAGGGCACGCGCGATGCGCTGCGCCCGGCTGGCACCTGCGTCGACCAAGCGCACGCCGCGCCCATGCCGTCGGAGATGAATTGCTGCAGCCAGCCCGGCGGGCCCGCCGCCAATCACGACGCAGTCGAACGTATCGCCGCCGACGACTGCAGCGCTGAGAATGTCGGCAGCATCAATCATGTCCGCTGCCGGCTGCGTCAAAACAGTACCCGCAGCCCCGCGCGCCACTGCGTCGCGGTGGCCTCCCCGCCGGACTGCGCCCGTGGATAGAACGTGCGCGACAAGCCCAGGTAGGGTGCGACTCGCCGGTTGAACTCGTAACGCGCCTGCACGCCGACATCGGCCTGATAGGCGCCGCGACGAACCGTCGCGTCGATGTCGGAGGCCGACCACTCGACGCCGAGCGATGGCGTGACGATGAAGCGGTTGGTGATCAGAAACTCGTTCTCGAAGCGCGTGCGGGCGAAGACCTTGCCGTCGTCGCGCACGAACAGCTTCAGGTCGACATCGAAGGCATAGGGTGCGAGCCCGCGCACGCCGAGCGCCAGGTAGTTGCGCCGGTCGGGCCGCTCATCGCGGCGCAGGCCGATCTGCGCGTCCCAGAACGGCGCGATGTAGCGGCCGTAGAGCAACTGCAGTTCGGCCGCCTCAATGCGCCCGCCGCGCCGTTCGGTATCGAGCTGATACCACAGGCGGTTGAAGTCGCCGCCGACCCAGCCGTCAACGGCCAGCGACTGCGCCGAGCCGGATTGCCCGCGCACCTTGCCGGCGCCGGCTTCGACCAGTGTGTAGGAGTAGATCGACTCGTCCTCCATCGCCTGCGCACCCAGCGCCATCGTGCTCAGCAGCAGCGCGCCGCCTGCGCGGCGCAGCGCCGCACGCATTTTCTTCGACATCGACGTGGTCCTCAGGCAACCTTGACCAGGCGCATCATCCCGGTGGCGGCGTGATAGAAGAGGTGACAGTGGAAGGCCCACGTGCCTTCGTCCTCGAAGGTGGCATCGAGCTCGACGGTCTGCGCCGGCGGCACGATGATGGTGTGCTTGCGCGGGGCGAACACGCCGTTGCCATTGACCAGTTCCATGAACACGCCGTGCAGGTGCATCGGGTGCTCCATCATGGTCTCATTGACGAACTTGATCCGAACGCGCTGTCCCAAGCCCATCTCGAGCGGCTCGGCCTGCGACAGCTTCTTGTCGTTGATGCCCCAGAAGTAACGTGCCATGTCCCCCGTCAGCCGCACCAGCACTTCCTTCTCGGGCGCACGGTCATCGGCATTCCGCGTGAGGGCACGCAGGTGTGCGTACTTCAGCCGCCTCAGGCCATCGACGTCGGCTTGCAGCTTCGGGCTTGCGGCGCCCATGCCGGGCATACCGGGCATGTCGGCCATCCCACCCATGCCCGGCATACCGGCATGCGGGTCGGCCGGCCTGTCCGCCATGCCGGGCATGCTGCCCTTTGAATCAGCGGGCTTGGCCGGCGCCGGCATCGCCATGCCGGCATGTCCGGCGGCGGCTGCGGGCTTGCCCATGTCCATGCCCGGCATGTCAGCCATGCCGCTGCCCATGTCCATGCCGGCCATGCCCATGTCGGCCATCGTGCGCACGGGCTTGGGGCCCAGGTCGGGCACCGGCGCGCTCATGCCGAGTTCGGGGGCGAGCGTGCCGCGCGCATAGCCGATGCGCGCAATCGTCGGCACGAAGATGGTGTACGCCTTGGCTTCCTTGGGCTGCACGATCACGTCGTAGGTTTCACCGTTGCCGATGCGGAACTCGTCCACCTCGACCGGATTGACGTTCTGACCGTCGGCCTGGACCACCGTCATCGGCAGGCCGGGGATGCGAACGTCGTACAGGTTCATCGGCGAGGCGTTGATGAACCGCAGCCGTACGCGCTCGCCCGGCTTGAACAGCCCGGTCCAGTTCTCGCCGGGTCGTTTACCCTGCAGGAGGAACGACCATTCGTCGCCGCCGTCGCTGTAGTCGGTGGGATCCATGCGCATCTTGGCCCACTCCATGCGCTCGGCCCACAGTGCTTCGCGAGCCTTGGCATCGGGTGCGCTGCGCAACTGGGCGAAGAACTGTGGCGCTGTCACGCGCCGGTAGTTGTAGTAGCCATCCACTTTCTTGAGGTTGGCCAGCACCTGAGCGGGCGGGGTGTCGATCCAGTCGGAGATGACGACCACGTAGTCGCGGTCGTACTGGAAGGGGTCGGGCTTGGCCGGCTCGATGATCAGCGGCGCGAAGTAGCCCGCCGCCTCCTGAAGCGCGGCATGGCTGTGGTACCAGTAGGTGCCGGACTGCCTGAGCTTGAAGCGGTAGGTGAAGGTCTCGCCCGGGCGGATGCCGGGGTAGGTGACGCCGGGCACACCGTCCTGGTCGTTGGGCACGAGCAGGCCGTGCCAGTGGATGCCGGTGATCTCGCGCAGCTTGTTGGTGACGCGGATCACCACCTCGTCGCCCTCCCGGAAGCGCAGCACCGGGCCTGGCATCGTGCCGTTGATGGTGATGCCCTGCGCGGGCTTGCCGGTAACGTTAAGTGGGGTCTCGGCCACGGTCAGGTCGTAGGCGCGCGACACCGGCGTGTCGCGCAGGTCGACCGCCCTCACCTGCGCCCAGGCGCGCGGCAGTGCTGCCAGCGCGCCCAAACCGGCCAGGGTCTGCAGAGTTCGGCGCTTGGACGGATCCATCGGGGACAGCCTCATTGCCCGGGGTTACTTCACGGCTTCGATCGCCGTGACGACGATCGCGCCATCGGCCTTCTCGGCGGTGAACGTCACCTTGTCGCCGGCCTTGACCTTGTCCAGCAGCGCCGCATCCTTGACCTGGAAGACCATGGTCATGCCGGGCATGTCCAGGTTCTTGATGTCGCCGTGCTTCAGGGTGATCTTCTTGGCCTCCTTGTCGATCTTGCGCACTTCGCCTTCGGTCATCGAAGCGGGCATGCCGTCCATCTTCATGCCGGGCATGTTCATGCCGCCCATCTTGCTGTGATCCATCGCCTGGGCGTGCGCGCTGATCGCAAACGGCGCCGCGGCCGCAAAGGCCAGGGAGAGGAGGAGGGGCTTGAAGGTCTTCATATCGAATGCTCCTTGAGGGGGTGAATCGGATTCTGCCAAGAGGCACGTGGCGACAACAAGTGCCGAGCGCCTCGGACATGTCGTGACAAACGTCACTCAGTGCTTGTGGCCGCCGTGGCCGCCGTGGCCGTCATTCTTGGAAGCGTCGGCCTCCTGCGCAACATTGACGAGGCCTTTCATGCCGGCGTCGTAGTGGCCCGGCTGCAGGCAGGCGAAGTCCACCTTGCCGACCTTGGTAAAGCGCCACACGATCTCGCCGGTCTTGCCGGGCGCCACGCTGACCATGTTGTCGTCAGCGTGCTCCATGCCCGGCATCTTCAGCATCATCGCGTAGTGCTCCTTCAGCTCCTCGGGCGTGCCGAGCACCAGTTCGTGCTTCACGGCGCCGGAGTTCTTCACAACGATGCGCACCGTCTCCCCCTGCTTGACCGAGATCTCGCTGGGTGTGAAGCGCATGTTGTCGGTCATGTCGACGTTGACGGTGCGGGTGGCCTGCGCGGCCTTGCCGGGTTCGCCAACAGGACTGCTGCCGTGGCCGGGGCCGGCGATCACTGCGGATGCGGCGAGCACGAGCGCCGACACGAAGCCGGCCTTGCCAAGTTTGTTCATGGGTGCTTCTCGATGGAGCTTTGTGGGTGGCCCGTTTCGCCGGGATTCAGTTCCGATGCCCGTCGTTGAGGAGCCCGTCCAGCCGCGCGACCTCGTTACCGACTGCCGGTACCTTGCGTCCGTCGGCCAGTTCGAGAACCTCGCCTTGCTTGAGGTAGGCCGCGCGGCCGTAGCGATCCTCCTTCGCCATCTTCCCGTCCTTGAAGACGTACAGCGTGGAACCGTCTTTCAGCGCCAGCGCCTGCTGCGTGGCCTGCGGCAGAGCATCGCGCGCAAGAGCCGGCGCGGTTGCCGTGGCGGCCGCCAGCGCGATGGTCAGGGTGAACAGAGTCGCCTTCATGATCGAACCTTTCGTGATGCAGCGAGGGAGTCGCTCCCTCAATGTCATGCCACTTGGCATGCCCTGCACTCTAGGGAACCGCATCCGACGCATGGCCGACAACCACATTACAGGTTCGTAAGCTTGTCTCTCGCAGACTCCGGCTACGGATCGGCGGCGCAGTTCTGCCAGCGGAGGCCTCGCGCCGCAGCTGTGGCCCAGTTCGCCAGCGGCGGCGCCACCGAACTGCCAGTTTCTTCAAGCCTGCAGGCGCACGGCGATGCAAGCTGGGAACGCCAACAGTATTCAGCCCCGAGCAACCAATGCCGTTCTCTCCTTCCGATGCGTGGCTTCAGGGCCTGGGCGCCGCCTTCGTTCAGCTGGCCGCCGGCGAGTTTGCTGCAGCCGTCCGCGGAACGCATACCTCGCCGGTTCGAGCGCTCGGCAAGTGGCTGATCGACGCGCTGCCAACACCGCTGATCGACGTCGCAATTGCATTGCTTCGGCGCGGCGACAAGCCCGCGATCGCCATCGCACTGACCTTGTTCAGTCTCGGAGTTCCGGCGATGGCCGCGACCACGGGCACGGCCACGCTCATGGGGGCGTTGCTGTTGTCTGGGTTGCTCGGGCTGTATGCGCTGTGGCGCCGCACCGAGCTTTCGCGCACCACGGCCGCCACCCTGGGTTTGGTCGCGACAGCGGCAGGGATGCTGGGTGTCTTCTTCGGCGCGGAAGCTTCGTTCGCCATCGGCTTCGCCGCAGCGGGACTGGCGTTGGTGATTCGTCGTGTCCGACAACGCCGGCGCGCAGAGCCCGTACGTCTGCCACGGCCGCAAGCCCCCCTGGGTTCGCCCCCTGGCTCTGCCTCCCTGGAGATTCCAGGACTGTCCGAGTTGCTCACCCCTGTCGACCGATTCTTCGTCACCGACGTGACGTTTCCTGCTCCGAGCGTCGTGTTGCGACAGTGGCGCCTCGTGGTGCGAGGCATGGTCGAGCACCCGCTCAGTCTCACCCTCGACGAGCTGCTGTCGCTTCCATCGCGAGAGATCGACGCGGTTCTGATGTGTGTGCACAACCCCGTTGGCGGCCCTTTCGTAGGGAATGCGCGCTGGCAAGGCGTACTGCTGCGCGACCTGCTCGTGCGCGCCGGAGCGGCCACGGAAGCGGACCATGTCCGGCTTCACTCGGTGGACGGGTTCTCTGCCGGCATCAGCTTGTCGTTGCTCGAGGACGGCTTCGAGCCCATGCTGGTCTACGCCATGAACAGCACACCACTCACACGCGCGCACGGTGCTCCAGTTCGAGTCCTTGTGCCTGGCATCCACGGCTATGACGCGAACATCAAGTGGCTGGCGTCCGTGGAGGTCATGCGGTTCAGCGAAGCCATCGACTACGCGGAGCGCAAGGGCTGGCCAAGACGGCCATCCCGCATGGCGCCGAACTCGAGGATCGACGTTCCAAACCACTCAGCGCTGCTGGCACCCGGCCGCCAGATCGTCGCCGGTGTGGCGTGGAGTCCTCCGCACGGCGTCGCGAAGGTCGAACTGCGCATCGACGGCGGCCCGTGGCAAGTCTGCGCGCTGGCCACGGCCCTCGGCCCGAGTGCTTGGGTTCAGTGGCAAGCGCCCTGGGATGCAACGCCCGGCCGCCACACCTTGGAGACCCGCACCTGGGGACGAGAAGGCGTTCAGGCCGAACTCGCTGCCGCACCCTACCCCGACGGGGCCCGCGGCTACCACCGCATTGCGGTTGACGTGCAATCGACGCGCACCCCGCAGAGGCGCCAGGTCTGTTGGTGGCTCGCATCGGATGCACGCGCGCGAGGGCTCCTGGCCTGGCGAGGAATCACTGCGTGGCGCAGGCACCGGCCCCACAGGGGGTAGACGGTTTGGCGCCTCGTGTCTGGTGAAGCCCGCAACGACAAAGGGAGGGGCGCGTATGTCCGTTTCGGCTGTGCTCGGCGAACGCCGCATCGTTCAAGTTCCAGAGGGTCCGATCGAGTATCGGGTCACGGGCACGGGTCCGACCATCGTGTTCCTGCACGGCATCATCGCCAACGGCGACGTGTGGCGTGGTGTGGTCGAGGATCTGGCAAGGGATCACTGCTGCATCACACCCGACTGGCCGCTGGGAGCGCATGCCCTCAAGATGCGGGACGGCACCGACTTTTCGCTTCCGGGAATTGCCCAGATGGTCGACCGCTTCCTTGCGGCTGCGAATCTCGACAGCGTCGTGCTCGTCGCCAATGACACGGGGGGTGCAGTGGCACAACATGTGGTTGCCGACCATGCCCAGCGGATTGCTGCGCTCGTATTGACCCCATGCGACGCCTTCGACAACTTCGTCCCGCTGCCGATTCGGCACCTGCGCCTGTTGGGGAGAACGTCATGGGGACTGTGGGTCTTGGCGCAAACCTTGCGCTGGCGTTGGGTACAACGACTGCCCATCGCCTTTGGTCTGCTGACTGAGAGGGCGATCCCGGACGACATCATGAGGTCCTACACCGCCCCGCTGCGCGACCGCCCAGGCACACGAAGCGATTTCGCGGCCTTGGTCCGCGCCATCGATCCGATGTACACGGTCGAGGTTGCCACGCGCCTTCCGGGGTTCCCCAAGCCGGTGCTGCTTGCGTGGGCGCGAGAGCGTCGCCGATTCTTCCCGCTCGAGCACGCCCACCGCCTGGCTGGCTTGTTCCCGGATGCGACCGTCGAAGTGATCGACGATTCAGGCCCGTTCGTGACCGAAGACCAGCCGGCCGCCGTCGCACGAGCGATCCGGCACTTCGTGACGACTCGCGTCGAGCCCCACGACATGCCCCGTCAACCCTTGTCGAAACAGACCGAGATCTGATCCCGCCGCCCGATCAGCGAAGACGGTGCGATCCCGAAGTTGTCGCGGAATGAACGCGACAGATGTGCCGAGTCGCTGAAGCCGACCGCGTGAGCAGCTTCGGTCCACGAAGCCCCCTGAAGGACGGATTCGACAGCCCGACGCAGTCTCGTCCACACCACATAGCGCCGCAACGGTACACCCGTCTCCTCGACGAACCGGTGGCTCAGCCAACTCGGCGAGACGTTCAGCTGGTTCGCCAGCGACTGCAGTCGCACGGGTCGATCTATGGCCGACTGCAGGACCTGCAGCGCACGAACAATCCGAGCATCGCGGCCGCGCCCGCTCGCATTGACGCTGCCCAAGCCGAGCCATGCTCTGCAGATGGCGTCCGCTTCGTCGATGGTCCCGCCTTCGGCTGCGAGCGTCGCCAATCCCGCGGCCGCCGGGTGCGGCGGTTGGAAAGGAACAATGCACTCATCTGTGTGTAGCCGACCCTCGACGCAGGCGTACTCGGCCCCCTCTGACTCCATGAAGAGCATCGCCACCTGAGCGTCCTTGGCATCGAAGGCATGCGGCTGGTCGGGCAGGACGCGAAATCCATTCCACGCTTCCCATTTTCCGTGGGGCTCGATACGCGAACGCAAGCTGCCGCCGAGTCCCCAGCAGATCTGGGCCGCATGATGGCGATGCGATCGAGTACTGGGGCCAGGCCCGATGTAGAGCAGGCGGTGGGGCCACAGGTAAAGCCGCACTCGAACGCACTCATCGGCGGCCTCAGCGGGAAGGCGGGTCAACGAGCCCATCATGTTGTTGCGAGACGCCGGCCGCGACAATCAAGTTCATAGAGCCTGCGAAACCTCGAGGATGGGCTTCAATCCCGTTCCGAATCTGCCGATGGCGGCGCGGTGCAAGCGCAGTTCGCCATAGGGCAGGTAGCGAATACCGAGTTCCGACACGCGCGAGAACGCCGGCCGTCGCAGTTGCTGTGCCACCTGGTCGCGCCGATCGTCGGGCGCGACCAGGAACATCGCGGTACCCGCCCCCAGTGCGCAACCCAGCGCCAGATCCAGCATGCGCACGATGCCGGAGTAGATCGAAGTCGAATGCTCGACCTCGAAGGCAGCGACGACTCGCGCGCCGCTGGTGTCCAGCCAGACCACGTCGATCAGGCGCACAGACTCCGCGGCGCCGTCGAGTCCTGCGGGCAGACCCTCGAGACAACCATCGCCGAGCCGGCCGTCCAGGTACTCGCGCGAGCGATCGTTCGCCGCGATCCACACCTGAAAGCCCAAACTCAGGCCGAGATCGCGCAGCCAGCCCTGAACCTCCGTATGCGTGGTGTCGCTCTCCCGCTCGAGCGTCCACTGCCGGTGTTGCGCGACCGTCTCTTCACGCACCCTCGCGAGGTCGCCTTGCCAAGCCTGCGCCGCCAAAGGATCGTTCTCGCGCGGCGGCGCCTCGTAGCGCCCGGAGCCGATGTCGAACAGCAGCCCGGCGACCGCGCCGAGGTCATTGGACAGGCGCGAGCGATGCTCGGCGTTCAGGCGCATGACCCCTTCTCGCATCGACAGATAGTGGTCCCAACGCCCCAGTTTGACGTTGCCTCCGGTCAGCGCGTTGTAGCCCCGCACGATCGCCGTGTTGAACGGAACGACAAGGGTCGGGTGGATGAAGTAAAGGAGGTTCGCCACGGCCGGCCCCAACCCCTTGATCTGCCGAGCGTCGAGCTGACGGATTGCGTCGATCACCGCTTCGGCCGTGTCGCAGCAGTCGCACGCGTGCAGCAGCCGCCCGAAGGCGCGCTGGTTGTCCTCGTTCTCGTAGATGTCCGGGATGCGCAGCTTGGGCTTCCACAGAAACGCATGGTCCGCACCCTTGAAGACCTGCCGCTGCTCGGCGATCGACGACACGACGGTCTCCAGCGTCGAGCCCCGATACACGTTGCCGAAGCTTCCCCCCTCGATCTCGCGCACGATCTGCCCGATGCCGCGCCGGATCGAGCGGAAGTTCTTCAGGCGCTCTTCCCACAGGAACCAGGTGCGGTACGTTGCATGGGGATCGGCCCGCCAACGGTCGATCAGGGCATCCCGCTGGGCGGCAGAGGACATCGGCAAGACGGCTTGTTCCATGGCCGGCAAGCTTAGCGCCATCGCGGCCGCGTGCGGCGCGAACGGGGCATGTCGAATGCCTGCAGCGTCTGCCGGCCGATCCTGACGACTTCGTCATCAATCGGTCAGGTTCCGGTCAATCGAAGCCGCGTACCGTGATGTCCTTCCCTGCAGCAAGCCAGGGGAGACTTCGCTGCCAATCCCGGATAGCGCGTACCTTGAAGAAGGAGCATTGACATGAGGACCATCGCAGACTTGCTGGCACTCGCCGGCCTGGCCATCGGTTCGGCGTCGGCGGCAACCGCCGGAACGGAAGGCGCGGGCACTGGCGTCCCGTTGGTTGTCGCCAAGCGCCTTGGCACAATTGCGCCAGCGACCGTCCCAGCCGAGGTGCGGCTGTCGGGCGTTCCGATGCGTCAAGCGACGGTCGGCTTGGGCACGCAGCGACTGGCTGCGGTGATGCCGGTGGCGTCGGTGGTGAATGTGTCGGGCGTGCCCTTGGCGCGTGCCAAGCAACTTTGACGGCTGGGCGGACCGTCCGGGTCACGTACCGTCAGGCGGGTGACCTCGCGCCGGCCAGCGTCTCGATGATCGGGCAGGCCTGCATGGGGCCGGCCTGCCTGCAGCGATGCAGCAACTCGGACAGCGCCCCGCGCATGCGATGCAGGTCCGCCAGTTTGTCCTCGATCTGGCTCAGACGTGCCTGGGTGACCGACTGGATGGCCCGGCGATTGCGGCCGTCCTCCAGGTCCAGCAGGCTGCGCACCTCGTCCAGCGAAAAGCCCAGCGCTTGCGCACGCTTGATGAAGGCGATGCGGTCAATCGCCGCAACGGGGTAGACCCGAAAGCCGCCGTTTGCCGCCGGCACACGCAGCAGTCCGCGCGATTGGTAGTAGCGCACCGTCTCCACGCCCACTCCGGCCGCCTTGGCAAGGCGGCCGATGGTCAAGGGGGAGGGTGTCTCCAGCGACGGGGGGCCTGCGACCACCCTTTTTTTCATGGCGGAATGGTACGTCCGGATTCCGTAGTTGACCCCAGAGCCGGTTTGACGACGATCAACCTTTCCGATGCAATGTCCGGCGAGACTTCCATCGTGGATTCTGCGAATCCGCGCGCGTACCTACTTGAATATGACATTGACCGCCAGCCGCCACCACAAGCGCAGCATCGCCCTCACGATGCTGATCGTGTGGGTGTTCGCGCTGCTTTCGGGCGTCGCGAATGCTTGCCTGACGGAGCCGCGCGGCGAACTGACGCATGCCGGCATCCAGGTTTCGCAGGCAGACCAGCCGGCGCCAGCCGCTGTACAACAACCCCACGCGGCGGATCAAGCGAAGCACGGCGAGCACCCCGACAAGGCGCCGTGCCAGAAGTCCTGCGACGCGTCGTCGCAGACGCTGCTGAAGCAACTTCCCAAGTTCGACTCGCCTGATCAGATGATCCTGGTTCCTGCGCCTCACAGGCAGGCCAGCGACCTGCACATGGCGCCGGCCGCCCTGGTCCGCGCCGCTCTTGCAGCGGTTCCACCGCCCTCACCCCCTCCGCGGGTGCAGTTCTCCCGGCTCGCGCTGTAGCTCGCGCCCCGGGGTCGCGGCGAAGGACGCTCCAGCGCGTCCCTTGCCGGCAGCCCGCCGCGCAGCCCCGACCTGTTGACTCCGTAGCCGACTACGGACCGCACAGTCGGACCGCGAGTCGCGGCATCACTCCCTCAACCGGCCACCGGGCCGACACCCCGTCGACCGATCGTTCTCTCGCTTCCAGGAGGCTTCCATGTTCCGTTTCCGCACCCTCGCCGTTGCCGCAACTCTCGCCGCTGTGTCCGCGGCCTCGTTCGCGCAGGACGATCAGCATAAGGCCCATCACCCCGCCGGGGCAGCTTCCGCAGCGATGCCTGCACCGGCCACGGGCAAACCGGCGGGCATGCCCGACATGGCCATGATGGACAAGCACATGAAGACCATGCAGGCGATGCACGACAAGATGGCCAGCGCAAAGACGCCAGCGGAGCGCGAAGCCTTGATGGCCGAGCACATGAAGCTCATGCAGGAGGGCATGTCGATGATGGGTGGCATGGCGCCTGGTAAGGCGCCAGCCAGCGCTGCCGCGCGCCAGCAGATGATGGAGAAGCGCATGGACATGATGCAGTCGATGATGCAGATGATGATGGACCGCATGCCCATGTCGCCTGCCGCGCCGGCCAAGTGACTTTCGTACGCGCCTGAAAGCCCCGGTCGAACCCTTCGAATCGCTGGGCTGAACCGAGAGCCGCACAGGAGCCCTTCCATGAATCATGACCACGACGAGCCGATCCGCCGCGCGCGCGGATTCTGGCGCAGCCGATATGCCATCGGACTGCTGGTGTTTGCCGCGATCGCCCTGTTCTTCCTGCTGACCGAACACCGCGCGCACACCCTGGGCGCCTTGCCCTACCTGCTGCTGGCTGCGTCACCGTTCCTGCACATCTTCATGCACCGCGGTCACGGCCACGGGCATGGTCACGGTGATGCACACGATGGCAAGCGGCCGTCGGACGACCGCGCTGCCGGTCCGGAAGCGTCCGAAGGACGTTCCCGGAAGACGCGCCACCACCACTGAGGGGATCTCCAGATTGAGTCACGACCAACCCGGCTACGGATTGTGGATGCTGGTCATCCTCAATTCGGCCATCTTCCTGATGTTCGCCTTCAGCTTCTTCAAGCCGCAGACCGGACGCGACTGGCGCACCTTCGGGGCCTTCGCCGCCTTCGTGGTTGCGCTGTTCGTCGAGATGTACGGCTTCCCGCTCACGATCTACCTGATGTCGGGCTGGCTGCAGACGAAGTACCCGAACCTGGACCTGATGTCGCACAACAGCGGGCACCTTTGGTCGACGCTGCTGGGCGAGAAAGGCGATCCGCACTTCGGGTTGCTGCACATCGCCAGCTACGTCTTCCTCGGATTGGGCTTCTACCTGCTGTCCGCGGCCTGGAGCGTGCTGTATCACGCCCAGCGCGCCAATCGACTGGCGACGACCGGGCCCTATGCGCGCATCCGCCACCCGCAGTACGTCGCCTTCGTGATGATTCTGCTGGGCTTCCTCCTGCAGTGGCCCACGCTGCTGACGCTGGTGATGTTCCCGATCCTGGTGGCCATGTACGGGCGTCTTGCCGTCACGGAAGAACGCGAGATGCGCGAGCGCTTCGGCGCCGAGTTCGACGCCTACGCTGCGCGCACGCCGCGCTTCGTCCCTGCGCTGGGCGACCGCGCCTCGGCTGCCTGAGGCGAGCTCTCGCGTGCAACAGACAACCGGAAGTGCACCGTGGTCCACAACGTAGTACAGCGTTTTGGGAGACTATCGTGACGAATTCCGTCCTCCCTGCCGGTTCGCCTGACGATGCGGACCGTCGGCTCTGGCTCGGCGCGGCAACGGCCGCCGGCGGTGCGGGATTGGTCGCCACTGCGGTGCCCTTCGTGGCCTCGCTCGCGCCCAGCGAGAAGGCGCGTGCACTGGGCGCACCGGTCGACGTCGATCTGGCCAGCCTGCGCCCCGGCGAACTGCGCACGGTCGAGTGGCGCGGCAAGCCGGTGTTCGTGCTGCGCCGCACGCCCGAGATGGTCGACGCGCTGGCGCGGCACGACACCCTGCTCGCCGACCCGCAGTCACACCGGTCGGAGCAGCCCGACACCGCGCGCAACGCGTTGCGCTCGAGCCGACCCGACCTGGCCGTGATCGAGGCGGTGTGCACCCACCTGGGCTGCGTCCCCACCTTCCGGCCCACGCCCGGCAGCCCGGACATCGGCGCGCAATGGCCGGGCGGCTTCTACTGCCCCTGCCACGGGTCGAAGTTCGACCTCGCCGGCCGCGTGTTCAAGAACGTGCCGGCACCGACCAACCTGACCGTGCCGCCGCACCGTTTCCTCTCCGAAACCGTGCTGCTGATCGGCGCAGATCCAACAGCCTGAGGGACACGCCATGTCCAAGAAGCACAAGAAGCACGAGAAGCTCGCCGAGATCACCGCCACCGCGGATGCGGCCGACGGAGCAACCGCACAAGCGTCCGACACCACAACGTCCACGGACCGATCCCTGTCGAGGGAGGAGTACGAGGCCCAACTTCACGTGCTGCAGGTCGAGCTGGTGAAGCTGCAGCGCCACTTCATCCGCTGCCAGGACCGGATCCTGGTCGTGCTCGAAGGTCGCGACGCCGCCGGCAAGGACGGCAGCATCAAGCGCATCGTCGAGTACCTCAGCCCACGCGAGACCCGCGTCGTGGCACTGGGCAAGCCTTCGGACCGCGAGCGCAGCGGCTGGTACTTCCAGCGCTACGTGCCGCACCTGCCGGTGGCCGAGGAACTCGTGCTGTTCAACCGCAGTTGGTACAACCGGGCCGGCGTCGAGCACGTCATGGGCTTCTGCACCAAGGAACAGCATGCGGAGTTCATGCAGTCCGTGCCGAAGTTCGAGGAGATGCTGGTCGGATCGGGCATCAAGCTGCTGAAGTACTACCTCGACGTCAGCAAGGCGGAACAGGCCAAGCGCCTCGAGGAACGCCGCCGCGACCCGCTCAAACAGTGGAAGTCGAGCCCGATCGACGCAGTGGCCGTCAAGCATTGGAAAGCGTATTCCGCGGCACGCGACGCCATGCTGATGCGAACGCACACGGCGACAGCGCCGTGGCGCATCGTGCGCGCGGACAACAAGCGCCTGGCCCGTCTCAACCTGATGCGCGACATCCTCTCCCGGCTCCACTACGCCGGCCGCAAGGACAAGCTCGTGCGTCCCGACCCCGACATCGTGTTCGAGTTCTCTCCCGATTGCCTCGAGGCCGGACGCCTGGCCCGCTGACATCCCATCCAAAGGATCCTTCATGAAGACAAGCACCGTAGAAGTCGGCGAACTGGTCTCGAGCCTGAGCGCCGCCGGCGTGCAGCGCCAGATCGCGGCGCTGCCCGGCGTTCATCACGTCGACGTCAACTACGTCGCCGGCAGCGCCACCGTGCACTACGACGAGACCAAGACATCGCTGGAGGACATCCGCCGGCGCATCGTCGACTGCGGCTACCACTGCCGTGGCGAGATGCTGCCCGCGCACGTGTGCCCGCCGGAGGTGCATGCCGAGCACGCCGGTCATGAAGATCACGCCGCGCATGGCGCCCACGCCGGGCATGCCGCTCATGGTCACAGCGCGCATGCCGCCGCGACGCCTCCAGCCTCGACCTCGGGGACCACGAAGGCACCGCCTGCTGCACCCCATGCAGGACACGCGGCGCACGCCGGCCACGGCGGCGATGCCGCGCACCAGACGAGCGACATGATGCACGACATGGGGCACGCGCCCGGCATGTCGATGCAGGACATGGCCAAGGACATGCGCAACCGCTTCCTGGTCGCGCTGCTGTTCTCGATTCCGGTGTTCCTCTACTCGCCGATGGGCAAGATGTTCGGCGACTTCGCGACGCCGTTCGGGATGGATCGCAACCTCTTCCTGTTCATCGTCGCGACCGGCGCGATCGCCTACCCCGGCTGGCCGTTCTTCGTCGCCGGCTGGCGCGCCGCGCGCAACAAGGTGGCGAACATGGCCACGCTGGTCGTGCTGTCCGTCGGCACCGGCTACGTGTTCAGCCTCGGCGCCACCTTCTTCTACGAGGGCGAGGTGTTCTACGAGGCGGCCTCCGTGCTGCTGGTGTTCATCCTGCTGGGTCACTGGCTCGAAATGCGTGCGCGCGCCGGCGCTTCCGACGCGATCCGCGCGCTGATGGATTTGGCGCCGCCGATGGCCACCGTGCTGCGCAACGGCGTCGAGACAAAGGTGCCGACCGCCGAGGTGCTGGTCGGCGAGACGGTGGTCATCAAGCCGGGCGACAAGATCCCGGTGGACGGCAAGATCACCGAGGGTGCATCGCAGGTCGACGAATCGATGCTCACCGGCGAGTCGATGCCGGTCAAGAAGGTGGTCGGCAACGCGGTGATCGGCGCGACCATCAACAAGAGCGGCAGCTTCCGCTACCAGGCCACCAAGGTCGGCGCCGACACCGCGCTCGCGCAGATCGTCAAGCTGGTGCAGGAGGCGCAGAACTCGAAGGCGCCGGGCCAGTTGCTCGCTGATCAGGCGTCGCAGTGGTTGGTGCTCATCGCCATCTTGGTTGGCCTGACGACCTTCGCGGTGTGGTTTTGGGTCCTCGGCCAACCGCTGCTGTTCGCCCTCACGCTCACCATCACTGTCTTCGTGATCGCCTGCCCCGATGCGCTCGGCCTGGCGACACCGATGGCGATCATGGTCGGCACCGGGCTGGGCGCGATGAACGGCATCCTGTTCAAGAACGCCGCGGCGCTGGAGAACGCGACCAAGCTGACGGTGGTTGTCTTCGACAAGACCGGCACGCTGACACTGGGCCAGCCGGACGTGGTCGAGATGGTGCCGGCGCCCGGTACAACGGAAGCGCAACTGCTGTCCACCGCGGCCGCAGTGGAGAAGTTCTCCGAGCACCCGCTCGCACTGGCGGTGCTCAAGCGCGCCGGCCCGCTGACGTCGGAGGGGCAGGAGACCGCCACCGCCTTCACCAACATCGACGGCCAGGGCGCGCGCGCCAGGATCGGGGACGAGGTCGTTCTGCTTGGCAACCGCAAGTTGATGGAGGCGGAGCGGATCGGCCTCGCGGAACTGGCAGCCGAGGCAGCACGCCTGCAGGGCGGCGGCCGCACGGTCGTTCACGTGGCACGCGGCGGCCGCCTCATCGGCCTGATCGCGATCGCCGATGCGGTGCGCCCGACCTCCAGGGCCACGATCGCCAAGCTGCAGGAGCGCGGCGTCAAGGTCGCCATGATCACCGGCGACAACCAGGCCACCGCCGAGCGCATCGGAAAGGAACTCGGCATCGACATCGTGCTCGCCGATGTGCTGCCGGGTCAGAAGGCCTCGAAGATCAAGGAACTGCAAGCCCAGGGTCACAAGGTCGCCATGGTCGGCGACGGCATCAACGATGCCCCGGCCCTGACGCAGGCCGACGTGGGCTTTGCAATCGGCGCGGGCACCGACGTGGCCATGGAGAGCGCCCAGGTCGTGCTGATGAAGAGTGACCCCTATGACGTCGTCGGCGCGATCGAGCTGTCGCGCGCGACGCTGCGCAAGATGCACCAGAACCTGTGGTGGGCCGTGGGCTACAACGTGATCGCCTTCCCGCTGGCGGCAGGCGTGTTCTATCCGTTCACGCTGTCGCCCGAGGTCGCCGCGCTGTCCATGTCGGGCAGCTCGGCCATCGTGGCGATCAACGCGCTGATGCTCAAGCGCACCAAGCTCGCCGGCATCCGCGCTGCCCGCCCCTCGCCCGCGACGACCTCGGCCGCGGCGCAAGGCGCGTCGGCGTGATCGGCCCGAGCCCCCCTCTTCCCCCGAACGAATCACAGGAGTTCTCTCGATGAATCGCCACCCCGACCACCGGCGGCCCGCCGCTGGCGCGCTGCTGCCGCGGCGCCGCTTCCTGCAGGGTACGGCCGGCATGGCGGCCATGCTGGCATGGCCACTCGGCGCCAATGCGGTCGTGAAGGAATCGCACCTCGCCCTGCCGCTGTCCTCCTCGCGGGTCGACAACAAGTTCGAACTGACGCTGGCACGTACCCAGGTCAACTTCAGCGGCACGCCGGCATCGGCGATCACCGTCAACGGCACGGTGCCGGGCCCGCTGCTGCGCATGCACGAGGGCCGCGACGTCACGATCGCGCTGACGAACCGGCTGGACGAGGTGACGGCGGCGCACTGGCACGGACTGAAGGTCCCGAACAACATGGACGGCGTGCCGGGTGTCACGTTCCCGGGAATCAAGCCAGGCGAGACCTTCCAGTACCGATTCGAGCTGCGCCAGAGCGGCACGTACTGGTACCACAGCCACGCGATCCTGCAGGAGCCGGCCGGCTTCTATGCCCCGTTGATCATCGATCCGCAGGAGCGTGAGCCGTTCGGCTACGACCGTGAGTACGTCGTCATGCTGTCCGAGTGGGTCGACACGCCGCCGGAGAAGGTTCTGGCGAACCTGAAGAAGGTGGAGGGCTACTACAACGACCGGCGCCAGACCCTGCCCGAGCTCTATGCCGAGTTGCAGGCGGCACGCAGTCCACAGGAACGCGAGGCGATCTGGAGCGAGCGTCTGGCCTGGGCTCGGATGCGCATGGACCCGACCGACGCCACCGACGGCGGCAGCCAGTGGCAGTTCCTCGTGCATGGTCAGCGCGTCCAGGACAACTGGACCGCGCTGTTCAAGCCCGGCGAGCGCATCCGCCTGCGCCTCATCAATGCGTCGGCGATGAACTTCTTCGACGTCTCGATTCCCGGCCTGGAGCTGACCGTCGTACAGGCCGACGGGCAGAACGTCCGCCCGGTGCAGGTCCGCGAGCTGCGAATGGGCAATGGCGAAACCTACGATGTGATCGTCAAGCCCACCGAGCGCAAGGCCTACACGCTGTTCGCCGCCACTTCAGGGCGCATCGGCTTTGCGCGCGGCACGCTCGCACCCGAACTCGGCATGGAGGGAGAGATCCCTGCGCTGGGTCCGCGGCCCGTGCGCACCATGGCCGAGATGGCCGGTGCGCACGGCGGCGGTCACGGCGCCGCGGCGTCAACGGCGACCGTCGCGGCGGCCGACCCGCATGCCGGGCACGGCGCCGCACCGGCGGCCTCGGCCCCTGCAGCTGTGCCGGCCGATCCGCACGCGATGCACGGTGGCATGAAGGGTATGGAAGGCATGCCCATGCACGACGGCATGGCGGGCATGCCGATGGGAGGCATGACCACTGACGCGGGCGCCGGTGCCGTGAAGGACCGCCTCGCCTACGCCGACCTGGAAGCCTTGACGCCGATGCGCCTGCCCGTGGGGCCGGCGAAGAAGATCGAAATGCGGCTCACCGGCGACATGAACCGCTACATCTGGTCGATCAACGACAAGAAGCTGTCGCAGGCCAGCTTCTTCGATGCCCGGCTGGGCGAGCGGTTGGAGATCCGCCTGATCAACGAAACCATGATGGAGCACCCGATGCACATGCACGGCGCGTTCTTCGTGGTCGAGAACGGCAAGGGCGAGCGTGCCCCTCTCAAGCACACCGTCATCGTCAAGCCCGGCGAGACCATCACGGTGCACACCAGCTTCGACGAACCGGGCCCCTGGGTCTTCCATTGCCACCTCTTCTATCACGCGGCCGCCGGCATGGTCCAGGCCATCGTCGTCAAGTGAGCGGGCCGGTCATGGAACAAGAACGAATGAACACGAAGAACCATCGCCGGTACCCCTTGCTGGGGCTCGCGCTCGCCGCGGCACTGGCCGGACCCGCCCGTGCCATGGAGGACGACGCGGTTTTCCAGGCCACCCGCATCGAAATCGATGCGGGCAGGGCGGACTCGAAGAGCATCGCAGCCTGGCGCGCCGACGGCTGGATCGGCACCGACTACAACCGCTTTGCCTGGCGGACCGAAGGCACGCAACGCGCCGGCCGGCTCGAGGACGCCGAGGTCCAGGGGCTGTACAGCCGCTACCTCGCGCCCTTCTGGGACCTGCAACTCGGCCTGCGGCGCGAACTCAAGCCCGCCGCCCGTAACTACGCCGTGCTCGGTGTGCGGGGCCTGGCACCCTATGCCTTCGATGTCGACCTGGCAGCGTTCGTGCGCAGCGACGGCCGGCTGTTCGCACGCACCCGTGTGGAGTACGACATGCTCTTCACCAACCGCCTCATCGCCAAACCCTTCGCCGGCATCGACTGGGCGGCACGCTCGGCACCGTCGGACGGCATCAAGGCTGGCGTCACTGCATCGGAGTGGGGGCTCAACCTGCGCTACGAAGTCACACGAGCGGTCGCCCCCTATCTTGAAGTCGGCCGCCAGTGGCAGCGTGGCGCCGACGGAGGCACGGGCGCGAACTCGGTGCGAGCCGGGCTGCGGCTGGTGCTCTGATCCCCGCCAGGCCAACGCGATGAACCGCCCGCTCCGCATCGAACGGCAGGGCTCGCCGACAGCGTCGGGACTGGGGGCCTGGCAACTGGCCTGGCTCGCGGCCGCGGTCTTCGTCGTCTCGGCTGGCTATGGGGCGCTGATGCCCTTGCTGCCGACCTGGCTGACGCCGCTGATGAATGCCGACGGCCAGGCCGAGGTGGCCCGCCACGTGGGTCTGCTCAGCGGCCTGTATGCCGCGGGTGTGCTGGTCGGTGCGCCGCTGTGGGGCCTCGTCTCCGACCGCTGGGGCCGGGGCCGCATCCTGGTGATCGGGCTGGTCGGCTATGTCGCGAGCCTGCTGCCCCTCTTGCGGCCCGACTGGATCGGCATTGCCGGCATCTACGTGTCGCGCGGGGCCACCGGCTTCTTCGTGGCGGCTGTCGTACCGGTGGTGCCTGCGCTCGTCGCCGAGCACACGCCGCAAGGTCAGCGCGCGCGCCGCTTCGCGTGGCTCGGTGCGATGTCCTTGCTGGGCTTCCTGTTCGGGCCGGGGCTCAATGCCGCCGCGGGGCAGGCTTCCGGCGGGCTCGCCGGCATCGGCGCCGGCACTGTCGACCCGACGGACCTCGTGATCGTGATGTCGGCGGCCCTGGGCGCGTTGATGATGCTCGGATTGGCAGTCACCCTGCCGCGCATGGCTCCGCCGGCGGCCGAGGAAGACCTGCACTCTGCGTCCGCCGATCGGCGGCGCGCGGCGGCGCTGTGGGGGCTGAACGGCGTGGTCATGTTCGTGCTGTCCGGCTTCGAGCTCGGCATCGTTTTGCAAGGTCAGCAGCACCCGACGCTGTCGTCGCGCGAGATCTCGCTGATGTTTGCCGAGTGCAGCCTCGTGATGCTCGGTGTCAATGCCTTGCTGTTCTTCACGGGTCTGCTCGAGCGTGCCGCCGGCCGCGGCGTGATGGCGGCCGGGCTGGTGCTGGCGATCGCCGGCCTGGCGATGCTGGCGCAGCACCGCAGCGACGCGTGGATGTACGTCGGCGTCAGCTTCACCGCCGCGGGCACCGGGCTCGTGCTGCCGACGATCTCGTACCTCGCGGCCGGAGCCTCTCAGCGACGGCTCGGCACGACGATGGGTGGGTTGGCCGCAGCCGCGGGCTTCGGCCAGACGCTCGGCTCGGCCGCCGCCGGCTGGCTGTTCGGCGCGGTCGCCCAGCTCAGCTTCGCGTGGCTTGCGCTGCCGCTGCTGGCCACGCTGGGCACCCTGATCGTTCGACCCACGTGGTGGGCCACCGAGGACGCTGCGTCGCAGTTGTCGCGAGTGCGCTCCGACCCGCTTCCCAAATGAAACCTCAAGGAGTTCTGAGCATGCGCCACTTCCTCGCCGCCCTTCTCGCCGCGCTGACGCTCGCGCTGTCCGGCTGCGGCTACAACGCCTTCCAGTCCACCGACGAGCAGATCAAGGCCAGCTGGTCCGAGGTGCTGAACCAGTACCAGCGCCGTGCCGACCTGATCCCGAACATCGTGGCCACCGTCAAGGGCGAGGCCAACTTCGAGCAGGAGACGCTCACGAAGGTGGTCGAGGCGCGCGCCAAGGCCACCTCGATCCAGGCCACGCCGGAGCTGGTCAACAACCCCGAAGCGTTCAACAAGTTCCAGGCCGCGCAGGGCGAGTTGTCGAGCGCGCTGTCGCGCCTGCTGGTCGTGTCGGAGAACTACCCGACCCTGAAGGCGAACCAGGGCTTCCAGGATCTGCGCGTGCAGCTCGAAGGTACCGAGAACCGCATCGCCGTGGCGCGCGGCCGCTACGTGAAGGCGGTGCAGGACTACAACGTCGCGGTCCGCACCTTCCCGAGCAACCTGACGGCGATGGTGTTCGGCTACGGCGTCAAGGCCAACTTCAGCGTCGCCGACGAGGCGGCGCTCGCCGTTCCGCCGAAGGTCGACCTCGGCGGCATCGGCGCCTCGGGTGCCAAGAAGTGACAACGGATGTCATGCCGGTCGGACGCTGGCTGCGTAGCCTCGCGGTCTGCTGGCTGCTGGGCCTCGCGGCGTTCGGCGCATCGGCACAGGAACTGGTTCCTGTGCCGCCCCTGCAGGGTCGCGTAAGCGACCTGACCGGCACGCTGACCGCCGAGCAGAGCGCCGCGCTCGAGCAGTCGCTGCGCGCCTTCGAGGAGCGCAAGGGCACGCAGATCGCGGTGCTGATCGTGCCCACGACGCGGCCCGAGGCGATCGAGGCCTTCGCCCTGCGCGTGGTCGAGAAGTGGAAACTGGGGCGGCGCAAGGTCGATGACGGTGCACTGCTGCTGGTCGCGAAGGACGACCGTGCCGTGCGGCTCGAGGTCGGCTACGGGATCGAAGGCGCGCTGAACGATGCAATGGCGGCGCGCGTCATCGCGGAGGTCATCACGCCACGATTCAGGCAGGGCGACTTCTACGGCGGGCTCTCTGCGGGGTTGGACCGGATCGTGGGCGTCCTCGATGGCGAAGCGCTGCCGCCGCCGGCTCGTCGCGGCCCGGCCTCGGCGGACAACGGCCTCGGACAAGGCTGGCCGGTGCTGTTCATCGTCGCGCTGGTCCTCGGCGGCGTGCTGCGCCAGGTGTTGGGCCGCCTGCCCGGGGCACTGGTGGTCGGCGGCGTGCTGGGTGCTGTCGCGTGGTTCGCGCTCGGCACCGTGGCCGTCGCCGCCGCGGCGGGACTGACGGGCTTCTTCGTCACGCTGCTGGGCATCGGCATGGGCGGTCACGGCGGCATGCACGGGCATGGCGGACACCGAGGCGGTGGCTTTGGCGGGGGCGGCGGGTTCGGCGGCGGCGGCGGCGGTTTTGGCGGAGGCGGTGCCTCCGGCAGGTGGTGACGATGGATCTGCCACGCATCCTGCGCCATGTCGCGACGACCTCGAATCAGGTCCGCCGCGCCTTCCCTGCATCTGCGCTTCGCTCGATCGAGCAGGCCATTGCCGCGAGCGAGACGACCCACGCGGCTGAGATCCGGTTCGTCGTCGAAGGCGCGCTCGACGGCCTGCCGCTGCTGCGCGGCCAGACGGCGCGCGAACGCGCCATCGAGCTCTTCGCGCGGTTGCACGTCTGGGACACCGAACACAACACCGGCGTGCTGATCTACGTGCTGCTCGCCGACCGGCGTGTCGAGATCGTCGCCGACCGGGGCATCCACGCGAGGGCCGACGCCGAGACCTGGTCCGTGATCTGCCGCGGCATGGAAACACACTTCGCCAACGGCAATTTCGGGGCTGGTGCCGTCGAGGGCATCGAGGCCGTCACGCAACTGGTCATACGCCACTTCCCGGTCACGTCAGGCGATCGCAATGAGTTGCCCGATGCACCGCTGCTGATCTGATCACCCGCACGAACAGAGGATTCCATGCAACTTCAGTTTCTCGGTGCCACCGGCACCGTCACCGGCTCGAAGTACCTGCTGCGCCACGAAGGCGCCACGCTGCTCGTCGATTGCGGCCTGTTCCAGGGCTACAAGCAGCTGCGCCTGCGCAACTGGGCGCCGTTGCCCGTGCCGGCCGCCGGCGTCGATGCGATCGTCCTGACGCACGCCCACATCGATCACAGCGGCTACGTGCCGCTGCTCGCGCGGCAGGGTTTCAAGGGCAAGGTGTACTGCTCGGAAGCGACCTACGAGCTCTGTCGCATCCTGCTGCCCGACAGCGGCCACCTGCAGGAGGAGGAAGCCGAGTACGCCAACCGGCGCGGCTACTCCAAGCACAAGCCGGCCCTGCCGCTGTACACCCGCGAGGACGCCGAACGCTGCCTGAGGCAGTTCGTGCCGCGGCCCTACGGCACGTCATGGAGCCCGGTGCCCGGGCTGCAGGCGCGCCTGGATCCATCGGGACACATGCTCGGTTCTGCCTTCGTGAACATCGACGACGGACGGCGTTCAATCCTGTTCTCCGGCGACATCGGGCGCCCGAACGATCTGGTGCTGGCCGCGCCGACGCGCGTGCCCGGGGCCGCCTACGCGGTGGTCGAATCGACCTACGGCGACCGCCAGCACGAGGCGAGCGATCCGCTGCTCAAGCTGGGCGAGGTCATCAATCGGACGGCGGCACGCGGCGGGGTCGTGGTGATCCCGGCGTTCGCGGTCGGGCGGGCGCAGAGCCTGATGTACTGCATCCACCTGCTCAAGGAACGGGGCACTATCCATCACCTGCCGGTCTACCTCGACAGCCCGATGGCGACCGACGCGACACGCATCTACCACGCGCACCGTACCGAGCACCGGCTGAGCCCCGAGCAGTGCGATGCCATGTGCCATGCGGCGACGATCGTCAACAAACCCGACGACTCCCGCGCACTGAGTGCGCGGCGCGGCCCGATGGTCATCATCTCGGCCAGCGGCATGGCCACGGGCGGACGCGTGGTCCACCATCTCAAGGCCTTCGCGCCGGACCGCCGCAACACGATCCTGTTCGCGGGCTACCAGGCCGGCGGCACGCGCGGCGCCGCCATCCTGCAGGGTGCCGCCTCCGTGCGCATCCACGGCGAGGAAGTGCCGATCCATGCCGAGGTCGCCTCGCTGCCCAGCCTGTCCGCACACGCTGACGCCGCCGAGATCCTGCAGTGGCTGCGCGGCTTCGATGCGCCACCGACGCAGACCTTCGTCACCCATGGCGAGCCGGCGGCGGCCGACGCGATGCGCTCGCGCATCGAGCACGAACTCGGCTGGTCCTGCCGCGTGCCCGACTACCTCGAGACGGTGGAACTGTCATGAGCGCGCATCCGCAGCCCGGTCACGTCGACGCCGTCGAGAACACGCTGCGCGCCTGGCGCACGGGCATCGACACCTACCAGGAGCCGGTGGTCTACATGCGGCGCGATTGCGCCGTCTGCCGCGCCGAGGGCTTCACGACGCAGGCGCGCGTCAAACTGAGCACCGGCTCGGCCAGCATCGTGGCCACGCTCAGTGTCGTGGACGGCTCCTGGCTCGGACATGGCGTGGCCGGCCTGTCGGAGGCGGCGTGGGCGGCACTGCATCCGCTGCCGGGCGAATCGCTGGAGGTCACGCACGCCCCGGTCCTCGAATCGCTGAGCCATGTTCGCGCGAAGGTGTATGGCCACCGACTCGACGATCGCGCATTCCGCGCCGTGATCGGCGACGTCGCCGCAGGCCGCTACTCGGACCTGCACCTGGCGACCTTCATCACCGCCTGTGCCGGCGACCACCTCGACCTCGACGAGACCGTATCGCTGACACGGGCGATGGTCGACGTGGGCGAACGCCTCGACTGGGGCCGCGACCTGGTCGTCGACAAGCATTGCGTCGGCGGCCTGCCCGGCAACCGCACGACGCTGCTCGTCGTGCCGATCGTCGCCGCCTGCGGGCTGACGATGCCCAAGACATCGTCGCGCGCGATCACATCCCCTGCCGGCACCGCCGACACGATGGAGGTGCTCGCCCCGGTCGATCTCGACATCGCCGCCATGCGACGCACGGTGGAGCGCACCGGCGCCTGCATCGTCTGGGGCGGCTCGGTGCGGCTGAGCCCGGCCGACGACATCCTGATCCGTGTCGAGCGCCCGCTCGATCTCGACAGCGAAGGACAACTGGTCGCCTCTGTCCTGTCCAAGAAGGCGGCGGCCGGCTCGACTCACGTGCTGATCGATCTGCCGGTGGGCCCCACGGCCAAGGTGCGCAGCGCCGAGGCCGCCCAGACGCTCGGGCGCCGGCTCGTCGAGGTCGGCCGGGCCATCGGACTGCGCGTGGCGCTGCGCGTCACCGACGGGATGCAACCGGTCGGGCGTGGCATCGGCCCGGCGCTGGAGGCCCGCGACGTGCTGGCCGTGCTGCACCGGCAGGCCGATGCGCCGGACGATCTGAAGCAGCGCGCGCTGCGCCTAGCCGGCGACATCCTCGAATTCGGCGGCTCGGCGCCAGAAGGCCAGGGGCTGCGTCTCGCGACCGAGGTGCTCTCCGATGGACGCGCGTGGGCCAAGTTCGCCGACATCTGCCAGGCCCAGGGCGGCCTGCGCGACGTGCCGCTGGCACCGCACCGGCGGGTCGTCGAGGCGCCCTCGGCGGGGCGCATTGCGGCCATCGACAACCGCGTGCTGGCCAGGGCCGCCAAGCTCGCCGGCGCCCCGAACGCACCGGCTGCCGGCGTCGACATCCATGCCCGCCTCGGCGACGTCGTGCAGAGAGGGCAGCCGCTCTTCACGCTGCACGCACAAGCCCCCGGGGAACTGGCCTATGCGCAGCAGTTCGTCAACGCTCGTCCCCCCATCTTCCAGATCGCGGAGGCGTCGTGAGAGCCATCGTCTTCCATCTGCCCGGCGACGAGGGTTTTGCCGACCGGCTGGTTCGCTCGCTACAGGCCGAGCGTGCGGCCCTGGAACTACACCGCTTTCCGGATGGAGAGTCACTGGTCCGCCTGGATGCGGACGTGACGGGCCGGACCGTCGTGCTCACCTGCAGCTTGGCGCGACCCGACGAGAAGACCCTGCCGCTGCTCTTCGCGGCAGACGCAGCACGCGACCTCGGCGCGGCGAAGGTGCTGCTGGCGGCCCCGTACCTCGCCTACCTGCGGCAGGACCGGCGCTTCCATGCCGGCGAAGCCGTTACGTCACGCTCCTACGCGGCGCTGCTGTCCACCGCCTTCGATGCGCTGGTGACGGCCGACCCGCATCTGCACCGCTACCACGCACTCGGCGAGATCTACCGCATCCCGACACGGGTGGTGCACACGGCGCCGCTGATCGCCGGCTGGGTCGCGGCACACGTCGACCGCCCGCTGCTGATCGGGCCCGACTCGGAGAGCGAGCAATGGGTCGCGGAAGTCGCCGCCGCCGCGGGCGCACCCTGGACCGTGCTGCAGAAGATCCGCCGCGGCGACCGCGATGTCGAGGTCAGCCTGCCGGACGTGTCGGCCTGGACCGACCGCCAGCCAGTGCTGGTCGACGACATCGTCTCCAGCGCACGCACCATGATCCAGGCCGTCGCCAGCGTGCGCCGAGTCGGCCTGCCCGCGCCGCTGTGCATCGGCGTGCATGCGCTTTTCGCGCCGGGGGCTTACGAAGAACTGCTGGCCACCGGGCCGGCCCGCGTGCTCACCTGCGACACGGTGCCGCACGCCTCCAACGAGATCAGCGTCGTCGAACCGATGGCGCGCGCACTGGAAGAACTGATGGAGGGAATCGCATCGTGAACGACACTCGCCCGTCCCTGGTCTGGCGGCTGTGGCTGCTCATCGCGCAGGTGATCGCGGTCTCCGCGGGTCTGCTGATCGCCTGGCGGGCATTCGGGCCCGAGCCCGCCACACCTGCGCGCCCGGACATCGTGGCGCTGCGAGAGGCACCCCATGCCGACCCGGCGGCCTCCGCACCGGGTGCCAAGGCCGTCGTGGCACGCCTGGAGGGCGGCTTCCGTGCGGCAGCGGCGAAGGCCTCGGCTTCGGTCGTCAACATCTACACGCGCAAGGCTCCGCCACGGCAACTGCCCGGCTGGCTGCGGCCGTATGGCGGCTCCGAGGAGGAAGCCGCGCAGGGCCAGTCGAGCCTTGGCTCGGGCGTGATCGTGGCCGCACAGGGTTTCATCCTGACCAACAACCACGTCGTCGAGGGCGCCGACGAGATCGCCGTGATGCTGCCCGGCGGCAAAGTGGCCGAGGCGCGGGTCGTCGGCACGGACCCGGAGACCGACCTCGCGGTGCTGCGCATCGACGCCAAGGGCCTGCAGCCCATCACCTTTGCCGATCCCGCCTCGGTGCAGATCGGTGACATCGTGCTGGCCGTCGGCGATCCGTTCGGCGTGGGCCAGACGGTGACGCAGGGCATCGTGAGCGCCACCGGCCGCAACCGACTCGGCATCAACACGTTCGAGAACTTCATCCAGACCGACGCGGCCATCAATCCCGGCAATTCAGGCGGTGCGCTGGTCGACGCGTCCGGCCATCTGGTGGGCATCAACACCGCCATCTATTCACGCAGCGGCGGCTCGCAGGGCATCGGCTTCGCGATCCCGGTGAGCCTCGCCCGGCAGGTGATGGAGCAGATCATCGCCACCGGCCGCGTCAGCCGCGGCTGGCTCGGCGTGAGCGCCCGAGACGTCGTTCACGAGACCACCGGCGCCGCAGCCGGTGCCGCGCTCGTCGCCGTGCAGCGCGGTGGCCCGGCCGACCGCGCCGGCCTGCGCGCCGGCGACACGGTCGTCTCGATCAACGGCAAGGAGATCAGCGACACGGCCGCGCTCATCAACGAGACGGCCGCATTGAGCCCAGGTACCCAGGCGCAGTTCAAGGTCCTGCGCGGCCGCGAGGCCGTCTCTCTGGCGGTGGAACTGGGCCAACGTCCGGTCACGCGCAAGCCGTGAGAGAGGCATCCCGTGCTGCGCGTCGCACTCGAGTCCGGTCTGACGCGAACGCTGCTGCGGCGGGCCGACAGTCCCGCGTTTCCCGCGGTGGTGGGTGCCGTGGCGCTCGCCGCGACGCTGTCAATGTCGGTTCCCTTTGCAACCTTGCTGGTGGCGGCGGTGCTGATGGCGCGGCGCCGCTGGAGCGCCATCGCCGTGGGCGCCAGCCTGGGCGCGGCACTGGGCGCGGCCGTGCTGTACCTGGTGTTCCACCACCTCGGCTGGGCGCGGCTCTTCGCCGCCTATCCCGACGTCGTGCGTTCGTCCGCCTGGAACGACGCAACGCGCTGGTTGTCCGCCTACGGCGTCGTGGCACTGCTAGTCATCGCCGCCACGCCGCTGCCGCTCACGCCGGCGTTGATGTTCGCCGCGATCTCCCGGCTGCCGCTCGCGGAGGTGGTGTTCGCGCTGTGGATCGGCAAGCTCGCCAAGTACTCCGTGTATGCCTGGCTGGCCTCGCGCTTTCCGGAACGTGCGCTTCGGCGCGGTCAGCGGCACGCCGATGCGCTGCGCATCATCGTCGCCCGTGCCCTGTCGCCCACCCCGGGGCAGCGGCGCGACATCGGGGCTTCCGGGGAGCGCCGGTGACGGTGCCCGCAAAGCCGCGGTCGCGACCGACCCTCCACCTGCTACAGGAGGTCTGCTGATGTGCTTCTCCGCCGAGGCCAGCTTCGCCGCCGGCACCGCGTTGCTGATCGTCGGCGCAGCCACCGTGCGCCGCGCGCGTGTGCGCTCCGAACTGCCGTACGCCTGGATACCGGTCCTCTTCGGCATCCAGCAACTGCTCGAGGGCGCGCTCTGGCTGACCTTCCCGGACCGCGCGCCGCTTCTCAATACCGTACTGACGCACGCCTATTCGTTCTTCTCGCACGTGCTGTGGCCGATCTACGTGCCGCTGGCCGCGCTGGCGCTGGAGACCGTGTCGTGGCGGCGGCGGGTCCTGATCGCCATCGCGTTCGCCGGCAGCGCCGTGGGTCTGTACCTGCTGGCGACGCTGTTCACGCTGCCGATCGTCGCCACCGTGCGGGGCCAGCACATCGCCTACGAATCGCCGCACTTCTACGCGCTGGCCGCGATGTCGCTGTACCTGGTCGGCACCTGCGCCAGCCTGATGGTCTCGAGCCACGTTCGGGTGGTGGCCTTCGGCGTGGCGGCGTTCGTGTCCGCGGTGGCGGCCTGGACCTTCTACACCACCTGGTTCATCTCGGTGTGGTGCTTCTTCGCCGGCGTGCTCAGCGTGATCGTGTTCCTGTACTTCACAGATCCGAGCCGTGCCAAGCGGGTTGCCGGCGCGGTCCCGGAACTGGGGGCACGTTGATGGAGGGGACGAAGCGCTTCACGCCGGCGCTCGGCTTTCATGTCCTCACGCCCCTGTACGACCGCGTGGTGGCCCTGACCACGCGCGAGCGGACCTTCAAGCGGGCACTGCTCGATCAGGCGTGCCTCGGTCCGACCCATCAGGTGCTGGACGTCGGCTGCGGCACCGGAACGCTGGCGATCGCAGCCCAGCGGCGCCAACCGGGCGTGCGGGTGGCCGGCTTGGATGCCGACCCCGCCGTCCTCGCCGTCGCGGCGCGCAAGGCACGGTCTGCCGGGGCCGACATTGCGTTCGGCCTGGGCCGCTCGAACGCCCTGCCTTACGCCGACGAACGCTTCGACCGCGTGCTGTCGAGCCTGTTCTTCCACCACCTCTCCTGGGGCGACAAACTGCTGACCGCGCGCGAGATGCATCGCGTGCTGCGTCCGGCCGGCGAACTGCACGTCGCGGACTGGGGCCGGGCGGGCGGTCTGCTCAGTCGGACCGCGTTCCTGGCGGTCCAGCTTGTCGACGGCTTCGACACCACGAGCGACAACGTTGCCGGGCTGCTGCCGGTGCTGTTTGCGACCGCAGGGTTTCGCCAGGTCGAGGAGACGCGTCGGATTCCCACCCCTCTGGGCATCGTCTCCCTGTACCGGGCGGCCAAGAGCCCCGCCGCGCCCGGCAACCGCTCGGCGGGAGACGGGACGGCATGAGCGACCTACAGGACGTACCGCCAGGGGCGCCGACTGCGGCCGGCTCGCCTGCGGCCCTGCGCGTGCTGTTCATGGACATCGCCGCCGAAGACCAGGCTGCGCTCGAAGCCCTGTGCCCGAGCTCATGGTGGCCGCGCTTCCTGGCCGACACGCAGCTCGACGCGGATGACGGCGCCGCGGCGCTGGCCCAGACGCTGTGTGTGTTCGTCCGCACGCCGGTGACGCGCCAGTCGTTGCAGCGAATGCCGGCGCTGCGGTTGGTGGCGACACGGTCCACCGGCGTCGACCACATCGACCTCGACGCCTGCCGCGAGCGCGGCATCGCGGTCGTCCACGTGCCCGACTACGGGGCTGCCACGGTCGCCGAACACACCTTCGCGCTGCTGCTGGGGCTGGCCCGCCACGTGTGCGAGGCACGCGGCCGAGCGCTCCAGGGCCGCTTCTCCTACCGGGGGCTGACCGGCTTCGAACTGGAAGGCAAGGCGCTGGGGATCGTCGGCTTCGGGCGCATCGGAACCCACGTGGCGCGGATCGCGCAGGGTTTCGGAATGAAGGTTCTGAGCTTCGACCCACGACCGCGACCGCAAGCCACGATCCCGCCGGGCGTTGACTTCGTCGGGTGGTCCGAGCTGCTCGAACGCAGCGAGATCCTCAGCCTGCATGTGCCGCTGACACCGGACACGCATCACCTGCTGGACGACAACGCCTTTGCCCGCATCAAACCCGGTGTCGTGCTGCTGAACACCGCGCGCGGCGGCTTGATCGACGAAGACGCGCTGCTGCGCGCGCTTGACCGCGGCACCGTCTCCGCGGCCTGCCTGGACGTGCTCGAGCACGAAGGCAGCGCCGCGCCCGAGGCGCCGATGGGCTGCGGCGGACTGGGCTGCGACCGCGGCTGGCAGTCGACTCACCCGTTGCTGCGCCACCCGCGCGTGCTCGCGACGCCCCATGTCGGCTTCAACACCCGCGAGGCGGTTGCGCGCATCCTGCACGAGACCGTCGGCAACATCCTGGCCTGGCAGGCCGGCCAGCCGCGCAACCGCATGGCCTGACATGCCGACCGCCACACCAACTCCTGCCAAATCGTCGCAGCGCCGCTCCCCGGTCGGTCGCGCCCTGTGGATCGGCATGGCGTTCGCCGGCTTCGTGTTGTGGTGGGCTTGGCACCGGGGCGTCATGCGTTGCGATGACCACCCCATCGCCGAGCGATTTGCAACCCTTCTGCAAGGGCTCGGCACCACCTTCGTCAAGCTTGGCCAGCACCTGAGCCTGCGCGCTGACCTGCTGCCCGAGTCGGCACAGCAGGCGCTGGCCAGGCTGCAGGATCATGTCGGCCCGTTTCCGTCGGAGCAGGCGCAGCAGGCCGTCGAATCCGCTTTCGGCCGCCCCTGCGCACAGCTGTTCGCGCGCTTCGACCTGGCGCCGCTGGCCGCGGCCTCGGTGGCGCAGATCCACCGCGCCGCGCTGCCCGACGGCACCGAGGTGGTCGTGAAGATCCGCCGGCCAGGCTCCGCCCAGGCCGTCGAATCCGACATGCGCATCCTGCGCCTGGTGGCCACTGTTGCGCAGGCCCTTGTCCCGGCACTGCGCCGGTGGGGCCTCGTGGCGATCGTCGACGAGATCGCCGGCAACCTGCGGCTCGAGATGGACCTCGCGCGCGAGGCTCGCTTCGTGAGGCGTTTCGCCGATGCGTGGCGCGGCTCGCCGGAAGTCGACATCCCTGACGTGGTCGACGGCCTGTGCACATCCTCCGTGATGGTGCAGCGCTTCAGCAGTGGCGTGCGCATCGACTCCGTACCGGCGCCGGATCGGGAGGCCTGCGCACGCCGCCTCGTCGACAGCTACGTGAGGCAGCTTTTCGAGCACGGTTTGTTTCATGGTGATCCCCATCCAGGCAACCTGTTCGTGATGCCCGACGGGCGAATCTGCTTCCACGATTTCGGCATCGTCGGCCGCCTGGACCGACGCCTGCGCCGCGCGCTGACGGCCTTCGCCCTCGCGTTCGTCGAGCAGGACGCCGACTGGGTTGTCGACGCCTGGCTCGACCTAGGGCTGGTCGGTGCGCAAGTCGAGCGCCGCGCCTTCCTGCCGGTGGTGCAGTCGCTGCTGGCGGACTGCGCCGAGCGGCCGCTGCGCGACTGGTCGCTGCCGGCAGCGCTCGGACGGCTGGTGGCCGCCGGCCGCTCACAAGCGGTACGCCTGCCCACGGACCTGCTTGTGCTGACGCGCACGATGCTGCTGCTCGAGGGCACGGTCCGTGCATTGGCACCGGCGTTCTCGATCTTCGAGACCTTGTCGCAGCACGCCGCGGTCGGCACGCTGCGGCAAGCAGGCCAGCCGGAGGCCACAAAGCGCCTGGCCTTCGAGGTCGGAAGCGCCGCCAGCGACCTGCCGACGCTGGTTGCTCAGCACCTACACGGCGCACTGACCCGCGAGCGCCTGCTCGAGATCGCGATCGTGCCGGACCCGCGCCTGCAGGAAGGCGTCGACCGCGCCAGCCGCCGTATCGCGCTCGCACTGGTGACGCTCGGTCTGTACATCGCCGCGAGCCTGTTGATGCAGCACGCCGTCGGCCCGCAATGGGGCGGCATGCCGCTGCTCGCGCTGGCGGGCTATGGGCTCGCCATCCGTTTCACGTTTTCCATCGCCGGCGGCAGCGCGCAGCGCTGACCGGGGAGTTCAGCCTCAAAGGAGAGTGGACATGGACAGAGTCAGGGTGGCAGTCAATGGCTACGGCGTAATCGGCAAGCGCGTCGCCGACGCGGTTCGCCTGCAGGACGACATGACACTTGCCGGCGTCGCCGACATCGTGGACGACTATCGGCTGCAGGTCGCCTCACGGGCTGGGCTGCCCGTGTACGCGGCAACGCCCCAAGCAGAGGCGCCGATGCGCGCGGCCGGCATCGCTGTAGCAGGCGGCATCGCCGAACTCCTCACACAAGCCGATGTCGTCGTCGACTGCACGCCCAAGAAGGTGGCCGCAGCCAACAAGGGGGTCTACGAGACGGCAGGCGTCAAGGCCATCTTTCACGGCGGCGAATCCCACTCGTTGACCGGACATTCGTTTGTCGCGCAGGCGAACTATGCGTCGGCCTTGGGTCGCGCATCGACGCGCGTCGTGTCCTGCAACACCACATCCATCGTGCGCACGCTCGGCGCGCTCAAGGCGGCCGGTCTGCTCAGGCGTGCGCGAGGCACGTTGATCCGGCGCGCTTCCGATCCGTGGGAGGCGCATGCCGACGGTATCGTCAACACGGTGGTTCCCGAAAAGAACATTCCCAGCCATCAGGGTCCGGACGCCCGCACCGTCATACCCGACCTCGACGTCGTGACGATCGCCGTGAAGGCCGCTCATAACTCCAGCCACCTGCACACCTGGTGGGTCGAGTTGACACGACCAGCGACGCGCGAGGAGGTGCTTGCCGCATTCCGTACAGCGCCGCGGATCGCGTTCGTGCGGTCGGCGGACGGCATCGTCGCGCTGAACAGCACGGTCGAACTGATGGCCGATCTTGGCCGCCCCCGGGCGGATATGTGGGAGGTGGCGCTGTGGGAGGACGTACTGGCCGTGGACGGCGACCAGGCGTACTACACCTACCAGGTCTTCAACCAGGCGATCGTGATCCCGGAAACGATCGACGCGATCCGGGCACTTACCGGGATCGAGTCGGATGCGGCGCGGTCCATCGCGAGGACCGACGCCTCTCTGGGACTGCGTCGCGACTTCCTTCGCTGACGGTGCACGTCGTCAACGGTTGGTCAGATTCCCCAACTGAAATTTTGTCGGCAGCGCCGCCCGAGCCCGGTGGGTGTTCGCTCGGGCTGTCACCTGAAGTACCACTGAATCTGCACCTGGAACGCGTCGGGAGAGGTCGCGAACTCGCTACCCGCGCCTCCGGTAAAGCGCTGCACGCCGAAGATCAGATCCGCGTCCGGCGCGACGGACCACACGATGCGGCTGTCGACCGCGCGGCTGCGATCGTCGACGTTAAGAACCGCGTAGGTGATCCACTTCAGCAGCGGTGTGAACTCGTAAGACGCGTACAGCCCCGCGTAGCGTGTCGCCAGGTTCGTGACCCGCTCTGAGCGCAACCCGACGAAATCGTACCCAGCCCGATCCCGCGACCCGGCGCCGTTGTAGAACAGCTCGGCGCTCACCGTGAGGCCATTTGCGAAGGCATAGTCCGCGCCCGCCATCCATCGGTTGAATCGGGGGCCCCCACCCGGGTCCACCCGCGCCGCTTCGGCGCGGATACCGGCGTCGCCGATCTGGCTGGCGACGTCAGCGCCGACAATGTCCAAGCCTCGAAGCCGGCCGGCGAGCAGCGACACGTCGACCCCGGCCGCATTGCCGTGCCACTGCACGGCACGGCTGGGCGAGCCGCGATCGGGCGCGGGGGCAAATACGAGCGAAGCGCGCGACAGCGGCCCGAGCTTGGCCTCGAGCAACGCGGCGTCAACGCCGACGCGCTCCTCCCGCTCGAGCGCCAGCGGGCTGATCGGGTTCAGGATGTCAAGCGGGCTCCAGAAGCGCCCGGTCCCCCAGGCGATGCGCTGGCGGCCGAGTTTGAGATCGACATCACCGCGCGTCAGCGTCAGCGCCGCCCGATAGAGGCGATGACGGCCGTAAACGTCGCCACGCTCAAGGTAGTTGGCATCGGCCCGCCAGTACTGCGGCGGCGGGCGGTCCTTGACCACACGAAACTCGCCAGTGTTCAGGTAGCTGCCGAGCAGCAACTCGTTGTCGTATTGCAGGTCGAGTGCAAGTCCCGGCGCGAGGTCGCCCTTCGCCTCGACGCGCAGTCGGTTCAGACTGAGCGCGTAGTCCTCACCCGTCGATGCCCGCGAACTCAGGAACAGGCTCTTCAGGCTTCCCGACAATTGCAGCGGCTGAGCCCGAGCCAGCGAAGAGGCGGCACTGAGCACCAGCGCCGTCACCAATAGTGATGTGCACCCGCCGAAGCAGCGGTGTGGTCGTGTCATCACGTGTGCCGGATGGCCGCGGTCGGCTCCAGCCGCGCCGCCTTGGCGGCAGGGTACAGCGACACGGCCACGCTGGCGAGGAACAGGCCGATGCCCGGCCCGACGAGATTGCCGGCGACGAACTGCGGATAGACGATGCCGGTCAGCCCCGGGATGGCGCTGTAGTTGCGATAGAAGCCTGAGAGGTCCAGCCCGATGCTGCCAAACAGTGCGACCACAGAGGCACCGACAGCGTAGCCGATGACCGACGCGACGAGCATCAGCACGACTGTCTCGTAGACCACCATTCGCACGACCGCGTCGGGCGGCGTTCCGAGCGCCATCATCACGCCGAACTCGCGAGTGCGCTCGGCCACCGCCATGAAAACGGTGTTCATCACCGCCAGCGCGACGACGAGGAAGAAGACGGCCACGATGACGGTGCGGATGGCACGCACCAAACCGAGCATGTCCGCCACCCGCGGCAGCAGGCGCGGCCAGGGCGACGCCACCAAGCCCTCCTTGTCCAGGAGTGGCGTCAGCCGCGCCGCAACGCCATCGACCTCGACGCGGTCCGCCAGACGCAGGTTGATCGACGAAACACGCTGGCCGAGGCCGAGCATGCGCTGCGACGCCGGCAACGTGACGAAGACCATCGCCCCGTCGAAAGCGCTGCTCTCGGTGGCGAAGATGCCCCGCACCCGGAACGCCGCGGTGCCCAGCTCGCCCGCCACGCCGGGCGCCATCACCACCAGCTTCTCGCCCAGCCGGATGCCGAGCTTCTCAGCCAACCGTCGCCCTATCACGATGTCGCGGTCGGCACCGGCTTCCAACGCCGCGCCTTCGACGAAGGTCCGGTGCAGGATCGTGATCCCGCGTTCGAGCGCTGGGTCGATGCCGTACAGCACGACGCCCACCGACTTCGTGGCGCTGCTCACCAGGGCTTGTGCCTGGACGCGGGGCGCGGCGGCCGCGATGCCGGGCTGGCCACGCACGGCGGCGAGTGCCGCGCTGGCATCGAAGGCCAGTTCCGGCGCGAGGTCGCGCCGCAGTCCTTCGCGCTCGATCTGGAGGTGCCCGGTGACGTAGCGCGTCGAGTTGTCGACAAGCTGCTCGCCGAAACCGTCGAAGAAGCCATAGAGAAACACGTAGGCCACGATCGCGAATGCCGCGCCGAACACCGTGATCGCGCTGCGCTTGCGGTTGCGAAGCAGGTTGCGCGTCGCGATCAGTGCGAAGACCGGCAGCGGCGCGGATGTCTCGCGGCGCGCCCCGCGCCGGCCTCCAGGACCCTTCTCGCCGATGCCACGAATCGCGGCGACCGGCTCGAGCGTCGCCGCCCGGAACGCCGGGTACAGCGCCATCGCCAGCGCGATCAGCAACACCAGGAGCGAGATCGCCAGACTGCGCTCGGCACGCACGACCGGGTAGATCACGTCGGCCAGCCCCGGCATCGCCCGCAGACCGGCTTCGAAAGCGCCGAGGTCGATGCCGACGCGGCCGAATGTCGCCGTGGCGCCGACGCCGATGGCGTTGCCCAGCAGGAGCCCGGCCGCGCCAAGCAGCGCGGCCTCAGCGACGACGAGCCGGAACAGCATCGACTGGCTGGTGCCCAGCGCGAGCATGATGCCGAACTCGCGGGTGCGCTCGAGGACTGCCATCAGCACGGGGTTGGCCACGCCGGCGGCGACCATCACGAAGAAGATCGTCAGCACCACGAAGCCCATCACCTCGTGGAAGCGGATGCTGATCGCCACCATCGGCAGCAACACCGGCCAGCCCACCACCTCGTGGTCGCCGCCGACGCGTGCGGCGATCGTCGATGCGGCGGCGGCCAAGTCGCCGCGATCGCGCAATCGCACGGCCACCGCGGTGACGGCCTCGGGCGTGGCCAGAAAGTCGCGCATCGCCGCCATCGGCATCACCGCGACGTAGCCATCCAGGTCGTCGATCTTGGTGCGGAACACGCCACGCACCGGCACGCTCGCACTCGCCACCGAGCCGTCGTAGGCCTGCCCCACCAGCACCAGTTCGTCACCGGCCCGCACGGCCAGCGCCTCGGCCATGCCCTCGCCGATCAGCACCCCGTTGTCGTCGGCGCCGCTGAAGCCGCGGCCGTCGACCACGGCCTTGAACAGGTCCGTGACCTCCGCCTCCTGCGCCGGGTCGACACCGAAGGCCAGGATGCCGCGTGAGCGGTCGGCACGGCTGGCCAGCACGGTGGTCTCCAGGCGGGCGGCCGCGGCGGCGACCGCTGGATCCGCACGCACCGATTCGAGCACGCGCGCGCCAGCCTCGATCGCGCGGTCCAGGCTGGGGTCGTCGTGGTAGCCCTTCAAGTGGACCTGTACGTCGGCCGCGAAGTAGCGCGTGGTGTTGTTGATCATCTGCCGGTTCATGCCGTCGATGAACCCCCACAGGAAGGTCAACGCCGCCAGGCCGACCGCGATCGACAGCACCGTGATGACGGAGCGGCGGCGGTTGCGCATCACGTTGCGCGCCGCCAGCGTCCAGATCATCAAGCCGGCCTCCGCTCGTCGGCCTCGATGCGGCCGTCGCGCAGCCGGATCACGCGGCGTGCCCGCTCGACCACCATCGGGTCGTGCGTCGAGAAGACGAAGGTCGTGCCCTCCTCCTCGTTGAGTCGTCGCATCAGGTCCATCAGTGTCGAACCCGACTGCGAGTCGAGATTGGCGGTCGGCTCGTCGGGCAACACGATCACCGGCCGCGCCGCGATCGCCCGGGCCACCGCGACACGCTGCTGCTGGCCGCCCGACAGTTCGTTCGGCCGGCGGTGCTCCATGCCCTCGAGCCCGAGCGCGTGCAGCAGGCGCAAAGCCTCGGCGCGGCGCCGCTGCGCATCGACGCCCTGCAGCAGCATCACGTACTCGACATTCTCAAGCGCGGAGAGCACCGGCACGAGGTTGTATTCCTGGAACACGAAACCGATGTGGCGCAGGCGCACCTCCGCGAGCGCCTTGCGGCCCAGCGAGGTGATCTCCTGGTCGCCGACCCAGATGCGGCCGCTGGTGGGACGGTCGAGCCCGCCAATGAGGTTCAGCAGCGTCGTCTTGCCGGAACCGGAGGGACCGACCAGGGCGACGAAGTCGCCCTGCAAGATCTCGAGGCTGGTCTCGTGCAGCGCCGGCACCGGGATGCTGTCGCGCTGGTAGACCTTCGTCGCCTTGTCGGCGCGGACGATGGCCGAGGGCAACGCCATGGTCGTCACTCTGCCGTCATCACGGTGCGTGGATCACCCTGCCCGCGCACCGCGGCCAGTTCGTCGGCGCCGAGCACGCCCGCCGCATCGATACCCAGCGCCTCGGCCGCCTCGGCCACTGCGTGTGCCCAGGTGCAGCGGTTCGCGAACAGCATGCCGGCGACATCCAGCGTGCCGCCCCGCGCGATGTAACCCAGCGCACGCGTCCGCCGCGGCCCGGTGTCGATGCGGCGCAGCACGCCCAGGGTCGGCTCGGGCCGCATGTGCGAGAGGATGACGCGCGCGGTGGCCGCGGGTGGGAACAGGGCCTCAAGGACCGCATCGTTCGCGACGAAGGTGCCCTCGCGCTCGTCGCGCGGCAGCCGGAACCGGCCGGGCTCGACAACGCAGGTCACCGCCGTTCGGCGACCGGCCGCGTCCAGCCGATCGGCCGCCAGCAGCGCCTGCTGCAACTGGTAAGCGCCGATGGCGATCAGCAGCAGATCGGGCGCTTCGCAGGCCTTCACCACGCAGGCGCCTTGCTCAACCAATTGCTGCGCCTGCTCGCCGCTCAGCCGGCCCGTCATCGGCCGCTTCGGCACCACCAGGGTCCAGAACTCGCCGTGGCTGCGGTAGGCGGCACGCAGCGCGGCCACCGCGCTGTTCGCATCGACCGGGAACAGCACGCGCGCGGTGTCGGACATCTCGCCCAACAGCGCCTCGGCCAGCGTCGGGTCCTGGTGCGATTGCTCGTTCTTGCCGTTCTCCCAGGTGTGCGAGGTCGCAACCGTGACCACCGACAGCCAGCCCGGCGGGTTGCCGGCCTCGGCCTGGTGCCGTGCGAACAGGATCTCCTGGCGCATCGCGCCGAGCATCTTGACGGCAAAGGCCTCGTAGGACACCACGAGATTGATGCCGCCCTTGTTTCCGAGCGCCGCGCTGACCACCGCCTCCTCGTTGAGAGCGGTGATCACCGCGCCGTCCACCGCCTCCGCGAGGCCCGGCTCCGGTGCGAAGACGCGGTGCTTCAGCAGGTCGAGCGTCTGACCCATCCGGTTGCTGCGCAATTCGTCGGGATTGCCGACCCGCGGCCGCAGTTGCGGGTTCGCCTGGACGATGGCGGCAAAGGCGGCGTCCAGCGCACCCATCGGCGACACCGTGCCGGTGCCGATGGCATGCCACTGCGCGGCCGGCATTGCAGGTGCATCGACCCGCCGATGGGCCAGCGGGTGATCGCGCTCGAGGGGACGTTGCTGTTCGCGATGGCGGCACAGCACGGCCAGCGCCTCGTCGAGTTCGCCGGCCGGCACGAACAGCGCACGCGCGCCCTCGTTGAATTGCTGCCGCGCGAGCGGATCGACGCGAGGGTTTCCGGCCAGCGGCAGGTTGTGCGCGGCATTGGTCCCTGCACCGGGGAACCCGAACCCTTTCGGCGCCTCTGCAACGGTGTAGTGCAGCGGCACCGGGTACGGGATGCTCCCGGCCGCCACGGCTGCCGCACAGGCGGCGAGCCGCTCTTCCATGGCATGCACGGCCCACGCGAACGCAGCCGGATCCGTGCCGTCGATCTCCATCGGATCGAACCCGTTCAGGCGCAGGTGCTGGCGAAACCACTCTTGTCCGCCCTGCTGCTGCATCGTGCTGCGCTGCTCGATGCGGCGGCCATTGAGGATCATGAACGGCGCCACGAAGCCGCAGTCCTCGGCGCGCCACCAGCGCGGCGCCCAGTCGCTGCCGCGCTGCTCCTCGAAGGCGCCGTCGCTGAGGAACACCACCAGCCGTTCGCCGGGCAGCGGCATGTGCACGTACTGCAGCTCGGCGAAACCGAGATAGCCACCCTCGGAAAGTCCCCCCGCCGTGTTCGGGCCGACGTGGCTGCCCAGCGGCGACGCCGGCCGCCCGCCCGCGTCGATCGCGTAGCTGTAGAAGTCGCGCGCAAAGCGTGTCAGCCCGTCTTCGCTGCGGTCGTAGCGCTCCGCGTGCCGGGGTGTCAGGTTGCCCACCAGCAGGTTGACTGAATCGATGCCGGCCACGCAATGCCCTTGGCCCATCAGCCAGCCGCGCGTCAGGCCCGTCAGTGCGTTGGCGGCGAGATAGCCGACGTAGGCCGGCACGATGTTCAGCGAGCCGCCAGTGTGCCCCTCGGGCGTTCGCTTGAAGTCCTCGCTCGCCATCTCGCGTCCATCGGGATGGACACGGTCGGCATAGGTCATGTGCACGCTCAGCCACATGCCGGCCGCGGCGAGACGGTCCGCCGCCCACAGCATGCGGTAGACGCTCGCCGTGTCGGCCGCCTTGCCGCCGGCAACGAGCACCTGCGCGAGCTCGTGCACGCGCAGTTGAGTCTGATCGTTGTGCACAATGGGGCCGTAGCCTCGCGCCCAGCGAGCAAAGTTGGCATCGGAGTCGCGGAACAGCCGCACGCGCTCGGCTACCCAGGGAAGGTGGTGGTTCATCGTCGGGTCCAGGTTGCGCGGAAAGTCGCGCTGGGGTCGGGGCTCATCGCTTTTGCAGGTTGCGCTGGCTGAAGATCTCGTCGTCCACCGGCCGGTCGAACACGGCGTCCTTCAGCACGACCGTGGTCGAGTTGCCGGGCTTGGCGTCGGGCCGCATGTCCCAGCGCGTCGGCAGGGTCCGGCCACCGACCTTGCGCACGTCCGAGAAGGTCAGCACGCGCACGCGCTCGCCGCGCTCGCTGAAGAACTCCTGCTTGAGCGGCATCGTGTCGGCGCGCCGCACCCAGTAGACGATGCGGCCCCAGACCACGGCCGAGTCGGGCTTCGGAACCGCCTCGATCTGTACGACAGTCTCACCATCGAGCGGCACCGTGCCGATCACCTTGTGGGTGTAATCCTCGAGGATGCTGCTTTCCTTGACCAGATCGTCGTTGGTGAAGTCCGAGCCCATCCACGGCTGCAACATCATCGACGGCGGGATCTTGACGATGCGCTCCACGTTGGGCAGGTAGTTCCACATCTCGGTGCCGATGCGCAGCGAGCCGATGCCGGCCTCCTTGGCGGGCGAGACGATGCGAACGAAAGACCGCCGGGGCCGGTCCATCCAAAGCCGCAGGCCCAGCGTGCGCTGCCAGCGCGGCGTGGCGATCGTCATCTCGTAATCGCCCTGCACGGTGTTGCCCCACAGCAGCTTCTCGACCTTGTCGAGGATTTCGCGCCCCTCGGACGGTTGGGCCCGGACGCCCGACACGGCGAGCGGGACCGCAGCGGCGATCAGTCGGAGCAGCCTTCGACGTGCCCTCACGACGCACCTTCCGCCGGTGAGTGCGCCACGGCAGCCACGCGGAGCTGGGCCGGAGCGGCACTCGATGCCATCAGCCCGTCCAGCATCGCCCGGTCAACAACCTCCTTTTCCAGCAAGAGGCTGGCCAGCGACTCCAGCGCCGCCCGATGCGTGCTCAGCGTCCGAGAAACGCGTTCGCGCGCCTCGTCCAGCAGTCGGCGCACCTCGCCATCGATCGCTTCGGCCGTGCGTTCGCTGTAGGTCCGCGGCTCGGGCAGCGTCGGACCGTTCAAGTACAAGGGTGCGGGGCGTGCGTCGTAGGTCGCCAAACCCAGTGCGTCGCTCATTCCATAGTGCGTGACCATGTGGCGCGCCAGGTCGGTGGCACGCTGCAGGTCGTTCTCCGCGCCGGTCGACACATCGTCGAATACCAGCTGCTCCGCAACCCTGCCGCCGAGAAGCACGTCAAGCCGATCGAGCAGTTCGCTGCGTCGCATCAGATAGCGGTCCTCCGTCGGCGATTGCTGGGTGTAGCCGAGCGCCGCGATGCCCCGCGGGATGATCGACACCTTGGTCACCCGGTCCGAGTTCTTGCGGTGCTCGGCCACCAGCGCATGGCCCGCCTCGTGGTGGGCGACGAACTTGCGCTCGGTCGGGTTCATGACCCGGTTCTTCTTCTCGAGGCCGGCAACGATGCGGTCCAGCGCCTCCTCGAAGTCCTGCATGTCGACCGCGTCCTTGCCGCTCTTGGCCGCACGCAGCGTGGCCTCGTTGACCAGGTTGGCGAGGTCGGCACCCGCGAAGCCGGGCGTGCGCGCCGCGAGTGCGGCGAGGTCGACAGTCGGCGCCAGCTTGACGTTCTTGACGTGCACCTGAAGGATTTGGCGCCGCCCGTTCAGGTCCGGACGGTCCACCGCGATGTGCCGATCGAAGCGCCCTGGCCGCAAGAGCGCGGGATCGAGAACCTCGGGGCGGTTCGTGGCGGCCAGGATGATGACGCCGCGGTTCGTGTCGAACCCGTCCATCTCAGCAAGCAGTTGATTCAGCGTCTGCTCGTGTTCCTCGTGGCCACCCGACAAGCCACCGACGCCACGCGCCTTGCCCAGCGCGTCGATCTCGTCGATGAAGACGATGCAGGGCGCCTTGGCCGCGGCCTGCTCGAACAGGTCGCGCACCCGCGCCGCGCCGACACCGACGAACATCTCGACGAACTCGGAGCCGCTGAGCGAAAGGAACGGCACGCCGGCCTCGCCCGCCACCGCCTTCGCAAGCAGGGTCTTGCCCGTGCCCGGTGCGCCAACGATCAGCACCCCCTTGGGGATCTTGCCGCCCAGACGCTTGTAGCGGTCCGGGTTCTTGAGGAACTCGACCACCTCCATCAGTTCCTCGCGCGCCTCGTCGATGCCCGCGACGTCCTTGAAGGTGACCCCGGTTTCGGTCTGCATGTAGACCTTGGCCTTGCTCTTGCCGATCTCCAGCATGCCGCCATGCCCCATGCCACCGCCCATGCGCTTCATCAGGAACCACCAGATGCCGAAGAACACCAGCGCCGGCGCGACCCAGGAAATCAGCGCGCCGAGCCACTTGCTCTCGCGCACGCTTCCGTAGCGCACCTTGGCGGCATCTAGCTGGGCCACGAGCCCCGGGTCGTTGACCAGCACCGTCGCGAAGCCGTGCTCGCCACCAGCGCGCTGGAGCGCCTCGAGCTTGTCCTTCGGCAGGATCTGCTCGAGTCCCTCGGCCTTCAGCTTTCCAGTGGCGATGCCGTCGGCGATGACCACGTCATCAAGCTTGCCGGCCACGAGCGCCTGCTTGAACTCGCTATAGGTGAGTGTCTGCGTGTGACGTGTCGCGAAGAACTCCTGCACGAGGATCATGCCCACCAGCGCGGCGAGCACGTACCACAACGAGAACGTCTGTTTCTGGTCCATCAACCTTGCTCCTCCAGAGTTTCGATCTACGCGCCAGGACGCCGTCGCGAATGCCGTTCATCGAGTACCACCTGAATGGCGCCCCAAAGGATCAGCGCCGGGCACACGAGCAGCACTGCGGCCGACAGCGCACTCCACCACGACCACCCGAACGACCACAGGACGCACGCTGCAAGCAGCACCGCCGCCGCTGGGCACAACCACATCCAGCGGTTGGCGAACTCGGGCCACTTCACGAATCTCATCGTGACCTCCGTCGTCATTGAAGGCGCGCCCGCTTCAGCAGCGCCGAGTTGACGATCACCGACAGCGAGGACAGTGCCATCGCCGCGGCGGCAATGATCGGGTTGAGCAACCCGAAGGCCGCGATCGGCACACCGACCGTGTTGTAGACGAAGGCCCAGAACAGATTGCGCTTGATCGTGCGCATCGTAGCCCGCGACAGCCGGATGCCGGTGACCACGTCGCGCACGTCGCTGCGCACGAGGATGATGCCGCCGGTCTCCTTGGCGACGTCCGAGCCCGACCCGATCGCGATGCCGATGTCCGCGGTCGCCAGCGCCGGGGCGTCGTTGACGCCGTCGCCAACCATCGCGACGACCTTGCCGGCCTGCTGCAGTTCCTTTATCACGCGCGCCTTGTCCGAGGGCAGCACGTCGGCGATCACGCGGTCGATCTCCAGCGCGCGGCCGATCGCCGCGGCCGTACGCGCGTTGTCGCCCGTCAGCATCACCACCTCGACGCCTTCGGCGCGCAGCGAGCGCACGGCCTCGCGCGCCTCGGGCTTGATCGTGTCGGCAACCGCGATCACGGCGGCGAGTTCGCCGTCGCAGGCGAGCAGCATCGCCGTCTTGCCGTCCGCCTGGAAGCGCTCCATGTCCGGGCCAACCGTCGCGACGTCGACGCCGGCCCCCTCCATGAGCCGCCGGTTGCCGAACAGCACCTTGCGCCCGTCGACCTGCCCGCGGACGCCATGCCCCGGTACCGCCTCGAACCCCTTCACCGCGCAGGGCGCGATGCCGCGCTCCCGGGCGCCGCGCAGGATGGCCTCGGCCAGCGGATGCTCGGATCCGGCCTCCAGACTGGCGGCCAGGCGCAGTGCCTCGTCGTGGTCGCAGTGCCCACAGGGCTTCAGATCGGTCAGGGCCGGCTCGCCGCGGGTCAGCGTCCCGGTCTTGTCGAAGACGACGGTGGTGAGCCGCTCGGCCTTTTCGAGGATCTCCCCGCCCCGGATCAGGATGCCGGCCTGCGCGCCACGCCCCACGCCCACCATCAGCGCCGCCGGGGTGGCGATGCCGAGCGCACAGGGGCAGGCGATGATCAGCACCGCGATGAAGGCGAGCAGGCCCTGCGGGAAGTTGCCAGCGAGCCACCATAGCGCGAACGACAGGATCGCCGTGCCCACCACCGCCGGCACGAAGTAGCGTGTCACCTGGTCGGCGATGCGCTGGATCGGCGCGCTGCTGGTCTGCGCGTCCTCGACCATCTTGACGATCTGCGCCAGCGCCGTCTCGGCGCCGATGCGCGAGGCCTGGAAGCGGAAGCTCCCCGTACGGTTCAGCGTGCCGCCGATCACCGCTGCGCCAGGCTGCTTGTCGACCGGCATCGACTCGCCGGTTAGCATCGATTCGTCGACCGCCGACGAGCCTTCGAGCACCACGCCGTCGGTCGCGATGCGCTCACCCGGGCGCACGACCAGCGTCTCGCCCACCATAACCTGCTCGGCCGGAATCTCGACCTCCTCGCCCCCGCGCAGCACGTGGGCGGTCGCGGGCTTGAGGTCGAGCAGCTTGCGCACCGCCGCGGAGGAATGCTTCTTGATGATCTCCTCCATGTACTTGCCCAGCAGCACGAAGGCGATGATCACCGCCGAGACCTCGAAATAGACGTCGCGTTCCTCCACCTTCACCGGCAGCACCGACGGGAAGAACAGTACGGCGACGCTGTAGAAGTAGGCGACCGAAGTGCCGAGGGCGATCAGCAGGTCCATGTTGATGGAGCGGTTGCGCAGCGCATTGAAGGCGCCGACGTAGAAGCTCCAGCCACCGATGAACTGCACCGGCGTGACGAGCAGGAACAGCCACACGCCCCAGGTGAACCAGGGCAGCGCGGGAATCGGTACCCAGGTCAGCAGCGTTGCGCCGGTGGCCAGTGCGATGAAGGCGCCGGCGCGCATGATCGCCAGCGCCAGCACGCCGGTCAGCGCGATGGTGACGCGCGTGCGCATCGACTTCAGTTCGGCTTCCGGCGACTCGAAGGTGCGTTGGCAGCCGGCGCTGCAGAAGTAGTAGCTGCGCCCGGCACGGTCGGTGCGCAGCGCCGTCGCCTTGTCGACCACCATGCCGCACACCGGGTCCTTTGCCTGGCCCGACTCGGCGCGCCGCAGCACGCTCTGCAGCGGCCGGCCCGCCGCGTGCATGTCCGCACCGAGTGGCGGTGTGGGGGTGGCAGGCACCGAATCCGAACTGCCTGCGGTCACGCCGGCGTATCGCGCCGGATCGCGCTGGAACTCGCCAAGGCAGTGCGCCGAGCAGAACAGGTAGATTCGCCCCGCATGCTCGGCACGGCCTGCCGCGCGGGCGGGATCCACGGTCATGCCGCAGACCGGGTCGACGGACGCGGCGGCAGTGGGTTCGACGTGAAGCGCTGCCTGGGTCATGTCCTACTCCTGTTCAATGCGTGAAAGGGGTGTGCGGCTGGCGTCATGGCGTGCGGCGCGCGGCGCCCTCCCATGCCGCCGCGCCGGCCGCAAGAGCCGTCAACCCGCCCGCGATGAGGAATGGCAGCGGCGGCGCCAGCGCGAACAGGCTGCCCGTGGCTGCGGCGCCGACCGCCTGCCCGAGGTTGGCCGCCGCGGCCTGCCGCCCCATCGCCCAGCCCTGGCGCGTGCCGGCTGCGCTCGAGATACGCACGGCCAGCGAGGGGATCAGTACGCCGATGCCGGCTGCTGCCAGCACGAAGGCCGCGGCGGTCACGACACCCCCGTTCGAGCCGGCCAGCAGGCTGAGGCCTGCCGAGAGCACGAGGAGCGCGGAGACGACAAGCCGCGGCTCGCCCAACCTGCGCTCCAGGCGTGGCAGGGCCCAGAACTGCACGGCGATCATCACACCGCTGCACAGTGCGAAGTACAACGACACCGGCCACGCGCCCGCGGCCGGCGCCCTGCGCGCAGATAGGGTGGCGCCGACCTCCGCCACCGTGATCGCCAGCACGACGACGGCCGTCAGCAGCAGCGAGCGTGCGATGCGCCGCTCGTCGCCGGGCGTTGCACTGCCCGAGCCGGTCTGCACGGCCCGGTTGACCGGCAGCGTCAGCACGCCTGCGGCCGCCCCCAAGCCCACCACGGCGACGACATGCAGCGCCAGCTCGCTGAATGCACCATTGGCACCCACGGCGCGTATCGGCGCGGCCAGCCCGTCGCCAAGTGCCGGCCCGAGCAGGAAGCCCAAGGCAGTGGCCGATGCGATCCAGGCGAAGCGGCGCTGAAGGCGGGACGGCGCCGACGCGGTGACGACGTATGCAAACACCGCCGGGAGCACCGCCGCCGCGGTCAGGCCGGCGATCGCACGCGCCGCGTACAGAGCGCGAAGTCCGAGCGATCCGGTCAGGGCCCACAGCGCCGCGCTCGATCCGGCCAGCCCGGCGACCAGCACCCAGCGGCGATCGATCCGATCGGCCAGCGCGCCCCAGGCGGGCGCAAACAGGAACAGGGCGAGCGTGTACGTGCCGGTGAGCCAGCCCGTGTGCCCTTCCACGTGGGCTGCCGAACCGACCCCCGCGCGCTCCACCAACCCGGGCAGCACAGGCAATGTCACGCCATACGCCATCGACACCGCCATTGCGGCCGCGAGCAGCGCCGCGAAGGCGCCGGCCGAGAGATCCGAACGCATCTCGCCCGCCGGCCGCGGAGACGGCACCGTCCATGACCAATCACTCACGGTAGAGATCGCGGCGGGTCAACGGGACCGGCCACGTGCCGCGATCGCGCTTCGAGGCGACGATCTGGTAAATGCCCGTGCCGCCCGCCTCGAACTCGAGCGCACACGCCGCCATGTAGAGCCGCCAGATGCGGTAAGTGACCTCGCCGACCTCCTGCAGCGCCTCCTCGCGACGCGCCTCCAGCCGCTCAACCCAGTGCCGCAGCGTCAGCGCGTAGTGCGGACGCAGCCCCTCGACATCATGGATCTCGAAGCCGGCCCGCTCCATCCCGAGCTGGATGTTGCTAACGCAATCGAGCTCGCCGTCCGGGAAGACGTAGCGATTGATGAATTCCGTCGCGACCGTCCGGTTCCAGCCCTCCTCGTCGTGGGTGATCCCATGGTTGAGGAACAGCCCGCCCGGTCGCAGCACCCTCTGCACGGCGGCGTAGTAGGCCGGCAGGTTCGCGAGGCCGACATGCTCGAACATGCCGACGCTGGACACCTTGTCGTAGACCGCCACGCCGTCGAGGTCGCGGTAGTCGCGCAGCTCGACCGTGACGAGATCCTGCAGGCCTTCGACCCGGATGCGCTCGCGTGCGTACTCGAACTGCCGTTCGCTGAGCGTGATGCCATGCGCCCGGACGCGGTGGCGGCGCGCCGCCCAGCACACGAGCGCGCCCCAGCCGCAGCCGATGTCGAGCAGGCGGTCACCGGGCTGCAGTCGCAGCTTGCGGCAGATGTGCTCCAGCTTGTTGTGCTGTGCCTGCTCGAGCGAGTCGTCGGCGGTCTCGAAGTAGGCGCAGGAATAGACGCGCTCGACGTCCAGCCACAGACCGTAGAACGCGTTGGACACGTCGTAGTGGAACGAGATCGCCGCCCGGTCGGTCCGGCGGGAATGGCGGTGCGCAAATCGCCGCGCCATGCGCGAGGCCAATCCGCCGGACGGCTTCAGGCCCTCCTGCTCGGACACCCGCAGCATCAACGCATCGCGCCACAGCGCCAGCTTGTCGCGCCAGGTCAGCGAGACCGCCTCGAAGTGGTCCTTCAATGCCAGTGCGCTGTACAGATCGCCTTCGACATCGATCACACCGCGGAAGTAGGCGTCGGCCAGCAACAGCGGATCGGGCCGCAGCACGAGGCGACGCAGCAGCCCGGGGTCGCGGATCACGAGCGTGTACTCGGGGTGGGTCTCGAGCTCGTGCAAGATTGCATCGCCCAGCTTCAGCGCCGGTGGCCGTTCGATGCCCGCCAGCAAGCGGCGCAGGATGCGCAGCGCCGGAGCATGCAGGTCCGGCGGCAAGGGCCGGGTGAGCGCGGTCGAGTGGTCCATCGGTTGGTCCCTTCAGTGCATGTCTTGTGATTCGGCCAGGGTCGCGGTAGACACGTCGTCGACGGAAATCAGCGGTGCGCGCCGCAGATCGTCCGTCACGGCCGTGAGGCACTGCCGGCTCGCTGCGTGAACGGTGAACAGCGGCTGGCCCCGGTGCACCCGCTCGCCGATCCGGGCATGCAGCACGACGCCGGCGCCGGCTCCTTGCGCTGCGCCAGCCAGCACCGCGACGCGCTGCACATGCGCGCCGTCCAGCGACCTCACGTGGCCAGCGTGTTCGGCCGTGATGGTTTCGGCGATCGGCGCCAGCGTCGGCTCACGCATCCCACCCTGGGCCTCGCACAGGGCCTGGAAGCGCCCCCATGCGGCGCCGCTGTCGAGCAGTCGCCAGGCGTCGAGCTCGCCATGTCCGGGTCGGCTCGCGCCGCACATCTCGAGCAGCAGGCCGGCTTCGGCCAGCGCGTGCATGCGCAGGTCGACCGGCGTCGCCGCGGCGCCGCGCAGCACGGCCAACACGTCCATCGCCTCGGGTGCCGGACCGATGCCCAGACCCACCGGCTGAGTACCGGCCGAACGAGCGACGCGAACCTGCACGCCGACCGCTGCGCCCACGGCCCTGAACAGCGCTTGCAGGCGATGGAAGCGTTCGTCGTCGGGCACGCCGGTACCCCGTCCGACCGTCACGTTGACGAGCAGGCTCCCCACGCCGGCAGCCACCCGGCGCGACAGTGCCGACGCCACGAGGCTCGCGTCATCCGCCGTGGGACTCCACGGCACGTTCGTTGCCACGCCCGCGGCGTCCGCGCGGGCGACGCACATGCCCTCGCGCGAGGTGATGATGGCTGCAGTCGCACGATCGAGTTCCACCCCGGTCAGCGTCGCCATCGAGTCGGCGCTGCTCCAAGTCCCCGCGCCGGACCGCAGCGAAAAGTGCGGCATCGTCGCGCCCGCGGCAGCCACGATCGCCGCAACGATCGGCGTCGTCCGGTGCCCGGGGATCCGGTCCAGGCCGTGCCGATCAACGACGCGGTTCGTCTCCCAGGCAAGTGCCCGACTCGCCTCGGCCGTCCAGGCGCGCGCGAGGGCGATGGCCCGCCGGACCGCCGGGTCACTGGACGGCTCCGAATCCCAGAGCTCGTGGGTCGGGCCGGCGGCGTGATTCATCCCTCGCTCCTTCGCCGAGCGGAGGCTCGGCGGTCGCGCCGCGCGGCCGAAGCCGGTGTTGAGATCCGCAAACCCTGCTAACGGCGTCCGTGAACCGTGCTAGCGTCGCCAAGAGAGCTTGAACGCTGGACACCGACGTCTGTCTATTGCTTGCCGACGCCGGCTGAGGTAGCTCAAGAGC
>JBFLWE010000002.1:0-117839 GCA_040758375.1 Pseudomonadota bacterium
CGACCGCCGCCAGCGCGGCCGCGCCCAGCAGGCCCAGCAGCAGCCAGCCCGCGGGCTGCGGCAAGCGCTGCAGCACGCGCGCCACCGCCCGCGCAAGAGGGTCGGCGTCGATCAGCGGCCAGCGCGCCGTGGCCACGCGGCGCATGGGCTTTTCGGCCGCCGTGCCGAGCAGGCCGCTGCGGTCGAGCTGGTCCAGGAACGCACGCAGCTTGGACTCGGCGTCGCCCGCGCGCGGATGGCGCTCGCGCAACCGCGCCAGCAGCTCGTCGAACGACGCGCCGTCGGCCAGCAGCGGCAACAGGTCTTGCGCCACCGCGCTCACGCGCAGGGCGCGCCCGTCCTCGGGCGCCACCAGCACCATGCCACCCGGCCGGCTCACGCGCGCCACGCCGGCACGGAAGCGGTAGGCCCGCGCCGCAGCGGGCGCGCCGGGCAGCGGCATCAGCGCATCACCGTTCATTGGCGCACCCTCGGGCCTGCGGCCCTTCCCGCCAGGCGGGAGCGAGCACGGCGGGGGCGGCCCGGCGCCGGCTCATGCCGCGTACCCCAGGCTCACGCCGAACAGCGGGCAGTCGGCATAGCGGTCGATGCCCAGCAAAGGCCCCCAGCCGTCTTCGGACAACCCGCCCCAGGGGCAGGCCCCCAGCCCCAGGGCCACCGAGGCCAGCGTGGCGCGTGCCGCCAGCGCGCCGGCGCGCGAGATCAGCTCGCGGTAGCCGCGCGCGCCATGCTCGTTGACGGCCTGCTCGAAGTCGCCGGTGATGTACAGCACCGCGGGCGCGCGGGCCAGGGCCTGCTGCAACATGGTCGCCAGCACATCCGCATGGGAGACCTGCTCCCTCACGCGCTGCAGGCGCCCTTGCTGCGGCAGCCAGCGGTACACGCCCTGCTGCGCATCGTCGCGGCCGGCGCCCAGCACCAGCCACAGCGCCATGCGCACCGGCAGCGCGCCGCCGCGCCGCAGCGCGTCGTCCACGCCCCAGGTCACGTCCACCACCTGCTGGGCGATCGACAGCGGCAGCGCGCGCGGCGCATAGCGCCGCACCGAGCGGCGCGCGAGCATCAGCTCCTGCAGCGAAGGCATGGTGCCGGCGGCCACCAGCGCGTTCGCGGCCACGGCCCGGGGCTGCGGCCCGCGGACGGGCGCCGTGCGGCGCGACGACAGGGCGGCCAGCAGGTCCACGTACTGGTGGGCCACCACCTGGGCCAGGCCGGTGTCGGGCTCGCCCTGGCCCACGCCCCAGACGAAGGTGACCATGTTGCGCGTGCCCACCGTGGGCAGGCTGATCGCCTCGGCGATCGACGCGTCGCGTGCATCGACCAGGTCGCGATAGGGCACGCCGGCCGCGCGCAGCATGTCGTCCAAGAAGGCGCGCGTGACGCCGGCGTCGAGGTGGCCGAAGCGGAAGGCGAAGTCGTTGTACTTCTGGCGCACCTTGGTGAGATGGGCCGTGCCGACCAGCAAAACCGGCGGCAGCTCGGCGACCGGCAGGCCCAGCGCGCCGGCCAGCACCGCGTCGGAGGTGGCGCGCAGGCGCTCCAGCACATGCTCGTGCGCGAAGTAGTGGTACACGCCGGGCTCCAGCCCTTCGAGCTGGCGCACCACGACGAACAGCTCAGCCGAACCCAGCCCGCCGGCACTGGGCGCGATGCGGCGGCTGCCGTCGGCCGTGCGGCCGGCAGCGAGCTGCAGCAGCGTGGCCAGCAGCGGCAGGGTCAGCGTGCGCGCCGGGCGCGCAGCGCCGTCCCAGGCCGGCGACAGGGCCAGCGGCTCGCCCGGCGGCAGCGCCACGCGCGTGGCGCCGTAGTACGGCTGCGGCGCCTCCTGCGTGATCATCATGTTGGCCGCCGCGTAGTGCACCTGGTAGTCGCGCGGGTGCAGCAGCTCGCGCGGCGGCATGCCGTTGGCCGCGTTGTGCAGCAGCCAGATGATCCCGTCGGGCTCGGCGATGTCGGGGCCGCGGCCTTCGAGGCCGCAGCGCGCGCAGCCGGGCAGGCGCGCGAGCGGATGCTCGGAATACAGGCGCTCGCCGTCGATGCGCTCGTGCGCGTGGCACACGTTGTAGAGGTTGGGCTTGCCGATGCCGCTGACCAGGTGGAAGGCATGCAGCGCCACCACGCCGGCCCAGAACGGCAGGTCCTCCGCCGGCTCGTCGGGCTGCGCGCCGCGCAGGCGGCGCATGCAGTGCGGGCAGGCCGACTTGCCGGGCATGAACAGCGGCCCCACTTCCACCGCGCGGCGGCCCACGCGGGCATGCAGCACGCGCAGGCCCTTGTCCCAGGCCGCGTCCAGCCAGGCGCCGGCCTGCGCGTCGTCGCCATCGACCAGCACCACGCCCAGGTCGGTGGCCGCGTCGAGCTCGTCGATCGAGCGCAGGGACGGCACTTCGAGCACCGCGCCCAGGCCGCAGCCTTGCAACGCCGCGCGCAGCGCGGCCTGCGCGCGGCCCGTGCCCAGCAGCGCCACGCGCCCACGGGCCAGGCGCGCCAGGGCCTCGCCGCGGTTGGCGTTGACCCGCGTCACATCGACATAGCGGCCGCAGAAGGCCGACAGCGGCGCCAGCCCGGGCGCCACCTCGGGCGGCGGCCCGTCTTCGAGCAGGCCGCGGCTGAACAGCATGGCCAGCGCCTCGTACACCGCCTGGCGCGGATAAGGCGCAAACGAATCCAGCAGCTCCTCCAGCGTGCGCCGGCCGTCCAGCTCCTGCAGCAGCCGCGGCACGAAGCTGCGCGCGGCGCGGCCGTTGAGCACCTGGGTGTCGCGCGTGCCTTCCACCAGCAGGCCTGTGGCGCCATAGGGCAGCACCATCAGCTCGGGGATCGCACGCGGCCGCGCGGGCAGGCGCAGCTCGCTGTCGTTGGCGAAGCTGGAGCCGATGACCGCCGATGACAGTTGCAGGCCTGCGCTCATGAGAGAAGCTCCTCGACGGCGGGTTGAAGGCGCTCGACGAAGCGCGTGCCCGGCGGGCCCGCGTGCTTCAGGCCGCAGCGCGGGCAGGCGTGGATGCCCAGCACCGCGGTCTCCTGCACCGCGCCGCTCAACACGTCGAGCAGGCGCATGCGGCCGGCATGGCGCATCGGATCGCGCAGCACCTCGTGCGCGGCCGCCGCGGCCACTTGCACCAGCGGCCCGATGTGGCCGGGCAGTCCGAGCGACGGGTCGCGCGCGTAGGCGCGCTCGATGACGAGCTCGCGCTCCGGCGCCGGGTGGTGGCTGGCCCAGCGGCGCTGGTAGCAGTGGTAGCAGGGCCCCTGGCCGGGCACCACCGCGGGCCCGCAGGTCAGGCGCGTGCCGTGCCATTCGGCCAGCGTCCACGGCGTGCCGGCTTCGTGGCACGCGTCGTCGATCTGGCGGAAGGCGTCGGCATACGGCCGCCAGGCCATCACGGCCACGGCGCACGCCTGGGCCACCCGCGTCTTCAATCCCGCGAGGCTGGCCAGCAGCTCCTCGCAGCGCACATCGCGTCCATCGGCCTGCAGCAGCATCGCCAGGCGCTGGCCGGCCGCGTGGCCGAACTCGCCGGCCGAAAGCACAAGTACGGGCTTCATGCGAAGGGTTGGGGCAAGGGGTTGACGGTGTCCTCCGACAGCGGGCCGTAGCCCGCCTTGGAGGGGTACTCATACAGGCGCGGCGTGCCGAGGAAGCGGCCGCGCTGCACCGAGCTCATGGGCATCAGCTCCGGCACCACGGCGCGCACCACCCACAGGCCCAGGCGGCGCAGCTCGTCGGAGGTGAGGTCCACGATCACCACCTCCATGTCCATGGCCTTGAAGCGCTCGACCAGGTAGCGCAGGCGCCCGGCTTCGTCGGCCGGCGCGTCGATCTCCACCTCGGCCAGCGGCCGGCGGTGCGGCGAGCGCAGCAGGAAGTCGAAGGCCTGGCGGAACGCGGGCTTGCCCAGGTGGTGGGCGCCGTCGTAGAGCGAGCGGAAGTCCTGGCTGTCGGCGGGCACGTCGTCCACCAGGCGCAGCACCGGCCGCGCGGGCGCGGCCTCGCGGATGGTCTTGGCACAGGCCTCCGCGGCGCTGAAGCCGCAGGCGCAGTTGACGTACTGCGCCACGTTGGGATGCCCGTCGAGCAGCTGCACCGCATACACGGTGGGGATGCCGACGTCGGTGGTGGCGTCGAAGAACTCGTGGCGCACCAGGCTGCGCTCGAGCACGCGGTGGTTGGCGGCCAGCAACGGCGGCAGCGGCTGCGTGAGCTCGATGCGCGGCAGCGGCAGCCGGCCCAGCCAGGTCATCGCGATGGCGTCGCGCTCGATCACCTCGCAGATCGCCGACACGATGGCCGGCGCGGGCCGCACGTGGGCCGCCACGCCGGTGGAGATCTGCTGCCAGAAGCATTCGGTCTTCGCGGGGCGCAGGTACAGGTGGGTCATCACCGCCGGCACCAGGCGCTCGCGGCCGTGGGTGAGCGAATAGCCGCGCGCCCAGCGGATGGGCAGCGACTTATCGGGCGCGATGAAGGGGCAGCCCTCGGCCGCCAGCTCGCGCGGCGAGCAGCGCGCCACGCGGTCGAGGTCGAGCGCGGCCTCGCCCAGCTCGTTGGCGCTGGCGACGATGAAGTCTTCAGCGGTGTAGGCCATGTTGGCGTAGCGCTCCGCGCCTTCCATCACCGCGCGCAGCCAGGCCAGCTCGGTGTCGATGTCGGCGCCCGCGCCGCCCAGCGGCTCGTCGAACACGTCGCGGCCGTCGGGCTTCTGCACGTGCGGAAAGATCTTGCTCAGGTTGTCGAGGTTGGACACCGCGATGTCGAAGTCCGGCGCCGTGTGCTCGCCTTCCAGCCGCGACACGCCCGACAGCAGGCCACCGGTGGGCAAGAGGATGCGGGCCACCGGGTACTTGCTGCGCAAGTACGACTCCCGCAGGTTGAGCACGGGGTTCATGCCAGTTCCGCGACCGCTTCGCGCTGGCCCGCGCGTTCGCACTCGCGCTCGAGCAGCGCGGCCATGTAGGCCTCTTCCAGCGCGGCCAGGCCCAGGCGGTTGTTCATCAGGTGCACGAAGTTGAAGCACAGCACTTCGGCGCCCGCGTCCACGCGGCCCTTGAGCGCCTGGTACCCCGCGGCCGCCTCGCGCAGCGCACGGCGCCACGCGGCCGACAGCTCGCGCGCCGCGCCGTCCAGCCGCTCGGGCCGGGCCACGACCGCGATGCCGCGCTGCTGCAGCTCCTGCGCCTTCTCGGCAAAGGTGGCACGCCAGTCGTCGGCCGCCGGCGAGCGGCCGTTGAGCCAGTAGTAGCTGTACTCGCGCCAGAAGCTCGCACGATCGTCGGGCGCGATGAAGGTCTCGCAGGCCTCGTGCATCAGCAGCGGCACCAGGTCCTTGCGCGACAGGCGCCCATGCTCCTCTTCGCGCAGGATGCGCGTGGCGATCAGCGACGACTGGTGGAACAGCGCCTCGGCGACGTCGATGCCGGGGCGCGCGCCGTACTTGTCGGTCTCGGGCTCGTAGCGGTCTTGCACCACCTTCACGTCGTGGTGCGCGGCCGTCACGCGCTCGAGGCTCGCCTCGAAGCCCGGCATCGTGACCATGGGGCTGTAGTCGCCGGGCGGGTAGCCGGGCAGCTCGGCCAGCAGGTCGGCGCAGGCGTCCATCACCGCACGCGCCAGCGCCTCGCGCTCGCCCGGCCGGGCCTTGGCGCGCAGGCGCACGTGGATGCCGTCCTGGTCCACGTAGCGGATGTAGAACCACTGCTGCGCCTGCCCGGTGAGCACGGGCTGCGAGGCCAGGTCGATCAGCAGGCGGTCCATGCGGTCGACGGCCCGGCCCAGGTACAGCTTGACGTAGACCCAGGGGTCGTGGGAGGCATCGGTCAAGGGAGTCTCCATGGTGGTGCTTCTTTCTTCCTCTTGGGTTTTTCAGCGCTGCCCGGCCGGCAGGGGCTGGGCGCGCGCGGGGGTCCGCGCGGGCTTGGCGCGGCGGTTCATGTCGAACGAGAAGGTGCGGGCGGCAAACGCGACCGCGGCGGCGCTCCAGGCCAGCATCGCGAGCACGTCCACCCACAGCGGCCACAGCCCTTCCTGGCCCGCGATGAGCTGGCGCAGTGCGTCGGCCAGGTAGCTGGCGGGCAGCAGGTGGGCCACGATCTCCAGCGCGAGGGAGCCCTTGGGGTCCCAGAAGATGTTGCCGCCGAACATCATCACGAAGTTGAGGATCATGATCAGCGCCATGCCGGCTTCCAGGCTGCGCGGCACGCCGGCCAGCGCATAGCCGATGGACACCAGCATCGCCACGCCCAGCAGCGTGATGCCGGCCACCTGCAGCCAGGTGATCGCGCTCAGCGGCACCAGCATCGCGCCGGCGCCGAGCAGCAGGCCCACCTGTACCATGGCCAGCGCCACGCGCATGCCGACCTGGCCGATCAGCAGCTCCACCACCGTCAGCGGCGTGTTGAGCAGGTAGCGCAGGCTGCCGCGGTCGCGCGCCTTCAGCAGCGGCGTCGCGGTGGCGAACATGCCCAGCTGCACCAGGGCCAGCGCGAGCATGCCGGGGAAGATGAAGCTGAAGTTGAGGTCGGCGCTGCGCTGCAGCGAGCTGACCTGCACCGCATAGCCTGCGCTGGCGCCTTCTTGCGGCAACACCAGTCGCGCGCGCGCCGCATCGAGCGCCATGCGCACCATGGTGGTGTTCTGCGCATCGGTCACCGCCTGGATCACCGCGCCGCCGCTGCGCAGCGGCTCGGCCGGCACGAACAGCAGCGCATTGAGCTTGCCGTCGTTGAGCTCGGCGCGGCCGCGCGCCTCGTCCACCGTCTTGAAGGTGATGCCGGGCACGGTCATCACGCCCAGCAGCTCGGGCGTCTGCTTGTTGTGGAACGGGTCCACGACGCCGAAGGTGAACTGAAACGGGGTCTTGACCAGGTTGGAGCCCACGAGGCTCAGCACGAACAGCAGCGGGAACACGAGGCTGAGGAACACGCTGCCGAAGTCGCGCACGAACTCCAGCACCTGGGTGCGCAGCACGGCGCCGACACGGACGAATCGGATGTTCATGGTTTTCACCCCCTGATCTGGCGGCCGGTCAACTGCAGGAACACGTCTTCGAGCGTGCGGCGTTCGATGCGCAGCCCTTCGAGCGAGAGCCGGCCGGCACGCTGGCGGTCGACCAGCGCGCCCAGCGCGGCGCTGACGTCTTCCACTTCGAGCCGCGCGGTGCGCACCGCGCCGTCGGTGTGCAGCTGCACCGGCAGCCCGTCCAGCGCCGCAGGGTCGGCGTCGCCGAGGGTGAAGCTGATGACGCGGCCCGGGCAATGGCGCTCCACCAGCTCGCCGGGCGAACCCTCGGCGATGACGCGGCCGCGGTCGATGATGAGGATGCGGCCGCACAGCCGCTGCGCTTCTTCCATCTGGTGCGTGGTGAGCAGCACCGTCGCGTGGCGGCGCATGCACTGCTGCTCCAGCACCGACCACACCGCGCGCCGCGCCTGCGGGTCGAGCTGCGAGGTGGGTTCGTCGAGGAACAGCAGCTCCGGGTCGCCCACCAGGGCCAGCGCCACCGCCACGCGCTGCTGCTGCCCGCCGGAGAGGCTGCCCACGCGGGCACGCGCCTTGTCCGACAGGCCGAGCGTGTCGATCAGCTCGTCCACCGCCACCTCGCTGGCATAGAGCGTGCGCTGCAGCGTCAGCAGCTCGCGCACGGTGAGCAGCGGCGGCAGCACCGTGTGCTGCGAGGCGATGCCGATGCGGCCGCACACGCGCTTCATGCCGGCGCGGTCCTGCACCGGCACGCCCAGCACGCGCGCCGTGCCCCCGTCGGGCACGCGCACGCCTTCGAGGATCTCGATCAGCGTGGTCTTGCCGGCGCCGTTGGGCCCCAGCACGCCGACCACCTCGCCGCGCTGCACGGCCAGGTCGATGCCGAGCAAGGCGTCGATGCGCTTGTCGTCGCGGCCATAGTGCTTGCGCAGCCCGCTGGCGGCGATGGCGGCGTCGGCCTGCCGTGCCGCGGCCGACGGGCTTCTTGCGAATTCGGTGATCGTCATGGTGGAGCCCTCAGCCGCGCGGCGGCTTGCGCAGGGCCGCCCCGACGATGGCGCCGGCAGCCGCACCCAGACCCGCACCCAGCGCCACCATGCCGGTGGCCACGCCCAGCGCCGTGCCGACGCCCACGCCGATGGCCACCCAGCCCGCGAACGATTGCTTGTTGCGCATGTCTTCCACCTGCTGCTTTCGATATCGAGAGAGAACCCGGCTGGCATGGCGGCGCCACCATGCCGGCCGGCCTTGAGCGCAGATCCGCGCACAGCCGGCTGTGCGCGGAGCGCCGCCGCCTTACTTCTGCGCCGAGCCGCAGCTCACGACGGAGCCGACGCTGCTGAACGAGCCCGTGCAGGTGCAGCAGCTCGCCGAGCTGGCGGAGCTGAGGCAGTCGGACAGCAGCTGCACCTGCTCGGGCAGCTCCTCCGCGAACAGATCCAGCTTCGCGTCGCTGGGCACGATGTCGAACGGATGGGTAAGCATCTGAAAGATCTCCATGTGGTTAAAGAAAAATGGCTTTCGCCTTCGTCATTGCCGCGACGGGCGAAGCGCCCGCCGCGGCAATCCTTTGCGAGCGCTAGGCCGCGCCGGATGGGCAGGCCATCGCTTCGGATGCGCAGGACTCGCAGGCGCCACATGCCGGTTGCCGCGGGTCGTCGTCCGCTTCCACGGCGGACTCCCAGGCGTCCATGCCGCCTTCGAGCGAATACACCTCGGCAAAGCCCAGCTCCACCAGCATCTGCGCGGCGATGCGCGAGCGCACGCCCTTCTGGCAGATGCACACGACCGGCCGGCCGCGCGGGATGGTGTGCACCGAGCCGGCCAGCTGGTCCAGCGGCACGAGGGTGGCGCCCTCGACATGGCCCTGGCGGTACTCGGCCTCGCGCCGCACGTCGAGCAGCCAGGGCTGCTGCGGCTGCGCGGCGGATGCGCTCAGCCAGCCGGCCAGCGCCTCGCAACCGAGGCTTCGCACCTCTGCCTTCGCCGCGGGCGCCGCCGTGACCTGCGCGCGCGCGGCCTGCACGCCGCCGCACACCGGGCACGCGGCGTCGCGCGCGATCTCCAGCGTCTTGAAGCGCATGGCCATCGCGTCGAAGCTCAACAACTTGCCTACCAGGGACGACGGCAGCCCCATCGCCAGCTTGATGGCTTCAAGGGCCTGCAGCGTGCCGATGGCCCCCGGCAGCACGCCCAGCACGCCGGCTTCGGCACACGAAGGCGCCAGGTGCGGCGGCGGCGCCTGCGGAAACAGGCACTGGTAGCACGGGCCCTCGCCCGGCACGAAGACCGAGAGCTGCCCCTCGAAGCGCAGGATGGACGCGCTGACGTTGGGCTTGCCTTCGCGCACGCAGGCCTCGTTGATCAGGTAGCGGGCGCGGAAGTTGTCGGTGGCGTCCACCACCACGTCGTAGCCTTGCACCAGCGTGCGCGCGTTGTGGGACTCGAGCTTGCAGCCGTGGACCACCACGTTCACGTGCGGGTTGAGCGCCTGCAGCCGCTGCCGCGCCTGCCCGGCCTTGGGCTGGCCGATGCCCTGCACGTCGAACAGGATCTGGCGGTGCAGGTTGCTGCGGTCGACGTGGTCGTGCTCCACGATGCCCAGCGTGCCCACGCCGGCCGCGGCCAGGTACAGCAGCACGGGCGAGCCCAGGCCGCCGGCGCCGATGACCAGGATGCGGGCGCGCTTGAGCGCACGCTGGCCCTCGAGGCCCACCTCGGGCAGCAGCAGCTGGCGCTGGTAGAACTGCAGCTCTTCTGCGCAGAAGGCGTCGGTGTCCATGTCAGTACCGCCCGGCCGTGCGAAGGTGCTGGCGCGCCCCCTTGGGGGGCAGCGAACGGAGTGAGCGTGGGGGCAGGTTCATTTCAGCCTCCCGAGATGGCGGGCACCAGCGTCAGCACGTCGCCGGCGCGGATGTCGGTGTCCATGCCGCGCAGGCGGCGCGCGTCGACGCCGTTGACGAACACGGCCACCGATGCATAGACCCGGCCGTCGGCCGCCAGCAGCTGGCTCTTCAGGCCGCCGAACGTGCTGCACAGCGACGCCAGCACGTCCTGCAGCCGCCCGCCCGCGGCCAGCGACACCGACCCCTGGCCCTGCGCGTGCCTTCGATAGGCCGCGGGAAGCTCCACCACCACACTCATGTGCGCTCTCCCTGAAGTTGGGTTCCGGTCACCCCGCAATGCAGGCGACCGCATCCATGGCGCAAACAGTAATCGCGCGCGGCGCAAAGCGCAGCTGACAAAACTGTTAGGTGCGCGTGCGCCTCTACACTTGGCGTCTACGCGAGGGAGGGCCACCGCCCGCGCCACCCACACGGCGGCAGACCGTGACACGGCCGAGCGCACAACCGATTCATTGCATGCCCAACATCGCAGCAGTCCTGAAAGAAGAGATCGCCCGCGTCGCACGCAAGGCCGTGCGGCACGAGATCGAATCCCTGAAAAAGACCGTCGGCGCACAGCGCAGCCAGATCGCCCAGCTGAAGCGGCTGCTGCAGGAGCAGCAGCGCCTGCTGCGCGCCAAGGCCAAGGCCGCCCCGAACGGTGCGCAAGCCCCCGCCGACATGCCGCAGGAAAAGCTGCGCTTCAGTGCCGCGCGGCTGGCGGCACAGCGCAAGCGTCTGGACCTCTCTGCGCAAGAGTTCGGCCGGCTCGTGGGTGTGACAGGTCACACCGTGTACATCTGGGAATCGGGCAAGTCGCGCCCCACGGCCGAGAAGCTGGCGGCCATTGCCTCGCTGCGCAAGATCGGCAAGCGCGAGCTGCAGGCGCGTCTGGCCGCGCTGGGCTGACAGACCCACGCGGGCCGATGCCCCCAGCGCAGCACGAGGGACGGGCGGCCGATATCCTCTGCCGATGCCCACCTCTGCCGCGCCGCACTGGCCCTACCACCTCAAGCTGATCGGCATGGCCGTGCTGTGGGGCGCCTCGTGGCCCTGCGGCCGCATCCTCGCGCAGTCGCTGCCGCCGCTCACCGCCGCGAGCCTGCGTTTCGTCATCGCCGCCGTGCTGCTGATGGCCTGGCTGCGCAGCAGCGGCCGCACGGCGGGCCTGCAAGCCCTGTCGCGCCGGCAGTGGGGCTGGCTGGCGATCGGCGGCGCGGTGGGCGTGTTCGGCTATGCGATGTTCTTCATGCTGGGGCTGCAGCGCGTGCCCGCGTCGCGCGCGGCCTTGGTGGTCACCACCAACCCTGCGCTCACGATGCTGATCGCGGCCTGGTGGTTCAAGGAGCGCATGAACGGCACCATCATGGCCGGCATGGTGCTGGCCGCGCTGGGCGCGGCCGTCGTCATCACCCACGGCGCGCCGCAGCGCCTGTTCACCGGCGAGCTGGGCACGGGCGAGGCGCTGCTGGCCGGCTGCGTGCTGAGCTGGGTGGGCTACACGCTCATCGGGCGCGGGCCGCTGGCGGGCATCGACGCACTGACCACCACTACCGTCACCGCCGCCATCGGCTGCGCGATGCTGCTGGCCGCCGCACTGGCCTTCGAAGGGCCGTCGGGCTTTGCCGCGCTGGCGCAGGCGCCGGCCGAGGTGTGGAGCGCGCTGCTGTTCCTGGCGGTGGGCGCCACGGTGCTCGCGTACTCGTGGTACTTCGACGGCGTGGGCGCCCTCGGCGCGGGCGCCGCCTCGGGCTACATCACGCTGGTGCCGGTGTTCGGCGTGGCGCTGTCGGCGCTGCTGCTGGGCGAACAGATCGACGCGTCGATCGTGCTGGGCGGGGCCATGGCCATCGGCGGCATGGCGGCGATGCATGTGGGGCGCAGTGCGGCGGGCGCCAACGTCGGGACACTGCTCTTCAAATGGGTCCGGCGCTGACCGCACCTGCCCACCGCCTCCCTAGCTTGCAGCCCGCGTCTCCCCACTTTTGACATCGCTTCGCCGCATCGCCTCGCCTACATTGGCTCGCAGGAGACCAGGAGGAAGCCGATGCGACGCCTGATGTTGAGCCTGTTGCTGCCGCTGATGGCCGGGTGCGCCGGTACGCCGCGCGTGTCGGCGCTGCACGACCCGCTGTACCGGGCAGAGGCCCACACCTCCACGATCACCGCCCGCGCCACCGAACCTCGCGACGGCATCACGCAGATCACGATCGAAGCGGTGGTGGGCGAGATCACCGCCTGCACCGGCGCGCCCTTCGCGCTGCCCAGCCTGATCCCCTGCCGCAATGCGGCCTCGGCCTTCGGCGTGCTGTGCACCTTTGCCAGCGTGAAGACCGAGGTGAGCTGCGCACTGCCGCTGAGCCTGGGCGACCGGCGCATCGTGACCTACCGCGCCACGGCGAGCACCAGCCGACGCTCGGCCTCGACAGGCCCGGTCACCTTTGCAGCCGGCGCGCCGCTGACGCAGACGCAGGTGAACCTGGGCATCGTCACCATCACCCAGCCCTGGGAGACCGCGCGCCCGGTGGTCTGGCGCACCGACACCCCCTCGTCGAGCACCGATCGCGGCGACAAGATCGACTGGGGTTTCGTGCCCGATGCCGACATGCCCAGCTACCGCGCCTTCACCGACGACCTGCAGCCCATGGCGCTGGCGCTGTTCTACAACGACACCAACACCTTCTCCGAGTGGACGCGGCTGTGGAAGAACGTGTTCAACCTGTGGGCCGGCCCCACCGGCAGCGACGGCGAAGGTTGCACCCGCACGTTTGCGGCGCCCGCTTCCACCGTGCGCGCCGCCTTCGACGGCACCGCGATCCTGCACCGCAACGCCTTCCGCGACTGCGCCTCCATTTCGCTCGGAGGCGGCGCCGGCACCACACAGACCAACCTGGGCGATGCCGCCTGGGTGCTGCTGCACGAAGCGGGGCACTTCCTCTTCGGGCTGGGCGACGAGTACGTGGGCGGCGGCAACTCGTCAATCTCCGACCCACGCAACGTGGCCGGCAGCAAGGCCGCTTGCGAGACCGCCTCCACCACTTACGGCCTGCCCGCCGCGCAATGCGTGCAAATCGGGAGCTCGGGCACTTGGCGCAACGACGACGGCCAGAGCACCACCATGGAAGACCGCGTACTCTCCAGCGACTGGCGCACGCTGGCAGGCAAGGCCCTGAGCAACCACCTGAGCCGATGCTTCGGCGGCGCCTGCTACTGACCGCTCGCCGAGGAGCTGACGATGAGCCTGAACCGCTTATGTGCCGCCGCTGCGATCGCGCTGGCCGGCAGCCTGCCCTGGGCCGCGCACGCGCAAACACCCACCGCCACGGTCGCGCAGACGCCCCGCGCGTCCGACGGCGGCAAGGCCGAGTTGCTGCCACCCCGACCATTGGCCGCCACCGAAGACCCGGTCAACCGCAAAGCGGTCGAGGACACGGTGGACGGGCTCGCGCTGTCACTCACGATCGACGGCCCCAACGTGACACTCGACACCGCCGTGGCCGCCCGTGTGCCGAGACGACTGGCGCGCGCCGACCGCAACGCCGGCGACAACGTGGTCAAGGCCACCGCGTTCGCTGGCGGGCGAGCGTTGTCCACCACCGTGGTGCCCGATCCTGTGCTCAACGCCAGCGAAGGAGAGGGATTGGTGCGGCTGACGCGACGGCAGGTATCACTGGTGCTGGCCGCAGACCAGGCGGTGGACCGGGTGACCATCGAGGCCCCGGCCACCGGCGCCAGCGCGACGCTGGACGTGCGCCAGGCGTATGCGCGGCTGTGTGAAGCAGATCGAGCGGGGAAGTGGTGTCCGCAGCGATAGGTCGGCGCCAGAGGACCATGGAAGACGCGCCAGCCCTGCAAGTTCAGGGGATCGACTTCAGCGACTTCGCCGTCTGAAGCAGATCCCGCTGGTATGCCAGGCGATCGGCGAGCTGCACCGAAACCATTGCGCCAATCGCAAGCCCGAAGAAGAAGGCCAATGCGAAGAACGTCGCCGAAGCGTCGATATGCGGTTGCGACCGCCACCACCCCCGACAGGATGTTCAGGAGCAGCAGTGCAATGCCAACGAACGACAGCCGCCAGCCCGTGCTCAAGGCCGCCTCCAGCACGACCTTTGGCAATGGCGTCAAGCGCTGTACGCCGGCCGCGAGGAACAAGATCCCGACCAGGTACGCTCAGCCTGGCGCAGGCTCGGAATGGCCCACTGCAGCGACGCGACAAACGTCTTCACCGGCTGCACCTCCACCCGCTACTTCATCACCCCTGAGCTGCTGCAGGCATTGGATTTCCGCGCCACCACCACGCTCAAGCGCATCGAACCGCACCGACTGGCGGCCCTGGTGCTGGAGGATCTGCAACGCTACCCCGGCTCGGCCATCAGCGCGGTGCACCAACGCGTGGGAGCGGAGATCCACCCCAAGCAGGTCAAGCGAGCCGTCGACGAGCTGATCGCGAGAGGCGATGTGCGCTTCGAGGGCGACAAGCGCTGGCGCCGATACTGGGCGGTGTGACAGCGTGGTTATCGGACACATTCGCTCATATCCGCCGCCGCCGGGCGATAGGGCTTGGCGATAGGGCGTGACATGCTCGAATAATCAAGGACTTATATCGACCTTACGCCCGCAGGGAGGGCCTGATGTCTGCAGAGATCGGCAAATCGGAGCGGGTCACCCAGCAGCGCGTGATCGAGCTTTTCGTCCAGCAGCTGGGCTATCGCTACTTGGGTGACTGGTCGGATCGCGAAGGCAATCACTGCATCGAGGAAGGGCTGCTGACCGCCCATCTGACGCGCCAGGGCTGGCGGTGATCACCGACCGCGACGAGCTGGACCGGCGGATCGAACGCGTCTTCCGGGATGCGGGTGAGACCATCCACCGCAGCCAGAGCGGTCGCGACCTGATGGCCCAGCTGGCGCAGCCCAACCCACGGCTGCTGTGCTCACTGGTGCACAAGTTTGGCCGCCGTGATGTGGACGACTTCGAGGCCTTCCTACGCGACCTGGCCGCTCGCCCAAGCCCCACGCAAGGCGAGATCTACGTGTTCGTGGACGAGTGCCACCGCACGCAGAGCGGCAAGCTGCACCGCCTGATGAAGGCCATGATGCCCAACGCGGTGTTCATCGGCTTCACCGGCACCCCGCTGCTCAAGAGCGACGCGCAGACCAGCCTGGAGGTGTTCGGCGGCTACATCCACACCTACAAGTTCCCTGAAGCGGTAGAAGACGGCGTGGTCCTGGATCTGGTCTATGAGGCGCGCGACATCGACCAGAAGTTGGGCAGCAACGACCAGGTCGACCAGTGGTTCGAGGCTAAGACCAAGGGGCTGAACGACTGGCAGAAGGACGAACTGAAGAAGCAGTGGGGCACGATGCAGAACGTGCTCAGCTCGCGCGCCCGAATGGACCGGGTGGTGGCCGACATCGTTTTCGACTTTGCGGTGAAGCCCAGGTTGTCCAGCGAACGTGGCAACGCGATCCTGGTGGCTTCGAGCATCTACGAGGTCTGCAAGTACTTCGCGCTGTTCAGCAAGACCGTGTTCAAGGGCCGCTGTGCGGTGGTCACGTCCTACAACCCGCAGGCGTCAGACGTGAGCAAGGAGGAAACGGGCGCCAACACCGAGAGCGACAAGCAGTTCATCTACAACACCTACACCGAGCTGCTGAAGGATGTTGTCGCCGAGCCGGGCAAGAGCAGGACCGAGACCTACGAGCAGCAGGTGAAGGCGCTCTTCGTAAAGACGCCGGCCCAGATGAAGCTGCTGATCGTGGTGGACAAGCTGCTGACCGGCTTCGACGCACCGCCCTGCACCTACCTCTACATCGACAAGTCGATGCAGGACCACGGCCTGTTCCAGGCCATCTGCCGCACCAACCGGCTGGACGGCGACGACAAGGACTTCGGCCACATCGTCGATTACAAGGACCTGTTCAAGAAGGTGGAGAAGGCGATTGCTGTCTACACCTCGGAGCTGGACCACAGCGCCGGTGGCGCCGACCCCGAGATCCTGGTGAAGGACCGACTGGTGGCCGGCCGCGAGCGGCTGGACGACGCGGTGGAAGCGCTGGCCCTGCTGTGCGAGCCGGTGCAGCCGCCAAAGGGCGACCTGGAACACATCCACTACTTCTGCGGCAACACCGAGATTGCCGACGACCTGAAGGCCCGCGAGCCGCAACGCGTGACGCTGTACAAGGCGGTGGTGGCGCTGGTGGCGCCCCTCACTTATCGTGTCTCAGCCTCTAATGGCACGTGCCAGACTTTAGTGGCATGTCTCGGACCCTAATGGCACGGAACACCGGCCTCGGCGCTGCCATAGCTTCCCTTGGCCGCAACCACCGTCGGCAAGACGGCGGCCACCACCAGCAGGCCGGCCAGGAGGTGGTCGCGCCACCGCGCCTTTGTGAGGATGTTGATGTTCATGGCGCACGTGGGGCGCTATTCAGGCCGCGCCTGCCGGGGCGAGCCCGGCCGGATCCCCATCACCTTCCCGAAAACTCCACCGGCCCACATGAACCCCATGTAGGCGATGAGCTCCACCACCTCCGCGTCGCTGAAGTGAGCCCGCAGCAACTGCAGCATCTTTTCATCGATGCCCTTGGGATCGCTGGAATAGATCTGAGCAAGCCCTACCGCGAGCGAGGTCCTGAAGTCATCGCGGCTTGTGTGCGGCGGCCCACCTTTGGCCTGGCAGTACTCGCAGCCGTGCCCCTGCGCCAAGGTGCGGCGCACCTGCTCCAGCAGCGTCTGCGGCAGCAGCGCCCGCTGGAAGAAGGCCTCTTCCAGCTCGACCCAAGGCTTGAGGATGTGGGGCGCATGCCCCATCACCCGTTCGTAGTTCGTGTGGCCGATGTCGCTGAGCGGGATGTGCGCGGGCAGCGGCATGCGGCTTCCCCTCTCGCTTATTCGACCGTGACGCTCTTGGCCAGGTTGCGCGGCTTGTCGACGTCCGTCCCCCGCGCACAAGCCGTGTGATACGCCAACAACTGCAGCGGCACTACATGCAGCAGCGGTGACAACGCCCCATAGTGCTCCGGCATCCGGATCACATGCACCCCCTGCTCGCTCTCGATCCTCGTGTCGTTGTCCGCAAACACGAACAGCTCGCCGCCGCGCGCCCGCACCTCCTGCATGTTGCTCTTCAGCTTCTCCAGCAGCTGGTCGTTCGGCGCCACGGTCACCACCGGCATCGCGGCCGTCACCAGCGCCAGCGGTCCGTGCTTCAGCTCGCCGGCCGGGTAGGCCTCGGCGTGGATGTAGCTGATCTCCTTGAGCTTCAGCGCACCCTCCAGCGCGATCGGGTAGTGCAGCCCGCGGCCGAGGAACAGCGCGTTTTCCTTGCGCGCGAACTCCTCGCTCCACGCGATGATCTGCGGCTCCAGCGCCAGCACGGCCTGCACGGCCACCGGCAGGTGGCGCAGCGCCTTCAGGTGCTCGGCTTCCTGTTCGTCGGTGAGCTTGCCGCGCGTTTGCGCCAGCGCCAAGGTCAATAGGAACAGGCCCACCAGCTGCGTGGTGAAGGCCTTGGTGCTGGCCACGCCGATCTCGGCGCCGGCGCGGGTGATGTAGGCCAGCTTGCACTCGCGCACCATCGCGCTGGTGCTCACGTTGCAGATGGTCAGCGTGTGCTCCATGCCCAGTGAGCGCGCATGCTTCAGCGCGGCCAGGGTGTCGGCCGTTTCGCCGCTTTGCGTAATGGTCACCACCAGCGTGCGCGGGTTGGGCACGCTCTCGCGGTAGCGGTACTCGCTGGCGATCTCCACGCTGGTGGGGATCTTGGCGATGCTCTCCAGCCAGTATTTGGCGGTGCAGCCGGCGTAGTAGCTGGTGCCGCAGGCCAGGATCAGCACCTGGTCCACGTCCTTGAACACGCGGTAGGCGCCGTCGCCGAAGAGTTCGGGCGTGATGCTGGCCACCGCATCGAGCGTGTCGCTGATCGCGCGCGGCTGCTCGAAGATCTCTTTCTGCATGTAGTGGCGGTACGGGCCCAGCTCGGCCGCGCCGGTGTGGGCGTGCACGGTGCGCACCTCGCGCTCGGCCGGCTTGAAGCCGCCGTCGGGCTGGCGCGCGGTGATCCAGGTCTTGCCCAGCTGCAGGTCCACCACGTCGCCTTCTTCCAGGTACACGATCTGGTCGGTCACGCCGGCCAGCGCCATCGCGTCGCTGGCCAGGAAGTTCTCGCCCTCGCCGATGCCCAGCACCAGCGGCGAGCCTTCGCGCGCGCCGACGATGCGGTGGGGTTCGTCGCGGCAGAACACGGCGATGGCGTAGGCGCCCTTCAGGCGCGCGGTGGCGCGCTGCACGGCATCGAGCAGGTCGCCGTCGTACAGGTGGTTCACCAAGTGGGCGATGACCTCGGTGTCGGTCTGGCTCGCGAACTCGAAGCCCTTGGCCTTGAGCTCGGCGCGCAACTCGTCGTGGTTCTCGATGATGCCGTTGTGCACCAGCGCGATGCGGTTGCCCGAGAAGTGGGGGTGCGCGTTGTGCACCGCCGGCACGCCGTGGGTGGCCCAGCGCGTGTGGGCGATGCCGGTGCCGCCGATCACTTCTTCCTTCACCACCTGGGCGTCCAGCTCGGCCACGCGGCTGGTGCTGCGGGTGCGTCGGAGTTCGCCGTTCTGGTGCACCGCGACGCCGCAGCTGTCGTAGCCGCGGTATTCCAGGCGCTTCAGGCCTTCGATCAGGATGGGGACGATGTTGCGGGTGCTGACCGCGCCGACGATGCCGCACATGGTGTGTTCGCTCTCCGTTTGGGAATGGGCGCATCGTAGGCAGGGGGCGAAGACGCGTTCTTGCAATTTTCTCTACGTCATGAAATCTTCATTCATCACCCGTAGAAGATGAACGATAATTTCACGATGGAGCTTGATTCGATTGATTTGCGACTCTTGGACCTGCTGCAGGACGACGCCTCCCGCTCGAATCAGGGGTTGGCCGAGGCCGCCCACGTGTCGCCGGCCACCTCGCTGCGGCGCGTCAAGCGGCTGGTGGAGGCCGGCGTCATCGAGCGGCAGGTGGCCATCGTCTCGCCCGACGGGGTGCCCGGCGGCGGGCTCACCGCGCTGTGCGAGGTCACGCTCGACCGCCAGGGCGCCGAGCACCTGGCGGCCTTCGAGGCCAAGGCAGTGGCCGAAGAGGCCGTGCAGCAGTGCTACCGCGTCTCGCCGGGGCCGGACTTCGTGCTGGTGCTGTGGGTGCACGACATGCCGGCCTACCACGCGCTGGTGCAGCGCCTGTTCACGCAAGACGCCAACGTGCGCAACGTGAAGACCTTCTTCAGCGTGAAGCGCGCCAAGTTCGCGCCGAAGATCCGGCTCAAGCCTGCTTGAGCACCACCAGCCCCTTGAGGTATTCGCCCTCCGGGAAGTTGATCGTGGTCGGGTGGTCGCTTGCCGCCTCGAGGCGCTGGAGGATCGCGCCGTCCACCCCCGCGTCCAGCCCCGCGCCGGCCACGATCTTGTGGAACAGCTCGGCGCCGATGCCGCCGGAGCACGAGAACGTGAACAGCAGCCCGCCGGGCGCCAGCAGCTTCAGCGCGAGGCGGTTGATGTCCTTGTAGGCACGGGCCGCGCGGTCGGCATGCGAAGCCGTGGGCGCGAACTTGGGCGGGTCGAGCACGATCGCGTCGAAGCTGTCGCCGCGCTTCAAGGCATCGCGCAGGTACTGGTTGACGTCGGCATCGGCGAACTCGGCGCGCGCGGGGTCGAAGCCGTTGAGCGCCACGTGGGCGCGCGCGCGTTCGAGCGCGGGGGCCGACGAATCGACGCTCACCACATGTTCGGCCCCGCCGGCGAGGGCAGCCACCGTGAAGCCGCCGGTGTAGCAGTAGCAGTTGAGCACGCGCTGGGCGCCGAAGTGGCGCACCAGCTCGGCAAAGCGCTGGCGGTTGTCGCGCTGGTCGAGGTAGAAGCCGGTCTTGTGGCCCTCGGCCACGTCGAGCGTGAGCTGCCATCCGTGTTCGCGGATCGTCACCGCGGTGTCGCCCTCGCCACGCAGCCAGCCGGTGGCCGGGTCCAGGCCTTCGAGCTTGCGAACGCCGGAGTCGGAGCGTTCGTACAGGCGTTGCAGGCCGGTGTGCTGCAGCAGCAGGTCGGCGAGGGTGGCTTTCCAGCGCTCGGTGCCGGCGGAGAGGAACTGTGCGCTCAACACGTCAGCGTAGCGGTCCACGATCAGGCCGGGCAGGCCGTCGGCCTCGCCGTGGACCAGCCGCACGCCGTCGCTGGCGATCGGCAGGCGCGCGCGCAGCGCCACGGCCTGCGCGATGCGGCGCTCGAAGAACGCGGCGTCGATGCGCTCGGCCTCGTCGAAGCTCCAGGCCCGCACGCGGATCATCGAGCTGGGGCTGTAGGCGGCCCAGGCCAGGAAGCGGCCATCGTGCGCCACCACGCGCACCGTCTCGCCGGTATCGGCCTTGCCGCTGTCGATGCTGCCCTGGAACACCCAGGGGTGGCGGCGCAGCAGCGAGCGCTCCTTGCCCTCGCGTAGCTTGATCACTTTCATGGGGAGCGATTGTCCGTCCCCCCGGGACAGGCCGCGCAGCGGCCAGGGGCAGCGCTCGTTAACGCCCGCTTCGCGATCCGGGTTTCCCGGTCGCGAAGCGCAGCCCCTCGGGGGCGGCCGCCAGGCGGCCGGGGCTCATTTCTTCTTCGCGCGCGGGTGGGCGGCGTCGTACACCTGCGCCAGGTGCTGGAAGTCGAGCTTGGTATAGACCTGCGTGGTGCGGATGTTGGCGTGGCCCAGCAGCTCCTGCACCGCGCGCAGGTCGCCGCTGGACTGCAGGATGTGCGAGGCGAAGCTGTGGCGCAGCATGTGGGGGTGAACGCTGGTCGGCAGCCCGGCCTGCAACGACAGCCGCTTCAAGCGAGAACGCACTTGGCTCGTACTGAGCCGCGTGCCGCGCTGGCTGATCAAAAGCGCGTTCTCGCCCGGCCCGGCCATCGCGGCGCGCAGCGGCAGCCAGGCCTGCAGCGCCTCCACGGCCGCGCGGCCGATCGGCACGTTGCGGCGCTTGCTGCCCTTGCCCAACACCTCGGCGTGGCGCTCGGCCAGGTCGATCCAGCCCACGGCGCCCGGGCCGGCGCTGACATCCAGCGCCACCAGCTCGCCCACGCGCAGGCCGCAGCCATAGAGCATCTCGACGATGCAGCGGTCGCGCGCGTGCAGCGCCGGGTCTGCTTCAGGGTCGTCCTGTTCGGCCAGCGCGATGGCCTGCTCCACCGCCAGCGCCTTGGGCAGCGGCTTCGGGCTCCTGGGCGCGCGCACGCCTTGCACCGGGTTCTGCGAAATGCCGCCCTGGTGGCCCCACCAGGTGTACAGGCCGCGCCAGCCCGACAGCAGCAGGGCCACGCTGCGTGGCGACAAGCCCTTCGCATGCGCCTGCGCGGCCCAGCGGCGGATGTGGTGCTGCTGCACACGCTCAAGCGGTACCCGGGCCTCGCCGGCCGCCGCTTCGAGCCGCTTCAAGGCATCGGTGTACAGCGCCAGCGTGCGTGCGCTCAGCCGGCGCTCGGTGGCCACATGCTGCAGGTAGCGCTGCAGCGTGTCGTCCATGACTTCAGGCAGGCAACAGCCGCGACAGCGCGGCGCCCGACAGCTCGCCGATGCGCATCAGGAACTCGGTGCCCATGTCGGCGGCGTAGCGCGTGGGGTCGGGCGAGCCCAGCACCAGCAGGCCAAAGGCCTTGTCAGCCGAGCCGTGGCGCAGCGGGATCAGCGCCAGCGACATCACGGTGGCGCTGTCATCGAGCCAGCCCGCGGCTTCGAAGCCGGAGTTCAGGCCGCAGTAGGGCATGGTCAGGCTGGAAGCGAAGCTCTTCACGTCCTCGCTCACCGGCTGCGCGAAGTCCAGCCCGTGGTACTCGTCGGACAGCGCCCACAGCCGCACCGCCGCCTGCGGGATCATGAACTCGTGCTTCAGCTCGTCGACCAGCACCTCGGGCAGCTGCGTGGGCGCAGCGGTGAGCAGCACGGCGCGCGTCCAGCGGTGCAGCCGGTCGGCGATGGCCATGTTCTCCTGGCCGTGGCGGATCATCTCGATGATCTTGAACTCCAGGCCCTTGATCTTTTCGCGCAGCATTTCCATCTGCCGCTCCTGCAGCGACACGGCGCGCTGGCCGTGCGGGCTGGTGAGCTGGATGCTGGCCAGCAGCTCGGCATGGCGCTCGAAGAAACCGGGCGTGTTGGCCAGGTAGTTGGCGATGTCTTGTTCGGTGATGCCGCGCACCGGGTCCAGGGAGCTCACAGCTCGATCTCTCCTTCAAAAACGGTTTCGGCCGGGCCGGTCATCAGCACGTGCGCGTCATCAGCCGGCCACTCGATGGTGAGCCGGCCGCCGCGCGTGTACACATCCACATTGCGGCCGAGCCAGCCGAGCCGGATGCCGGCCACCACCGCGGCGCAGGCGCCGGTGCCGCAGGCCAGCGTTTCGCCGGCGCCGCGCTCGAACACACGCAGCTTGATCTCGTTGCGGCTCACCACCTGCATGAAGCCCGCGTTCACGCGGTTGGGAAAGCGCTCATGCGACTCGATCTGCGGCCCTTCAATGGCCACTGGCGCGCGCTCGATGTCTTGCACGCGCTGCACCGCATGCGGGTTGCCCATCGACAGCACCGCCAGCGCCACCGTGTCGCCGTCGCCCAGCTCCAGCGGCCAGAGCTCGAAGCTGCCTTCCTGGCGCGGCGTGAGGCCGGCCGCCTTGAACGGCACTTGCGCCAGCTCGAATACCGGCGCATTCATATCGACGGTGACGCGGCCATCGTCCTGCTCGCGCAACTCGAGCACGTTGTTCACGGTTTCCACGCGGATGCTGCGCTTGCTGGTCAGGCCATGCTCGCGCACATAGCGCACGAAGCAGCGCGAGCCGTTGCCGCACTGTTCGACTTCGCCGCCGTCGTTGTTGAAGATGCGGTAGCGGAAGTCGATGCCCGGCGTGCTGCTCTTTTCCACCAGCAGGATCTGGTCGGCCCCCACGCCGAAACGGCGGTCGCCCAGGCGGCGCAGTTGCTCGGGCGTGAGCTCGATCGGGGCGCGGGTGGCGTCGAGCACGACGAAGTCGTTGCCCGCGCCGTGCATCTTGGTGAAGCGCAGCTTCATGGGGCTGCGATTATCGTCCCTCAGTAGAAGCCTGGCTCGCCCTCGGGCCGCGTCTTGAAGCGCTTGTGCACCCACAGGTACTGCTCCGGGTTCTCGCGGATCACGCTTTCGATCCAGCGGTTCATGCGCAGCGCGTCGGCTTCGGCATCGTCGGTGGGGAAGTGATCCCACGGCGGCAAGTAGCGCACGCGGTAGCCCCTGCCGCCGGGCAGTATCTCGGTGAGCACCGGCTGCACCGCCATGCCCAGCGACCGTGCCAGGCGCGAAGGCGCCAGCAGCGTGGCCGCGGGCACGCCGAAGAACGGCACGAAGGCCGAGTCGCGGCGGCCGAAGTCCATGTCGGGCAGGTTCAGGAACACCATGCCGCGCTTGATGGCCTTGACCAGCGGCATCGCGTTGTGGTGCCGCTGCAGCAGCTCGCCGTTGTGCCAGCGCAGGCGCCCCTTCTTGAGCGCGGCGTCGAACACCGCGTTGCTCTGCCGCTGGTACATCGAGATCACGCGCCGCGGCTGCAGCGCGCTGGCAGTGCCGGCCAGCTCCAGGCCCACGAAATGCGGCACCAGCCACATCACCGGCCGGTCGGTGGCGGCGGCAAAGCCGATGTCGCCTTCCACGTGGATCAGGCGCTTGAGCCGCCCGGCCGAGCCATACCAGAGCAGCCCGCGCTCGAGCAGGCTGCGCGCCACCCACTCGAAATGCCGGCGCGCCAGGCGCTCGCGCTCGTCGGGCTGCATCTCGGGAAAGCACACCTGCAGGTTGCGCAGCGCCACGCGGCGGCGGCTGCGCGCGGTGCGGTAAAGCAGCCGGCCCACGGCGCGGCCGATGAGCGCCTGCAGGCCCAGCGGCAGCCAATGGAAAAGCCACAACGCGGCCAGGGCGGCGCGCGGTCCCAACGATGACATGCTGTCCTTGTTCACGCGCCGAGTTCCTTGCGCGGCGTCTTGTAGCGATGGTAGCCCCAGAGGTATTGGCCGGGCTTTTCGGAGATCAAGGCCTCCATCGCCTGGTTCACAGTGGTGGCGCACGCCAGTTGCAGCGCTTCTTCGTTTTCGGCCTGCCGGGGCAGCGCGGGAGCCGGCCGCACGTGCAGCACATAGCCCGCGCCGCGCGGCATTCGCTCGCCCCACATCAGCAGCAAGGCGGCGCCGCTTTGCTGTACCAGCCGGGCCGCCAGCGTCATCGTGTAGGCCGGCTGCCCGTAGAACGGCGCCCACACGCCCAGCCCTTCGGGCGGCACCTGGTCGGGCAGCATGCCGATGGTCTCGCCCCGCTTGAGCGCGCGCAGCATCTGCCGCACGCCGCTCAGCGCGGCCGGCGCGGTGTGCAGGCCGGGGCGCGCGCGCGCGGTTTCTTCCAGCTCGCGCAGCCAGCGCTGGCGCGCCGGCCGGTACAACACCGTGATCGGCTGCCGTGCGCCGTAGCGCTGGGCGTAGCCCTGGGCGCATGCCTCGAAGCAACCCAGGTGCGGCGTGAGCAGCACCAGGCCCTTGCCGGCGTCGAGCGCGGCGTCGATGAGCGCCGCGCCGTCCCAGCGCACCCAGCCGTCGCCGCGGCGGTCGGCCGGACGCAGCCACATCCAGGGCACCTCGGCCGCCATGCGCCCGGCCTCGGCGATCGCTTCGTGACGCAGGGCCTTGCCCAGCCCGGCCAGCCCGGCATTGGCGCGCAGGCGCCCTCGGTACGTGGGCGACAGGGCATAGGCCAGCCAGCCCAGCGCCGCCCCCACCACGTGAAGAAGTCGCAAGGGCCAGCGGGACAACCACCGAATGAGGGAGAGCATCGGAGCCTTGTATTTCTATAATCCGCCCATCGCCGAGTTAACCGAACAACTTGCGGGGCGATTCAACAAATGCCGCTAAAGCGTTCGCCGCTTCCCAAGCAGGGCTCGGCGATACGCCGGGATCAACTGCTGGAGTTTAAGAAAGTGGCGAACGACTTCCTCTTCACATCCGAATCCGTCTCCGAGGGCCACCCCGACAAGGTGGCCGACCAGATCTCGGACGCGATCCTCGACGCGATCTTCACGCAAGACCCGCGCTCCCGCGTGGCCGCCGAGACCCTGTGCAACACCGGCCTGGTGGTGCTGGCCGGCGAGATCACCACCAACGCCCACGTCGATTACATCGAGGTGGCGCGCGACACCATCAAGCGCATCGGCTACGACAACACCGAGTACGGCATCGACTACAAGGGCTGCGCGGTGCTGGTGGCCTACGACAAGCAGAGCAACGACATCGCGCAGGGCGTGGACCACGCCAGCGACGACTACCTCAATACCGGCGCCGGCGACCAGGGCCTGATGTTCGGCTACGCCTGCGACGAGACGCCCGAGCTGATGCCCGCGCCCATCTACTACGCGCACCGCCTGGTCGAGCGCCAGGCCCAGCTGCGCAAGGACGGCCGCCTGCCCTTCCTGCGCCCCGACGCCAAGAGCCAGGTGACGATGCGCTATGTCAACGGCAAGCCGCACTCGATCGACACCGTGGTGCTGTCGAGCCAGCACGCGCCTGAGATGAGCGACGGCAAGAAGATGAAGCCCGAGTTCAACGAGGCGGTGATCGAGGAGATCATCAAGCCGGTGCTGCCGAAAGAGTGGCTCAAGGACACCAAGTACCTGATCAACCCCACCGGCCGCTTCGTCATCGGCGGCCCGCAGGGCGACTGCGGCCTGACCGGCCGCAAGATCATCGTCGACACCTACGGCGGCGCCTGCCCGCACGGCGGCGGCGCGTTCTCCGGCAAGGACCCGTCGAAGGTCGACCGCTCGGCCGCCTACGCCGCGCGCTACGTGGCCAAGAACATCGTGGCCGCCGGCCTGGCGCGCCAGTGCCAGATCCAGGTGGCTTACGCGATCGGCGTGGCCCGCCCGATGAACGTGACCGTGTACACCGAAGGCACCGGCGTGATCCCCGACGACCAGATCGCGGCGCTGGTCAACGAGTTCTTCGACCTGCGTCCCAAGGGCATCATCCAGATGCTGGACCTGCTGCGCCCGATCTACTCCAAGACCGCGGCCTACGGCCACTTCGGCCGCGAGGAGCCCGAGTTCGCATGGGAGCGCACCGACCGCGCGGCCGCGCTGCGCGCCGCGGCCGGCCTCTGACGCGCCAACATCCAGCGGCATGCAAGGCGGCTTCGGCCGCCTTATTCTTTGGCGCCATGCCCAAGCCCCTGACCCTGGACGACCTGCGCCGCTACTCGGTGGCGCGCACCCTCTTCAAGCCCACCACCCTGGGCCGCGCGATCGAGCGCCTGGGCTTCGTGCAGGCCGACCCCATCCGCGCCCCGGCGCGCGCGCAGGACCTGACGCTGCGCCACCGCGTGGCGGGCTACCGCGCCGGCGACCTGGAGCAGCGCTACAGGCGGCTGGGCGTGGAAGAGGACTTCCTCGTCAACTACGGCTTCCTGCCGCGCGCGACGCTGGCGCTGATGCATCCGCGCGTGGCCAAGCGGCGCTGGGACGCCGCCACCCGGCGCCGCGCGCAGGCGGTGCTGGACTTCATCCGCGAACGCGGGCCCACGCACCCGCGCGAGGTGGCCGCGGCCTTCGACCACGGCCGCACGCGCAACTACTGGGGCGGCGAGTCCAACGCCACCACGCACCTGCTCGACGGCATGCACTACCGCGGCATGCTGCGCGTGGCCTGGCGCGAGGCCGGCACCCGGGTGTACGAGGCGGCGCAGCACCTGCCCGACGAACAGCGCACGCCTGAACAGAAGGCCGGGGCGTTGCTGCAGCTGGTGCTGCAGAAGTACGCACCGCTGCCTTCGCGCTCGCTGGGGCAACTGGCCTACCACCTGGGCGGCGGTGCGCCCCAGCTCGAATCGCACATCAAGCAGACGCTGGCCCATGCGCGGGAGCACTGGCCCAGCGCCGAAGTGGAAGGCACGCGCTGGTACTGGCCCGAAGGCGAAAACCCGCGCTCGCTGCGCCACCGGCCCGACGAGGCCGTGCGCCTGCTGGCACCTTTCGATCCCATCGTGTGGGACCGGCTGCGCTTTGCGCTGCTGTGGCAGTGGGAATACCGCTTCGAGGCCTACACGCCGGCGCCCAAGCGGGTGCGCGGCTACTACGCGCTGCCGCTGCTGTGGCAAGACCGGGTGATCGGCTGGGCCAACGTGTCGGCGCGCCATGGCACGGTGGAAGCACAGCTGGGCTATGCGGCGGGCAAGGCCCCACGCGACACCGCGTTCCGCCGCGCCCTCGACGACGAGTTGCAGCGGCTGGAAGTGTTCCTGGGCCTGGCAGGCTGAAGCCTTGTCATCGCTTCCCTGCGGGCGGGCGCGGCGCCCACTGACGGACAGCGGCGGGCGCTGCCAGCTAAGGTGGCGCCATGACCGCCGACCCCAAGCGCCGGCACGACAGCGCCTGCCGTTCCGTGGAGGAGCTGACGCGCCACAACGTGAAGACCATCGCCCGGCTGGAGGCCGCGATCGCGGCCCGCTCCACCGGGATGGACGAGCTTGCGCTGAAGGTGAGCGCCTTCTGCGGCAGCGGTGGCTTCGTCTGGCTGCACGTGTTGTGGTTCGCGGGCTGGGTCACGCTGAACTCGGTGCCCGGCGTCCCGCACTTCGACCCGTTTCCGTTCACCTTCCTGACGCTGGTGGTGTCGCTGGAGGCGATCTTCCTGGCGGCATTCATCCTGATGACGCAGAACCGCGCCGCCCGCGTGGGTGACCTGCGCAACCAGCTCGACCTGCAGCTCAACCTGCTGACCGAGCAGGAGACCACCAAGCTGCTGCGCCTGGTGCAGGCCATGGCCGACAAGATGGGCGTCGAAGACGGCGGCGACCCGCCGATCGAGGTGTTGGAGCAGGCCACCGACCCCGAGCGCCTGGCACGCCAGATCGAGCGCTACCAGGCCAGCCCGCGCACATAGGCGCCTGCAGCCCGCTCACACCCGTTGCGGCTTGGTCACAGCCCAGGGGGTGGGCAGGGTCGATGGGGGCAGCGGCGCGAAGTCGGTTGCCGCGCGCGGCAGCCGCGGCGCGGAAGCCTCCTCGGGGGCCCCTTCATGGCGCAACTGCGCCGCAGGCGAGGGGCGGCCGAGCAAGAAGCCCTGCAACTCGTCGCAGCCATGGTCCTGCAGGCAGCGCATCTGCGCCGGGGTCTCCACGCCCTCGGCGTTGACGCGGATGTTGAGCGAATGCGCCAGCGAGACGATGGAGCGCACGATCAGGTCGACCTTGGGGTCCTGGCCCAGGTGCTGGGTGAAGGCGCGGTCGATCTTCACCTTGTCGAAGGGGAAGCGCCACAGGTAGGCCAGGCTGGAGTAGCCGGTGCCGAAGTCGTCCATCACGATGCGCACGCCCGTCGCGGTGAGCCGGTGCAGCGTCTGTACTACCGCCTCGGTGTTGCCCATCAGCAGCGACTCGGTGATCTCCAGCTCCAGCCGGTGCGCCGGCAGGCCGGCCGCTTCGAGGCAGGCGCCCACCACGCCCACCAGCTCGTCACCGCGCCGGAACTGCGCCGCCGACAGGTTGACCGACAGGCTCAGCGAAGGCGGCCAGGTGGCGGCCACCTCGCAGGCACGGGCCAGCACCCAGGTGCCCAGGTCCTCGATCAGGCCCGACTCCTCGGCCAGCGGTATGAACTCCGCCGGCGACACCGGCCCGCGCTGCGGGTGGTGCCAGCGCACCAGCGCCTCGTAGCCGCCCAGCGTGGCGCCGTCGCGCTCGTACAGCGGCTGGAAGTGCAGGTGCAGCTCGCCGGCATAGAGGGCATGGCGCAGGTCGCGCACGATCGCCCGCCGGCCCTGCAGCTTCTCGTCGAGCACCGCGTCGTAGAAGCTGAAGCTGGCGCGCCGGCTGGCCTTGGCGCGGCGCAGCGCCTGGTCGGCCTTGTGCAGCAGCTCGTCGTGCCCGCTGCCGTCGTGGCCATACAGCGCCGCACCCACGCTGGCGGCGGCGTGCAAGGGCTGGCCGGCGATTTCATAGGGCAGGCCGAGCGCGTCCACGATGCGCTGGCCCAGCCGGCTCACCTCTTCAGGCGCGGCCACGCCCGCCTGCAGCACCGCGAACTCGTCGCCGCCCAGGCGCGCCACCAGGTCCAGCTCGCGCACGGTGTCGCGCAGCCGCAGCGCCACCGCGCGCAGCAGCTCGTCGCCGGCCGCATGGCCGAGCGTGTCGTTCACGTCCTTGAAGCCGTGGATGTCGATCGACAGCACCGCGAATCCGGCACCGCCCTCGCGGGCGCGCGCCTCGGCACGCTCCAGCGCCTCGCGGAAGCGGGCACGGTTCAAGGTGCCCGTGAGCACGTCGTGCTGCGCCAGGTAGCGCATGCGCTCCTCGGCCTCGCGTTCGCGGCGCGCGCGCCGTCCCCAGTGCCAGGCCCCGAAGGCACCCAGCGCGGTGAGCGCCAGCGTCACCGCCAGCGCGACCTTGCGGAACGCCGCGTCGATGCGCTGCGCCCGGGCGGTCTGGTCCACATAGACCTCCACCGCGCCCAGCACCCGCCCTGCGCGCTGCACCGCCACGTAGGCCTCGCTGTACACCGGCGGGCGGTCGGCGCGCGTCTCGCGACGCAACGCCACCTGGGGCCGGCCGCTGCGCAGCACCTCGCGCAGGCTGGCGTCGTCATGGGCGTTCGGCGCCGTCGCCGGTGCCGGCGTCGAAGCCGGCGGCGCGGCCTGCCCGGCCGGCTGCAGGTCGTCGGACACCAGCAGGTTCCGCCCGGCAGCGTCGAACAGCTTGAAGCGGAACACCTCGCCCGCCTGGCGCAGGCGGTTCAGCTGCGCCAGCGCCTCGGGCGTGAAGCCGCCGCCGGCCAGCGCGCGATCGAGGTCGGGTACCGAATCACGGGCAAACGCGGCCCAGTGCAACGCCGCATGCTGGGCGTCGGCCTCCAGCTGCACACGCGCCGCGTGCCGCATCGCCAGGCCCGTGGCGACCAACGCGAGCAGCCCGCCTGCGAGCCAGGGTGCCAAGCGCAGGGCGCCCTTGCCCATGCCTTTGGGTGAGTTCATGAACCGCCGAAGTGTTGGGAGCTGCGCTTGCCCGAAGGCCAAGCTTGGCCGGATATCGGCGCTCCGGCCAGCTCTTTGAGGCGCGCGGCCGGGGCGGCCGTGCAGTTTCACCGGCGTCGTCAGCGGCCCCACAACAGCCGCTCGGCCACTTCGGCAAAACCCTCGCCTCGCGCGCCCGCAGCAAGGTAGCGCGGCCACACTTGCAGCTGCGCCGCGAAGCGCTGCAGGTTGGCCACGCCCACGCTCAGGGGAAAGTACTCGAACATGCGCTGGTCGTTGGGGGAGTCCCCCACGTAGAGCCAGCGCTCACGCTCGTGGTCCAGGCTGCGGCCGAACAGGCGCTGCACCATCCAGCGCGCGCCGCTCAACTTGTCGTGGTCGCCGATCCAGCCGTTGATGTGGATGGAGCTCACCGTGGCCTGCAGCCCTTCCTGGCGCATCAGCGCCACCACGCGGGCGATGTCGGCTTCCGACAAGTGCGCGAACTCGGAGTGGTCCACCGCGATGTCGGTCACGCGACCGGCGCTGTCCTGCGCCAGCCGGGCCTGTGGCAGCTCGCGCTGCACGCGCGCGGCCACGGCCCGCAGCCTGGCCGCGTTGCGCGTGCGGGTGGCGTCGTCCTGCACGAACTCGGTGTGCACGCGGCCCTGTTCGCGCAGCAAGGCCACCGAGCCGTTCTCGGCGACGATGGCCGCCACCGGCCAGGCCCGGGCAAAAGGCTCGCTCCAGCCCAGCGGCCGGCCGGTGATGGCCACCACGGGAATGCGCGCCGCCGCCAGGCGCTGCAGCGCCGCCAGGGCCGCGGGCATGATCACGCCTTCGCAGGTGAGGGTGTCGTCGATGTCGGTGAAGACGCCGTGCACGCCGGCGGCGTCTGCGGCAGGCAGCTCCGCCAGCGGGCGGGCGCGGTCGTCGGGAAGCACCATGCCCGGAAGTCTTGCACAGCGACACCCGCCGCCGGCGGGGCGATCCGACTACAATGCACGCCTTCCGAGGAGCGTTGCAAGGCACCCCCTTCTGGTGCCCCAGGCTCGGAACCCTTCAATTGCAACGGCGCTCACCCGCACGGTTTCATCGTGGGTGAGCGCTAGACGAATCCCCTGATGCGCCCGCGCGGGTCCTCTTCACTGGAGACCCCGATGAACGCTGTTCTCAAGCCCACCACCGATTACGTCATCGCCGACCTGTCGCTCGCCGACTGGGGCCGCAAGGAAATCCGCATCGCCGAGACCGAGATGCCCGGCCTGATGGCGATCCGCGAGGAATACGCCAAGAGCCAGCCGCTCAAAGGCGCGCGCATCACCGGCTCGCTGCACATGACCATCCAGACCGCCGTGCTGGTGGAGACGCTGCAGGCCCTGGGCGCCGAGGTGCGCTGGGCCTCCTGCAACATCTTCTCCACGCAGGACCACGCCGCCGCCGCGCTGGTGGCCGCCGGCACCCCGGTGTTCGCCTACAAGGGCGAGTCGCTGAAGGACTACTGGGACTACACCCACCGCATCTTCGAGTTCGGGCCCAAGGGCAGCGAACATGAAGGCCCGAACATGATCCTCGACGACGGCGGCGACGCCACGCTGCTGATGCACCTGGGCCAGCGCGCGGAGAAGGATGCCTCCGTCATCGCCAACCCCACCAGCGAAGAAGAACGCGAGCTGTTCGCCGCGATCAAGGCCAAGCTGGCCGAAGACGGCAGCTGGTACACGCGCAAGAGCGCCCAGATCATCGGCGTGACCGAAGAGACCACCACTGGCGTGCACCGCCTGAAGGAGATGTCGGTCAAGGGCACGCTGAAGTTCCGCGCGATCAACGTCAACGACTCGGTCACCAAGAGCAAGTTCGACAACCTGTACGGCTGCCGCGAGAGCCTGGTCGACGGCATCAAGCGTGCCACCGACGTGATGATCGCCGGCAAGATCGCCGTGGTGTGCGGCTACGGCGACGTGGGCAAGGGCTCGGCCCAGGCACTGCGCGCGCTGAGCGCCCAGGTGTGGGTGACCGAGATCGACCCCATCAACGCGCTGCAGGCCGCGATGGAAGGCTACCGCGTGGTCACGATGGACTACGCGGCCGACAAGGCCGACATCTTCGTCACCGCCACCGGCAACAAGAGCGTCATCACCTACGACCACATGGCCAAGATGAAGGACCAGGCCATCGTCTGCAACATCGGTCACTTCGACAACGAGATCGACGTCGCCGCGCTCGAGGCCAAGTGCAAGTGGGAAGAGATCAAGCCGCAGGTCGACCACGTGATCTTCGCCGACGGCAAGCGCATCATCCTGCTGGCCAAGGGCCGCCTGGTGAACCTGGGCTGCGCCACCGGCCACCCGAGCTACGTGATGAGCAGCTCCTTCGCCAACCAGACCATCGCGCAGATCGAGCTGTTCACGCACAGCGACTACTACGAGGTGGGCAAGGTCTACGTGCTGCCCAAGCACCTGGACGAGAAGGTGGCCCGCCTGCAGTTGAAGAAGCTGGGCGCGCAGCTGACCGAGCTGACGGACGAGCAGGCCGCCTACATCGGCGTGCCCAAGCAAGGCCCGTACAAGCCCGACACCTACAGGTACTGATGCCGCGATGCGTGCCGACCAGCTGCTCGTGAGCCAGGGGCTCGCCCCCAGCCGGTCGGCGGCGCAGCGGCTGATCGAGCGCGGCGCGGTGCGCTGGCGCGGGCCCAAAGGCTGGCAGGTGCCGCGCAAGGCGGGCGACGAGCTGCCCGAGGGCTGCGAGATCGAGGTGACCGACGACGCCGAGCTGCGCTGGGCCTCGCGCGGCGGCTTGAAGCTCGAAGGAGCGCTGCGCCACACCGGCATCGCGGTCGAGGGACGGCTGTGCCTGGACGTGGGCCAGAGCACCGGCGGCTTCACCGACGTGCTGCTGGCACGCGGCGCGAAGCACGTGGTGGGCGTGGACGTGGGCCACGGCCAGCTGGTGCCGCGGCTGCGCGGCGAGCCGCGGGTCACGCCGATCGAAGGCGTGAACGCCCGCCATCTCGACGCGGCGCAACTGCCCTTTGCGCGCTATGGCCTGGTCGTCGGTGACCTGTCCTTCATCTCGCTCACGCTGGTGCTGCCCGCGCTTGCACCTCTGCTCGAGGGCGACCTGCTGATGCTGGCGAAGCCGCAGTTCGAGCTGCAGCCTGAACACATCGGCAAGGGCGGGCTGGTGAAGGACGTTGCAGCCTATGGCCTGGTCGAGCAACGCCTTCGCAGCGCCTGCGCCGCGCAGGGGCTGCAGGTGAAGGACTGGTTCGAAAGCCCCATCGCCGGCGGCGACGGCAACACCGAATTCTTCGTGTGGGCGCAACGCCCGCGAGGAGGAGAAAGCAAGTGAACAACACACTCCCGCTGAGCCTGGAGTTCTTCCCCCCCAAGACGCCCGACGGCGTGGCCAAGCTGGCCGCGGCGCGCCAGGCGCTGTACGTGCTCAAACCCGAGTTCTGCTCGGTCACCTACGGCGCCGGCGGCTCCACGCAAGAGGGCACGCTGCAGGCCGTGCAGGCCATCCTGGCCGAAGGCGTGGACGCGGCACCGCACTTCTCGTGCATCGGCGCCAGCAAGGCCTCGGTGCGCGAGAAGCTGGCGGCGTTCAAGGCCGCCGGCATCAAGCGCGTGGTGGCGCTGCGCGGCGACCTGCCCAGCGGCTACGGCGACGGCGCCTCGCAGGAGTTCCGCTACGCGAGCGACCTGGTGGCCTTCATCCGCGCCGAGACCGGCGGGCACTTCTGCATCGAGGTGGCGGCCTATCCCGAGACGCATCCGCAGGCCCGGTCGCCCGAGGCCGACCTCAAGGCCTTCATCACCAAGGCGCGGGCCGGCGCCGACACCGCGCTGACGCAGTTCTTCTACAACGCGGACGCGTACTTCCGCTTCGTGGACGAGGTGCGCAGGCAAGGCGTCGAGATCCCGATCGTGCCGGGCATCATGCCCATCACCAACTCCAGCGGCCTGATGCGCTTTGCCGACAACTGCGGCGCCGAGATCCCGCGCTGGGTGCGCCTGCGGCTGCAAAGCTTCGGCGACGACACCGCCTCGATCAAGGCCTTCGGGCTGGACGTGGTCAGCGCGCTGTGCGAGCGCCTGCGCGCCGGCGGCGCACCGGCCTTCCACTTCTACACGATGAACCAGGCGACGGCCACGCTCGAAATCGCACGCCGCCTGGGGGCGATGCGTTAGCCCCCGGCCGCGGCCGCGGCCTGTCCCGGAGGGCGCAAGCCCAGCGGCGCGGACCTCAGCGGATCGGGGAATACTCCACCGGCACCCACGCGTAGCCCTTGCCCTCGCGCCGCACATGGCCCAGGCCGGGAAAGCTGAGGTGCGCGCCGGCCAGCAGGATCTTCTCCTTGGCCGCGCGCGCGAACCACTGCTTGCGCGAGGCGATGGCGGGCTTGTTGTCGATGTCGAAGCTCATCGCCACCTCGGGGCGGCCGAACTGCACCGAGCCGATGTGGATCATGTCGCCCAGCACCAACAACTGCTGCCCCTTGGACTCGAACAGATAGCTGCTGTGGCCAGGCGTGTGGCCCGTGGCCACTGCCTTCACGCCGGGTGCGATCTGGGCGTTGGGCTCGAAGGTCTTGAAGCGCCCCGCCGCCTGCACCGGCGCGACCGCCGCCTTGGCCATGTCGAAGAAGGGCTGGGCCTCCTTGGGCGCCCTGGCCTTCACCGCGTCGTCGAGCCAGAACGCCGCCTCGGGCGCCGACACCATGACCTGCGCGTTCGGGAACGCCACCTGGCCCTCGGGCGACAGCACGCCGCTGACGTGGTCGGCGTGCAGGTGCGTGACCAGCACCAGGTCCACCTGCGCCGGGTCGTAGCCCGCGGCCTTCAGGTTCGGCAGCAGCTGGCCCAGGGTGGGCCCGAACGACTGCGCGGCGCCCGTGTCCACCAGGATCAGCTGCTGGCCGGTGTTGACCAGGTAGGCGTTCACCGAGGTCTGCACCTTGGGCCCGGGCTGGAAGGCGCGCGCCATGCCGCGCTCGATCTCGCCGGCGTGGGTGAACTTGAGCAGCGCCTTGGGGTCGAGGTCGATGTAGCCGTCGTACAGCGCGGTCACCTCGAAATCGCCCACCATCGTGCGGTACCAGCCCGGCACCTGGGTCTTGAGCTGCGGCGCACCGGCGTGGGCGGAAACGAAGGCGGCGGCGAGCGCCGTGGCGGCCAGCGCACGGCGCCAGAACGAGAACGTCATGGATTCCTCCTGGTGGTTGCGCGGCGCACGATAGCGCCAGGCTCCGCCCTTTGCAGCGCGCGGTCTTTCAGCCCTCACGCATCGCGCTGCCACGCCACGCCGTCCTCGGTGAGCATGGCGTCCAGCGGCACGTCGTGCGGCTCGGCGGCGAGCCAGGGGATGAAGCCGTGGCCGTAGCCCACGCCCACGGTGTAGGGCCGCGGCCGCAGCGCCGCCAGCGTGCGGTCGTAGAAGCCGCCGCCATAGCCCAGGCGCACGCCCTGGGGGCCGAAACCCACGCAAGGCACCAGCAGCAGCTGAGGCTCGAAGGCCTCGGTGTCCTTGGGCTTCGGGATGCCGTAGGCGTCTTCCTCCATCGGGCAGCCGGGGTACCACACATGGAAGCGCAGCTGCCGGGTCTGGCGGTCGATCACCGGCAGGCCGATGCGGCGCTGCGGGTCGGCCTCGCTCCAGCGGTACAGCGCCGGCAGCGCATCGAACTCGCCCTTGATCGGCCAGTACGCGCCGATCGTGGTTTCGCGCCGGCCCACCAGCCACACGCGCAACACCTGCTGCAGGTGCACCGCGCGCTCGTGGCGGTCGGCCATGGCCTGGCGCTCGGCCTGCAGTTGCTTGCGCAGGGTGGCCTTGTCGCGCGCCGGCTCCAGGGGCAGGTTGAAAGGCTTGTTCATCAAGGCCTCCGACGAGCCGCCGGTAGGAGTCCATGCGCCCCCGCGGGGGGCAGCGAACGAAGTGAGCGTGGGGGCAACATTCTGGGCATTGTCGAGGCAGGCCTGCGGCGCTGGCAAACTGCGGGCATGGCTCAGGACGCGCTGCTCGACCACTGCCTGGAACTGCTGGCCCCGGTGGGCCGGCCGCGGGCGCGGCGCATGTTCGGCGGCCACGGGCTGTACGTGGACGACCTGTTCATCGCGATCATCGCCTTCGACCGCCTGTACCTGAAGGCCGACGACCAGACGCGGCCGCGCTTCGAAGCCGCCGGCTGCCAGCCCTTCACCTACCGCAAGAAGGGCGACCAGACGGCCGTGCTGGGCTACTGGACCGCACCCGAGGAGGCGATGGACTCGCCCGCTGCAATGGCGCCGTGGGCGCGCCTGGCGATGGCCGCGGCCCTGCGCGCACGCCAGGCCGCGGCCGACAAGCCGGTCAGCAGGAAGCGCAAGGCGCCGGTGCCGGCCGCCACAGCTGCACCCAGCGGCGCAGCGCGGCCGAAGGCTTCAGCGCGATCGAGGCGCTGAGCGCTTCGGCCGGCGCCGCGTGCAGCAGCTCGAAGCGCGCGCTCGGCCAGGCCTCCACCACGGCGTCCTGCCCGGCCGGCAGCTCGACGCTGTCGCCGGCTTCCAGCCAGCAATCGAGCGGCAGCTCGCCGGCGGCCTGGGCGCTGTGCGTCAGCCACAGGCGGCCCTGGGTGACGCGCAGCCAGCGTGCGTGCTGCACGGCCGCCAGCCGCTGCGCCCGGCCGGCATCGAGCGAGACGGCAGACTGTTGCGATTGGGTCATCAACGAGGGGCTCATGTCATACTCCTTCAGCGTCGTCCACGCGGTGGATTCTGGGCAGTACCAAGGGAAAACACCAATGAGTTCGGCTCCATACATTGATTCCGAACACGCATGAATCGTCCGATCCGCCAACGCCCGCTGGGCATCGGCCCGCTGCGCGCCTTCGAGGCGGTGGCGCGGCGCCTGAGCTTTCGCGCGGCTGCCGAAGACCTGTTCCTTACCCAATCGGCGATCAGCCGGCAGATCCGCGCGCTGGAAGACGAGTTGGGCGCGCCGCTGTTCCTGCGCGGCACGCGCCATGTGGAGCTCACCGCCGCCGGCGCCGCGCTGCTGCAGACCGTGGTGCCGCTGATCGACCGGCTCGATGCCAGCGTGCGGCAGATCCGCACCGCGCGCGGACGGCGCTCGGTGACGCTGACCACGTTCCCTTCCTTCGCCTCGCTGTGGCTGATCCCGCGGCTCGAGGTGTTCCAGCGCGACCATCCCGACATCGACATCCGCGTGTCGGCCAGCGACGCCATGGCCGACCTGGACGATCCCGAACTCGACCTGGCGATCCGCTATTGCCACCCCGACGATGCGCCGCCGGGTGCGGTGCGCATGTTCGGCGAGGTGCTCACACCGGTGACCGGCGCACGCCTGGCCGAGCAGGCGCGCAGCGGGCAGGTGCCGCCGCTGCGCACACCCGCCGACCTGGCGCACCACACGCTGCTCGAAGAAGACGACTCGCGGCCCAGCGCCGAATTCCTGAGCTGGCGCTACTGGCTGCGTCAGCAGGGGCTGCCGCAGCTGCAGCCGCAGCGCTGGCTCTTCCTCAACTACACCTACCAGCAGATCCAGGCCGCACTGGCCGGGCAGGGCATCGCACTGGCCCGCGTGTCGCTGGTGTACGAATCGCTGGCGCGCGGCGAGCTGGTCGAGCCCTTCGGCTCGCAACGGCGCATCCACTCGCCCTTTGCCTACTGGGCCATCCGCGGCACCGCCAGCGCCGACCGGCCCGAATTGCAGCAGTTCTTCGCCTGGGTGGTGGAGCAAGCGGCACTGTCGCGCGCGGCGATCGGCGAACCTTGAGGCCGCCAGCGCGTCAAAGGCCGCTGGCACACCGTCGTGCCCGCAACCCTGCGCTACAGTGGTCCGGCCCCCCCGGCGCATTGCGCCACCTTAGTTGTCCATGCCCTTTGCCGTCGATCTCCTCCGCTCCTCCGTCCGCATCGTCCTCGGCTCGCTGCTCACCGGCGTGCTCGCCGGCAGCGTGCCCAGCGCGCTGGCCCAGCCCAGCCCTGCCGACATGCTGGTGCTCGAAGCGCGCGAGGCGCTGACCAAGCGCGACCGTGCGCGCCTGGCCGCCAACCGCGCCGCCGCCATCGTCGGCCAGCACCCGCTCGCGCCCTGGGTCGACTACTGGGAGCTGAGCAACCGGCTCAACGAAGCCACCGCCGGCGAGGTGGAGGCCTTCTACCAGCGCTGGAAGGGCAGCTACGTCGAGGACCGGCTGCGCAACGACTGGCTGCTCGAACTCGGCCGCCGGCGCGACTGGGCCAACTTCGCGCAGGACTACCCCCGCTTTCGCATGAACGACGACCGCGAGGTGATCTGTTACTGGCTGGTCACCGAGCACCTGGCCGGCAAGGACATCGTGGCCTCGGCGCGCACGGCCTGGGCCGCGCAGCGCGACACCGACGACGGCTGCGTGCTGCTGGCCACGACGCTGTACGAGGCCAAACGCTTCAACGCCGACGACGCCTGGCGCGTCGCCCGCCTGGCCGCCGAATACAACCGCCAGCGCGTGGCCAAGTTCGCCGCCGGCCTCGTGGGCCCCGAGGCCGGCGCGGCCATGGCCGAGCTGCTGGAGCAGCCGGCGCGCTACCTCACGCGCCGCGCCAGCGCCCGCGGGCGCACGCACAGCGAACTCACCGCGATCGCGGTGATGCGCATGGCGGCCAGCGACCCCGAGGCGGCTGCCGGCCAGATGGAGCAGCGCTGGCAGCATGCGCTGGGGCCGGAACTCGCCAGCGCCACCTGGGCGGTGGTGGCCAAGCAGGCGGCGCTGAAGCTGCTGCCGGAGGCCACGCGCTACTACCAGCTCGCCTGGCAGGCCGGCCACCGGCGCAGCCGCGACCGGGTGGACTGGACCGACGATGCGCTGGCCTGGGGCGTGCGCGCCGCGCTGCGCGCGGGCCGCGGCAGCGAGCGCTGGGAAATGGTGCAGCAGTTCATCGGCGCGATGAGCCCGGCCGAGCAGAAGGACCCGGCCTGGGTGTACTGGAAGGCGCGCGCGCTGGCCGCGCTTGCACCGGCCGACGCCGAGGGCGACCGCGCGCGCGCCGAGAGCCGCCAGCTGCTGGAGGCGATCGCCGGTCCCCTGGGTTTTTACCCGCTGCTGGCGGCCGAGGACCTGGGGCAGCCGGTGGAGCTGCCCCTTGCGCCGGCCGCGCTGATGCCCGAAGAGCAGCAGCTGGTCGCCGCACTGCCCGGCCTCAACCGCGCCCTGCGCCTGACGCAGCTGGGGCTGCGCGACGAGGGCCGGCGCGAGTGGAATTTCACGCTGCGCGGCATGAGCGACCGCCAGCTGCTGGCCGCCGCCACGCTGGCCTGCGAGCTGCAGGACTGGCAGCTGTGCATCAACACCAGCGAGCGCACGCGCAACGAGGTCGACATCGCGCAGCGCTTTCCCACGCCCTACCGCGCCGAGATCGAGGCGCAGGCGCGCGCGCTCGGCCTGGAGCCGGCGTACGTGATGGGCCTGATCCGCCAGGAAACGCGCTTCATGACCATGCTGCGCTCCTACGTGGGCGCCACCGGCCTGATGCAGCTGATGCCCAACACCGCACGCTGGATGGCGCGCAAGATCGGCTTCGACTACTCGCCGGCGCTGCTGGCGGACCCGGCGGTGAACCTGAAGCTGGGCACCAGCTACCTGAAGAAGGTGCTCGACGATTTCGACGGCTCGCAGGCCATGGCCGCCGCGGCCTACAACGCAGGCCCCAGCCGGCCGCGCCGCTGGCGCGAGGGCGCCGTGCTGGAGCCGGCCATCTGGGCCGAGAACGTGCCGTTCAGCGAGACGCGCGACTACGTCAAGAAGGTGCTGGCCAACGCCACCGTGTACGCGCACCTGCTCGAGGGCCGGCCGCTGTCGCTGAAGGCCCGGCTGGGCACCTCGATCGGCCCGCGCGACGCCCTGGCACCGCCGCCCGACGAAGAGCTGCCCTGAGCCGCCCGGCGCAGGGGCCGCCGCCCGCGATGCCGGCGCCGCATCGGGGCAATGCGAAATCGGCATCGGCACATGGCGCGAGCCCACTACGATCGGTCTTCGCTTTTCTCAGGAGGATCCGTGAAGCTCTACATCGGCAACAAGAACTACTCGTCCTGGTCGCTGCGGCCGTGGCTGGCGATGCGCCAGCTCGGCATCGCGTTCGACGAGGTGAAGCTGCGCCTGTCCTTCAGCGAGGGCTCGGAGTTCAAGAACGCGCTGGCGCGCATCGGCGCGCCGGGCAAAGTGCCGGTGCTGCAGGAGGACGACGGCTTCATCGTGTGGGACACGCTGGCCATCGTGGAGCGCGTGGCCGAGCTGCACCCCGGTGCCGGCGTGTGGCCCCGCGACGGCCGCGAACGCGCGCGCGCGCGCAGCCTGTGCGCCGAGATGCACAGCGGCTTTGCCGCGCTGCGCAGCCACTGCCCCATGAACATCGAGGCCTCGCTGCACGAGGTGGGCGCGCGCGTGTGGGACGAACAAGCCGAGGTGCGGCGCGACGTGGCGCGCCTGGAGCAGCTGTGGGGCGAGCAGCTCGCCGCTTCCGGCGGACCCTTCCTGTTCGGCGCCTTCAGCGCGGCCGACGCGTTCTTCGCGCCGGTGTGCACGCGGCTGCGCACCTACGGGTTGCCGGTGGGCGAACGCACGCAGGCCTATGTCGAGCGCGTGTGGCAGCTGCCGGCGATGCAGGCCTGGGTGGCCGACGCCCTGGCTGAACACGATTTCCTCGACTTCGACGAGCCTTACCGCACGGCCCCCGCCTGAAAAGGCGCGGCCTACACTCCCGGCGATGGAGTGCTACATCGTCGGTGGCGCGGTGCGCGACCAGTTGCTGGGGCGGCCGGCCAGCGACCGCGACTGGGTCGTGGTGGGCGCCACGCCCGCGGAGATGACCGCCGCGGGCTTCGTCGCGGTGGGCCGCGACTTCCCGGTCTTCCTGCATCCGCAGACCAAGGAGGAATACGCCCTCGCGCGCACCGAGCGCAAGACCGCGCCCGGCTACCGCGGCTTCGTCGTGCATGCCGATCCCGGCGTGACGCTCGAGGATGACCTGCGCCGGCGCGACCTGACCATCAACGCCATGGCGCAAAAGCCCGACGGCACGCTGGTCGACCCCTTCGGCGGCGCGCAAGATCTGCGCGAAGGCGTGCTGCGCCATGTGTCGGAGGCGTTTGCCGAGGACCCGGTGCGCATCCTGCGCCTGGCGCGCTTTGCGGCGCGGCTGCCGCACTTCCGGGTGGCGCCGGAAACGGTGGTGCTGATGCGCCGGATGGTGGCCGCCGGCGAAGTGGACGCGCTCGTGCCCGAGCGCGTGTGGCAGGAGCTCGCGCGCGGGCTGATGGAAGACCGGCCCAGCCGCATGTTCGAGGTGCTGCGCGACTGCGGGGCGCTGGCGGTGGTCCTGCCCGAGGTGGACCGGCTGTGGGGCGTGCCGCAACGGCCCGAGTACCACCCCGAGGTGGACACCGGCGTGCACCTGATGATGGTGCTGGACATGTCGGCGCGGCTGAAGGCGCCGCTGGAGGTGCGCTTCGCCTGCCTGTGCCACGACCTGGGCAAGGGCACCACGCCCGAGGAGCTGCTGCCGCGCCACCACGCCCACGAGGCGCGCAGCGTCGAGCTGGCGCTGCAGGTGTGCGAGCGCTGGCGCGTGCCCAGCGCCTGCCGCGAGCTGGCCGAGGCGGTGGCGCGCGAGCACGGCAACGTGCACCGCAGCGAGGCGCTCAACGCCACCGCGCTGATGCGGCTGCTGGAGCGCTGCGATGCGCTGCGCCGGCCCGAGCGCTTCGAGCTGCTGCTGCTGGCCTGCGAATGCGACGCGCGCGGGCGCCTGGGCTTCGAGGAGCGGCCCTACCCGCAGCGCGAGCGGCTGCTGCAGGCGCTGCGGCAGGCGCAGGCCGTGGACGCCTCGGCGGTGGCGGCCGGCGCGCTGGCGCGCGGCGCCAGCGGCCCGGCGGTGGGCGAAGCGGTGCGGCGCGCGCGCATCGACGCCATCGCACAAGGAACCGACGCGCCCGCCTGACGCTGGGGGCCCCGCCCAGCGGCCACCGCGGATGCGGCTGCGCCGCTCCGCTGGTGGCGCCCCGCCGAGGGGGCGGCCGCAGGCCGCAGGGCGTGGGTCACAACCTTCCGCTGCGGTCGCCGGTGGCGAAGCCGATGGCGTCGAAGCGGCAGCCCTTGGCGAAGCCGATCGCCTTGAACAGCTCGCCCATCTCGTGCTCGTGCACCAGCTTCTGCGCGGCGGCCTGCGCCGCCAGGTCGGCCTGGGCCATCAGCGGCACCAGCCCGCAGTTGATGAGGAACCGCCCCTGCGAGGTGTAGCCCAGCACCTCCAGACCCGACTCCTGCCCGGCCAGCGCGATGCCGGTGAAGTTGACGTGCGCGGTGATGTCCTTCAGCCCCAGCTCGGCCAGCGGGTCGGTGTCGGCCCGGTGCGCGCGGTGGCACATCAGCGTGCCGCCGCTGCGCTGCGGGTGGTAGTACTCGGCTTCGGGAAAGCCATAGTCGATGAAGAAGGCGGCCCCACATTGCAGGCGCTCGGCCACTGTGGCGATGAAGGCCTCGGCCTGCGGGTGGATCTCGGTCACCGTGCCGGGCGCGAAAGGGCCTTCGACCGGCGGCTTCAGCGCGGTGGGCCGGTCTTCCCACGCGAAGCCGCCGCTGGCCGCGGCCACGCCGCGCTCGCGCCAGCTGCTGCCATCCCACTGCAGCAGCTTCACCGGCATCGCGTCCAGCACCTCGTTGCCCACGACCACGCCGTGCATCCGGGCCGGCAGCGCATCGGCCCACTGCACGCGTTCGCCCCAGCCGGCCAGCCGCTCGCGCTGGCGCGCCCGCAGCACCCCGGAGAGGTCCACGATGGTGTAGCGGCGCACCCGCTCGCCCAGGGCCTGCAGCAGCTGCCCTGCCAGCGCGCCGGAGCCGGCGCCGAACTCCCACAGCTCGTCGCCGCCGCAGGCGTCCAGCGCCTGCGCCACCTGGGCCGCCAGCGCCTGGCCGAACAGCGGCGACAGCTCCGGCGCGGTGACGAAATCGCTGCCCGAGGAGGGCATTGCGCCGAACTTGCGGCTGGCATTGGCGTAGTAGCCCAGTCCGGGCTCGTACAGCGCCAAGCTCATGAAGCGGTCAAAAGGCAGCCACCCCCCCGCGTCCGAGAGGGCCTGCCGCAGCCGTCTCGCCAGGGCGGCCGATACACTTTCGGGTTCCACGTCCTCGTGCCTCATGGCCTTCGAAAAGGCATTGTAGGAAGCCCATGCCTCCCCGCCCCGTCGCCCTCGTCACCGGCAGCGCACGCCGGCTCGGCCGCGCCATCGCGCTCGAGCTCGCCCGCCACGGCTGGGACGTGGCCGTTCACTACCGCGGCTCGGCCGACGAGGCCCATGCCACTGCGGCCGAGCTGCGCGCGCTGGGCGCCCAGGCCGAGACCTTCAGCGCCGACCTGGCCGAAGAGGCCGAGGCGCGCGCGCTGGTGCCGCGCGTGGTCAAGCGCCTGGGCGGGTTGCAGGCGGTGGTGAACAACGCCTCGCTGTTCGAGCACGACACGGCGGCCGACTTCCGCTACGACACGCTCGATCGCCACTGGCGCGCCAACACCGCGCCGGCCATCGTGCTGGCGCGGGCGCTGCACGAGCACCTGCTGGCCACCGGCGGCACCGGCTGCGTGGTCAACCTGCTCGACCAGAAGCTGTGGAACCCCAACCCGGATCACCTGTCGTACACCTTGTCCAAGGCGGCGCTGGCGTCGGCCACGGTGCTGCTGGCGCAGGCGCTGGCGCCGCAGCTGCGGGTGTGCGGGGTGGCGCCGGGCATCACGCTGCCCTCCGGGCCGATGAGCGAGGCCGACTTCGCCGCCGCCCACCGGCTCACGCCGCTGGAGCGCTCGTCGGCGCCGCAGGACATTGCCGGCGCGGTGCGCTTCCTGCTCGAAGCGCCGGCGGTCACCGGCACCACCTTGCTGGTCGACGGCGGCCAGCACCTGACGCGCCAGCCGCGCGATGTGTACTTTCTGGCGCAACCGTCCAAGGACCCTCCCCGATGAACAGCATGCTCCACCTGCCGGCGCTCAAGGACTGCCGGCGCCTGTTCCTGCGCAACTACGAGGTGTGGATCAACATCGGCGTGCACGACTTCGAAAAACGCGGCGAGCAGCGCGTGCTGATCAACGTGGACCTGTACGTGCCGCTGGCCATGTCCACCCCGCGCAAGGACCAGCTGCACGAGGTGGTGGACTACGACTTCATGCGGCGCAGCATCGCCGAGCGCGTGAAGCAGGGCCACATCCACCTGCAGGAAACCCTGTGCGACGACGTGCTGCAGCGCATGCTGTCGCACCCCTCGGTGCGGGCCGCCCGCGTCTCGACCGAAAAACCCGACGTGTACCCTGACTGCGACGCCGTGGGCGTCGAGGTGTTCGGGGTGAAGGACTGACGACCATGACCGCCGTACTCGACGACGAGCAGAAGGCCGCGAAGAAGGCCGCCTTCGAAGCCAACAAGCTCTCCAAGCGCCTGCACCGCCAGGTGGGCCAGGCCATTGCCGACTTCAACATGATCGAAGACGGCGACAAGGTCATGGTGTGCCTGTCCGGCGGCAAGGACAGCTACGCGCTGCTGGACATCCTGATCAACCTGCGCCAGCGCGCGCCGATCCGCTTCGAGCTGGTGGCGGTCAACCTCGACCAGAAGCAGCCCGGCTTCCCGGAGGAGGTGCTGCCCAACTACCTGCGCAGCGTGGGCGTGCCCTTCCACATCGAGAACCAGGACACCTACTCCATCGTCAAGCGCCTCGTGCCCGAGGGCAAGACCATGTGCAGCCTGTGCTCGCGCCTGCGCCGCGGCATCCTGTACCGCGTGGCCAGCGAGCTGGGCGCCACCAAGATCGCGCTCGGCCACCACCGCGACGACATGGTGGTCACGCTGCTGATGAACATGTTCTTCGGCAGCCGCATGAAGGGCATGCCGCCCAAGCTGGTGAGCGACGACGGCCGGCACATCGTGATCCGTCCGCTGGCCTACGTGGCCGAGACCGACCTCGAGCGCTGGGCGCAGGTGCGGCAGTTCCCCATCATCCCGTGCAGCCTGTGCGGCAGCCAGGAGAACCTGCAGCGCGTGCAGATCAAGCAGATGATCCGCGAGTGGGACAGGCAGCACCCGGGCCGCATCGACAACATGTTCAGCGCGATGGGCAACATCGTGGCCTCGCACATGATGGATCGCAAGCTCTATCCGTTCACCACGCTCAAGACTACCGGCGTGGCCGACCCGGCGGGCGACAAGGCCTTCGACGACGACGATGACGACTGCGGCCCGGCACCGGCGGCCACCGTGCAGCTCCAGCTCGACCGCTGACGCGCCGCAAGGGTGCCGCGGTCAGCCGGAACACCGCTTGCCGCGTTGACAAGGCCTTGCAGGCCCAGTCGCCGCCGGACCGCCCCGAGGCGTCTCGGGGGCACAAAGGAGATCGGAAGATGCGCGCCTCTCTCGTCCTTGCCGCCGCAGCCCTGGCACTGGCCGGCTGCGCCTCGATGAACAGCGTGACCAGCGACGTGGCCACCTACGGCGAATGGCCCGCCGGCCGGGCCCCCGGCAGCTACGCGATCGAGCGCCTGCCCTCGCAGCAGGCGCTGGGCGGCCCGCGCCAGGAAGGCCTGGAATCGGCGGCGCGTGCCGCGCTGGAGCAGGTGGGCTTCAAGCCGGCGGCCGACGCCGCGCAGGCCGACGTGATGGTGCAGATCGGCGCCCGTGCCACCCGCACCGACTACGTGCCCTGGGACGACCCGCTGTGGTGGCGCTGGGGCCCCTCGTACTGGCGCCGCCCCGGCTACTACTGGCGCCCCGGCTGGGCCTGGCCGCCGATGTACGAGACGCAGTACGACCAGGAGGTCGGCCTGCTGATCCGCGACCGCAAGACCGGCACCCCGCTGTACGAGGCGCGCGCCACCAACGCGTCGCGCAGCCAGCCGAGCAGCGAGGTGTTTGCCGCGATGTTCCAAGCTGCGATGAAGGACTTCCCGAACGCGGTGCCGCAGCCGCACCGCGTGTCGGTGCAACTCGGCGGCGCGGACAAGCAGTAGCCGTCAGCCCGAGCGCCGGGCCGCTCCCAAGCTCGGGCTGAACCCCCTCGGGGGGTGGCCGCCGTACGCGGCGGCCGGGGGCGATCGTCACCGCGGCGCGCTGTGCAGCGCCCGCACGTCCTGCTCCCAGCGCGCCAGCTTGCGCTGCGCGTGCTGGCGCTGCGTGGCGCTCATCGTGTTGTGCATCTGCGCCGTGAGCGCGCAGTTGTAGTCCCACACCCGCTGCTGCTGCGCCCGGTAGGCCTCGCGCGGCGACGCGCCGGCATGCCGGGCCACGGCGCGCAGCGCGGTCTGCGCCTGCACCATCAGCTGCTGCGGATCGACATGCGCCTCGCGCCCCGCATGCAGACTGCGCAGCGCCTGCACGATCTCCTGCTGCAGCAGGCGGCGCTCGGCCAGCCACAGCGCCGGGTCGTAAGGCGAGGCCGCCAGCGCCTGCTGCAGCCGCTGGCGCTGCGCGTCGTCGAGCGCGCCGTACACGAGCTCGAAGCGCTCCTGTGCCTTCTTCGCCTGCGCCTTCAGCCGGTCGTCCCGGTCCTCGGGCATGAACTCGTCGAGGAACTTCGCGTTGTTCTTCGCGAAGCGCTTCTCGATGTGCTGGATCTGCTCGGGGGTGAGCGTGAGCGCCACCTCGGCCAGCGACGGCACCGCCCTTTCGTAGGCCACGAGCAGCTTGTCCTTGACCTCCTGCGCGGTGCTGCACATCGCCTGTGGCGTGAGCACCGGCTGCATCACCTCGGCCTGGGCCTGCTGCAACAACCGCGCATAGTCGGGCAGCTGCTCGCGGCGGTTCCAGGCGAACCACAGGCCGATGAGCTGGCGCACGCGCGGCGTCTGCTGGTCGTTGAAGTCGGCGTAGCCGTCCAGCCACCAGTACAGCAGCGACGGGCCCTGGTTGTAGGTGATCTTGAGGGCGACGCTACACCCCGAAACCAGGGTCGCCACGATCATCGCGACCGCGATAATCCAGCGCGTCAACAAGGAACTTTGCATGTCGCTCCAGATCGTCATCATGGCTGCCGGCAAGGGCACGCGCATGAAGTCCCAACGCCCCAAGGTGCTGCACCGCCTCGCGGGCCGCAGCCTGCTGCAGCATGTGCTGGACACGACCGCCCGGCTGGGCGCAGACCGCACCATTGTGATCACCGGCCACGGCGCCGACACGGTGGAATCGGCAATTGCCGCACCCGGCCTGCACTTCGTGCGCCAGATGCCCCAGCTCGGCACCGGCCATGCCGTGCAGCAGACCGTGCCCCAGCTCCAGGATGAGGGCACCACGCTGATCCTCAATGGCGACGTGCCGCTGATCGCCGAGAACACCGCCCGCGCGCTGGTGCAGGCCTGCGGCGGGGAGAAGCTGGCGCTGCTGACCATCGAGCTGGACGACCCCAGCGGCTACGGCCGCATCGTGCGCGACGCCGCCGGCGCCGTGCTGGGCATCGTGGAGCACAAGGACGCCACGCCCGAGCAGCGCGCGATCCGCGAGGTGTACACCGGCATGATGGCCGCGCCCTCGGCGCTGCTCAAGCGCTGGGTGATGGCGCTGTCCAACGACAACGCGCAAGGCGAGTACTACCTCACCGACGTGGTGGCGATGGCGGAAGCCGAGCGGGTGCCGGTGGTCGCGGCCACGGTGCAGGACGAGACCGAGGTGCTGGGCGTCAACAGCCCGGCGCAGCTGGCCGACCTGGAGCGCCGCTACCAGCGGCGCCAGGCCGAGGCGCTGATGGAAGCCGGCGTGCGCCTGGCCGACCCCGCGCGCTTCGACCAGCGCGGCACGCTGCAGTGCGGCCAGGACGTGGAGATCGACGTGGGCTGCGTGTTCGAAGGCCGCGTCCAGGTGGGCGACGGCGCGCGCATCGGGCCGTTCTGCGTCGTGCGCGACGCCGTCATCGGCGCCGGCGCGGTCATCCACGCGTTCACCCATGTCGAGGAGGCCGAGGTGGGCGCCGGCGCGCTGGTGGGGCCGTATGCCCGGCTGCGTCCGGGCGCCAGGCTGGGCGAAGAGGTACACATCGGCAACTTCGTCGAGGTGAAGAACTCCACGCTGGCCAAGGGCGCCAAGGCCAACCACCTGGCCTACCTGGGCGACGCCACGGTGGGCGAGCGCGTCAACTACGGCGCCGGCTCCATCACCGCCAACTACGACGGCGCCAACAAGCACCGCACCGTGATCGGCAACGACGTGCACGTGGGTTCCAACTGCGTGCTGGTTGCGCCGGTGAACATCGGCGCAGGCGCCACCATCGGCGGCGGCTCCACGATCGCCAAGGACGCGCCGGCCGGCGAGCTGACCGTCGCGCGCGCAAAGCAGGTCACCATCCCCGGCTGGACCCGCCCCGTCAAGAAAAAGCGCTGAGCGCCGGACCGCCGGCGGCGGCTACTGCGCGCCCAACAGCGTGCCGGCCAGGCACAGGTCGTCCCAGGCCTTGGCCTTGTCGGGCAGGTTGCGCAGCAGGTAGGCGGGATGGTAGGTCACCACCAGTGGCACGCCCTCGTAGGTGTGCACGCGGCCGCGCAGCCGACCGATCGGCTCGTTGCTGCGCAGCAGCGCCTGCACCGCGAAGCGCCCCATCGCCAGGATCACCCGCGGCTGCACCAGCGCGAGCTGGCGCTTCAGGAAAGGCTCGCACTTGACCATCTCGTCGGGCTCGGGGTTGCGGTTGCCCGGCGGCCGGCATTTGAGCGTGTTGGCGATGAAGACCTGCCGCGCCGGCTCGGCCGCCTCGCGCGTGAGGCCCAGCGCGCGCAACATGCTGTCCAGCAGCTGGCCGGCCGGGCCGACGAAGGGCTCGCCCTTGCGGTCTTCCTGCTCGCCGGGCGCCTCGCCCACCACCATGAGGTGGGCGCGCTCGTTGCCCACGCCGAACACCGTGTTGCGCCGGCCCTCGCACAGCCGGCAGGCGCGGCACTGCGACACCGCCTCGCGCAGCGCCGGCCAGTCCATCAGCCCCACCGGCGAAGCTTCGGCGCGCGGCGGCGCTTCCAGTGCAGGCGGCGGCGCCAGCGACTCGGCCGCGGCCCGCGGCAGCCCGGTCACAGGCGCCTCGCCTGCCGGCTCTGGCGGCGTCCATACCGCAAGCCCCATCTCCGCCAGCATGCGGCGCTGCCGCTCAGTCCAGCCCATGGCCTTCTCCCACCACCGGCGCCAGGCGCAGACTCATCACGATCGCGTCCTCGCGCTGGCCCTGCGCTGCCGGGTAGTAGCCGCGCCGCAGGCCCACCTGCACGAAGCCGTAGCGCTCGTACACCTGCCGCGCGCGCCCGTTGCTCTGGCGCACTTCGAGCCACAGCGCGCGCGAGCGCATGGCCTGCGCGCGCGCGACCACCCGGTCGAGCAAGCGCCGCCCATGGCCGTGGCCCCACAGCCCCGGCGCCACGGTGATGTTGAGCAGATGCGTCTCCTCGACGCCGTGCATCGCCACGTAGTAGCCCACCAGCTGCCGCAGCGGATCGAGCAGCACCTCGGCCAGGTAGCCGGCGGCCAGCGAGTCGATGAAATTGCCGCGGCTCCAGGGGAAGGGATAGGCACTCTCTTCGAGCGCCACCACGGCATTCAGGTGCGCGACGGTCATCGCCTCCAGCCGCGCGGCCGACGGTGCGAGCGCGGCGCTCATCGACCCGCCTCCGACGCACGCAGCGCCTCGCGTTCGGCCGTGGTCAGCGCCACCTTGTCGCGCAGGTACAGCGGCAAGGCCTCGGCCGCATCGACGGCCCGGCCCTCGCGCCACGCAGCCTGCGCGATGCGCAGCAGGGCTGCGGCACGCGCCTGCTCGGCAGCAAAGCACACCGCCTCGCCAACGGCCAGCCGGCCCTCGAAAGCCGCCAGCGCCGTCCCCGCCACCGCCGTCGGCGGCTCGCTGCCCCAGCGCGCGTGCAAGGCGTCCAGCTCGTACAGCGCCGCCGCACGGCGCACCGCCCAGCGGCCGTCGGCGAAGGCGTAGTGCCCTGCATACACCTCGCCCATGCGGGCATCCATGGCCACCCACACATCGAACTGCGCCCCGTCGGCCGCCTCGCGCGCGTCTTCGGCCACGACGAGCAGGCTGTCCAGTGGCAACACCGGTTTGCCGGCGCCGAAGGCCAGCCCCTGCGCCACGGCACAGGCAGTACGCAGCCCCGTGAAGGCGCCCGGGCCCCGCGCGAAGGCGATGGCCTGCATCGCGTGCAGGCTCGTGCCCGCCGCCTGCAACAAGCCCATCAGCCGCGGCACGATGCGGGCAGACGCCTGCGCCCCACCCTCTTCTTCGACCGTCCACACGCGTGTGCCGGACTGCAGCGCCAAGGCAAGGCGCTCGGTGGAGCTGTCGATGGCAAGAAGGGAGGCAGCGCTCACGGGTCAGGACGTCGATGGCAGGCGCGCGCGGGCAGCCCGTTGGAGGCCGCGGCGTTTGGGCCCACGGCATGGCGCCGAGTGTAGCCGTGCGATCATGCGCGCCATGCGACGCCGCCTGTCCCGCCTGACCACTCGCTGGCTGGCGGCCGGCCTGTTCTGTGCGGCGGCCGGCACGGCGCTGGCCCAGGCGCTGCCGCCCGCGGTGATGCAGGCGCTGGCGCAGGCGCAGGTGCCGGCGCAGCACATGGCGGTGGTGGTGCAGCCGGTCGACGGCGGCGCACCGCGGCTGCAGGCGCAGGCCGACGTGCCGATGAACCCGGCGTCGCTGATGAAGCTGGTCACCACGACCGCGGCGCTGGAGCTGCTGGGGCCCGCCTACACCTGGCCCACGCCGGTATGGCTGGACGGCCGCGTGCGCAACGGCACGCTCGACGGCTCATTGGTCATCCAGGGCACGGGCGATCCCAAGCTGGTGCTCGAGCGCGTGTGGCTGCTGCTGCGGCGCGTGCAGCAAGCCGGCGTGCAGCGCATCCGCGGCGACATCGTGCTCGACCGCAGCGCCTTCGCCACGCCGGCCGGACGCCCGGCCGACTTCGACGGCGAGCCGCTCAAGCCCTACAACGTGCAGCCGGATGCACTGCTGTTGAACCACAAGGCAGTGGTCTACACCTTCACGCCCGAACCCGAGCGCCGGCGTGCCCGCGTGAGCGCCGAGCCGGCACTGGCCGGCGTGATGCTGCCGGCCACCGTGCGCCTGGACGCCGGCCCGTGCGAAGACTGGCGCACGCAGTTGCAGGCCTCTTTCGAGCCGCCGCGCGTGCGCTTTCGGGGCAGCTACCCGGCGGCCTGCGGCGAGCGGCAGTGGCCGGTGGCCTTTCCCGAGGCCGACCGCTACAACGCACGATTGCTCCAGGCACTGTGGCGCGAGATGGGCGGCACGCTGCGCGGCACGGTGCGCGACGGCGCCGCCCCGGCAGACCGGGCACCCAGCTTCGTCGTGAGCTCGCCGCCGCTGGCGGACGTGGTGCGCGACATCAACAAGTTCAGCAACAACGTGATGGCGCAGCAGCTGTTCCTCACGCTGGGCGCGGCGCGTGCAGGCAGCGGCACGCCGGAAGCCGCGCGCCAGGTGGTGCAGCAATGGCTCGCCGAGCGCTTCGGTCCGGCGGCCGGCGGCACGGTGCTGGACAACGGCTCGGGCCTGTCACGCGAGCAGCGCACCACCGCGCGCCTGCTGGCCCGGCTGCTGCTGCACGCGTACGCCGGCCCCACGATGCCCGAGCTGATGAGCTCGCTGCCCGTGAGCGCGCAAGACGGCACGCTGCGGCGCATGCAGGGCGCGCCCGGCCGCGCGCACCTGAAGACCGGCTCGCTGCGCGACGTGGCCGGTATCGCCGGCTATGTGCTGGGCGCCAGCGGCAAGCGCTACGTGCTGGTGGCGCTGATCCACGATCCCCAGGCCCCTGCCGCCCGCGGCGCGCTCGACGCGCTGGTGCAGTGGACCTACGACGACACCCCTGTTCCCTGAAGTGCAAGCACCGATGTACGGCCCCCTCGCCCTCTCGCCCGCCGACTGGCTGGGCTACCTCGCCGCCTCGCTCACCACGGCCTCGTTCGTGCCGCAGGCCTGGCTGACCTTTCGCACGCGCAATGTCAGCGGCATCTCGCTGGGCATGTACGCCAGCTTCACGGTGGGCATCGCGCTGTGGCTGGCCTACGGCGTGCTGCTCGGCGAGTGGCCGATCATCGTGGCCAACGCGATCACGCTGGTGCTGGCCGCGAGCATTCTCGCGATGAGGATCGCGCTGCGCGGCGGGCGCGACCGGGGGTGACCGGACGCGCCCCCAACCGGCTCAGAACCGGTAGGCCGCGGTCAGCGAATACACCACCGGGCGGAAGTCGATGGTGGTCTGCAGCACGGTGGTGCCGGTGGCGACCAGCTTGCTCTTGACCCGCAGCGCCGTCGCGCTGGCGTTGAGGCTCCAGCGCTCGTTGAGCACATACTCGACGCCGCCGGTGACGGCCCAGCCCACCGAGTCGCTCATCTCCACCTTGGGCGCCAGGGTGGACTGGATGTCGGTGAACCGGGTGTAGTTGATGCCCAGGCCCGCATAGGGCCGCCAGGTGTCACCCTTGGCACCGAAGTGGTACATCGCAAACGCCGTCGGCGACACATTGCGGGCCGACATCACTTCGCCCAGAAAGGCCACCGAGCCGGTGGCGTTGGCCTTGATCTTCGGCGGCACGCCCAGCACGAGCAGCGCGCCGATGTTCGGCGTGACCATGCGCTCGTATTCGAACAGCACGGTGGTCGCGTCACCGGTCTCCGCGTCGGCGCCCGGCGGCACGCCGATGCCGGTGATGCCGCTGGTGCGCGAGTTGGTGGTGTACTGGGCCACGCCGAACTTGACGAGGTTGTCCTGCGCCGAAGCGGCGCCGGCAGCGAACACGGCGGCGAACCCGACCGCGAGCGAGGTGTGTTTGAAGGTCATTGTGGTCTCCTCGAGGGCAGGGGTCAGATCCAGCCGAAAGACGCCAGTTGCGCCGCGATGGTGTCGCTCAAGGCCTTGTGCCCGCCGGTGGTGGGGTGCACGCCGTCGGCGAACAGCCAGGTGTTGACGTCGGCGCCGGTGCGCAGGCCGTTGTAGGGGGCGCCCGCAGTGCCGTTGCAGAACAGCGAGGACCCGTCAGTGATCTGCCCGCCGGTGATCGCGCTGATCTTGGCGGCGTCGCAGGCGGGGACGTTGGCGACGGCGAATCCATATTGCGCCGGAGTCGCGACGATGGCCTTGTAGGCCGTGTACATGTCGATCAGCCGCACCGGCTGGTTCGTCAGGCCGTCGTTCAGCCACAGGTTGAACAGGCGCGACAGGTCCGACAGCACCGTGCGCGCGGACACCGACGTGATCGACTGGCCGAACGGCGTGTCGCCGATGTCGGGCAGGTTGACCACCGCCACGTACTTGCCGCCCTTGGCCAGGATCTCGGTCTTCACATAGCCGGCGAGCTCGAGCGCGGCCTGCTTGACCGCCCCTTGCGCAAGGGTCTGCGCCTCGAACAGCTGGCGGTTGGCCTCGTCGGCCGTGATGTTGCCCGCGGCGGCGTTGGCCTGGATTTGTGTGGCGGCCGTCGCGAAGGCGCTGAACTGCACCAGCACGTCATTGTTGCCGCCCCACACGACGATCAGGTCGGTGTCGCGGAAACTGGTGAAGCGCGTCAGGTGGTTGGCGATCTGCTGCTGCAATGGCACGGTCAGCGCGCCCTGGCCGGTGGGGGTCTTGCCGATGCCGGCGGGATTGGTCACACGGGCGCCGCCTTGTCCGTAGGCGGTGCAGGTGCTGGCCAGCGCCGGGTTGGCCGCTGCAGGGCACTGCACCGACGATCCGTTGAAGCCCACCTCGGCCGGCGTGACGACGAGGCTCAGCGTGGCGGCGAGGTTCTCGACCCACACGGTATCGGTGTTGGCGTCGCTGTTGGTGGTGAACTTGCCGCCAAAGTAAGGTGCTGCGCCGTTGCCTGCGAGCGAGGTGGCAGGCGCGTACGTGCCGACGTCGCTCAGGCTGTCGCCGAACGACACCAGCGCAGTGAACGTGCCTTTGGTGGAGGGTGCGCCGGATGGCGCACCGCTGCCGGGGACGTCGGGGTCACCGCCGCCGCAAGCGACCAATACTGCGCTGACCAGCAGGGTCAGCAGACCTGAGCGAATCTTGTTCATCGAAGCAACCCCTTCATGCACTGCGATCCAAAAAAAGAAAAACGAACGCTCGTTCGCTTTTTCTGTGGACCACTATACGAGGCACCGCCGGCCGCCTCGAACGGTGGAAACCCCGCCCTGAGCAGGGCACTCTAAAAGCGAAAACGCCGCCCGAGGGCGGCGTCCAACTCGCGGGGTTGCGCTTTCTCAAAACGGGTTGTTGATCGCGCGCGATGCCGCCAAGGACCCGAGGCGGCTCTGGCCGTAAGGCCCCAGCTGCACGTTGCCGGCCCAGAGATAGGCGGTGGCCGACTTGCTGGCCTCGGTGACCAGGGTTTCGGTGGTGCAGCCGAGCAGCACGCTCGGGTCGAGCTTGTCGGTGGCGCTTCTTGCGGCCAGACAACTCGGCTCCTTGGCGTTGGTCAGGCCCAGCGCCGCCGCGTTGGTCACCGCAAACTGGATGTCGCTGTCGCCGTACACCAGGCCGATCAGGTGGCCGTCGTTGATCAGGTTGAGCTGCAGCTCGTTGTTGAACGCGGCGCTCAGGCGGTTGAGCATGGCCCCGCCGTCGCTTTGCGACACGCCGTACGGCGTGAGCCCCACGCTGGGCATGCGCACCACGATCACCGGCGCGCCGGTCACCGCGACGCGGTTCACCTGCATCGCCAGGTCCTTGCCGCGCTGCTTCACCACCTCGGTGAGCGTGGTTTCCGGCGTCGCCGGGTGCAGCGCGTACTGCTCCAGCACGTCGTAGGTGCCGGCCATCACGGTGACGATGTCGCTGTTGGAAAACGGCTGCTCGGCGGCGATGAAGTTGTCGATCTGCGTCTTCACGTCGGCGACCTTCGCCTTGGGTGCGGCGTAGATCAGGCCGGTGGCGCTCGTATCGGCATCGCCGTTGGGGCAGGCCTTGAAGCGCAAGCCGAAAGCGCTGGCCACGCTCTGGATCCACAGCGCGTTCGAGCGGCAGTCGTAGGTGCTCAGTGCGACGCCGCTGGCGTTGAGCGCGAACGCATTGACGCTGTACTTCCTGGCGTCGACCGCCGAGGCGCTGGCCGACGGTGCGATCACGCTGGCCTCGTCGCCGAAGGCCACGATGCGCGTGGGCCGGAACGCCTCCACCGGGTCGCCGCCGCCGCAGCCGGCCAGCGCCACGATAGAAGCGCCCACCGCGGCGCCGACCCAGCGCAGCCATTGCGCGTTGATGCCTTTGAACTCCATCGAACCTCCAGATTTCCGGGCCACGGGCGCCGCCTTCACGCGGCGGCCGCGCGCTGCAGCCGGTCACGCACGCCATCCCATTCCGGCGTGTCGGGCGGCTGCTCCACCCAGATCAGCTGCGCACCCCGGGCATCGAGGTCGCGCAGCACCGAGAACAACTCCTGCGCCGCAAGCGCGGCATCCTGTGGCATCACGCGGTGCATCACGCTGCCCGGTGCGCCCTCCGGGCGCACCGTGCGCGAATATACCGCCAGCTTCAGCCCGCCCTCGTGCGCCGCACCGGCCGCCAGCGCCTGTGCCAGCGCGGGCGCGGACAGCAGCACCACGCGCGCATGCGGCGCATAGTGCGCCGCCAAGGTGCCCGAGGCGCGTGGCGCACCGGCATCGCGGTCGAGCAGCGTCTCGCCGGCCGCGGCCTCGATGCGCGCGCGCGTGAGCACGCCGGGGCGCAACAGCACCGCCCGGCCGCGCGTGCAGTCGACGATGGTCGACTCGATGCCCACCGGGCAGGCGCCGCCGTCCAGCACCAGCAGCGCGGGGCCGAACTCCTGCACCACATGCTGCGCGGTGGTGGGGCTGACGCGGCCGAACAGGTTGGCGCTGGGCGCGGCCACGCCGTGCACGCCGCGCTGCGCCGCCGCCTGCAGCAGCGCATGCGCCACCGGATGGGCCGGGCAACGCAGCCCGATGGTGTCTTGCCCGCCCGCCGCAGCCGTGGCCCGGCCGGGCCGGCGCGGCACGATCACGGTCAACGGCCCGGGCCAGAAAGCCTGCATCAAGCGCTGCGCCAGCGGCGAGACCTCGACCGAGAACTCGGCGGCCGCGGCCGCATCGGCCACGTGCACGATCAGCGGATGGTCGCTCGGCCGGCCCTTGGCCTGGAAGATGCGCGCGACGGCAGCGTCGTCGTCGGCGCGCGCACCCAGGCCGTACACCGTCTCGGTGGGCAGCGCCACCAGCTCGCCGGCGGCCAGCGCATCGGCGGCCCTGGCGATGGCCTGGGGGTCGTGGCCGGGCAGCAAGGGCATGGCGGCTCAGAAGGCCGGCAGGCCCAGGCGTTCGGCCGCCTGCAGCGCCACGGCGCGCGCGCCTTCGGCGCTTGGCGCGGTGACGGTCAGGTGGCCCATCTTGCGGCCCGGCCGTGCGCTGGCCTTGCCGTACAGGTGCAGGTGCACGCCCGGCAGCGCCAGCACGGCATCCCACGGCGGCGTGCGCTCGCGGCCTTGCGCATCGAACCACAGGTCGCCCAGCAGGTTGAGCATCACCGCCGGCGAATGCAGGCGCGGCGCCACCAGCGGCAGGCCGGCCAGCGTGCGCACCTGCAGCTCGAACTGCGACACGTCGCAGGCGTCGATGCTGTAGTGGCCCGAGTTGTGCGGGCGCGGCGCCATCTCGTTGGCCACCAGCGCGCCGTCTTGCAGCACGAAGAACTCGACGCACAGCACGCCCACGTAGTCCATCGAGGCGGCGATGCGCTCGGCGCATGCGACGGCCTGCGCCTGCTGCAGCGCCGTGGCGCCGGGCGCCGGCACCTGCGTGACCGCGAGGATGCCGTCGCGGTGAAGGTTCTGCTGCACGGGCAGGTGCACCGTGCGGCCGTCCGCCCCGCGCGCGACGATCACCGACAGCTCGAGCGCGAGCGGCAGCATCTTCTCCAGCACGCAGGGCACCTGCTTCAACTGTCTCCAGGCATCGGCCAGCTCGGTGCGCGACTTCACGCGCACCTGCCCCTTGCCGTCATAGCCCAGGCGCGAGGTTTTCAGGATGCCGGGCAGCAGCTCGTCGCCAACGGCCTGCAGCTGCGCCTCGTTCTCGATCAGCGCATGCGGCGCACAGGGCACGCCGCAGCGCACGAACTGCGCCTTCTCGGCCGCACGGTCCTGGCACACCGACACCGCCGCGGCCGACGGCGCGACCCGGCGCGAAGCGGCCAAGGCCGCCAGCGCCTGCGCCGGCACGTTCTCGAACTCGGTGGTCACGGCCGCGCTCAATGCGGCCAGTTGCTCCAGCCCCTGCGCGTCCGCATAGCCGGCGCACACCTGGTGTTGCGCGACCGCGCCCGCGGGGCTGTGGGCATCGGCTTCGAGCACCGCGACCGAATAGCCCAGCGCCTGCGCCGCATGCACGAACATGCGACCCAGCTGGCCACCGCCCAGCACGCCGAGCGTGGCGCCCGGCAACAGCATCTGGCTCACTTCAGCTCCCCGGTCATCGCACGCGCGGCCTCGGTCTGCTGCTGGCGGAACGCCTCGAGCCGGGCGCGCAGCGCCGCGTCTTCATTGGCCAGCATCGCCACCGCGAACAGCGCCGCGTTGGCCGCGCCGGCGGTGCCGATCGCGAAGGTGGCCACCGGCACGCCTTTGGGCATCTGCACGATCGAATGCAGCGAGTCCACGCCCTGCAGGTGGCGGCTGGCCACCGGCACGCCGAGCACCGGCACCACCGTCTTCGCGGCCAGCATGCCGGGCAGGTGGGCGGCGCCGCCGGCGCCCGCGATGATGGCTTTCAGGCCCCGCGCCGCCGCGCCCTCGGCATACGCGAACATCTCGTCGGGCATGCGGTGCGCCGAGACCACACGCGCTTCATGCGCAATGCCGAAGTCGGCGAGAATCTGGGCCGCGTGCCGCATGGTCTCCCAGTCGCTGCTGGAACCCATCACCACGCCGACCACGGGAGGGGCACTGGTCAAGGCTCGCTCCGGGAGGCTGGGGAAAACCTTGAATTGTAGGCCGCCGCACCTCACCTCTTGAGCCCATGATCGACATCACCCTGCAGAACTTCGAAGCCGAGCTGATCCAGGCCTCCATGCAGCAGCCCGTGCTGCTGGACATCTGGGCGCCCTGGTGCGGGCCCTGCCGCACGCTGGGGCCCATCCTCGAGAAGCTCGAGGTCGAATACGCGGGCCGCTTCAAGCTGGGCAAGCTCAACAGCGACGAACAGCCCGAGATCGCCGGGCAGCTGAGCCAGGCCTTCGGCGTGCGCAGCATCCCGTTCTGCGTGCTGTTCCACCAGGGCCAGCCGGTCGACGGTTTCGTGGGTGCCTTGCCCGAAGGCCAGGTGCGGCAGTTCCTCGACAAGCATGTACCCAGCGTCGAAAGCCTCGAAGCCGAGGAGCAGACCGAGGCTGCGGTGGACATGGCCGCGCAGGGCGACGCCGACAGTGCGCTCGACCGGCTGCAGCAGGCGGTGGCCATCGACCCCGCCAACGACACGGTGCGCTGCGAATACGTGAAGCTGCTGCTGGAGCAAGGCCGGGTGGCACAGGCCCGTCAGGCCTGGGACCCGGTGGCCACCAAGGCGCTGCTCGATGCGCGCATCGCCGCGCTGGGCCGCTGGCTCGATGCCTGCGAAAAGGCGCCGCAAGCGCGCAGCCCGCAGGCGCTGGCCGCCGCCATCGCCGCCAACCGGCGCGACTTCGAGGCGCGTTTCGAGCTGGCGCAAACCCATCTCGCCGCCGGCCGATTCACCGAGGCCATGGACGAACTGCTCGAGATCGTGATGCGCGACAAGGGCTGGAACGACGAGCTCGCGCGCAAGACCTACGTGGCCATCCTCGAGCTGATGAGCAAGCCGGCGCCCAAGGCCGCGGCGGCCGAAGCCAAGGGGGCGCTCGAAGTCACCGGCAAGCCGGCGGCCGCGCAGTCCGACCCTGTGGTCGACCAGTACCGGCGCAAGCTCAGCATGGCGCTTTTCTGAGCGCCCGGCCGCCGCGCCGGGTGGCCGGAATCTGCGTTCAAGCGGGCCGCAACTCGCCCAGCGCCTCTTGCAGGATGTGCAGCGCCTTGGCCTGCTGGGCCTTGTAGGCGGCGTGATCCTGTTCGGCCCGGGCGCGGTGCCGTGCGGCGCGCTGGGCATCGCCGAAGCGCGCGAACAACTCGGCCAGCCTGGCATGGGCCAGGGCGCGGTCGTCCACGTCGCAGCTCGCCTGCTGCAGGCTTTGCTCAGCGGCCTGCGCGCCGGCGCGCGCTTCTTCTTCGCGCCCGGTCTGCAGCAGGCACCAGGCGCGGTCGGCCAGCAGGCAAGGCTGCAGCCGCTCGCGCCAGGGCGATCGGGTGGTGGGAGAGCCGGCTTGTTGTTCGTCGAACAGCGCCAGCGCCTGCTCGAAGCAACCTTCCAGCACCAGCAGGTGCGCGCGCAACAGCGGCACCAGCCAGTCGAGCGACTGCAGGCCGATGCCGGCGTCGAAGTTGCTCGTCGAGTCCATCACCATCGCGGCATGCACCGCCTGGCTGCCGGTCACGCCTTCGAAGGCCGCAGCCTGCCGCGCATGGTCTGCGCGCAGCCCGGCCTGGTTGTAGATGGTGGAGCTCAGCGCCACGTCGTCGCCGTCGGCCAGCGCATGCTGGCGCGCGCTGTTGTACCAGGGCTGCGCCAGGTCGAGCCGGCCGGTGTAGTGCAGCCCCACGGCCACGGTGAGGCAGGCGCGCCAGCGCGCCCCATGGTGGTCGGGCGCGGCCAGGCGCAGCGCCTCGGCGCATAGCGCCGCGGTGCGCTCGCGCTCGTCGCGCAGGTAGTGGGCATGTGCGAGCCATGCCGCGCTGAGCGCCTGCAGCGGCTGCAGCTGCGCTGCGGCGCTGAGCGCATAGGCGCGCTTGAGCCGGTCATACGCGGTGGCGCTGCCGAGGTGCGTGTACTGCTCGATCTGGCCTTCGGCCAGCGCCATCCAGCCGCTCACCGCCACATGCGGCCGGGCGGCGAACTGGCGCTGCAGCTCCTGCAGCTGCCCGCGCGCCAGCTCCACCTGACCATGGCGGCCGAGGAATCCGGCCCGCTCGGCGCGCAGACACGCCAGCTGCACCGGGTCGCGGGTGCGGGCGATCGCCGCATCCAGCCGAGCCAACAAGCGCGAGCGCATCGTGTGCTGCCGCGTCAAGCCGTGAGGCGCTGCAAGGCCTCGCGGTACTTGGCCGCCGTCTTCTCGATCACCTCGGCAGGCAGTTCGGGCGCCGGTGCCTTCTTGTTCCAGGGCTTGCCGTCCACCTTGGCCTGCTCCAGCCAGTCGCGCACGAATTGCTTGTCGAAGCTGGGGGGGTTGCGGCCGGCGTCGAACGCGGCCTGGTAGCCTTCGACCGGCCAGAAACGAGAAGAGTCGGGCGTGAGCACCTCGTCCATCAGCGTCAGCCTGCCCTGCTCGTCGAGGCCGAACTCGAACTTGGTGTCGGCGATGATGATGCCTTTGGTGAGCGCGAAGTCGGCCGCGGTCTTGTACAGCCGGATCGCCGCATCGCGCACCTGCTGCGCCAGATCGGGCCCGATCGTCTGCGCGATCTGCTCGAAGCTCACGTTCTCGTCGTGCTCGCCCACCGCGGCCTTGGTGGCCGGCGTGAAGATCGGCTCGGGCAGCTTGCTCGCGTTTTTCAGGCCCTCGGGCAGCGCCACGCCGCACACCGAGCGCGTGGCCTGGTACTCGGCCCAGCCGGAGCCGGCCAGGTAGCCGCGCACCACGGCCTCCACCGGCAGCGGCTTCAGGCGCTTGACCAGCATCGAGCGGCCGCGCACCTGCGCCACCTCGTCGGGCGCCACCGCGCTTTCGGGCGCCTGGCCGGTGAGGTGGTTGGGCACGATGCCCTGCAGCTTGTCGAACCAGAACAGCGCCATCTGCGTCAGCAGCTCGCCCTTGCCCGGGATGGGCTGGCCCATCACCACGTCGAAGGCCGACAGGCGGTCGCTCGCGACCATCAGGATGCGGTCGCTGCCGACCGCGTAGTTGTCGCGCACCTTGCCGCGCGCCAGCAAGGGCAGCGAGTGCAGGGAGCTTTGGAGCAGCGCAGATGTCACGGCGAAGCCTCTGGAAACCAGCGGGGATTGTAGGTGCCGGCGTCGCCGCGTCAGGCAAAGGCAAGCAGCACAGCCACCAATCCCAGCGTGGCCAGCAGCAGGAGCAAGCCGTACAGCACGCCGATGAACAGCGTGCGCGCCAGCGTGGGGGCCCAGCCACCGCCGTACACCGTGCGCAGCGCCAGCGCACTGTGCACCGGCGCCGCGAGCAGCACCAGGTCGCTGCCGCTGGCGGGCAGCAGCAGGAACACCGCATACGGCACCGAGGCGCTGAAGCGCGACTTCATGTGCTCGACGAAACGTCGCGGGTCGCTGCGAAAGCGTTCGCCGATGCGGTGGATGGTGCGTTCGAACGCGTTGCACGGCGGCGCACTGGCCGCGGTGCAGCCGGTCTCGTGCAGCAGCACCAGCGCCGGCTCATGCGCGGGAGCCGCCGCCGACGCAGCCGATTCGCGGATGGCCTCGGCTGCGGCGCGCGCCGGCAGCCGGGCTGCGCTTTCCAACGCCGCCTCGTCGACGGCGGAGGGCAGCAGCTTCACGATCAGAAAGAACAGGAAACTGGCCGTGAGGTAGATGCGCAGCGGCAGCACATAGCGCCGGCGCCGTCCGGCGAGGTACTCCCGTGTCAGCTGACCTGGCTTGAACAGCAGCAGCTTCAGGGTGCGCCACAGCGCACCTTCCACCGCCACGTAGTGACCCACGAACTCGTGCACGAACTCGCCCAGGGTGGGCGGGTGAAGCGCCGTCTCCTGGCCGCATTGCGCGCAGTAGCGCGCCGGCGCCGGCCATGCGGTGCCGCAGTTGCGACAAGGCCCTTGCGGCACGGCACCCTCGTGCGCGATGCTCATCGTGATGGCGCTCCCCTCGTTGAAAGACGCGCGATTGTCCGGCCCTGGCATGAAAACGGGCGCCCGAAGGCGCCCGTGTCCACCGGCCTGGGCAACCGGCTCAGGTCACCGTCTGCGCCAGCGCGCCGCTGGCATAGCGCTGCGCGATCTCGGACAAGGACACCGCCTTGATCTTGGGCGCCTGGCCTTCGCAGCCGAATTCCATGTAGCGCTGCTTGCAGATGGCCTTGGCGGCCTCGCGCGCGGGCTTCATCCACTCGCGCATGTCGAACTTGTCGGGGTGCTCGGCCATGAACTGACGCACCGCGCCGGTCATCGCCAGGCGGATGTCGGTGTCGATGTTGATCTTGCGCACGCCGTGCTTGATGGCCTCCTGGATCTCCTCGACCGGCACGCCGTAGGTCTCTTTCATGTTGCCGCCGTACTTGCGGATCTGCTCCAACAGGTCTTGCGGTACGGAGGACGAGCCGTGCATCACCAGGTGGGTGTTGGGGATGCGGCGGTGGATTTCCTTGATGCGGTCGATCGCGAGGATGTCGCCCGTGGGCTTGCGGCTGAACTTGTAGGCGCCGTGGCTGGTGCCGATGGCGATGGCCAGCGCGTCGAGCTGGGTCTTCTTGACGAAGTCAGCCGCCTGCTCCGGGTCGGTGAGCAGCTGCTCGCGCGTCATCGTGCCCTCGGCACCGTGGCCGTCTTCCTTGTCGCCCTTCATCGTCTCCAGCGAACCGAGGCAGCCGAGTTCGCCTTCGACCGTGACGCCCAGCTTGTGAGCCATGTCGACCACGGTCTTGGTCACGTCGACGTTGTATTCGTAGCTGGCGATGGTCTTGCCGTCGGCCTGCAGCGAGCCGTCCATCATCACCGAGCTGAAGCCCAGGTCGATGGCGCCCTTGCAGACGTCGGGGCTCTGGCCGTGGTCCTGGTGCATGACCAGCGGGATCTGCGGGTAGGCCTCGAGCGCGGCCTGGATCAGGTGCTTGATGAAGGATTCACCGGCGTACTTGCGGGCGCCGGCGCTGGCCTGCAGGATCACCGGCGCACCCACTTCCTGGGCCGCGGCCATCACGGCCTGCACCTGCTCGAGGTTGTTGACGTTGAATGCCGGAATGCCATAGCCGTTCTCGGCGGCGTGGTCCAGCAGTTGGCGCATTGAGACGAGTGGCATGGCGGTCTTCCTGTAGTGGGTGGAACCGGGGTCGGTGGCAAGGCGCTGCGGCAGGGCAAGGCGGTCCGCGAGGGGCGGAGCAATCGCAATGCCGTGCGCGGGATCAGAAGTAGGCGCCGTAACCTGGCTGTAACTAAGCCGGGAATTCTACCGATCGCCTGTGGGCTCCGACCCCCTCGTGGCGGGGGTCGCGCGAGGCGCACAGGCCGCTGCCGGAAGCCCAACTGGCCCGCAAAACGCCGGCTTTTCGGGGTTTGAAGACGCAGGGGCCGGCACACACTGGTACGACGCCATTTTTCCCCCCGAGCGCCCCGATGCCACGTGTCAACCTGACCCACATGACGACCTGGATCACCGCCGCGGCGGTGCAGCGGCCGGACGACCTGGCGGCGCTGGTGATGGAGCGTGCCGGATGCAGCCGCGCCTGTGCGCACAAGGCACTACGCCGGTTGGGCCAGATGCAGTGGCTCGTGCGCGGCGGCTCGCGCAGCCGGCCGGTCTACACGCCCGGGCCGCTGCGCCAGGTGGTCAAGCGCTACCCGCTGCACGGGCTGTCGGAAGACCTGCCCTGGAGCCGCGACTTCGCGCCCTACTTCGCGCTGCCGTCCGCTGTGCGGCGCATGCTGCAGCACGCGTTCCAGGAGTTGCTGAACAACGCCATCGACCACAGCGGCGGCGCGGCAGTCACGGTGTCGGTGCGACAGACGCCCACGCAGGCGCAACTGCTGGTCTCCGACGACGGCTGCGGTCTGTTCGACCGGCTGCGCAGCGCGTTTGCGATCGACGATCCGATGCACGCGATGCTGGAGCTGAGCAAGGGCAAGCTGACCAGCCAGCCCACCCGGCACATGGGCCGGGGCCTGTTCTTCACGTCGCAACTGGCCGACGTGTTCGACCTGCATGCCAACGGCACGGCCTTCCAGCGCCGCGGCTGGGAAGGTCAGCACTGGCGCTGTGGCCGCCCGCTGGCCGCGCAGGGCACCTCGGTCTACCTGGCGATGTCTCTGGACACCCGCCGCACGCTCGAGTCGGTGCTGGACCTGTGGAGCGGCGACGGCAGCGGCGTGGCCTTCGACCGCACCAGCGTCTCGCTGCGCCTGATGGCCACCGACGGCGTGGCGCTGGACTCACGCGCCCAGGCCCGCCGCGTGGCCGCGCGGCTGGAGCAGTTCAAGCGCGCGGAAGTCGATTTCGACGGCATCGACGAGATCGGCCACGGCTTCGCCGACGAGTTGTTCCGCGTGTTCGCGCACGACCATCCCGGCGTGCAACTGGTGCCGCTCAACATGCAACCTCGCGTTGCCGCATTGATCAGCGCATTCCAGCGCGCCTAGCCAGCCCGGCGGACACCGCAGATCCGGCTTTGCCGGGCTGCCGGTGTTGCCTCCTTCGAGGGGAAGCGCCGTCAGGCGCTTCGGGGGTGGTCAACCCACCCTGCTGACCTTGAGCATGTTGGTGCCGCCCGGGTAGCCCATGGGCTCCCCGCAGGTGATGGCATAGGTGTCGCCCGGCTTCAGCACGCCGCGCTCGACCAGCAGCTTCTCCGCCGCCACCAGCGCCTGGTCACGGTCTTGCAGCGTCGGCATGGGCAGCGGCGTGACGTTGCGGTACAGCGCCATGCGACGCTCGCTCACCGGCTGGGCGGTGAGGCCGTAGATCGGCACGTGCACCCGGTGCCGGCTCATCCACAAGGCGGTGGAGCCGCTTTCGGTGAGCGCGATGATGGCCTTGCAGCCCAGGTGGTGCGCGGTGAACAACGCGCCCATCGCGATCGACTGGTCGATGCGGCCGAAGCGCTTGTTGGTGAAGTCGGCGTCGAGCGACACATGCTCCGCGCGCTCGGCCTCCTCGGCGATCGCGGCCATGGCCTCCACCGTCTCCACCGGGTACTTGCCGGCGGCCGTCTCGGCGCTGAGCATCACCGCGTCGGTGCCGTCGAGCACGGCGTTGGCCACGTCGCTCACCTCGGCGCGCGTGGGCACCGGGTTGACGATCATCGACTCCATCATCTGGGTCGCGGTGATGACCACCTTGTCCATCTCGCGCGCCAGCTTGATCATGCGCTTTTGCAGCGCGGGCACGGCTGCGTTGCCCACCTCCACCGCCAGGTCGCCGCGCGCGACCATGATGCCGTCGCTGGCCTTCAGGATGCCTTCGAGCACGGGGATCGCCTCGCTGCGCTCGATCTTGGCGATCATGCCCGGCTTGTGGCGGTAAGGCTCGCCCGCCACGTTGGCGAGCTGGCGTGCCATCTCCATGTCGGTGGCGTTCTTCGGGAAGCTCACCGCCAGGTACTCGCACTGGAAGCTCATCGCGGTCTTGATGTCCTCCATGTCCTTGGCGGTGAGCGCCGGCGCGGTGAGCCCGCCGCCTTGCTTGTTGATGCCCTTGTTGTTGGACAGCTCGCCGCCGATCTTCACGGTGGTGTGCACCTCGTCGCCGCGCACGAACTCCACCGTCAGCACGATCAGCCCGTCGTTGAGCAGCAGCGTGTCGCCGGGCTTCACGTCGCGCGGCAGCTCCTTGTAGTCCAGGCCCACGCGCTCCAGGTTGCCCGGCTCCCTCATCGAGGCATCGAGGATGAAGGGCTGGCCTTTGTCGAGCATGACCTTGCCGCCTTCGAACTTGCCGACACGGATCTTCGGTCCCTGCAGGTCGGCCATGATCGCCACCGACTTGCCCGCCCGCTCGGCCGTCTCGCGCACCAAGCGCGCTCGGTCGATGTGGTCCTGCGCGGTGCCGTGCGAGAAGTTCAGCCGCACCACGTCGACCCCGCAGCGGATCATGCGTTCCAGCACCTCCGGCGTGGAGGAGGCAGGGCCTAGCGTGGCGACGATCTTGGTCTGGCGGGGCATCGAGGTAACTCCGGTACGGGGCAGCCCGCCATTATTGCGGCCGCTTCCCTGCGAATGGGCGCCTTCGGGTTACGAACGGGTTACCTCTTGCGAGGCCGCCACGTCGGCCACCGCCAGCGCGGTCATGTTGACCACGCGCCGCATCGTCGCCGATGGCGTGAGGATGTGCGCCGGCTTGGCCGCGCCCAGCAGGATGGGGCCTACCGTGACACCGTGGCCACCGGTCATCTTGAGCACGTTGAACAGGATGTTCGCCGCGTCGAGGTTGGGCAGCACCAGCAGGTTGGCCTCGCCCTTCAGGCTGCTGTCGGGCAGGAAACGGTCGCGGATCTCCTGCGAAAGCGCGGCGTCGCCATGCAGCTCGCCGTCGCACTCGACATCGGGCGCCATGCCCTTGAACAGGCTGGCCGCCGCGCGCATGCGCCGGGCCGACTCGCGCGTGGAGGAGCCGAACATCGAGTGCGAGAGGAACGCCACCTTGGGCGGCAGGCCGAAGCGCCGCACTTCCTCGGCCGCCATCAGCGCAATCTGCGCCAGCGCTTCCGCGCCGGGCTGCTCGTTGACGAAGGTGTCGGTGAGGAACAGCGTGCGCGTGTCCAGCAGCAGCGCGTTCATCGCGGCAAAGCCGTGCGCGCCGGGCTTCAGGCCGATGACGTGGCTGATGTGCTCCAGGTGCTGGTCGTAGCGGCCGACCAGGCCACACAGCATGGCGTCGGCATCACCGCGCTGCAGCAGCATCGAGGAGATGAGCGTGTTGGAGCGCCGCATCATCGCCTTGGCCATCTCGGGCGTCACGCCTTCGCGGCCCATCAGCTTGTGATACGCCTCCCAGCACTCGCGGTAGCGCGGGTCGTCCTCGGGATCCACCACCTCGAAGTCCTGCCCCATCCTCAGGCGCAGGCCGGCGCGCTCGATGCGCATCTGCATCACCGCCGGGCGGCCCACGAGGATGGGCTTGGCCAGGCCTTCGTCGAGCACCACCTGCACCGCGCGCAGCACGCGGTCGTCTTCACCCTCGGCATAGACCACGCGCCTGGGGTCGGCCTTGGCGGCGGCGAACACCGGCCGCATCACCATGCCGGTCTGGTACACGAAGCGCCCGAGCGACGAGCGGTAGGCCGGCAGGTCGGCAATCGGCCGCGTGGCGACACCGCTTTTCGCCGCAGCCTCGGCCACCGCCGGCGCGATGCGCAGGATCAGCCGCGAGTCGAAGGGCTTGGGGATGATGTAGTCGGGGCCGAACTTCAGCTCCTGCCCCGCATAGGCGGCGGCCACCTCGTCGCTGATGTCGGCCTTGGCCAGCGCCGCGATCTCGCGCACGCAGGCCAGCTTCATCTCCTCGGTGATGCGGGTGGCGCCGCAATCGAGCGCGCCGCGGAAGATGTAGGGGAAGCACAGCACGTTGTTCACCTGGTTCGGATAGTCCGAACGGCCGGTGGCGACGATGCAGTCGGGCTTGGCCTCCTTCGCCAGCTCGGGCCGGATCTCCGGCTCCGGGTTGGCCAGCGCCAGGATGATGGGCCGATCGGCCATGGTCTTCACCATCGCGGGCGTCAGCACGCCGGCGGTGGAACAGCCGAGGAACACGTCGGCGCCGTGCATCACGTCGGCCAGCGTGCGGTCGGCTGTCTTCTGGCAGTAGCGCTGCTTGGATTCGTCGAGCTTGCCGGCCTGCGCGTCGGCGCGCTCGTGCTGGATCACGCCCTTGGAATCGACGACGAAGATGTTCTCGCGCTTGACGCCCAGGCCCACCATGATGTCCAGGCAGGCAATGGCCGCGGCGCCGGCGCCCGAGGCGATCAGCTTGATCTTGTCGATCGGCTTGCCCACCAGCTCCAGGCCATTGAGCAGCGCCGCGCCGGAGATGATGGCGGTGCCGTGCTGGTCGTCGTGGAACACCGGGATCTTCATGCGCTCCTTGAGCGCACGCTCGATGTAGAAGCACTCCGGCGCCTTGATGTCTTCCAGGTTCACGCCACCCAGCGTGGGCTCCAGCGCCGCGATGATGTCGATCAGCTTGTCGGGGTCTTTCTCGGCCAGCTCGATGTCGAACACGTCGATGCCGGCGAACTTCTTGAACAGGCACCCCTTGCCTTCCATCACCGGCTTGGCCGCCAGCGGGCCGATGTCACCCAGGCCCAGCACCGCGGTGCCGTTGGTCACCACGCCCACCAGGTTGCCGCGCGAGGTGTACTCGGCTGCGGCGTTCGGGTCCTCTTCGATGGCCAGGCACGGATAGGCCACGCCCGGTGAGTAGGCGAGCGACAGGTCGCGCTGGTTGGCCAGCGGCTTGGTCGGCTGCACCGAGATCTTGCCGCGCGCCGGTTTGCAGTGGTATTCGAAGGCGGCGTCGCGCAGCGCCTGTTCGGCCGGGGACAGCGGCTGGGCCATGGCAGTTCCTCGCTGGAGTGTGAGCAAAAACGGGACAGCGAGGTTACAGCGCCGGTACGCGATTGCCGATACGTAAATGACGAAGGCCCATGCCGGTTCGGCATGGGCCCCTATCGGATCGGGTATGGAAACTTAAGCCGCCGCCCTCTTGGCCAGGATCTCGAAAGCCGGCAGGGTCTTGCCCTCCAGCACCTCGAGGAAGGCACCGCCGCCGGTGGAGATGTAGCCCACGTCCTGCTCGATGCCGTACTTGGCAATCGCCGCCAGCGTGTCGCCGCCGCCGGCGATGCTGAAGGCGGGGCTTTCGGCAATGGCGCGGGCGATCGTCTCCGTGCCTTTGGCGAAGGCGTCGAATTCGAACACGCCCACCGGGCCGTTCCAGACGATGGTGCCGGCCTTCTTGAGCTGCTCGGCCAGCCGGGCCGCCGTCTGGGGGCCGATGTCGAGGATCATCTCGTCGGCCGCCACCTCGCTGGCCGCCTTCACCACCGCAGGTGCGTCGGCCTTGAACTCCTTGGCCACCACCACGTCCTCGGGAATGGGCACCTCGGCGCCGCGGTCCTTCATCGCCTTGATGACGGCCATGGCCTCGCCGATCAGGTCGGCTTCCACCAGCGACTTGCCCACGTTCAGCCCCGAGGCCAGCATGAAGGTGTTGGCGATGCCGCCGCCGACGATCAGCCCGTCGACCTTTTGCGCCAGGCTTTGCAGGATGGTCAGCTTGGTGCTCACCTTGGAGCCGGCCACGATGGCGACCAGCGGACGCTTCGGCTGGGCCAGCGCCTTGGTGATCGCGTCGATCTCGGCGGCCAGCAGCGGGCCGGCGCAGGCGACCTTGGCGAACTGCGCGATACCGTAGGTGGAAGCCTCGGCGCGGTGCGCCGTGCCGAAGGCATCGTGCACGAAGATGTCGGTCAGCGCCGCCATCTTCTTCGCCAGCTCCTCGTTGTTCTTCTTCTCGCCCTTGTTGAGGCGGCAGTTCTCCAGCAGCACCAGTTCGCCGGGCTTCACTGCCACGCCCTCGACCCAGTTCTGCATCAAGGGCACCGGGCGCTTGAGCAGCTCGGCCAGCCGATCCGCCACGGGCTGCAGCGAATCCTCGGGCTTGAACTCGCCTTCGGTGGGGCGGCCCAGGTGCGAGGTGACCATCACCGCGGCTCCGGCCTTCAAGGCCATCTCGATGCAGGGAATCGAGGCGCGGATGCGGGTGTCGTCGGTGATGCGGCCGCTGTCGTCCTGCGGCACGTTGAGGTCGGCGCGGATGAACACGCGCTGGCCGGCGACCTTGCCTTGGTCGATGAGGTCGGAGAAACGGAGGTAGTTCATGGCGGGGACGGCTTCAGGTGGAATCCCGTGATTCTAAGAAGCGCGGGTTTCAAAGCCGGTTCCTGCGCCACCGACGTCGCTTACCAGCCCAGCCCCAGCCGCAGCGCAAGCATCACCGCCGTGCCGCTGACGATGGTGCCGAGGATGCCGCGGCGCCAGAAGAAGAAGTAGGCCGTGGCCACGATCACGGCGTACAGCCGCGCGTCCTTCAGCGTGTGGACCAGCTGGCCCTGCGTCATCACGACTTCCGGCACGACGATCGCAGCCATGGCGGCCAGCGGCGCATAACGCAGCCCCTGCTTCAGCCACACCGGCAGCGGCATCTCGCGTTGCGGAAAGAGGAAGAAGGCGCGCGTGACCACAGTGACGACCGCCATGCCCAGGATGGTGAAGAACGCTTCCCAGAAGCTCATGTCCTGTCCTCCACCGGCCCCGGTGTGCGCGCCGTGTGGTCCATCACCAGGCCGATGGCCACTGCCGCGGCGATCGCCACCAGGATGTTGAGCTTCAGCGGCAAGGCATACGCGGCCACCGCCGCGCAGCCGGCCACGGCGGCCGCCACCCAGGTGGCCTTGTCGGACAGCATCGAATAGATCAGCCCCAGCAGCGCCAGCGTGCCGGCGAAGCCGATGCCCCACTCGGTGGGAATGTGGTCGGCCGCGAAGATGCCGACCATCGACGGCACCTGCCAGGCGGTCCAGTTCGTCGCCACGCCGCCCAGGAAGTACGGCACCTGCTCCGGCGCCGGCTGCGGCGTGCGGAAGCGCCGCATGAAGATCACGTAGTTCAGGTCGGCGGTGAAATAGGCCAGCCCGACGCGCTTGGCGCGCGGGAAGTGCCCGAAATACGGCCGCCACTGCGCGCTGAAGATGATGAAGCGCAGGTTGACGCAAAACGAAGTGGCCAGCACCACCCACAGCGGCGCGCCCGACGCGATGAGCGGCAGCGACGCCAGCTGCGCGCTGCCGGCGAACACCAGCAGCGACATCAGCACCGACAGGCCCACGCCCAGCCCGCTCTTGGTCATTGCGACGCCGGTCACCAGGCCCCAGGCCGCGATGCCCATGGCAGTGGGCACCATTTCGCGTGCGCCGAGCGCGAATTCAGGATGGCGCCAGATCGGCTCGCCTGGCGCCCTGTACCACGAGGTCATGCACCCATTGTCAGGTGTTCGGCCATTTCCTGGCTGACACCTTCGCGCAGCGGGCAGGGCGAGCCCCAGGGCCGCTGCGAAGCGCAAGCACCCGCCGCTAGCGGCGGGTGACGCTTCCGCTGCCCAACACCGAGCTGCGCGTCAGCGTGCCGCTGCCACCGTACACCACGTCGCCCGAGCCCGCGATCGAGACCGCCAGCGTCTTGTTGGCCGTGACGTCCGCGTCGCCGCTGCCGGAGATGCTCACGGTCACGTCGTCGGCCTGCAACTGCGGCAGCCGTGCGTCGCCACTGCCCGCGATGCTGAGCTTGACGCGGGCGGCGCTGCCTGCCGCCCGCACGTCGCCACTGCCGGCGATGGCGATGTCCAGCGACTCGGTCTGCAAGCCGCCGATGCGTCCGTCGGAGGAGCCGGCGATGCTGAGCTTCAGCGATGGTGTCTGCAGCGACTCGATCGTGAAGTCGCCCGAGCCGCTGGTGGACAAGGCCTGCAGCCGCGCCACGTCGACGGTCACCCGGATCTGGCTGCGCGTGCTCAGGCTTTGCCCCTTGCGCACACCCACCACCAGCGTCGGGCCGTGGGCGCCGTCTTCCACCTGGGTCTCGATGAGTGGCAGCAGGTTGTCGTCGGCACGCACCTCCACCGCCTCGCGGCCGCTCTGACGCACCACAAGTTCGATCGGGCCGCGCACCGAGATGGCCTGAAAGCTGCCCGGCGCACGGGTCTCGCTGGCGGGCTTGCCGGAGCCGGTGACCGAGGAGCCCAGGCCCCAGCGGATGTCGAGCGCGTGGGCCGGCCATACGGCGGTGGCGAGCAGCAAGGCGGCCGCGCCGAGGCGCAGCCAAGCGGATGGGGCGAGCAGGTTCATGGGCATTCCCGAAGGCGTCTTGGCGATGGCGCACATCGTGGCGGGCCGGCAGCCGGCCGTCACGCGGCTTGCGACGTTCTGCAGCCTGGGCCCGACCAAACGCCGCGGCCCGGGAACGAGCCGAATCAGGACGGGAGCTTTTCGACCTTTTCGGCTTTGTCGGCCTTGTCCGCCTTGCCCGGCTTGGCAGCGGGGGCCGGCTCGGCCGGTGCCTCGTCGGCCGGCGCCCGCGCCACCTCGGTGGGGGGGGTCAGTTGCGGCGGTGTGGGCTCGATCTTGTTCTCGCGCATGTAGTCGTTCATCTCGCGCCAGCCGGCGAGGATGGCGGCCTTGTCGATCTTGCGGTTGAGCGCAAAACAGTCCTCGATCGCCCGGCCGGCGTTGCGGCAGGCGCCGCCCACCGCCTTGCCTTCCGCCTCGCGGCGGGCGGCCAGGTCGCTGGCAGACTCGATGCCCAGCAGGTCGCAGCCGGCCAGCATCACGACGAGTCCGAGCGAAATGAAAAGGCGGCGCATGGCCGGCATATCGGCCGCTGCGCCGCCAGCTTGAGGGCCGGCCCTCCAGGCCGCAGCGGTCAGCGCATGCCGCGCGCGGCCATTTCCAGCAGGCGCTCCACGCGCTCTTCGGTGGAAGGGTGGGTCGAGAACAGGCTGCGCAGGCCGCCGCCGAACAGCGGGTTGACGATCATCATCTGCGCCGTCTCGGGGTGGCGCTCGGCGGCGTGCAGCGGCACGCCTTGCGCATAGCGCTGGATCTTCTGCAACGCGGCTGCCAGCGCCTGCGGATCGCCGGAGATCTCGGCGCCACCGCGGTCGGCCTCGAATTCGCGCGCGCGGCTGATCGCCATCTGGATCAGGCTGGCGGCGATCGGCGCCAGGATCGCGACCAGCAGGCCCACGATCGGATTGGCCGGCCGGCCTTCTTCATCGCGGCCGCCGAAGATCATCGCGAAGTTCGCCAGCATGCCGATGGCACCGGCCATCGTGGCGCTGATCGTCGAGATGAGGATGTCGCGGTGCTTCACGTGCGCCAGCTCGTGTGCCATCACGCCGCGAAGCTCGCGCTCACTGAGTACACGCAGGATGCCAGTGGTGGCGGCCACCGCGGCGTTGTCGGGGTTGCGGCCGGTGGCAAAGGCGTTGGGCGCGTCTTCCTGGATCAGGTACACGCGCGGCATCGGCAGGCCGGCGCGCTGCGCCAGGTCGCGCACCATGCGGTAGAACTGCGGCGCCGAGGCCTCGTCCACCTCCTGCGCGTGGTACATGCGCAGCACCAGCTTGTCGGAGAACCAGTAGCTGAAGAAGTTCATGCCCAGCGCCAGCAGCAGGGCGAACGCCATGCCGGTACGCCCGCCGATGAGCGCTCCGATGGCCATGAACAAGGCGGTGATGGCGGCCATCAGGATGGCCGTCTTCATCAGATTGAACATTGTGGTGTATGCCTCCAGTGCCGCGTAGATGCGGCCTGGAAGCGGAAGTTCAATCCGCGAGGCGGGTACCGGCCGGCAACGGGTGTGCCCGCACAAAGGCCGCCACCGGCTGGCGCCTGCCGCCGGGACGCTGCAGCTCCAGCAGGTCCAGCGCGCCTTCGCCGCAGGCCACCGTGAGCTGCTCCGGACTGGCATGCACCACGGTGCCCGGCGCACCGCGCACTTCAGGGCGCAGTGCCGCGCGCCACAGCTTCACCCCCTCGCCACCGAGCTGGAAGCTCGCGCCCGGAAACGGGTCGAAGGCCCGCACCCGACGCTCGATCACGGCGGCCGGCAGCGTCCAGTCGATCGCCGCCTCGGACTTCTCGATCTTGTGCGCATAGCTCACGCCCTCGGCGGGCTGCGGCGTGCGCACCAGCCCGCCACAGGCGGCCGCTTCCAGCGCCTCGACGATCAGGCGCCCGCCCAGCGCAGCCAGCCGGTCGTGCAGGCTGGCGGTGCTGTCGTCGGGCCGAACGTCGACGACTTCGTGCATCAGCATGTCGCCGGTGTCCAGGCCTTCGTCCATCTGCATGATGGTGATGCCGGTGCGCTCGTCGCCGGCCTCGATGGCGCGGTGGATCGGCGCCGCCCCGCGCCAGCGCGGCAGCAACGAGGCGTGGATGTTCAGGCAGCCCAGCGGCGGCAGGGCCAGCACCCACGCCGGCAGGATCAATCCATAGGCGGCCACCACCACCACGTCGGGCCGCGCCGCCCGCAAGGCCTCGCGCGCCGCCTGCGCGTCGTCGGGGAACTTCCCATCCAGGCGCAGGCTGCGCGGCTGTGCGACGGCGATGCGCCGCGCCTGCGCCAGCTGCTTCACCGGCGAGGCTTGCAGCTTCATGCCGCGGCCCGCCGGCCGGTCGGGCTGGGTCAGCACCAGCGGCACTTCGAAGCCGGCCTCGACGATGCGCCGCAAGGCCGCAGCGGCGAACTCCGGCGTGCCGGCAAAGGCGACCCGCATTACAGCGCGCGGGCCGGCTGTTGCTGCTGCTCCTCGCGCGTCTTCTTCAGCATCTTGGACTTGATGCGGTTGCGCTTGAGAGGGCTCAGGTATTCGACGAACACCTTGCCGACCAGGTGGTCCATTTCGTGCTGCACGCACACCGCCGTGAGGCCTTCGGCCTCGAACTCATAGGCCTGGCCGTCGCGCCCGAGCGCACGCACCGTCACGCGCGCATGGCGCTGCACCTTGTCGTAGATCTGCGGCACCGACAGGCAGCCCTCGTCTCCCACGACCAGTTCGTCGCTGCGTGCGATGAGCTCGGGATTGATCAGCACCCGCGGCTCGTTGCGTCCTTCGGAGGTGTCTATCACGATCACGCGCTCGTGCACGTCCACCTGCGTGGCCGCCAGGCCCACGCCGTCGGCCGCGTACATGGTCTGCAGCATGTCATCGACCAGGCGGCGGATGCGCTCGTCCACCTCGGCCACCGGCTTGGCCACCGTGTGCAGCCGTGGATCGGGATAGCGAAGGATCGAAAGCAGGGCCATGGAGCACCACGAAAAATCAGATTGGAAACGTGCTGAAACACTGTCGGCCCGTCACAACGGGCCACTGCGTGAAAGGCTTCGCGGAAACTGCCGCTGCGCCCAAGTTTCATTGCGATATCAAGGGTTTAGGGGCAGAATCTGCGAAACTGTATGAGCATTTTCGCCGATCCGCGGCGGCAGTTTCCGCGGCGTCACTGAAAACCATACAGAACGAAATTTTCGCCTGCCGTCCGGTTTTTCAAGCCCCCGGCCGCGCATTCGTTGGGAGACATTTCCTTGATGACGCGACGCTCGCCTTCCTGTGTCCGTGCGCCCGGTGCCGTGCTTGCAGGCTGTGCAGCCGCACTGCTGGCCCTGGCCGGCCCCGCGCATGCTGCCGGCAACTACCCGATCACGCCGCAGCAGCGCGCCACCGCGCAGCAGGTGGCGCAGGCCGGCGTGCCGCTGTCGGAGCTGGCGCCCAACGCGCCCGACGCCTACACCGTCAAGCGCGGCGACACGCTGTGGGACATTTCCTCGCTGTTCCTCAAGAGCCCATGGCGCTGGCCCGAGCTGTGGGGCATGAACATGGACCAGATCCGCAACCCGCACCTGATCTATCCGGGTCAGCAGCTGGTGCTGGAAAAGATCGACGGCCGCGCCCGCCTGCGCCTGGCCGACGGCGACGGGTCGGCCGGCACGGTGAAGCTTTCGCCGCGCATCCGCAGCGACCTCAACGAAGGCGGGCCGATCGCCGGCGTGCCGCTGCACCTGATCGCGCCCTTCCTCAACGAGGCGGTGGTGTTCAACACCGACGAGCTGGCCACCGCGCCTCGCATCGTGGCCGCGCAAGAGGGCCGCGTGCTGCTGTCCAAGGGCGAAACCGCCTACGTGCGCGGCGAGCTGAACAACCAGCGCGACTTCCGGGTCTTCCGCAGCGCCAAGCCGCTGCTGGACCCGACCACGCGCGAAGTGCTGGGCTATGAAGCGCCCTTCCTGGGCACCGCCGAGTTCGTGCGCCCGGGCGGCACGATCGAGCAAGACGGCAAGCAGCAAGTGGTGCCCGACACCGTGCTGCTCACCAGCATCCGCGAGGAAATCGGCGTCGGCGACCGCCTGGCGCCGGTGCCGCCGCGCGACTACAGCACCTATGCGCCTCACGCGCCCGGCAGCCCGATCGCCGGCCGCATCGTCTCGATCTACGGCCAGGGCCTCAATGCCGGGCAGAACCAGATCGTCGCGCTGAACCGCGGCGCGCAAGACGGTGTGGAGCGCGGCCATGTGTTCGCGCTGTGGCGCGACGGCCGCGAGGTGCGCGACACCACCGACCCGGCCCGCCCGGTCATCAAGCTGCCGGACGAGCGCCACGGCCTGCTGTTCGTGTTCAGCGTCTTCGACCGTGTCTCGTACGCGCTGATCGTCTCGGTGCTGGAGCCGGTGAAGGCGGGCGACCGCTTCACCCAGCCCTGAGCCCGTCGGCTCCGTCCGATGCTGGAGGCCGGCGAACTGGCCGCTTGGCTGCGGCTGCTGGCGACGCCCGGTGTCGGGCGCCAGGCGGCGCGCAGCCTGCTCGCCACCTTCGGACCGCCGGAGCAGGTCTTCGCGGCCTCGGAGCTGCAGCTGCGCACGGCCGCCGGGGCGCTGTCCAGCGCACTACTGACCGCACCCGAGGACCTGCCGGCGCAGGTGGACGCGGTGCGACGCTGGCTCGGCGAGGACTCGCGGCGCTCGATCATCACGCTGGCAGACCCGGCCTATCCGCCGCTGCTGCTGCAGACCGCCGATCCGCCGCTGCTGCTGTACCTGCAAGGCCGCGCCGAGCTGCTGCGCGCCAGCAGCATCGCCATCGTCGGCAGCCGCAACCCCAGCCCTTCGGGCCGGGAGAACGCGCGCGAGTTCGCCGCCCACTTCAGCCGGCAGGGTCTGACGGTGGTCTCCGGCATGGCAGCCGGCATCGACGGCGCCGCGCACGAAGGCGCACTCGAAGGCCCGGGCAGCACGGTGGCCATCGTGGGCACCGGCATCGACCGGGTGTACCCGAAGCGGCATCTGCAGCTTGCGCACCGCATCGCCGAGCAAGGGCTGATGGTGAGCGAGTTCCCGCTGGGCACGCACCCGCTGCCGGAAAACTTTCCGCAGCGCAACCGCATCATCGCCGGCTTGTCGCTGGGCACGCTGGTGGTGGAGGCGGCCGTGCAATCGGGTTCGCTCATCACCGCGCGCCAAGCGGCCGAGATGGGACGCGAGGTGTTCGCGATTCCCGGTTCCATCCATGCGCCGCAGGCCCGCGGTTGCCATGCACTGATCAAACAAGGCGCCAAGCTGGTGGAGGGCGCCGACGACGTGCTGGAAGAGCTGCGCCTGCCGCTGCCTGCCAACGACTCCCCCTCCGACGCGCCGAATTGCGCGCCCGCGACCGGAAGCGAGGACCCGCTGCTCGCAGCCGTGGGCCACGACCCGGTGACGCTCGACGCGCTGGTCGCGCGCACCGGCTGGCCGCCGCAGCAGCTGGGCGCGCGCCTGCTCGAACTGGAGCTCGAAGGCCGGGTGGTCCGTCTGCCCGGCGGGCTGTTCCAGCGCCGCGGCGCGGGTTGAAATCCGGCCGTACAGCTCCCCTTCCCGATCGCGGCCATTTTCAACGCCCCGCCCAGGGGGCTGGGGTATAGTGGTCCGCATGTTCGACGTGCTCGTGTACCTGTACGAAAACTACTGGCGGCCCGACGCGTGTCCGGACCATGATCAACTCACGCGCAAACTCTCTGCGGTGGGTTTCGAATCCGACGAGATCCAGGAAGCGCTGGTCTGGCTGGATGGCCTGGCGACGCTGGCGCAGTCGTACGACGGGCAGCAGGGCGAACACAGCATGCGCGTGTATTCGCCGAACGAGCAGGAAGTGCTGGGCGAGGAATCGATCGGCTTCATCAGCTTCCTCGAGTCTGCCGGTGTGCTGCCGCCGCCGATGCGCGAGATGGTGATCGACCGCGCCACCGCCATCTCCTCCGGTCCGCTCGACCTGGAAGACCTGAAGATCATCGTGCTGATGGTGTTCTGGTGCCTGGGCGAAGAACCGGACGCGCTGATCCTCGACGAACTCTTCGTCGATGCGACGGATCGCCTGATCCACTAGGCCTGTTCACGCCATTTGCGACCTGCCCGGCAGGAAGCCCTAGCTCAGCAGCCGCGCGGGGTCGACATCCAGCTTGGCCAACGCCGTACGCGTGGCGCGCACGGTGAGCGCTTCGTCCTGTGCAGGCAGCAGCAGGCCCGCCTGAAGGAAGGCCGCCAGCCGCTGCTGCTGGAACAGCACGCAGCGGCCCGATGCGGCCACGAACAGCGACAACTGCTTGCGCAAGCCTTGCCAGGCCAGCTGCACCGCCTCGTTGCGGCCCCGGTAGTCCAGCATGTACCAGGAGCCCACCTGCAGCTCGCGCGCCCAGGCCAGCATGGCCGGCGTGGGCATGGAGCCGCCTTCCTTGACGATCTCGAGCTCCGAGCTTTCGTGCCCGGAAAGGTCCAGCACCAGCGACTCGTCGATCTGCAAGTCAGCCTCGGGCAGCATCTCCTCGATGGTCTCGAGCCGCTCGGTGAGCTCCTGCAGACGGTCGGACGGGATCACCGCCGACTTCGCGGTGAAGGCGGCGGCCAGTGCGTTGTTGAGCGAGTGGATCTGCTCGTCCTGCTTCTCCTGCGCCAGCCCGGCGGACGCCATGCCCTCGCGCAGCACCTTCAGCAGCGGCGGCAGGCGGCGGATCACCTCGGCGCGCTCTTCACGCGACACCTTGGCGCCGGCCGACCAGATCAGATCGGCCGCGGCGCGCTTCATCGCCTTGGTGTCGTCTGACTGCGGCCCGCTCTTGACGGCCGTCATCGCCAGCACGTCGGCCCAGACCTGGAACAGGAACTGGCGCACGCCCTCCTGCACCGGCATGCCTTCGAGCATCTTGCGCAGCTCGATCGTGTACTGGATGGCCAGGGTCTCGCGCTGCTCCACCTGCTGGGCCAGCGAGACGCCCTTGCGCGAGGCCTCGTTCTCGTTCTTGAAGTAGTGCTCCAGGAAGCGCTCGAACTCGGTGAGCACGGTCTGGAACACGCGCCGGCCGGTGTCGGGGTAGGCCTCGACCACCTGCACCACGCGCTTGATCTCCTTTTCGAGCGCGTCGCCCACGGCGCGCGCCGAGGCGTCGAAGCCCATCACGCAAGCGCCCATGCGGTCGATCAGCCGGCGCGCAGGGTGGTCGAGCGTGGCAAAGAAATCCGGCTCGCCGATGGCCACGCGCAGCACCGGCATCTGCAGCCGCGCAAACCAGACGCGCACGCTGGCCGGAATGCGCTCCTCCTGCAGGATGCTCTGGAACAGCAAGGCCACGATCTCGATCGTGGCGCGCTCGATCGGCGTCTCGGCCGCCTGCTTCAGCGCCTGCTTGTTGCGGTCGATCTGCTGCAGCAGCGCCGGCGTGGTCAGTGCCTCGGTGGCCGGCCCGACGCCGGCTTCCAGCCGCTGGCGCAAGCTCGCCTCGGCCTGCACGATCGCCGCGTTCAAGCGCGGCGAAGCGGGCTGCGCCGGCTGGGCGGTCTCGGCGAAGCCCGGCAGTTGGCGGCCGATCAGCCGGTTGAGGCGGTCGAGCACGGCCTCGCCATGGTCGGACGGATGCCGCAGCCCCGGCGAGCGGGTCATCAGGCGGGTTTCTTCCTGCACTGCCGTTTGCGCCGGGCCCTGCGCACCCGACCAGCGCGAGGCATAGGTGCCGGTGGGCAAGGGCTGCAAGCCCGACTCGGCCGGCGAACGCGTGCTGGAGAACTGCGTGCGCCCGCTGGTGCGCGAGCGGCGGATCAAGGGCCGCAGATCGACCTCCGGCAGCACATGCTGGTCCTTCAGCCAGCGATTGGTCTCGTGGTAAGCCTCCTCGACCAGCAGCGACAGCTCCTCGTGCAGCGAGGCCTGCAGCTCGCGCCAGGCGTCCAGCGACAGCCCGGCTGCGCGCCATGCATCGACCAGCAGCTTGGCCACCACGTGCGAACGCAGCATGTCGTGTGGCTCGAGCTCCTCACGGCGCTCCAGCACCGAGATGCGCGAGCGCAGGTCTGAGAACTCCCAGGAAGCCCGGTCCATGATCGCGAGCGACAGGCGCGAGCTGAGGATTTCACGCTCGATCGTGTCGTCATCGACCAGCGAGAGATCGCCGAGCAACTGGCGCTCGGCAGGGCGCGGCAGATCGCCCGGCTTCACCGCCGACAGCCCTTCGTTGAGCGCCTTGCGCAGCGCCTGCACCGCAGCCTGCTGCCAGGCGCCGATGTGGCGCTGCACCTCGTCGGCGACGTCGCGCCGGCGCTGTGCGGTGGCGTGCTCGCTCGGCTTGTTCAGCAACTCGCGTGCAGCGCCGGCCACCGCGCGCTGCACTTCGACCAAGCCTTCGACCAGCTCCTCCGTGTAGTTACGGCGGGCTTGCGTGGCAAGGGTCAACGAGGCGGCGCTGGTCGCCATGCAAAAAGGGGCCAAAGGCCCCTGTGGAAACGGGGTTGGCGCCTACTCTACACCACGGCCCCAGCGTTGGGATCGTTGGGGTCAGCCGGTTTGCGCTCGCTGCCGGATTTGACAAGATCCTCACGCTTGACCCCGAGCCACATTGCGATGGCCGCGGCCACGAACACCGACGAGTAGATGCCGAACAGGATGCCGATGGTCAGCGCGATCGCGAATCCGTGCAGCGTGGGGCCGCCGAAGAACAGGATCGACAACACCATCATCTGCGTGGAGCCATGGGTGATGACGGTGCGGCTCATCGTGCTGGTGATCGCATGGTCGATCACCTCCACGGTGCTCATCTTGCGGTACTTGCGGAACGCCTCGCGGATGCGGTCGAAGATCACCACCGATTCGTTGACCGAGTAGCCCAGCACTGCCAGCACCGCCGCCAGCACGGTGAGCGAGAACTCCCACTGGAAGAAGGCGAAGAAGCCCAGGATGATCACCACGTCGTGCAGGTTGGCGATGATCGCCGCGACCGCGAACTTCCACTCGAAGCGCAAGGCGAGGTAGATCATGATGCCCAGCACGGTGATGAACAGCGCCAGCGCGCCGTCGCGCGCCAGCTCGGAGCCGACGCTGGGGCCCACCAGCTCGCTGCGGCTGAAGGTCAATGGCACCGCGCCGCTGGCCGTCTTGCAGACCGGCCTGCTCACCGCCTCGCCCTTGGCGCTGGTGAACTGCTCGGTGCTCACCGTGCCGCTTTCTGCCCGGCACAGCTGGTTGAACACGCGGCCGGCCACTTCGGTCTGCTTGACGTCGCCGCGTACCGGCAGGCGCACGAGCACGTCGCGCGCGGTGCCGAAGTTCTGCACCTGCGACTCGCCCAGGCCGAGCGAGTCGACCGCGGTGCGTACCTTCTGCAGGTCGGCCGCCTGCGGGTACTGCACTTCCACCAGCGTGCCGCCGGTGAACTCCACCGACAGGTGCAAGCCCCGGGTGGCGAGGAAGAACACCGCCGCCACGAAGGTGACGAGCGACACGATGTTCAGCACCAGCGCGTGGCGCATGAACGGGATGTCGCGCTTGATGCGGAAGAATTCCATCTGTCGCTCCCTCAGGCCTTGGCGCCTGGCTCCGCGGCCGGCTTCCACACCTGGCCGATGGCCACCGACTTGAGCTTCTTCTTGCGGCCGTACCACAGGTTGACCAGCGCGCGCGAGAACACCACCGCCGAGAACATCGAGGTGAGGATGCCCAGGCAGTGCACCACTGCGAAGCCCCGCACCGGGCCCGAACCGAAGATCAGCAGCGCCACCCCGGCAATCAGCGTGGTGACGTTGGAGTCGAGGATGGTCGACCAGGCGCGCTCATAGCCGGCGTTGATGGCCGTCTGCGGCGACGCGCCGTTGCGCAGCTCCTCGCGCACGCGCTCGTTGATCAGCACGTTGGCGTCGATCGCCATGCCCAGCGTCAGCGCGATGGCCGCTATGCCGGGCAGGCTGAGCGTGGCCTGCAGCATCGACAGCAGCGCCACCAGCAGCAGCAGGTTGAAGCCCAACGCCAGCGTGGAGAACAAGCCGAACAGCAGGTAGTAGGCGCACATGAAGACCATGATCGCCACGAAGCCGTACACCACGCTGTTGAAGCCCTTGGTGATGTTCTCGGCACCCAGGCTGGGGCCGATGGTGCGCTCCTCGATGATCTCCATCGGCGCAGCCAGCGATCCGGCGCGCAGCAGCAGCGCCACGTCGTTGGCCTCCTGCGTGGTCATGCGGCCCGAGATCTGCACGCGGCCGCCGCCGATCTCGCTGCGAATGACCGGCGCGGTGACCACCTCGCCCTTGCCCTTCTCGAACAGCAGGATGGCCATGCGCTTGCCCACGTTTTCGCGCGTGAGGTCGCGGAAAATGCGCGCGCCCTTGGCGTCGAGCGTGAGGTGCACCGCCGGCTCCTGCGTCTGCGGGTCGAAACCCGGCTGCGCGTCGGTGAGGCTGTCACCCGTGAGCACGACCTGCTTCTTCACGATCAGCGGCTGGCCGCCGCGCTCGAAATAGCGCTCGGTGCCGAAGGGCACGGGGCCGGTGCCCACGGCCGCCGCGGCGGCCTCGGCGCTGTCGTCCACCATGCGCAGCTCCAGCGTGGCGGTGCGGCCGATGATGTCCTTGGCCTTGGCCGTGTCCTGCACACCGGGCAGCTGCACCACGACGCGGTCGGCGCCTTGCTGCTGGATCACCGGCTCGGCGACACCCAACTCGTTGATGCGGTTGTGCAGCGTGGTGATGTTCTGCTTGAGCGCCGACTCCTGCACGCGGCGCGCGGCTTCGGGCTTCAGCGTGCCGGCGAGCTTGAAATCGCTGCCTTCGGGCGATTGCACCCACTGCAGGTCGGGTAACTGCTCGTTCAGCACGGTCAGCGCCTGCTGCAAGACGGCCTGATCGCGGAAACGCAGCTCCACCGACTGCCCCTCGCGCGAGATGCCGGCGTGGCGGATGTTCTTGTCGCGCAGCAAGGTGCGCACGTCACCGGCCAGCGCATCGGCGCGCTTGGTGAGCGCGGCCTTCATGTCCACCTGCATCAGGAAATGCACCCCGCCGCGCAGGTCGAGGCCGCGTGCCATCGGCAGCGCGCGCAGCTGCGTCATCCAGGTGGGCGTGCGCGACATCAGGTTGAGCGCGACGATGTAGCTCGGGTCGTTGGGATCAGGATTGAGCGCCTGGTTCAGCGCGTCCTTGGCCTTGAGCTGCTGGTCGGTGTCGGCGAAGCGGGCCTTGACCGAGTTGCCCTCGAACTGCACGAAGTCGGGCTGTACGCCGGCCTTGCGCAGGATCTGCTCGACGCGCTCGGTGACACCGGGGTCGAGCTTGAGGGTGGCCTTGCCGCTGGACACCTGCACCGCCGGCGCCTCGCCGAAGAAGTTGGGTGTGGTGTACAGCAGGCCCAACAGCAACGCGACCGCCAGGATCGCGTACGTCCACCAGGGATAGCGGTTCATGACTTACTTGATGGTGCCCTTGGGCAGCACCTGCACGACCGCGCTGCGCTGCACCTGCAGCTCCACGCCGCTGGCCACCTCGAGGCCGATGTGGCTGTCGCCGAGCCGGCTCACCCGCCCCAGCACGCCACCGGCGGTGACCACTTCGTCGCCCTTGGCCAGGGCTTCGATCATGGCCTTGTGCTCCTTTTGCCGCTTCATCTGCGGCCGGATCATCACGAAGTACAGCACCACGAACATCAGCACCAGCGGCAGCATGCTCAGCAGGCTGGACTCGCCGCCTCCTGCGGCGGGGGCGGTTTGGGCGAAAGCTTCGGAAATGAACACGTGCGGGGTCCTCTTCTACAAGTGCCTGCGGGCCCTACGCGGGCTGCAAGGCAAGCCCGGCCAATGCGGGCGAAGCCGAAAATTCTAAGCGCGGGGCAAGCCCTTCGAGGCCGGACCTCCCGACGCGCATGGAACGCGCATGGACGCTCACAAAGAAAAAACCCGCTGATCGCTTCATGTGCGGCCAGCGGGTTCCTTGGTGTTTGGTTGCGGGGGCAGGATTTGAACCTACGACCTTTGGGTTATGAGCCCAACGAGCTACCAGACTGCTCCACCCCGCGTCAGGGAAACGTGGACTATAGCAAAAGTTTCGACGGCTTGCCAAGAGCCGGGCGCCGCACGACGCAGCTCATGGGAGCCCGGCGGCGGCCAGCGTGCGCGCAAAGCGCTCGGCGTTCTGGAATCCGATCACGCGCAGGTGACGAAGTTCCCGGCCCTGCGCATCGAAGAAGATGATGCCCGGCGGCCCGAACAGCTTGAAGCGACGCAGCAGCTCGCGGTCTTCGGCAGTGTTGCGGGTGACGTCGGCCTTGAGCAGCAGCACGCCCGCGAGGCGGCGTTGCACCTCGGCGTCGGTGTAGGTGAAGCGCTCCATCTCCTTGCAGGAGACGCACCAGTCGGCATAGAAGTCCAGCATCACCGGCCGGCCGGCGGCACGCACCACGGCGTCGAGTTCGCTCACGCTGCGCACCGGCTGGAATTGCACCGGAGACACCGGCGCCCCGCGGTCGGCCGCAAAATGCGCCAGCGGCTGCAGGGGATCGCTGCCGCCGCTGGCCGCGCCGATGAACTCCATCAGCGCGAACGCCGCCATCATCAGGCCCGCCATGCGGCGCAACGCCACCTTGATCGTGAAGCGGCCGTGATGTCGCGCCAGCGGCCGCAGCAGCGCGGCGCCCAGCGCGAGCAGCGTGCCCCAGGCCGCCAGCGTCAACGCCACCGGCAGCACCGGCTGCACCATCCACACTGCCACGGCCAGCAGCAGCAGGCCGAAGAACTGCTTCACGCCTTCCATCCAAGGGCCGGCCTTGGGCAGCAGCGCGCCGGCGGAGGCGCCCACCAGCAGCAAGGGCACGCTCATGCCGGCAGCCAGCGCGAACAGCGCCGTTCCGCCGAGCATGACGTCGCGCGTCTGGCTCAGGTACACCAGCGCACCGGCCAAGGGCGCGGCGACACAAGGGCTGACGATCAGCGCCGACAGCCCACCCATCATGAAGACCCCGGCCAACCGTCCGCCTTGCAGCCGGTGCGATGCGTGGGCCAGCCGCCCGGTCAGCGCGGCCGGCATGCGCAGCTCGTACACGCCGAACATCGACAGCGACAGCAGCACCAGCAGCAGCGCGAAGCCACCCAGGACCAGCGGGGTCTGCAGCGCGGCGGCCAGGCCCTCGCCGGCAAGCCCGGCGGCGATGCCGAACACGGTGTACACCAGCGCCATGCCCAGCGAATAGCTGCCGGCCAGCAGCAGCGCACGCCAGCGGCGCATGGCGCTGCAATCAGCCCCGGCGATGATGGACGACAGGATGGGCAGCATCGGCAGCACGCAGGGCGTCAGCGACAGCAGCAGGCCTGCACCGAAGAACACCGCCACCACGGTCCAGAAACCGCCGCTGCGCAGCGCGCTGTCGAGTGCGCCGTCTTCGGAATCGGGTGCTGGCGCGGGCAGGGGCGCGGCGGCGGTGGCCTGGGCAGCGTCCTCGGTGGAGAGGGCCGCGCCCGGATTGGCCGCCGCCTCGCCGGTGGCCAGCAGACGCACGCCGCCGTCGCCGCCGAAGCCGGTAAGCCGCACCTCGGCCACGCTGGGCATGGGCGGATAGCACAGTCCGGCATCGGCGCAGCCCTGGCCGACGGCGGTGAGGCGGAAGCTGGCGCCGGCCTGCTGCACCGGCACCTGGATGCGCACCTCGTCGCGGTAGGTCTCGACGTTCTTCTGGAAGTTCTCGTCGTATTTCACCTTGCCGGGCGGCAGCACCGGCGCACCCAGCGTGGCGCCCTCGGCGCTGAACTTGAACTGCTCCCGGTACATGTAGTAGTCGGGCGCGATGCGGAAGCTCACCTCCACGCTGCGCTCATCGGCCGCCCGCACGGCGATGCGGAAGGCCTTCTCCGGCTCGAGAAACTCATCGGCCAGCGCCGGCCGCCAAGCGGCCAGCAGCGCCAGCACGCCCAGCGCGCACCACGCGCGCAGCCCCATCCAACTGCGAACCATGCCGTTCATGCCATCCAGACAAGCAAATCCATTGGAGGTTCCCACTTTCAGCGGAAAAACCTGCGCCGTGTCAACACCAGCGCAAGCCAGTACCCGATTGCAGCATAGGCGACCAACACCATGAGCGGGCGTGCCCATTGCACGGGGTCGGGCGGCCATTGTCCGATGACCAGCGGGCGCACCAGCTCCACCGCCGCCGACAGCGGCAGCCAGGCGGCCAGCGCCTGCAGCCAGGCGGGCAACTGCTCGACCGGGAAGTACACGCCCGACAGAAAGCCCATCGGCGTGAGCACCAGCGTGAAGTAATACGTGAAGAAGTCGTAGCCCTGGGCCAGCGCGTTGAACACCAGCGCGATCGCCGAGAAGGCAAGCCCCACGATGAACAGCAGCGGCAGCGCGACCAGCAGCGTCGGTTCCCGGCTGATGCCCAGCACCACCAGCACCAGCGCGATCGCCGCCGCGCTGAACAAGGCCTTCAGCCCGGCCCACAACATCTCGGCGAAGACGATGTCGTCCAGCGTGAGCGGCGCATTGAGGATGCCCTCCCAGGTCTTTTGCACGTGCATGCGCGAGAAGGCCGAGTACATGGCTTCGAACGACGCCGCGTTCATCGTGCTCATGCAGATGCTGCCCGAGGCCAGGAACACGATGTACGGCAGCTCGCCGACCTTGCCCACCAGGGCGCCCAGCCCGTAGCCGAAGGCCACCAGCACGATCAGGGGCTCGGCGATGTTGCCCAGCACACTGGCCAGCGCCAGCTTGCGCCACACCAGCAGGTTGCGCAGCACCACCGGCCAGAAGCCGCGCGTGAGCTGCGGCGCTTGGTAGATCGAAAGGGTCATGGCGGGTCGCGCTCCGGGGTCAGGCTTCTTCGCGGATCTGGCGGCCGGTGAGCTTGAGGAACAAGTCCTCCAGGTTGGCCGGCCGGTGCAGGCTGCGCAGCTGCGGCGCGTCCACCAGGCGCGCGAGCAGCGGCTTCGCGTCGTGCAGGTAGAAGAACACGGTGTCGCCGCTGCGTTCCACGCGCTGCGCGAGCGGGCCAAGCGCTTCGACCAGCGCGCTGGCGCCCTCGCCGTACACCTCCACCACCTCGCGTTCCAGGTGCTCAGCGATCAGCCCCCGCGGCATGCCTTCCGCGATCTTGCGGCCATGGTCCAGCACGATCAGGCGGTCGCACAGGCGCTCGGCCTCGTCCATGAAGTGCGTGGTGAGCAGGATGGACTTGCCGCGCTGCAGCAGCAGCTTCAGCCGCTCCCACATGAGGTGCCGCGCCTGCGGGTCGAGCCCGGTGGTGGGCTCGTCGAGCAGCAGCAGGTCGGGGTCGTTGACCAGCGCCCGCGCCAGGCTCAGGCGCCGCCGCATGCCGCCGGAAAGCTCGCCGGGCCGCGCACCGGCCTTGGCCTGCAGCGCCGCGAACTCGAGCAGTTGCGGAATGCGCGGCTCGATCGTGGCCGCGGGCAAGCCGAAGTAGCGCGCGTACACGCGCAGGTTTTCCGCGCAGGTGAAGTCCGGGTCCAGGCTGTCGAACTGCGTGACCACGCCGATGCGTGCCTTGGCCTCGCGCACGCGCTCGGGGATGGGCAGGCCGAAGGCCTCGATGCGGCCGGCATCGGGCGCCACCAGGCCCAGGCACATGCGCAGCGTCGTGGTCTTGCCCGCGCCGTTGGGGCCGATGACGCCCAGGCATTCGCCGGCGCGGATCTCGAACGACAGCGCGTCGACCACCGTGTTGGCGCCATAGCGCTTGCTCAGCTCATGCACTCGGAACAGGTCGGACGCCATGGCCGGCGAGTGTGCCAAAGCCGGAGGGTGTGGCAGGGACCTGACGGCGCTGGACGCACGCCCCTAAGTCCTCGCTTACTCCATGCCCATGGGCGTGTTGCGCGGTGTCAAGCATCGCAAACCATCCCCCTTGTTTTTGGTGTTTCGCGCGGCTTCTCCGGGTTCACCCCAGTTGGGCAGCCGGTGCGGGCGGGGCTATCTTTCCGCGGCGAAAAAGCGAACGGGCGTTCGCTTTTTTTCTCCGCGCGTCGCGCGGGGGCCAGCGGGAACGAGGGAAAAGCCACCATGAAGCCCATGCTGATGTCGGATGTCGGTTGGTGCAAGGCGATGAAGGATGTCTTCACGCAGCACGGCCTGGATGCGGACGCGTTGTTCGCCGAGGCCGGGCTGGAGGTGGGCGACGTCGACGTCGATCTGGGCCAGTTGACCGACGCCTTCAGCCGCACCTGGGCGCTGGCTGTCAGCAAGACGGGCAACCCCGCCATCGGCCTGACCAAGCCCACGCATCCGCTGGCGTCGCTGGGGGTGCTGTCGCATGTGGTGCTGGCGGCCTCGGACGTGCGCAGCGCGCTGCAAAGCCTGGCGCGCTTCACCCACCTGGCTTCGCCCACTGCGGCGGTGGAGATGCGGGTCGTCGGTGAACGCTGCCAGATCGGTCTGCAGATCATGCCGGGCCGGCTGCCGGTGGCACCGCAACGCTTCGACTACCTGGGCATCACCTGCTTGCGCGGCATTCACTGGGTGACCGGACGCGAGGTGCGTCCGCTGGTGTTCCACCACCCCGGCGCCGAGCCCGCGCGGCCGGAGCTGTGGCGCGAAGCCTTCGGCTGCCCGGTGGTGTTCAACGCGCCCGAGTGCATGCTGGAGCTGCCGGCGCACGAGCTGTCGCAGCCCATCCCCACCGCCGACCCCACGGTGTCCGACCTGTGCGAGCGCATCGCGGCGCAGATCGCCGAAGCGCAAGGCGGCAGCGTGAGCGTGCGCGTGCGCCAGGTGTTGATGAAGCACTTGTCCAAGGGCGACCCGCGACGCGAGACCGTCGCGGCCACGCTGTGCATGAGCGAGCGCACCTTGCAGCGCCGGCTCACCGAAGAAGGCACCAGCTTCGCCGAGTTGGTGGACGAAGTGCGGCGCGAGGCGGCCGAGCGCTACTTCCGCCACGGCGACTTCAGCCCCACGGAGATCACCTTCGCGCTCGGCTTTTCCGACCCGAGCAACTTCTATCGCGCCTGCAAGCGCTGGTTCGGGCGCTCACCGAGTACGATGCGCTGCTCGGGCTGAATCTGCAGCCCGCCGCGCACACCACCATGCCGCAAGACGACGCGCCGACCATCACGACCGCCGAGGACTTCGAGCGCCTGCTCGCGGACCCGGCCACCACGCGCGCACAGCTCGTGAGCGTGAAGGGCAGCGCCCAGCTGTGGTGGCAGGTGCTGGCGCGCTGCCCCGAAGCGGCGGCCTGGGTGGCCGCCAACCGCCACCTGCCGCTGGAGATTGCGGAGCACCTGGCGCTGCATCCCAGCCTGCCGGTGCGCGCCGCACTGGCCAGCGGCGGCTGCGTGCCCGAGCAGTTGATGCAGCGGCTGGCGCACGACAAGAGCGAGTTCATCCGCCTGCGCGTCGTGTGCAACGCCAACGCCTCGCGCGAGGTGCTGATGGCGCTCGCCGCCGACCCCTGCCAGCTCGTCTCGGCCCATGCGCAGGCGCGCCTGGTGCACGACATCAGCGGCGTCGCACTGCCCGCGTCCTACCTGGACGACGTGTCGGTGCTCGACCTCTTGCACTAAACCCCGACAGAGCCCAGCGAACACCGCGGATCCGGCTACGCCGGTCCGCCGGTGTTGCCCCCTTGAGCAACTGTCGCCCGGCCGCTCCGAAGACAGTTGCTCGCCCCCTCGGGGGGCGGACGCGGTACTCCGCGGCCGGGGGCCGACATACAACGGTGAAGCGCCGAAGGCGCTCGAGGGGTGGGCATAGGTACTCGCCCTTCCCTCGGCTGCAGGGCTTGGGAAGCCATGAGCTTGGCACGCGCGGTCAGTGCGCCGCGTGATGCAGCTGACGATCATCGCCTCGCGCCGCTGACGAGGGCTTCGCCGGCAACGCCCGAGGCTACCGCCGAAGCGTCGCCCACCACACAGAGCACAACTCGCGAGGGCCGAGGCCACCACGCAGCGCGCCAGTGCTATCCATTCAATTCAACAACTTTTCGGAGATCAGCATGAAACTCTTCAAGCTCTGCGCTGTCGCTGCGGCGCTGTGCGGCATGGCCCTGTCGGCTTCCGCCATGACCTCGATCCAGGACGAAGAACTGAGCCAGATCAGCGGCCAGGACGGCGTGTCCATCGGCGGCGACCTGAACATCAACATCGGTTCGTTCACCTACACCGACACCGATGCCGACGGCGGCTCCGTGTCGTTCGAGAACATCGGCATCACCGGCATGTTCGTGATGACGGTGGACGTGCTGAACCACACCGCCTTCGCCAACACCGTGGCCGCCTCGATGGTGGGCCATGGCCTGACCGCCGCCGAAGCGCAGACCAACCTGCAGAACCTGGTGGTCAACGGCGTGTACGACAACGTCAGCGACGTGGTGCAGTTCGCGTTCCCCAACGCGCAGCAAGACGCCCGCCTGACCCCGAGCATCACCGTGGATGCCATCCGCATGGGCAACAGCACCGCCTCGTTCGGCAGCTTCGCGATGAACAACATGAACCTGCAGGGCACCAAGGTCTGGATGTGGGCTCACTGATCGGCGCATGACGGTGGCGCGAGCACTGCGCTCGCGCCGCCGTCATGAACGATCGGGCCCCGTGACGGCTGCTCGCCACGGGGCCCTTGTTGTCCTCGCGCCCCTCGCTGCGCCTTTCGCTCCGCCCACCATGTCCACGCGCCCGATCCGCCGACTGTTCACCTGCGCCGCCGCGCTGCTGGCGCTGTGCGCCGGCCTGCCCGCACACGCCCAGGGCACGCCGATGGCCGACGAGGCCTTGTCCGAGGTGTGGGGCCAGGCCCTGCTCACGTTGACCAACACCAGCGCCAACGGACTCGACTTCTCGCGCATCACGCTGGGCGCCGACGTGCAGCTCAACGCCAACTTCACCAACGTGCGGCTCGGTGAGTACAGCTACAGCACGCGCAACGGCACCGGCGCCGACATCGACATCGGCCTGCTGCGCTTTGGCCGCAGCGACGGCACCGACGCGCAGCGCGTCGTGAACATCACCGACCCCTACTTCGAATTCGTCTATCGCAACGTGGGCGACAGCGCGACGCGCGAGGTAATCGGCATGCGCCTGGGCTTCGGCGGCATCCGCGGCGACATCGGCGTGCAGCTCAACAGCGTGAGCGGCTCGCTGCTGATCGACGCGGGCGCGCACGGCGTCATCGACTCGCGCAACGACCCGCTGGGCGGCAAGCGCTGGGACGGCAGCACCTGCGGCACGGCCGCCTGCCCGCTCACGCTGGCCCAGCTGAACATGCTCACCGCCGGCGACGCCAACGGCCCCAGCCGCGACTTCTTCATCTCGGTGCTGAAGCAGGCGGTGGACTTCCCGGCCGTCAACGGCGTGCCCTCCGACAAGGCGCTCGAAGGCTTCTGGCTCAACTGGCGCGACCGTCTGCTGGGCACGCGCGTCAACCAGACGCCGCCTCCCAACGCCCCCAGGCCACCAGGAGGCTAGCCCCATGTGCACGCGCGACTTGATGCGCGGCGCCGCCGCGCTGCTGGGAATGCTGTGCGCCATGGCACACGCGGGCGGCATGCAGGCAATGGCCGACGACGAGCTGGCCGGGGTGAGCGGCAGCGACGGCCTGGCGTTCAACCTGGTGGGCTTCTCGCTGCAGGGCCCGCTCACGCTCACCTATACCTCGCCCGACGGCGCGAGCCTGGGTTTGTCGAACCTGTCGCTATCGCGCTCGGACGATCCCGCTGCCACCTTCAGCGACCCGTACCGGCTGCGCGTGCTGTCGCGCGGCAACGGGCTGGCCGACGTGATCGCGCTGACGGGCCCGGCCAATGCGAACGGGCTGCTGAAGTGGCAGTTCGCCGCCGACTGGAACGTGGTCGCCAACGGCATCGACCACCAAGGTGGCGCGCTGATGATCAGCGACCTGGTCTCGCGCAACGCCAGCCTCACGCTCACCACGCCGGCTGGCAGCGGCGTGGAGGGCGTGGCCTTCGGCCTGGGGCTCGACCTCCAGATCGGCCAGCTGCTGCTGCGGCCGCGCGGGCGCGGCGTCGAGACCGAGCAGTTGGGCTTCAGCGGCATCCGCCTGGGTGCTGCCGCCGAAGACGGCACGCTGCTGGGCACGCCCTGGCACCTGGCCGATGCGACGCACCAGCCCGGCATCTTCAATGCGGTGACCGACGCCAACGGCGTGTCCAGCCTGCACCTGGGGATCGGCTGGCCCACCGGCTCCTCCGGCGCGCCGATCGGCAGCCTGGTGATCGACAACATCGCGTTCAGAAGCGATGCGCTGCCCGGCGGACAGCTCGACCTCGGCTCCAGCCGCATCGGCACGATGCAAGTGCAGTACCTCGACGTGAAGCTGCGTGGGGGCTTCTGAATGCGCGCCGTGCTTGCCCTCCTGCTGTGCTGCGCGCTGCCCGCGCTGGCTCAGCCTGCACCGATGAGCGACGAGGAGCTCGCCTCCGTCGAGGGCCGCGACGGCATCGGCCTGGCGGTGCACCTCGAACTCGACAGCAGCCTGAGCGCCGGCTTCAGCGTGAACGGCACCACCACCTACGCGGTGGTGCAAGGCCTGGGCGGCACGGCCGACCTGGTGGCGCTGACGCTCGACGTGCGCCGCCGCAGCGACGGCGGCGGCGACTACGTGGACATCGGCCTGCCCGGCTTCGTGGGCTTCAAGCAGTTCGGCTTTCGCGCGCTGGGTGCGCAGACCGATCCGCTGGCCCCCATTGCGCCGGGTGCGGGCTACGGGCAGGTGCTGCTCGACGGCACCGCCTCGATGACCGGCCACCTCTACCTCTGGGCGAACTAGCCCGCGCAAGGAGTAGCGCATGTGGATGATCCTGCTCGGCGTGGTGGCCGTCGCGATTGGCGGCGCCGGCGTGAGCTCGCAGAAGCCGCCGCAGGAGATGCCCGCGGACCAGTTCGAGCTGCCGATGGCGCGCGTGGGCGGCGGCACGGTGCCCGAAGGCGTGCGCATGGAGCCGTATTCCGAGTTCAAGTACCGCAACATCGTGCGCCAGGCCTACGACTACAGCTGCGGCTCGGCGGCACTGGTCACGGTGATGAACCACTACCTGGGCATCCCGGTCAGCGAGCAGCAGGCGATGGAGGGCATGCTGGCCCATGGCGAGCGCGAAAAGATCATCGCGCGCCGCGGCTTCTCGCTGCTGGACATGAAGCGCTACGTCACCACGCTGGGCGGCGACGCGCAGGGTTTCCGCGCCAGCCTGGACGACCTGGCCGCCCTGAAGCAGCCGGGCATCGTGCCGATCGACTACGCCGGCTTCAAGCACTTCGTCGTGTTCCGCGGCCTGCGCGAGGGCAAGGTCTACATCGCCGACCCGTCCGCCGGCCACATCGTGTTTTCCGCCGAGGAGTTTGCGACCCTGTGGGACCGCAACACCTTGTTCCTGCTCTACCCACCGAAGGACAACCCCGCGACCCTGGCCCGCCTCGCGCTCACCGACCAAGAACTCGGCGTGATCGACACCGACCTGGTGCGATCGGACGCCGTACTGCCCCAGCTCGATCGCATCGACGCCCTGCAGCGCGCAGTGCAGGCGGGGCTGGGCATCTTCCAACTGCGCAAGCAATGACGCTCCCATGACTTCCCGTTCGATCGCCGCGGCCACCCTGTCGCTTCTCTTCGCTTCCGCTTCCTTCGCCCAGACCGCGCCGGCCCCGTCCGACGCGGCCTCCGCACCGGCGCCCGCGCCGGTGGTGCTGCCCGCTGCGGCCCCGGCCTCCGCGCCGGGCGCCGACGCGGCCCGCGCCGCGCTGGCCAAGAAGGAGGGCGACGTCGACCAGGCCAAGCTGCTGAAGGAGACGCTGAGCTCCACCGACAAGCGCTACTCGCTGATCCGCAAGGGCAAGCTGGCCTCGACCTACGACCTGACGTATTCCTACATCGGGCAGCAGACCATCGACGTGAGCTTCAACGACGTGGGGGAGATCAGCAACTTCGCGCTCACCAACACGCGCGGCCACACGCTCACCAACACCGTCTCGGCCGACTACGGCGTGTTCGACAACCTCACGGCCAACCTCACGGTGCCGCTGGTGAGCCGCTACTCTCAGTCGGAGACCTTCTCCGGCCTGACCAACGCCTTCGGCGACATCTCCATCGGTGCGCGCTTCCAGCCGTTTGCGCTGTCGCGCGAGCTGCCCACGCTGACCACCACCGCGGCGCTGCGCCTGCCCACCGGCCGCAGCCCGTTCAAGACCATCCAGAGCCAGGGCCTGGGCACGGGCAACGGCTACACCGCGTTCACGCTGGGCGCCAACGTCTCCAAGATCGTGGACCCGGTGGCCTTGTTCGGCTCGCTCAACTTCACGCTGGGCGCGCCGGCCAAGCACTTGAGCCAGCGCCGCGGCGACCGCACGCTCACCGAGGTGCGCCCCGGCCCGGCGCTGGGCTTCGGCTTCGGCTTCGCCTATGCGCTGTCGTACAACATCTCCACGCACCTGTCGTTCCAGCAGTCGATCTCGGGCCGCAGCAAGCTGACCCTGGTGGATGACGCCGGCGCCGCGCGGCAGGCACGCACCACCTCGCAGACCTCGGCCTCGGTGAACCTCGGCCTGGGCGTGCGCGTCTCGCCGGTGACCACGGTGAACTTCTCGGTGGGCGTGGGCCTGACCAGCGACACGCCGGACTTCACCTTCGGCCTCAACCTGCCGCTTCACTTCTAGAGGCCCTTGCGTGATGCGTTCCAAGCCTCGATCGCAAGCGCTGGCCGCGGCAGCGCTCGCGCTGCTGCCCCTCGTCGCCCACGCAGCGCTCACCGAAAACATCGGGACCAACCCGATCGCCATGTCGATGGGCAACGCGGTCACCGCCGATCCGCCTGGCATCGCCGCGATCCACTTCAACCCCGCCGGCCTGGCGCGGCTGAAAGGCGAGCTCAAGGAAGACAGCGTGTTCGGCGCCTCGGTCAAGCCGTACGCGACCTTCCGGCAGCCGCCGGGCTTCGACATCGGCGGCTGGACCGAAGACCCGCTCAACGGCACCTCCACCGGCCCGGTGCGCAACACGCTGTTCATCCCCATCATCGGTGTGCCCAAGGCCCGGCTGCCCGCCGCCGCGGCCGCCGGCTTCGGCCTGGCCTTTGGCAAGCACGGCTCGCCCTGGACCTTTGCCACCGGCGCCTACGTAACGCAGGCGGTGGGCATCGACCGCACACTCGACCCCAACGACCCGGCGCGCTTCGACGGCAAGAAGGTGGTGATCCAGCGCCTGGTGTACCTGTCGCCCAGCGTGGGCTACAAGTGGAGCGACAGCCTGAGCTTCGGCGTGTCGGTGCCGATCGCGCACCAGGGCTTTGGGCTCGACACCGACATGCGCATGCCCAACAAACTGCTGGGCATCATCGGCCAGTTGCAGGACGCCTGGTGCGGCGACAGCGGCAACCCGCTCGACGAGTTCGCGTTCGGACTGTGCGGCGACCGCCAGGGCGGCGGCCGGCTGCGGCCCTTCAACAAGATGGGCTCGATGCAGTTCGAGATGACGGCACCGGCCGATCCCACCATCAACATCGGGGTGCTGTGGGAGCCCAGGCCCTGGTTCGCGGCCGGGCTGGTGTACCAGTCGGGCTCGAAGACCGTGCTCACCGGCCGCTACGTGTTCGAGGCCAATCCCGACCTCGACAAGTTCGTGCGCGGCATGTACAGCAGCCTGCTGGGGCCGATGGTGGCCTCGATGTTCGGCTTCCCCACCTCGATCCCGCCGGTGCAGGTGGGCAACGCGACGCTGGTGCTGCCCTTTCCCGAGCATGTGCAGGCCGGCTTCAAGCTCAAACCGCTGGACCGCGTGCAGCTCAACCTCGACGTGGGCTGGACCAACTGGAAGCGCTGGGACCAGCTCACCTTCCAGTTCGACCAGCAGATCGCGATGCTGGCGATGGCGCGCATCTTCGGCGTGCAGGACCCGAGCAAGCTGGTCATCCCGCGCGGCTACCGCAACACCGTCGACTGGGGTCTGGGCCTGCAGGTCAAGCTCACCGACAAGATCGTGCTGCGCGCCGGCTACGAGCCGCGCAAGAGCTCCATCCCCACCAACAAGATGGACCTGATCGCGCCGCTGCCCGACGTGAAGGTCCGCAGCCTGGGACTGGGCTACCAGGTCAAGGAGGGCACGCGCATCGACATCTCCGCGGCCTATGCCAGCGGGCGCTTCGACCTGCCGGCCGAGACCAGCTGCAACCTCAACTGCAGCAACTTCTTCAACGTCATCTACAACCCCTACGCCGGACTCGACATCGCGGGCGGCATGCGCATCCGTTACTTCGGCGTCCAGCTCACCCACCCTTTCTAGAGAGAAGCAGTCCATGAAGTTCCCGTCGCGTTTCCTGTCGATCACCCTGGCGCTGGCCTGCGGCATGGCCGCTGCGCAGGCGGCCGACGACAAGCACAAGCTGGTGCAGCGCGCGCTCGCGCTGTGGCATGTGGAAGACACCGCGGTGGTGATGGTGCAGCGCCCCGCGGTCGATGCGATGCAGCAGGCGCGCATCGCGCTGCAAAGCCGCGTGAGCGCGCAAAAGCAGGAGGCCGCGATGAAGGAGATCGCGGTCGACGTGCAGAAGTACGTGGACGAGGCCACGCCCATCGTGCGCAACAACGCCACCCGCCTGAAGCCCGAGGTGATCGGCCCGCTGCTGGCCCAGCACTTCAGCGAAGAGGAGCTGAAGCAGCTGATCACCTTCCTCGAATCGCCGGTGAAGAAGAAGTTCGAGCAGCTGGTGCCGCAGATCGAGCGCGCCTACGGCGAGAAGATCGCCGCCGAAAGCCGCGCCGCGGTGGACCCGAAGCTGCAGGCGATGACGCAGGCCGTGGGCCTGAAGCTGCGCGCCGCCAGCATGACGCCTTGATGCGCCGCCACCCCATGCCCGAGGGCCCCGACGTGAACCGCACCCCTTTGCCGCGCCGCCCCATGGCCGCTGCCGACCATGCCTGGCTGCGCATGGACTCGGCGCAGAACCTGGTCGTGATCCACCTTGCGTTCTGCTTCCGCGCCGAGCTGCCGCTGGCCGCCGTGGTGTCGCAGCTGCGCGAGCGGCTGGGGTGCCACTACCAGTTCACCCACTGCGTGCAGCGGCGCTGGTGGCGCGCGCGCTGGGTGCCCGATGCCCGCTTCAGCATGACGCGCCACCTGCAGGAGCTGCGGCTGCCGGCAGGTTCGGGCAGGCCGGAGCTGAAGGCCTGGATGTCGAGCCAGGCCCACCTGCCGCTGCCGGCCGACCGCCCGTTGTGGCAGGCCGCGCTGGTGCATGGCGTGGACGGCGGCTCGGCGCTGGTGCTGCGCGTGCATCACTGCCTGGCCGATGGCGTGTCGCTGATGTCGCTGATCGGCGGGCTCACCGACGTGGCCGAAGGCGAGCTGCGCGTGCCGCCGGCGCGTGCCGCCGAGCGCCCCGACCTGAGCCTGGGGCTGGCGCTGCGCCGCGGCCCGCGCCTGTTGGCCGACACCGCCCACATGTTGTTCATGCGGCGCGACCAGGCCAGCAAGCTCAAGGGCGCGCCGGGCGTCGCCAAGCGCGTGGCCTGGTCCGAGCCGCTGTCGCTGGCGATGGCGCGCGACCTCGGCGCACGCCATGGCGCCACGGTCAACGACGTGATGCTCGCGGTGATCAGTGACGTGCTGCGACGCCACCTGCAGTCGCGCGGGGTGGCGCAGCCGGCGGCGCCGCTGCGCACGGTGGTCCCGGTCAACATGCGTCCGCACAGCCAGGCCCATCTGCTGGGCAACCGCTTCGGGCTGGTGGGGCTGGAGCTGCCGGTGCATGTGGACGACGCGCTGCAGCGCCTGCGGCTGGTGCGCGACGGCATGACCACGCTCAAGGGCGGCCTGCAAGGTCAGCTCGCGCTGGCGCTGGTGCGCTGTGCCGGCGTGCTGCCGGCGCGATTGCAGACCGCGCTGCTCGGCATCTTCTCGCGCCGCTGCACCGTGATCGTCACCAACGTCATCGGCCCGGCCGAGCCGCGCGCGGTGGGCGGTGTGCGCCTGGACGAGCTGATGCTGTGCGTGCCGCAGGGCATGACGGTGGGCGTGGGCGTGTCCATCATTTCCTACAACGGCGAGCTGCGCATCGGCTTTCTCGTCGACGAGAAGCTGATGCCCGACTGCGCGGCGGCGGCGGCCTCGGTGCGCGCCTGCTTCGAGCAGCTGCGGCGCGCGGCCTGCCTGCAGGCAGGGGCCGTGGCCGCGCACTCGCCGTCGCCGGGCGTGGACGACGGCTTCTGGTCGCCCACGCTGGAACTCGACCGCGAGGCCTGCGCGCAATGAACCCGTACCGACTTGTCGCGAGCAGCCTGCTGGCCTGTGGGGTGCTGCTCGGTACCGGCTGCGGCGGCGGTGGCGGCAGCGGGAACCCCACGCCCGATGCCAGCAGCCGCGGCTCGCTCTCGGTGAGCCTGGCCGCGGGCGCGGCACTCGACGTGCAGCACGTGTGGGTGACCTTGGGCGCCGTGGCCTTGCACACCGACGCCGACCGGCTCTGGTCGGGCGGCGACAGCAGCTGGCAGGTGGTGCGCTTCTCGCAGCCGGTGACCCTGGACCTCACCACGCTCAACAACGGCACGCAGTTGCCGCTGATGATCGGCCACGCGCTGCCGGCCGGCCGCTATGGGCAGCTGCGCCTGTTCCTGCTGGCACACGACGCTCCGCTGGCCGACAGCGCACGCACGCTGCAGCTGGCCCACAACGCACAGGTGGACTACGCCGACGCAGCGGGCACCGCGCGCCAGGTGCCGCTGGAGCTGCCCGATGCCAGCCTGGGCCTGCGCATCGACGGTCCCATCGACGTGCCGGCCAACGAGCATGCCGAGGTGGCGCTGCAGTGGGACCTGGAGCGCAGCCTGGTGCGCCTGGGCTCCGACGACGGCATCGACCGCTTCACGCTGCGCCCCGACCTGCGCTGGTATGACGTGCGCAACACCGGCGCCATCGTCGGCGTGCTTGACCGCTCGCAGTTCTGCGCCCCCGGCGTGCGCGGCGGCGACTGCATCCACGATGCCGTGGCCAGTGCGCTGCTGCCCTCGGCCGATGGCCGCTTCAAGCGCAGCATGCGCACGTCGCCGGTGCTCGTGGGCACGCAGTACGCCACCTTCAGCCTCTACCCGCTGCCGGCGCTCGCCGCGGGGCAGACCTTCGACGTGGTGATCCGCGGGCGCAACATGCGGACCATGGTCGTGCGCCACGTGCCGGCGCAGCCTGCGGGCCTGCTGGAGGCGCTGCCCACGCGGCTGGGCGCCGACCCCAACGACCCCACGACGCCGGCGCCGATGGTGCCGGTGCTGCAGCCGCAGGCCGCGGCCCGGGTGAGCCTGTCGCAGCCCATGGCACACACCGGCGCGCGCCTGCTGTTCGGCCAGACCTTGCCCGGCGACAGCGCGCCGCTGGAGATCGCGGGCGCGAATGTCGACCCCTTCAGCGGCTTGCTCGCGCAGCCGGCCGTGTTGCCCGGCGGGCCGCTGCGGGTGGCCGAATACCGCAGCGACGCGGTGCTGTCGTTCGCCGATTTCACGCCCCAAGAGGGCCAACAGGTCTTCAGCGCCATGGCGCTGGGCACGCGCTACGACGAGCCCAGTGCCACGATCGCGTTGGCGGCGCCGCCGGGCAACGTCTCGTTCGTGGCGCCGGAGCCGGGCGCGCGCGCCGGCCTGGGCAGCGGCACGCTCGCCGTCACGCTGGCGGCCGCGCCCGCGAGCCGGTACGACGCTGCCGAGCTGGTGGTCTGGGACGCCAACGGCATCGTCACCACGCGCGACCTCTCGGCCGGCCTGGCCGGCGGCACCGTGGTGGAGCTCGCACTGCCGGCCGGCGCCGAAGCGGCGGCCCTGGGCGGCACGGCGGTGTATGCGGTGGCCGTGCGCGCCTGGCGGCGCGACGCACCGGCCGCCACGCTGCGCTGGGCGCGCGCCAGCGGGGTGGTCGACCTGCGCAACGCTTCTACGGCCAGCGCGGCGCTGGCGCTGCCCTGAGGCCACGACGATGAAGCTCTCGGTGCAGGCAGCGCTCGCCGGCCGCCGCGTGCTGATCACCGGCACCAGCGGCTTCATCGGCAAGGCGCTGCTCGAAACGCTGATGCGCGAGGTGCCGCAGGTCGCGCAGTTCGTGCTGCTGTTGCGCGGCGACGCGCGCCACCCGGATGCGCAGCAGCGCCTGCATGCACAGGTGCTCGCTTCGCCGGTGTTCGACCGCTTGCGGCGCGACGACCCGGCGCGCTTCCAGGCCCTGGTGGCCGACAAGCTGCGCGTGGTGGCCGGCGAGATCACCGCGCCGCGCCTGGGGCTGTCGGTGGCGGCCTTCGACGCGCTGGCCGACGAGGTGGACGTGATCGTCAACGTGGCGGCGAGCGTCAACTTCCGCGAAGCGCTCGACCGCGCACTGGCGATCAACACCGCGCCGCTGCACACGCTCGGCGCGCTGGCCCGCAGGCGGAACCTGCCGCTGGTGCAGGTGTCCACCTGCTACGTCAACGGTTTTCACCGCGGGCGCATCGGCGAAACGCTGTCCGCGCCGGCGCGCGTGCCCCTGCCGCGGCACGCGGACGGCAGCTTCGAGGTCGAGGACCTGATCGCGCGCTTGCAGCGGTCCATCGCAGCCGTCGAGCAGCGCCATCCCGAGCCGCAGGCCCGCCAACGCGCCTTGGTGGCGCTCGGCGTGCGCGAAGCGCGGCGCCATGGCTGGAACGACACCTACACCTTCACCAAGTGGCTGGGCGAGCAGATCGCCTGGCGCGCCATGCACGGCGGCACACTGGCCATCGTGCGGCCTGCCATCGTCGAGAGCGCCTGGCGCGACCCGCAGCCGGGCTGGATCGAAGGCATGAAGGTGGGCGATGCGATCGTGCTGGCCTATGCGCGCGGCAAGACCCGCCTGTTTCCCGCGCGACCCGCGGGCATCGCCGACATCGTCCCCGTGGACCTGGTGGCCAACGGCATCGTGCTGGCCACGGCCGAGGCATTGCAGCGTCCCGGCCGGCGCCGCATCTACCAGGTGGGCAGCAGCACCCGCAACCCGGTGCGCGTGGGCGACTACGTGCGCCTGTGCCAGAAGGAGATGCGCGGCAACAGCGCGGCGTATCCGAAGCTCATCCCCCGCCCGCTGCAACGGCCGTTCCGCACCGTGCCGCGCCCCTTGTTCCTGGCCTGCCTGGCGCTGGGCCTGGCCGGCGCAGGCCTCGCGCGTGCCGTGACCCGCGCGCTGGGCCTGGCACATGCCGGCTGGTTCGACGCCCTGCAGACCACCCGCGAGCTGGCGGTGGTGTTCTCGTTCTACACCTCGCCGCACTGCGTGTTCGACAGCCGGCGCCTGCTCGCGTTGGCCCAGTCGTTCGAAGCAGCCGATCGGCGACGCTTCGAGGTCGACGCGCGCTGCTTCGACTGGCCGCATTACATCGCGTGCATCCACCTGCCCGGGCTGGAGCGTTTTGCCGTCAAGGACAAGGCCGCGGCAGCGGCGCGCGCCACCGCCGCCGAGCTGGCGCCACCCCTGCAGGAGCCCACGTAGCTGGCGATCCCGTCAGGCCGTCGGTGGCCCGAACCTCAGCATCTTGGGCGACTGCCCGAACCAGCGCTTGCAGGCGCGGTAGAAGTTGCTGGGGTCGGCAAAGCCCAGCTCGAAGCTCATCTCCTTGGGTGACAGCCGGCCCGCCGACAGGAACTGCTGCGCCAGCTCGCGCCGGGTGGCGTCGACCAGCTCCTGGAAATGCGTGCCCTCCTCGGACAGCCGACGCTGCAAGGTGCGCTCGCTCATGTGCAGCGCCTCGGCCACGTCTTCGCGCCGCGGGTCGCCCTTGGGCAGCAGCTCCACCAGCACCTTTTTCACGCGCACGCGCAGCTGCCCGCGCCGCGACTGCTCGATGTCTGCCGTCAGCCGCGCGCACCACTCGGCCACCACCGGGTTGGCGGTGGGCAGCGGTACCTCCAGCTCGACCGGATCGAAGTCCATCGCGGAAAACGGCTGACCGAAGCGCACCGGTGCACCGAACAGCTCGGCATAACGCGCGGCATGGCTGCCTGCAGGCAGCGGATGGTGGATCATGCGCGGCAGCAGGGGGCGTCCGATCAGCCACTGGATCACCCGCAACACCAGCGCCGCCACGCAGTCGTAGCGCTGCGGCGGCACCGCACGTTCGCCGGCCGCCAGGTGCAGCTGCAGGCGCACCAGGTTCGGCGTTGCCTCCAGCCGTGCCGTCGCGGTGGGCAACACCAGGCTCACGTGATCGCACAGGCAGGCCAAGGCCTCGCGCACGGTGGAACAGGCAAGGATCAGGTGCGCCACCAGGCCCAGCGAGCCCAGCGGCTGCTGCGGTGCCGACTTCACCCCGATCAGCGGATCGCCGGTGGCCTGCACCGCGAGTTCCCACAGCCGGCTGAGCTTGTCCGACAGCACGGTCGGCGCCTCGTTGGCGCTGGTCCGCAAGTCCAGGTCGGCCTCGGCGAACAATCGGTCGGCGTCCAGCCCCTGCTGGAGCCAGGTGTGGTGCAGGCCGCGCAGCCACGCGTCTTGCGCACAGCGCTCGTCAATCACTTCAACCTCCGTCGAATCATGATGGACGATCGATGTGAGGGCCTTCTATGGGGCCTCTGGCAGCGACGTCATTCCCGCGGTGGGCGAATGTAGCGCGCGGTGCAGCGCAGTTTTAGTCGCGTGAACCCCTAGCCCGAATCGACGGCAAAAAGCACAAAGGGCCGGCAAGGCCGGCCCTTTGAGGGGAGTGGCGCGCGGCTGCGTTACTCGGCAGCGCCTTCAGCGGCCTCGACCGCCCCTTCAGGACGGTCCACCAGCTCCACGAAAGCCAGCGGCGCGTTGTCGCCGACGCGGAAACCCATCTTCAGGATGCGGGTGTAGCCGCCGGGACGGGCCTTGTAGCGCGGGCCCAGCTCGTTGAACAGCTTGGTCACCACGTCGCGGTCGCGCAGGCGGTCGAACGCCAGGCGCCGGTTGGCCACGGTGGGTTCCTTGGCCAGCGTGATCAGCGGCTCGACAGCGCGGCGCAGTTCCTTGGCCTTGGGCACGGTGGTCTTGATCGCTTCGTGCTGCAGCAGCGAAACGCACATGTTGCGCAGCATCGCGAGGCGGTGCGAGCTGGTGCGGTTGAGTTTGCGGAGTCCTTGACGGTGACGCATGGTGCTTTCCTAGTCTTTATTGAACCCCGGCCGGATCAGGTACCGGGGGTGCACTTGTCAGTTGCCGCATGGCAACCAACCGAGGACGGCCTTCACGCCGCCTTTCCTGTTAACGTTTATCCAGGCCTTGCGGGGGCCAGTTTTCGAGGCGCGCGCCCAGCGTGAGACCACGCGAGGCCAGCACTTCCTTGATTTCGTTGAGCGACTTGCGGCCCAGGTTCGGCGTCTTGAGCAGCTCGGTCTCGGTGCGCTGGATCAGGTCGCCGATGTAGTAGATGTTCTCGGCCTTCAGGCAGTTGGCCGAACGCACGGTGAGCTCGAGCTCGTCGACCGGACGCAGCAGGATCGGGTCGAACTGCGCGCTGCGCTGGGCCGGCTGGTCGAAAGCGGCGATCTCGCTGCCCTCCAGCTGCGCGAACACCGCGAGCTGCTCGACCAGGATCTTGGCCGAGGCGCGGATGGCTTCCTCGGGGCTGATCGCGCCATTGGTCTGGATCTCCATGACCAGCTTGTCCAGGTCGGTGCGCTGCTCGACCCGCGCGCTTTCCACCGTGTAGCTCACGCGGGTGACCGGCGAGAACGAGGCATCCAGCACGATGCGGCCGATGCTCTTGGTGGGCTCGTCGCCGTAGCGGCGCAGGTTGCCGGGCACGTAGCCGCGGCCCTTTTCCACCTTGATCTGCATGTCGAGCTTGCCGCCCTGCGCCAGATGGGCGATGACGTGCTCGGGGTTGATGATCTCCACGTCGTGCGGCGTCTGGATGTCGCCGGCGGTGACGGGGCCTTCACCTTCCTTGCGCAGCACCAGCGTCACCTCGTCGCGGTTGTGCAGGCGGAACACCACGCCCTTGAGGTTCAGCATGATGTGAACCACGTCTTCCTGCACGCCGTCGATCGTGGAGTACTCGTGCAGCACCCCGGCGATCGTCACCTCGGTCGGCGCGTAACCCACCATCGACGACAGCAGCACGCGGCGCAGCGCATTGCCCAGCGTGTGGCCATAGCCGCGCTCGAACGGCTCGAGCGTCACCTTGGCACGGTGGCCGCCCAGCGGCTCCACGTTGATGGCTTTGGGCTTCAGCAGATTGGTTTGCATTGAGTGATGTTCCTGTCAATACCCTCGGCTCGTTACACCGATAAGGCTGATGGACACGCCGGGCGGGAGAACGGTGCTTCGGCCCGGCAAGCAAAGCACCCCGGAATCAGCGGCCCGTCGAGGGCCCGCCGGCTTATCGCGAGTACAACTCCACGATCAGCGATTCGTTGATGTCGGAACCGAATTCGTCGCGGTCCGGCACCTTCTTGAACGTGCCTTCCAGCTTGGAAGCATCCACCTGCACCCAGCCCGGCAGGCCGATCGACTCGGCCAGCTTCAGCGACTCGGTGACGCGCAGCTGCTTGCGGGCCTTCTCGCGCACGGCGACCACGTCGCCCGGCTTCACCAGGTACGAGGCGATGTTCACCACCTCGCCGTTCACGGTGATCGCCTTGTGCGACACCAACTGGCGCGCTTCGGCACGGGTGGAGCCGAAGCCCATGCGGTACACCACGTTGTCCAGGCGCGACTCCAGCAGCATCAGCAGGTTCGTGCCGGTGTTGCCCTTGCGGCGCTCGGCTTCGGCGAAGTAGCGGCGGAACTGGCGCTCCAGCACGCCGTACATGCGCTTGACCTTCTGCTTCTCGCGCAGCTGCAGGCCGAAGTCGCTGGTGCGGGAGCCGGAGGTGCGGCCGTGCTGGCCAGGCTTGCTGTCGAACTTGGCCTTGTCGCTGATGGCGCGGCGGGCGCTCTTGAGATAAAGGTCGGTGCCTTCGCGGCGGGCCAGCTTGGCCTTGGGTCCGAGATAACGTGCCACTTGATGTGTCCTTGTTTCAATCTGACGCGGGCCTGCTGGAGGCGCCGCGCGAGCCTGGCGGGATGTTGTTGGGAGCGCTCAGGCGGTGGGCTTCGACTGGAAAACCTTGCGGCTTTCAACGTAAACCGCCGGCGAGCACGCAACGTGCCCACCGGCGAGCGGGAAACTCTCTATTGTATGTCAGGCGCCGAAAGCGCTTGACATATCAAAAACCTTAGATACGACGGCGTTTTTGCGGGCGGCAGCCGTTGTGCGGCACCGGCGTCACGTCGGAGATCGAGGTGATGCGAATGCCCAGCGAGGCCAGTGCACGCACCGACGACTCGCGGCCGGGGCCCGGGCCCTTGATCCGCACGTCCAGGTTCTTGATGCCCTGTTCCTGCGCCGCGCGGCCGGCCACTTCGGCCGCCACCTGGGCTGCGAACGGGGTGGACTTGCGCGAACCCTTGAAGCCCTGGCCGCCGCTGGACGCCCACGCGAGCGCACCGCCTTGGCGGTCGGTGATGGTGATGATGGTGTTGTTGAACGACGCGTGCACGTGCGCGATGCCGTCCGCCACGTTCTTGCGGATCTTCTTGCTGACGCGGCGCGCCGCGTTGCTTTGAGGTGCCTTAGCCATGTGAGCTTTCTTTCAGTACGGTTCCGACGCGACGGGTCACTTCTTGACGGTGGCGCCGGACTTGCGCGGGCCCTTGCGGGTGCGCGCATTGGTACGGGTACGCTGGCCGCGCACCGGCAGGCCGCGGCGATGGCGCATGCCGCGGTAACAACCAAGGTCCATCAGGCGCTTGATGTTGATCGACATCTCGCGGCGCAGATCGCCTTCGATCGTCATGCGGCCCACTTCCTCGCGGAGCTTTTCCAGGTCCGAGTCGGTCAGGTCCTTGATCTTCTTCGAGTAGGGAATGCCCACCGCATCGCAGATCTTCTGCGCGGTCGATCGGCCGATGCCGTAGATGGCGGTCAGGCCGATCTCCGCATGCTTGTGCGGCGGGATGTTGATACCAGCAATACGTGCCATGGTGTCCTCTATTCAGTGCGGTGCGCGCGCGTCAACCCTGGCGCTGCTTGTGGCGGGGGTCGGTGCAGATCACGCGCACCACACCTTTGCGGCGGATGATCTTGCAATTGCGGCAGATCTTCTTGACCGATGCCGAAACTTTCATGGTCTTCTCCTTGTTCGCTCACTTCGCGCGGAAAACGATGCGAGCGCGCGTCAAATCGTAGGGCGTCAGTTCGACGGTGACCTTGTCGCCCGGAAGGATGCGGATGTAGTGCATGCGCATCTTGCCGGAGATGTGGCCGAGCACAACGTGGCCGTTTTCGAGCTTCACCCGGAAGGTGGCGTTGGGCAAGTTCTCCAGAATCTCGCCCTGCATCTGGATGACGTCGTCCTTTGCCATCTCAGCCCGCCTTGAAGTTCGCCTTCTTGAGCAGCGATTCGTACTGCTGGCTCATCACGTACGACTGCACCTGCGCCCAGAAATCCATCGTGACCACCACGATGATCAGCAGCGAGGTACCGCCGAAATAGAACGGCACGTTGTACTTCAATACCAGGAACTCGGGCAGCAGGCACACCAGCGTGATGTACACCGCGCCGGCCAGCGTCAGCCGCGACAGGATGCGGTCGATGTGGCGCGCCGTCTGCTCGCCCGGCCGGATGCCCGGGATGAATGCACCGCTCTTCTTCAGGTTGTCCGCCGTCTCACGACTGTTGAACACCAGCGCCGTGTAGAAGAAGCAGAAGAACACGATCATCGCCGCGTACAGCAGCACGTAGATCGGCTGCCCCGGCGACAACGCCGCCGAGATGTCCTTCAACCAGCGCAGGCCTTCGCCCGTTGCGAACCAACCCACGATGGTGGCCGGCAGCAGGATGATCGACGACGCGAAGATCGGCGGGATCACGCCCGACATGTTGAGCTTCAGCGGCAGATGCGACGACTGGCCGCCGTAGACCTTGTTGCCCACCTGGCGCTTGGCGTAGTTGACCAGGATCTTGCGCTGCCCCCGCTCGACGAACACCACGGCGAAGGTCACGAACACCACCAGCGCCACGATGATCAGCGCCGAGAGGATGCTCATCGCGCCGGCGTTCACCAGCTCCAGCAAGCCGCCGATCGCGCTGGGCAAGCCCGCCGCGATGCCGGCAAAGATCAGGATCGAGATGCCGTTGCCCAGGCCGCGCTCGGTGATCTGCTCGCCCAGCCACATCAGGAACATGGTGCCGGCCACCAGACTCACCACCGCGGTCATGCGGAAGCCGAAACCGGGGTTGATCACCAGGCCTTGCGACCCTTCCAGCGCCAGCGCGATGCCCAGCGACTGGAACACGGCCAAAACCAGGGTGCCATAACGCGTGTACTGCGTGATCTTGCGCCGCCCCGCCTCGCCTTCCTTCTTCAGGGACTCCAGCGTGGGCACCACGTAGGTCATCAGCTGCATGATGATCGACGCGGAGATGTACGGCATGATGCCCAACGCGAACACCGTGAAGCGCGACAGCGCCCCGCCGGAGAACATGTTGAACAGGCTCAGGATGCCGCCCTGCTGGCCCTTGAACAACTGCGCCAGCTGGTCAGGGTTGATGCCCGGCACAGGAATGTGCGCGCCGATGCGATAGACCACGAGCGCCAGCAACAGAAAAACCAGCCGGCGACGCAGGTCGCCGAACTTGCCACTTCTCGCCAGCTGATTCGCGTTGGTTGCCACGAGTGCGTGCGCCTTATTCGGCCACCGAGCCGCCGGCAGCTTCGATCGCCGCCTTGGCACCGGCGGTGGCGCCGATGCCCTTGAGCGCGACCTTCTTGGTCAGCTCGCCCGACTTGATGACCTTGACCACCTTGGCCAGTTCGCCGACCAGGCCGGCTTGCTTGAGCGTGAGCAGGTCCACCTCGGCCGCGCCCAGCTTTTCCAGGTCGCCCAGCGTCACCTCGGCATTGAACTTCAAGGAAGCCGACTTGAAGCCGCGCTTGGGCAGGCGGCGCTGCAGCGGCATCTGGCCGCCCTCGAAGCCGACCTTGTGGTAGCCGCCCGAACGCGACTTCTGGCCCTTGTGGCCACGGCCTGCGGTCTTGCCCAGCCCGGAGCCGATGCCGCGGCCCACGCGGCGACGCGGCTTCTTGGCGCCGTCGGCCGGCTTGATGGTGTTCAGTTCCATGTTCGTTCCTTGCGTCGTGCGGGCCTTACAGCACCTGCACCAGGTACGAGATCTTGTTGATCATGCCGCGCACCGCGGGCGTGTCTTCGAGCTCGCGCGTGCTGTTCACCTTGCGCAGGCCCAGGCCGCGCACGGTATCGCGATGCGACTGCTTGGTGCCGATCGGGCTGCGGACCAGCTTGACCGTCAGGGTTTTCTTTGCATCAGCCATGAGTCACTCCGTTGGCCTTCAGCCCAGGATCTCTTCGACCGTCTTGCCACGCTTGGCGGCCACTTCGGCGGCGGTGGTGGAGCGCTTCAGCGCATTCAGCGTCGCGCGCACCATGTTGTACGGATTGGTCGAGCCGTGGCTCTTGGCCACGATGTCGGTCACGCCCATCACTTCGAACACGGCGCGCATCGGACCGCCGGCGATGATGCCGTCACCGGCCTTGGCCGGCGCCAGCAGCACCTTGGAGGCACCATGCTCGCCATGCACGTTGTGGTGAACCGTGCCGTTCTTCAGCTGCACCTTGAACATGTTGCGGCGCGCGGCTTCCATCGCCTTTTGCACGGCCACAGGCACTTCCTTGGCTTTGCCCTTGCCCATGCCGACGCGGCCGTCACCGTCGCCCACCACGGTAAGCGCGGCGAAGCTGAGGGTGCGACCACCCTTGACGACCTTGGTCACGCGGTTCACCGCGATCATCTTTTCCTTCAGGCCGTCGTCGTTGCCTTCGGTCTGAGCGCGTGCTTGAAACTTTGCCATTTCGTATTCCTTGCGATCAGAACTGCAGGCCGGCTTCGCGGGCGGCCTCGGCCAGCGCCTTGACGCGGCCGTGGTACGCAAAACCTGCGCGATCGAACGCCACCTTCTCGATGCCGGCGGCCTTGGCCTTCTCGGCGATGCGCTTGCCGATGATGGCGGCCGCGGCAGCGTTGCCGCCCTTGCCTGCGGCACCCAACTGCTCGCGCACTTCCTTCTCGGCGGTGGAAGCCGAGGCCAGCACCTTGCTGCCGTCGTCGGAAATGACGCTGGCGTAGATGTGCAGGTTCGAGCGGAACACCGTCAGGCGAGCCACGCGCTGCGTGGCAATGCGCAGGCGCGTCTGGCGCGAGCGGCGGATGCGCTGATCCTTCTTGTTCAGGGTCGTCATGCTGCCACTCCTTACTTCTTCTTGGTCTCTTTCAGGACCACGCGCTCGTCGGCGTAGCGGATGCCCTTGCCCTTGTAGGGCTCGGGCGGACGGATCGCGCGCACTTCAGCGGCCACCTGACCCACCACCTGGCGGTCGGCGCCCTTGATGATGATCTCGGTCTGGGTCGGGGTCTGGACGGTGATGCCGGCGGGCATGTCCTTGACCACGGGATGCGAGAAGCCGATCTGCAGGTTCAGCTTCTGGCCCTGCGCCTGCGCGCGGAAGCCCACGCCCACCAGGTTCAGCTTCCTCTCGAAGCCCTTGCTGACACCGTTGACCATGTTGTTGACGAGCGCACGGAAGGTGCCGCCCATCGCATCGGCCTCGGCAGTGTCGTTCGCCGGAGCGAACGTGACCTTGCCGCCCTCGACCTTCACCACGACCAGCGGGTTCTGCGGCAGGGTGAGGGTGCCTTGCGGGCCCTTGACGGTGATCTTTTCAGCATTGACCGACACGTCCACGCCTTGCGGGACGGCGATCGGCATTTTTCCAACGCGGGACATTTGTGTGGTCTCCGATCAGGCGACGTAGCAGAGCACTTCGCCGCCGATGCCGGCTTGGCGCGCCTTGCGGTCGGTCATCACACCCTTGGGGGTGGTGACGATCGCCACGCCCAGGCCGTTCATGACGGACGGGATGTCGTGGCGGCCCTTGTAGATGCGCAGGCCGGGGCGGCTGACGCGCTCGATACGCTCGATCACCGGACGACCGGCGTAGTACTTCAGCGCGATCTCGAGCTCCGGCTTGGCCTCGCCCTTGACAACGAAGTCGTCGATGTAGCCCTCGTCCTTCAGGACCTGGGCGATCGCCACCTTCAGCTTGGACGACGGCATCGTCACGCTGGCCTTCTCGATCATCTGCGCATTGCGGATGCGAGTCAGCATATCGGCGATGGGATCACTCATGCTCATTGCGTAACTCCTTGCCGATTACCAGCTGGCCTTGACCACGCCCGGGATGTCGCCCTTGAAGGCGAGCTCTCGGATCTTGTTGCGCGCCAGGCCGAACTTGCGGAACGTGCCACGCGGGCGGCCGGTCAGCTCGCAGCGGTTGCGCAGGCGAGTCGGGTTGGCGTTGCGCGGCAGCTTCTGCAGTTCGAGGCGGGCGGCGTAGCGCTCTTCTTCCGAACGCTTGGCGTCGTCGATGATCGCCTTCAGTTCGGCGTACTTCTTGGCGTACTTCGCGACCAGCGCTTCGCGCTTGGCTTCACGTTGCTTGAGGGACAGTTTGGCCATTCGGCACCTCAGTTCTTGAACGGGAAGCGGAACGCGGCCAACAGCGCCTTGCATTCCTCGTCGTTCTTCGCGGTCGTCGTGATGCTGATGTTCAAGCCACGCAGCGCATCGACCTTGTCGTATTCGATCTCGGGGAAGATGATCTGTTCTTTGACCCCGATGTTGTAGTTGCCGCGGCCGTCGAACGAGCGGCCCGAGATGCCGCGGAAGTCGCGCACGCGCGGCAGCGCGATCGTGACGAAGCGGTCCAGGAACTCGTACATGCGGGTGCCGCGCAGCGTGACCATGCAGCCGATGGGCACGTTCTCACGGATCTTGAACGCCGCGATGGCCTTCTTCGACTTGGTGACCACGGGCTTCTGGCCGGCAATCTTGGTGAGGTCGCCGACGGCATGTTCCATCACCTTCTTGTCGGACACCGCCTCGCTCACGCCCATGTTGAGCGTGATCTTGGTGATGCGGGGCACTTCCATCACCGACTTGTAGCCGAACTTCTGCATCAGCTCGCCCACGATCTTGTCGCGGTACAGCGCGTGCAGGCGAGCCTGGGAGGCTTGGGTTTGAGCTTGAGCCATGTCGAAAACCTCGCCTTACGCCTTGATCTCTTCGCCGCTGGACTTGAAGACGCGCACCTTCTTGCCGTCTTCCAGCGACTTGACACCCACGCGATCGGCCTTGCCGGTGGCGGGGTTGAAGATCGCCACGTTGGACTGATGGATGGGCATCGTCTTGTCGATCACGCCGCCGGTCGTCCCCTTCATCGGGTTCGGCTTGACGTGCTTCTTCACGATGTTGACGCCTTCGACCATGATGTGGTCGGCGTCGACGCGCGCCGTGACGGTGCCGCGCTTGCCCTTGTCGCGACCGGCCAACACGATGACCTGGTCGCCTTTGCGAATCTTGTTCATGGCTTGATCCTTCGAAGCCTTCAGAGCACTTCCGGCGCCAGCGAGACGATCTTCATGAAGCGCTCGGTGCGCAGTTCGCGCGTGACCGGGCCGAAGATGCGGGTGCCGATGGGCTCCAGCTTGGCGTTCAGCAGCACGGCGGCGTTGCCGTCGAACTTGACGAGCGAGCCATCCTGGCGGCGCACACCCTTGGCGGTGCGCACGACGACGGCGTTGTACACCTCGCCCTTTTTCACGCGACCGCGCGGCGCAGCCTCTTTGATGCTGACCTTGATGATGTCGCCGATGCCGGCGTAGCGACGCTTGGAACCGCCGAGCACCTTGATGCACATGACGGACTTGGCACCGGTGTTGTCCGCGACGTCGAGCCGCGATTGCATTTGAATCATGTTCAGTCCCCAACTTCTCCCGTTCTTTCGCTGCCACCATGGAAGCGCAAGACCGGTCAGTCTTGGGCCCGCCGCCTGCCGCCCGGCCGCGAGGCCTTGCAACAAACGCTTGGGCTGAAACCGACTCCGTACACCGGAACCGCTAAAGACTGTCCCGGCCGGGATTTCGGCGAAGCTGCGAATTATGCAGGCAAACCCGACCGTCTGTCAAACGGTCCGCTTGCCTGCGCTTTTCTTCAGGCGAGCTCCCTGGCCTGCTTCAGCAGCGTCCCGGCATCGCTCACCTCGAACTTGCCGGGAGCCTCGATGTTCAGGCTCCTGACCACGCCGTCCTTCACCAGCATCGAGTAGCGCTGCGAGCGCACGCCCATGCCCTTGGCCGTCAGGTCCAGCGTCAGGCCGGTGGCACGGGTCCATTCAGCGCTGCCATCGGCCATCATGCGCAGCTTGCCGGCGGTCTTCTGGTCGCGCGCCCAAGCGCCCATCACGAAGGCGTCGTTGACCGATACGCACCAGATCTCGTCCACGCCGGCCGCCTCGAAGTCGGCCGCCTGATGCGCAAACCCCGGCACATGCTTGGCCGAGCAGGTGGGCGTGAAGGCGCCCGGCAGCGCGAAGACCGCCAACGTCTTGCCGGCGGCCTCCTTCTGCACGTCGAAGGCGTTGGGACCGATCGAGCAGCCGCCGCCTTCGACCTCGATGTATTCCTGCAGCGTGCCCGCTGGCAACTTGTCTCCGACTTTCAACATCGCGTGTTTCCTTCAAGGATGGCAAAACGGCCGGCCGCCAGTGTCCTGGCGATCCGGCCGTCGGGGGCACGGCTTCCGAAGAAACCGCGCTTCAGGCACTGCTTAGACGGCAGAAGCCTTCTGCACCAGGCGGGTGACGTACCAGGCCTTGGTCTTGGAGACTGGGCGGCCTTCGGCGATCTCGACCACGTCGCCCATCTTGTACTCGCCCTTTTCGTCATGGGCGTGGTACTTGCGGGAACGGGCCACGATCTTGCCGTACAGCTCGTGCTTGGCACGGCGCTCGACCAGCACGGTGACCGTCTTGGCGCGCTTGTCGCTCACCACGCGGCCCACCAGGGTGCGGGTGTTCTTCTCCGGCTTCTGGGTTTGGGCTTCCGTCATTTGGCGGCTCCTTCGCGCTTCTTCTCGGCCAGGATGGTCTTGGCGCGGGCGATCTCGCGACGCGTCTTGCCCAGCTGCGAGTGGTTGCCCAGCTGCTGGGTGGCCTTTTGCATGCGCAGGCCGAAGTGGGCCTTCAGCAGCTCGGCCACTTCTTTCTCGAGAGCGGCAATGTCCTTGCCGCGCAGTTCAGATGCTTTGCTCATGGCGGTTCCTTACGCGCCGACCTGGCGGCTGACGAAGGTGCACTTCAGCGGCAGCTTGGCGGCAGCCAGCGTGAAGGCCTCGCGCGCCAGCGCTTCGGGCACGCCGTTGATCTCGTACAGCACCTTGCCCGGCTGGATCTCGGCGACGTAGTACTCGGGATTGCCCTTGCCGTTGCCCATGCGCACTTCGGCCGGCTTCTGCGAAATCGGCTTGTCCGGAAAGATGCGGATGAAGATGCGGCCACCGCGCTTGATATGGCGCGAGATGGCACGGCGGGCGGCTTCGATCTGGCGCGCCGTGATGCGGCCGCGCTCGGTGGCCTTCAGACCGAACTCGCCGAACGACACGTTGGTGCCGCGCGTTGCGATGCCGGTGTTGCGGCCCTTCTGTTCCTTGCGGAACTTGCGACGTGCTGGTTGCAGCATGTTTATTCTCCTTTGGCGTCGCCAGGCGCGGCCTTGCGGACCACGCGCTTGGCGGCCGGCGCCTTGGCCGGCGCAGCGGCGCCCGCTTCGGCAGGCTTGTCGCCACCTTCGACCGGCGCACCGCCCTGGCGGGGGGCACGGTCGCCACGGTCGCCACGAGGGCCACGGCGGTCCCCGGGCGCGCCCGGACGACGCGGACCGCGCGGACGGCGCTCTTCCTCGGCACCCGGCTGCGCCTGCAGCTGCGGCGATTCGCCGTTGGCCAGCCGGTCGCCACGGTAGACCCACACCTTGACGCCGATGACGCCGTAGGTGGTCTTGGCCTCGGAGAAGCCGTAGTCGATGTCGGCCTTCAGCGTGTGCAGCGGCACGCGGCCCTCGCGGTACCACTCCGTGCGCGCGATCTCGATGCCGTTGAGGCGGCCGGCGCTCATGATCTTGATGCCCTGGGCGCCCAGGCGCATCGCGTTCTGCATGGCGCGCTTCATCGCGCGGCGGAACATGATGCGCTTTTCGAGCTGCTGGGTGATCGAATCGGCGATCAGCTGCGCATCGACCTCAGGTTTGCGCACCTCTTCGATGTTCACCGCCACGGGCACGCCCAGACGCTTGGCGAGCTCGGCCTTCAGGTTTTCGATGTCTTCGCCCTTCTTGCCGATCACCACGCCCGGACGCGCCGAGAAGATGGTGATGCGGGCGTTCTTGGCCGGACGCTCGATCAGGATGCGCGACACCGCGGCATTCTTCAGGCGCGCCTTCAGGTAGTCACGAACGTCCAGGTCTTCGGCCAGCATGCCGGCGAAGTTGCGGTTGTTCGCGTACCAGCGCGACGCCCATGCACGCGTGACGGGCAGCCGGAAGCCGGTCGGATGGATTTTCTGTCCCATGTTCTTCCTTCGCCCTTCAGTTGCCGACGGTCACGAAGATGTGGCAAGTGGGTTTGCTGATGCGGTTGCCGCGGCCCTTGGCGCGCGCGGAAAAGCGCTTCAGCGTGGCACCTTGCTCCACGTAGATCGACTTGATCTTCAGCTCGTCGATGTCGGCGCCGTCGTTGTGCTCGGCATTGGCGATCGCCGACTCGAGCACCTTCTTGACGATGACCGCCGCCTTCTTGGGCGTGAAGGCCAGGATGTTCAGCGCTTGATCGACCTTCTTGCCGCGGACCAGGTCCGCGACGAGGCGGCCCTTGTCGACCGACAGGCGGACACCGCGCAGGCTTGCTGTGGTTTCCATCATGAGGTCCTTACTTCTTCGCCTTCTTGTCGGCCGGGTGGCCCTTGAAGGTGCGGGTCAGCGCGAACTCGCCCAGCTTGTGGCCGACCATCTGGTCGGTCACGTACACGGGCACGTGTTGCTTGCCGTTGTGGACGGCGACGGTCAGGCCGATGAACTCGGGCAGGATCGTCGAGCGGCGCGACCAGGTCTTGATCGGCTTCTTGTCCTTGGTGGCCGCAGCCTTCTCGATCTTGGCCATCAGGTGGTGATCGACGAAGGGGCCTTTTTTCAGTGAACGGGCCATTTATGCGTCCCCTTCCTTACTTCTTGCGGCGCGAGACGATGAACGTCTGCGTGCGCTTGTTGCTGCGAGTGCGGTAGCCCTTGGTCAGCGTGTTCCACGGAGACACCGGGTCCTGGCCCTCGCCGGTGCGGCCTTCGCCGCCGCCATGCGGGTGGTCGATCGGGTTCATCGCAACACCACGGACGGTCGGGCGGATGCCCTTCCAGCGGCGCGCGCCGGCCTTGCCGTACTGGCGCAGACTGTGTTCTTCGTTGCTCACCTCACCAATCGTGGCGCGGCAGTCGATGTGCACGCGGCGCACTTCGCCCGAACGCAGGCGGATCTGGGCGTAGGCGCCTTCACGCGCCATCAGCACCACCGAGGCACCGGCCGAGCGCGCGATCTGCGCGCCCTTGCCCGGCAGCAGCTCGACGCAATGAATCGTCGAACCCACGGGGATGTTGCGGATCGGCAGCGTGTTGCCCGCCTTGATCGGCGCTTCGGCACCCGACAGGATGGTGGAACCCACTTCCAGGCCGCGCGGGGCGATCACGTAGCGACGCTCGCCGTCGGCATAGCACACCAGCGCGATGTGGGCCGTGCGGTTCGGGTCGTACTCGATGCGCTCGACCTTCGCGGGGATGCCGTCCTTGTTGCGGCGGAAGTCGACCACGCGGTAGTGGTGCTTGTGACCACCGCCCTTGTGGCGCATCGTGATGTGGCCGTTGTTGTTGCGGCCGGCCTTCTGCTTCTGGGGCTCCAGCAGCGAAGCTTCGGGAGCGCCCTTGTGCAGGTGCTTGTGGACCACCTTCACCACGGCGCGGCGGCCGGGCGACGTGGGCTTGACTTTGACGACGGCCATTTAAGCAGCCTCCCCGGAGAAGTTGAGCTCCTGGCCCGGCTGCAGCGACACATACGCCTTCTTGACGTGGTCGCGGCGGCCGATGCGGGCGCCGAAGCGCTTGACCTTGCCCTTCTGGTTCACGGTCTGCACCGAGGCGACCTTGACGTTGAACATCAGTTCGACGGCGGCCTTGATCTCGGGCTTGGTGGCGTCGCGCAGCACCTTGAACAGCACCTGGTTGTGCTTCTCGCCCACGGTCGTGGCCTTCTCGGACACGATCGGCGCGACCAGCACCTGGGCCAGACGGCCCTGATCGAATTTCTGCTGCGCGCTCATGCCAGCATCTCCTTGAGCTGCTCGATCGCGCCCTTGGTCACCAGCACCTTCTTGTAGAAGACCAGCGACAGCGGATCGACGTAGCGGGGCTCGACCACCAGCGCATTGGCCAGGTTGCGCGAGGCCAGCAGCAGGTTGTCGTCCACCTGGTCGGCGATCACCATCACCGAGTCCAGGCCCATCTGCTTGAACTTCTGGGCCAGCAGCTTGGTCTTGGGCGCGTCGATCGCGATCGAATCGACCACGGCCAGGCGGCCTTCACGGGCCAGTTGCGAGAAGATGGCGGCCATGCCGGCGCGGTACATCTTCTTGTTGACTTTCTGCGTGAAGTTCTCGTCGGGGCTGTTCGGGAAGATGCGGCCGCCCCCGCGCCACAGCGGCGACGAGGTCATGCCAGCACGCGCACGGCCGGTGCCCTTCTGGCGCCACGGCTTCTTCGTGCTGTGCTTGACGGTGGCGCGATCCTTCTGCGCCCGGGTGCCCTGGCGGGCGTTGGCCTGGTAGGCCACCACGACCTGGTGCACCAGCGCTTCGTTGTAGTCGCGGGCGAATACGGTGTCGGGGGCATCCACCTTGGCGGTGGCCTGACCCTGTTCGTTCAGGAGCTCGAGCTGCATCACTGGGCTCCCTTCTTCAGCTTGGCCTTGACCGCCGGGCGCACGACCACATGGCCGTTCTTGTGGCCCGGCACAGCGCCCTTGACCAGCAGCAGCTGGCGCGCCTCGTCCACGCGGACGACGTCGAGGTTCTGGGTGGTCACGGTTTCGTCGCCCATGTGGCCCGACATGCGCTTGCCCGGAAACACGCGGCCCGGATCCTGCGCCATCGAGATGGAACCCGGCACGTTGTGCGAGCGGCTGTTGCCGTGCGAGGCGCGCTGCGAACCGAAGTTGTGACGCTTGATCGTGCCGGTGAAGCCCTTGCCGATGGACGTGCCCTGCACATCGACCAGCTGGCCGGCAGCAAACAGCGTGACGGGGACGGTGGCACCGGGCTTGTACTGGCCGGCGACGTCGGCGTCGACGCGGAATTCCTTGATGATTTCACCGGCTTCGACGCCCGCCTTGGCGAGGTGGCCGGCTTCCGGCTTGGTCACGCGCGAAGCTTTGCGCGTGCCGAACGCCACCTGGATGGCGCTGTAGCCGTCGGTCTCTACGGTCTTGACCTGGGTCACGCGGTTGTTGGACACGTCTAGCACCGTCACGGGCACGGCGTCGCCGTCGTCCGTGAAGATGCGCATCATGCCCACCTTGCGGCCCAGCAATCCGAGGCGATTGCTAAGACTCATGGTTTTATCTCCGCCCCACCAGGGGTGAGGCCGGGTTTCACAACGCCTGACAGCGATTGGCCAGGCTGACTAAGACGCCCCACCCGAAGGTGAAGGCGGAAAAGCCGAGCATTGTAGCAGATGCGAAAACCGCACCTGCCGCAATGCGTTTACTGCAGCTTGATCTCGACGTCCACGCCGGCCGGCAGGTCCAGCTTCATCAGCGCGTCGACGGTCTTGTCGGTCGGATCGACGATGTCCATCAGGCGCTGGTGCGTGCGGATCTCGAACTGGTCGCGCGAGGTCTTGTTGACGTGCGGCGAGCGCAGGATGTCGAAGCGCTGCAGGCGCGTCGGCAGCGGCACGGGGCCGCGCACGATCGCGCCGGTGCGCTTGGCGGTATCCACGATCTCGAGGGCCGACTGGTCGATCAGCTTGTAGTCGAACGCCTTGAGGCGGATACGGATCTTTTGCTTTTGCATGGTGACTCCTAAAGAGCAGTGTTGTGGCCCCTAGGGCCACAACGAAGAGACTGTTGGCCGAAGGGCGGTCTTGGCGCCGGGCCGCCCCAAGCCAAGACCGAACCCCCTCGGGGGGTGGGTGTCAAGCGCGTACAGCGCGAGACACCCGGGGGCACCATGTCACTCGATGATCTTGGCCACCACGCCGGCGCCGACGGTACGGCCGCCTTCACGGATGGCGAAGCGCAGGCCTTCTTCCATCGCGATCGGGGCGATCAGCTTGACCGTGATGCTCACGTTGTCGCCGGGCATCACCATTTCCTTGTCCTTGGGCAGCTCCACCGCGC
>JBFLWE010000003.1:0-114797 GCA_040758375.1 Pseudomonadota bacterium
GCCGCCGAAGCGGCTGCCAAGGCCGCGGCCGCGGAGGCAGCGGCGGTAAACCCGGAACCGGTCGCCGCCGCAGCGCCGGCAGCGCCCGCCGCTGCTCCCGTTGAGGCGCCGCCGCCAGCGAAGCCCGCGGTGCGTGTGGTCAAGGCAGCCGACACTGAAGCCGCCGAAAAGCAGCGGCTCGCCGAACTGGAGCGCCGTCGCAAGGCCGCCGAGGCGGAAGCCGCGGCGATCCGCGCGATGATGAGCGCGCCCAAGAAGGTGTTGGTCGCCAAGAAGCCCGAAGAGCCGAAGCCCGAAGCGGGCAAGGAGGGCATCAAGGGCACGATCCACAAGCCGACCGCCAAGCCCGGCGCGACGCCCGCGCCGGCGAGCGCTCCCAACGGTGGTGCCAAGCCGGGCGACAAGAAGTCGCTCAAGTCCGAGAAGCTCTCGTCGAGCTGGGCCGATGATGCCGCCAAGAAGCGTGCAGCCGTCAAGGGCCGCACCGACACCGCGGCCGGCGCACGCGCCGGCTGGCGCGCGCCGCGCGGCGGCCGCCGTGGCGAGCGCGACGAGCGCGGGGGCTCCACCTTCGTGGCACCTACCGAGCCGGTGGTGCAAGAGGTCCACGTGCCGGAAACCATCAGCGTGGCCGATCTGGCGCACAAGATGTCGGTCAAGGCCTCCGAGGTGATCAAGCAGCTGATGAAGCTGGGCCAGATGGTCACGATCAACCAGCAGCTCGACCAGGAGACCGCGATGATCGTGGTCGAGGAAATGGGTCACAAGGCGTTCGCCGCCAAGCTGGACGATCCGGAGGCCTTCCTCGAAGAAGAGGCCGCCGAACACGCCGCCGAGGCGCTGCCGCGCGCTCCCGTGGTCACCGTGATGGGCCACGTCGACCACGGCAAGACCTCCTTGCTCGACTACATCCGCCGCACCCGCGTGGCAGCGGGCGAGGCGGGCGGCATCACGCAGCACATCGGCGCCTATCACGTCGAAACGCCGCGCGGGGTGGTCACGTTCCTCGACACGCCGGGCCACGAGGCGTTCACCGCCATGCGCGCCCGCGGCGCCAAGGCCACCGACATCGTGATCCTGGTGGTGGCGGCCGACGACGGCGTCATGCCCCAGACCAAGGAAGCCATCCACCATGCCAAGGCGGCCGGTGTGCCGATCGTGGTGGCGATGAACAAGATCGACAAGCCCGAGGCCAACCCCGAGCGCGTGCGCAGCGAGCTGGTGGCCGAAGAGGTGGTGCCGGAAGACTTCGGCGGTGATTCGCCCTTCGTGCCGGTGTCCGCCAAGACCGGGCAGGGCATCGACGACCTGCTGGAGCAGGTGTTGCTGCAGGCCGAGGTGCTGGAGCTCACGGCCCCCAAGGACGCACCGGCCAAGGGCCTGGTGATCGAAGCCAAGCTCGACAAGGGCCGCGGCCCGGTGGCCACGGTGCTGGTGCAGTCGGGCACGCTCAAGCGCGGCGACGTGGTGTTGGCCGGTTCGAGCTATGGCCGCGTGCGCGCCATGCTGGACGAGAACGGCAAGCCCACGCAAGAAGCCGGCCCGTCGATCCCGGTGGAGATCCAGGGCCTGACCGAAGTGCCGGCCGCCGGCGACGAGTTCATGGTGCTGGCCGACGAGCGCCGCGCGCGCGAGATCGCCACTTTCCGCCAGGGCAAGTACCGCGAGGTCACGCTCAACAAGCGGCAGGCCGCCAAGCTGGAGAACATGTTCGAGAACATGGGCCAGGGCGAGGCGCAGACGCTGGCGCTGATCATCAAGTCCGACGTGCAGGGTTCGCAGGAGGCGCTGTCCACTTCGCTGCTCAAGCTGTCCACCGACGAGGTGCGCGTGCAGATCGTGCACGCCGCGGTGGGCGGCATCAGCGAGTCCGACGTCAACCTGGCGATCGCGTCGAAGGCCGTGATCATCGGCTTCAACGTGCGCGCGGATGCCGGCGCACGCAAGCTGGCCGAAGGCAACGGCGTGGACATCCGCTACTACAACATCATCTACGACGCGGTGGACGAGATCAAAGCCGCCATGTCGGGGATGCTGGCGCCGGAGCAGAAGGAAGAAGTCATCGGCACGGCCGAGATCCGCACCGTGTTCGTGGCCTCCAAGATCGGCACGGTCGCGGGCTGCATGGTCACCTCGGGGATGGTGCGCCGCAACGCACGCTTCCGCCTGCTGCGCGACAACGTGGTGGTCTACACCGGCGAGATCGACTCGCTCAAGCGCATGAAGGACGACGTGCGAGAGGTCAAGGAAGGCTTCGAGTGCGGCATCAAGCTGAAGAACTACAACGACATCGCCCAGGGCGACCAGCTCGAGTTCTTCGAAGTGAAGGAAGTCGCCCGAACGCTGTAAGGCGGGGAACGCTTCGCAAACACGAGAAGAAGCCCCGCCGGAAACGGCGGGGCTTCTTGCTTGTTGGAGTGCACATGAGCCGACACAAGAAATCCATTCCCAACCGCAGCTTCCGGGTGGCTGACCAGATCCAGCGCGACCTGGCCGAGCTGATCCGCGAGCTGAAGGACCCGCGCATCGGCATGGTCACGATCAACGCGGTGGAAGTCACGCCGGACTATGCGCACGCCAAGGTGTTTTTCTCGGTGCTGGTGGGCGACCCGCAGGAGTGCGAGGACGGCCTGAACGAGGCGGCCGGCTTCCTGCGCAACAACCTCTTCAAGCGGCTGCAGATCCACACCGTGCCGACGCTGCACTTCCACTTCGACCGTACGACGGAGCGCGCGGCGGACATCAACGCGCTGATCGCGCGGGCGAACGCCACCCGCGCCAAGGACGACGGCGAGCATTGAGATGAACACGCCGCAGCGCCCCAGGCTCGCGCGCCGTGCAGTGCACGGCGTGCTGCTGCTCGACAAGCCGGTGGGCCTGTCGAGCAACGATGCGCTGCAGAAGGCCAAGCGCCTGTACCGGGCGGAAAAGGCGGGCCACACCGGCACGTTGGACCCGCTGGCCTGCGGACTGCTGCCGCTGTGCTTTGGCGCCGCCACCAAGTTCTCGCAAGTGAGCCTCGATGCCGACAAGGCTTATCTCGCGACGCTGCAGCTCGGCATCCGCACGAGCACCGGCGATGCCGAAGGTGAAGCGCTGTGCCGGCGTGCCGTGAGCGTCGACCGCGCGGCGATCGACGCTGCCTGTGCGCGATTCACCGGTGAGATCGACCAGGTGCCGCCCATGCACTCGGCGCTCAAGAAGGACGGCAAGGCGCTGTATGAGTACGCGCGCGCCGGCATCGAGGTGGAGCGCGTGCCGCGGCGCGTGAGGATTCATCGCATCGCAGTCGTCGACTGGCACGATGACTCGCTGGTCCTCGATGTGCGCTGCAGCAAGGGCACCTACGTGCGGGTGCTGGCCGAAGACATCGGCGAAGCGCTGGGCTGCGGCGCTCATTTGGCGGGACTGCGGCGCACTGCGAGCGGACCGCTCCGGGTCGAGCATGCCGTCACGCTGGACGCGCTGGCCTCGCTGACCGAAGCGCAGCGCGACGCGTTGCTGCTCCCAGCCGATGCCTTGCTGGCCGACTGGCCGCCGGTGCAGTTGAACGATGACGACGCGGGCCGCTTCCTGTCCGGCCTGCGCCGGCGCGTGCCGCTGCCCGACCAGCCGGCGGTGCGTGTCTACGGTCCCCAACCCCGGGCCTTCCTTGGCAGTGCCCATGTCCAGGCCGGCGAACTGATCGCCGACCGTTTGTTGAGCCCGGTGGAAGTGCAGGGCCTTTTGAGTCTGACCCCATGAACAAGCAGATCCGCAACATCGCCATCATCGCGCACGTCGACCACGGCAAGACCACGCTGGTTGACCAGCTGCTGCGCCAGAGCGGCACCTTCCGGGACAACCAGCAGGTGGCCGAACGCGTGATGGACAGCAACGACCTCGAGCGCGAACGCGGCATCACCATCCTCGCCAAGAACTGCGCGGTGCGCTGGAAGGACACCCACATCAACATCGTCGACACCCCCGGCCACGCCGATTTCGGCGGCGAGGTGGAGCGCGTGCTGTCGATGGTGGACGGCGTGCTGCTGCTGGTCGATGCGGTCGAAGGCCCGATGCCGCAGACCCGCTTCGTCACCAAGAAGGCACTGGCACTGGGGCTCAAGCCCATCGTGGTGGTCAACAAGGTCGACCGCCCGGGTTCGCGCCCCGACTACGTGATCAACGCGACCTTTGACCTCTTCGACAAGCTGGGTGCCACCGAAGAGCAGCTCGACTTTCCGGTGGTCTACGCTTCAGGCCTCAACGGCTGGGCCACGCTGAAGCAGGGCGACACCGGAACGGACCTCGCGCCGCTGTTCGAGGCCGTGCTCAAGCACGTCCCGCCGCACGAGGGCGACGAAGATGCACCGCTGCAACTGCAGATCTGTTCCCTCGACTACTCCAGCTACGTGGGCCGCATCGGCATCGGCCGCGTCAACCAGGGCACGCTCAGGCCCGGCATGGACGTGGCGGTCTGCGAAGGCGTCGACGGGCCGCAAAAGAAGGGCCGCATCAACCAGGTGCTCAAGTTCGAGGGGCTGGAGCGCAACCTGGCCGACAGTGCAGGTCCGGGCGACATCGTGCTGATCAACGGCATCGAGGACATCGGCATCGGCGTCACGCTGACGAGTCTGGATGCTCCGACGCCGTTGCCGATGCTCAAGGTGGACGAGCCCACGCTCACGATGAACTTCTGCGTCAACACCTCGCCGCTGGCCGGGCGCGAAGGCAAGTTCGTCACCAGCCGCCAGATCAAGGACCGCCTGGATCGGGAACTGCAGAGCAACGTGGCCCTGCGCGTCGTCGAAACCGACGAGGACGGTGTGTTCGAGGTCTCGGGCCGCGGCGAGCTGCACCTGACCATCCTGCTCGAGAACATGCGCCGTGAAGGCTATGAGCTGGCCGTCTCGAAGCCGCGCGTGGTCTTTCACGAGGTGGACGGCGTGCGCCACGAGCCGATCGAGCTCGTCACCGCCGACGTGGAAGACCAGCACCAGGGCGCGGTGATGCAGGCCCTTGGGGAACGCAAGGGCGAACTGGTCAACATGGAGCCGGACGGCATGGGTCGCGTGCGCCTGGAATACCGCATCCCGGCGCGCGGCCTGATCGGCTTTCAGAACGAGTTCCTCAACCTCACGCGCGGCACGGGCCTGATCAGCAACATCTTCGACGGCTACGAGCCGTTCAAGGGTGAGATCGCGGGCCGCAAGAACGGCGTGCTGATCAGCCAGGACGACGGCGAGGCGGTAACCTACGCGCTCGGCAAACTCGACGACCGCGGGCGCATGTTCGTCAAACCCGGCGACCCCTTGTACGAAGGCATGGTGATCGGCATCCACAGCCGCGAGAACGACCTCGTGGTCAATCCGGTGCGTACGAAGCAGCTCACCAACTTCCGCGTTTCCGGCAAGGAAGACGCGATCAAGCTCACGCCGCCGATCGACTTGACGCTCGAATACGCCGTCGAGTTCATCGACGACGACGAGCTGGTCGAAATCACGCCGAAGTCCATCCGCATCCGCAAGCGCCACTTGAAGGAGCACGAACGCAAGCGTGCTCAACGGGAGGCTGCGTGATGCTCGGCGCGGGCTGCGCCCCGGTACCGCATGTGACGCTGAGCCTGGTCTGATGCCGCTGCAGCCTTGCGACGAGGAGGACGCCGCTCCGGTGGTCGTGCGCTTTCCCGCGCTGGGCGACGCGGTGCTGCTCACGCCCTTGCTCGATGCCCTGCATGCCCGCTACGGCAAAAAAGTGAAGGTGCTGGCCTCGGGCGACTGGACACCCGTGCTGCTGGGTCAGCATCCGGCCGTCGGCGAGCTTTGCATGGTGCGCAGCCGGCGAGCACCTTTCTGGTTGATGCCCTCGCAATGGCGTGCCGTGCGATGGCTGCGCCGCCAGCGCGGGCCCGTATATCTCTGTGAGGCCGATCCCCATGCGCTGCGGCTGGTCTCGCGCGCAGTGGGGCCCGAGCAGATGGTGAAGGCATGGGAGCACTGGCCGGGGAACGACATTCACTGGGCTGATTGGTGGTTGCAGATCGCGCAGCTCGACCCTCTTGCGCTGCCCGGACCGCAGCCGCGCGATGTGACTGGCACGCAGGGCCAGCCCACGCTCGCGTTGCCAGACGCATGGGCGGACGACGCGGCCCAGTGGCTGAAGTCCAGGCGGCTTTCCGGCGACTCTTTGGTGCTGGTCCAGCCGGGCCACAAGAAGACCCACAAGCGCGGGCGCATCGCCACGGCGCATCACGACAAGCACTGGCCTGCCGAGCGCTGGGCTGCGGTGATCCGGGGCATCCTGGCGTCCGATCCCGCGCTCACGGTCCTGGTCTGTGGCTCGCCGCGCGAGCACGGCCTGGCACAGGAGATCGTGGATGCCGCAGGCGCGCCCTTGCGGGTGCTCAACGGCGCACGAGAGCTGCCGCTGCAGCGTTTGGTCGCCCTGGCAGCGTGCGCGCACAGCATGGTCTCGGTGGACACCGGGCCCGCGCATGTGGCCGCCGCGATGGATTGTCCGAGCGTCGTGATGTTCGGGCAGTTCGGCTGGGGCCGCTGGAAGCCCAGAGCGCCCCGCGCCGACGTCGTCGCGCTTGGGCCGCAGGCGCCGACGCCGGGGTGCAGCGTGATGCACATCGAGGTGGACGAGGTGCTGAAGGCGTGGCGGTCGCTGCGGCCGCGCCAGTCCCAGAGGAGCGCTGCATGACGCACCGCCGGGCCGTGGCGGCCATGGTTCTCGTCACCCTGATGTGGAGCATTGCCGGGGTGGTGACCCGACATCTGGAGGCCGCGCGCAGCTTCGAAGTCACGTTCTGGCGCAGCCTGTTCAATGCGGCAGGGCTGATGGTGCTGTTGGGCTGGCTCAAAGGGCCTGCAACGCTGTGGCGTTCGGTGCGGCATGGAGGGCGGACGCTGTGGCTTTCCGGCTTGTGCTGGAGCGTCATGTACACCGCCTTCATGGTGGCGATCACGCTCACGACGGTGGCCAACGTGCTCGTGACGATGGCGCTGGCGCCATTGCTCACCGCGCTGATCGCGTGGCTCGTGCTGGGCCAGCAGCTGGCGCTTCGCACCTGGGGTGCCATTGTCGTTGCAGGACTCGGCATCCTCTGGATGTTCGCGCAGGACGTCAGCGGCGGCGGGTCGCGGCACGTGCTGGGCGTGGCCGTCGCGTTCGGAGTGCCGCTGGCATCGGCGATCAATTGGTCAGTGATCCAGCATCACAACCGCGCTGCAGGCGGCCAACCGCAAGATCTGTTGCCGGCCGTACTGATTGGCGCGCTGCTGTCGGCGCTGGCGACCCTGCCGTTGGCGTTGCCGTTTCAGGCCTCGCCCCACGACCTGGGGCTGCTCGGCCTGCTGGGTGTGGTGCAGTTGGCCATCCCCTGCCTGATCGTCGTTCAGGTGGCGCGGGTGTTGAGTGCACCGGAGGTGGCGTTGTTGGCGTTGCTCGAAGTGGTCTTCGGTGTGTTGTGGGCCTGGCTTGGCGCTGATGAATCGCCTTCGACTGCCGTGCTCGGCGGCGGCGCCCTGGTGCTCGGCGCGCTGGTCGCCAACGAAGTACTCGGCTTGCGTGGCGCCTCGAATGCAGGTTCGTGGAAGACGAAGGAGAACGCATGACGTTGCCCATGTTGGTGTCTCAAGGGCATGTGCTCGCGCAGGTTTGCGGCCGCATCGGACTGATGACGCTCAATCGGCCTGCGGCCCTGAATGCGCTGTCGCTCGAGATGATTCGAGACCTCACCGCGATGTTGCTAGCCTGGGCCGATGATGCGCAGGTCGTGGCGGTGGTGGTGCGCGGTGCAGGGCGCCCGGGCAAACCACCGGCGTTCTGCGCTGGCGGCGACATCCGCTTCTTTCACCAGGCCGCCTTGTCCGGCGACCCTCGGCTGGAGGATTTCTTCACTGAGGAGTACGCCCTCAACCACCTCATCCATCACTATCCCAAGCCCTATATCGCGCTGATGGATGGCATCGTGATGGGCGGCGGCATGGGGATCAGCCAGGGCGCGGCGCTGCGCGTGGTGACGGAGCACTCGCGGCTCGCGATGCCCGAGACCAACATAGGCCTGTTCCCTGACGTGGGCGGCGGCTGGTTTCTTTCTCGCTGCCCCGGTCATGTCGGCGAATACCTCGCGCTCACCGGCCACGTGCTCCGTGCTTCCGATGCCATTGCCTTTGGCCTGGCCGACGAGTACGTGCCAGCGGATCAGATCCCGGCGCTCGTGGAGGCCTTGACGGACCAGCCCGTGGAACTCGGTGAACAGGCGCTTGCCTGCGTGCGTTCCAGGGCCGTCGAAGTGCCGCCTGCGCTGGTGGCCTTGCAGCAGCAAGTGATCGACCGGCACTTTGGTGCATCGACTCTGCAAGCCATCGTTCGGTCGTTGCAGACGGACCCTGGTACCTTTGCCGAGCAGACCCTCGAGGTGCTGGCAAAGCGCTCGCCGCTGATGATGGCGGTGACGCTCGAGCAGGTGCGGCGCGCCCGCCGCATGACGCTCGCCGATGACCTGCGCATGGAACGAGACCTGGTGCGGCACAGCTTTCACCTGCGGCCGGGCGCCCAGAGCGACGCGGTTGAAGGCATCCGGGCGCTCGCAATCGACAAGGACCACGCGCCCAGATGGCGTCCCGGCCGGATCGAAGAGGTGGCGCAGGAAGACGTGGAGCTGTTCTTCAACAGTCCCTGGCCGGCGCATGCGCATCCTCTGCGTGGCTTGGCGTAGTTCGAACTGCGGAACCTGCCCGTGCCGACAGGCCACCAATGCATTGGCAGCGCAGACGGTTCCCTGTCTGCTATAGTTCTATGCTTGCCTTCATGGTGCCTCAGCTCGGGTTCGAGCCGAGGTTCGTGGTAGCGGACACTGCAAGTCGAATTCCTGATAAGCCTGAAGGGAATTGACAAGCCGCTCCGATTGCCTCCATAATCGCAGGCTCTGCTGATGACAAATCAGCTGATCGACGAAGCAGGACTTTGTTGGTCTGTTCTTTAAAAACCTACAGCCGATAAGCGTGGGCGTTTGAGTGAGGGAGTTCTGGGGGCCGAAAGGCCTGAGGACTTTGGTCTTCAAACGCTCTTGGAAGTGAAGTTCACTTCAATTCTTTGAGCAGTAATTTTCAAGATCGAACTGAAGAGTTTGATCCTGGCTCAGATTGAACGCTGGCGGCATGCCTTACACATGCAAGTCGAACGGTAACGCGGGGCAACCTGGCGACGAGTGGCGAACGGGTGAGTAATGCATCGGAACATGCCCAGTAGTGGGGGATAGCCCGGCGAAAGCCGGATTAATACCGCATACGACCTCAGGGTGAAAGCGGGGGATCGCAAGACCTCGCGCTATTGGAGTGGCCGATGTCAGATTAGGTAGTTGGTGGGGTAAAGGCCTACCAAGCCTACGATCTGTAGCTGGTCTGAGAGGACGACCAGCCACACTGGGACTGAGACACGGCCCAGACTCCTACGGGAGGCAGCAGTGGGGAATTTTGGACAATGGGCGCAAGCCTGATCCAGCCATGCCGCGTGCGGGAAGAAGGCCTTCGGGTTGTAAACCGCTTTTGTTCGGGAAGAAATCCTCTGGGCTAATACCCCGGGGGGATGACGGTACCGGAAGAATAAGCACCGGCTAACTACGTGCCAGCAGCCGCGGTAATACGTAGGGTGCGAGCGTTAATCGGAATTACTGGGCGTAAAGCGTGCGCAGGCGGTTGTGCAAGACAGATGTGAAATCCCCGGGCTTAACCTGGGAACTGCATTTGTGACTGCACGGCTAGAGTACGGCAGAGGGGGATGGAATTCCGCGTGTAGCAGTGAAATGCGTAGATATGCGGAGGAACACCGATGGCGAAGGCAGTCCCCTGGGCCTGTACTGACGCTCATGCACGAAAGCGTGGGGAGCAAACAGGATTAGATACCCTGGTAGTCCACGCCCTAAACGATGTCAACTGGTTGTTGGGAAGGTTTCTTCTCAGTAACGTAGCTAACGCGTGAAGTTGACCGCCTGGGGAGTACGGCCGCAAGGTTGAAACTCAAAGGAATTGACGGGGACCCGCACAAGCGGTGGATGATGTGGTTTAATTCGATGCAACGCGAAAAACCTTACCTACCCTTGACATGCCTGGAATCCTGCAGAGATGTGGGAGTGCCCGAAAGGGAACCAGGACACAGGTGCTGCATGGCCGTCGTCAGCTCGTGTCGTGAGATGTTGGGTTAAGTCCCGCAACGAGCGCAACCCTTGTCATTAGTTGCTACGAAAGGGCACTCTAATGAGACTGCCGGTGACAAACCGGAGGAAGGTGGGGATGACGTCAGGTCATCATGGCCCTTATGGGTAGGGCTACACACGTCATACAATGGCCGGTACAGAGGGCTGCCAACCCGCGAGGGGGAGCCAATCCCAGAAAACCGGTCGTAGTCCGGATCGCAGTCTGCAACTCGACTGCGTGAAGTCGGAATCGCTAGTAATCGCGGATCAGCTTGCCGCGGTGAATACGTTCCCGGGTCTTGTACACACCGCCCGTCACACCATGGGAGCGGGTTCTGCCAGAAGTAGTTAGCCTAACCGCAAGGAGGGCGATTACCACGGCAGGGTTCGTGACTGGGGTGAAGTCGTAACAAGGTAGCCGTATCGGAAGGTGCGGCTGGATCACCTCCTTTCTGGAAAACGGCGAAAGCGTCGTCTGTCTTTCGAGGCAGGCACAGCAAGTAGTCCATAGGAGCTCGCGAAGCTCAGGCGTCCACACTTATCGGCTGTAGGAAGTGACGACAGATCACCTAAGTTGATGGGTCTGTAGCTCAGTCGGTTAGAGCACCGTCTTGATAAGGCGGGGGTCGTTGGTTCGAATCCAACCAGACCCACCACAGTCGGGGGTGTAGCTCAGCTGGGAGAGCACCTGCTTTGCAAGCAGGGGGTCATCGGTTCGATCCCGTTCACCTCCACCAAGCTCTGGTGGGTCTGGCAAGTTCGCTGAACAGGCAAGGCATCGCGCGGATGCTTTGCCTGTTCGGTCGAAAGATCGGCTGTCGTTCTTTAACAATTCATAGAGTCGAATCAGCGTTGTTGGCGGAAAGTGCCGAACGAAAGTTCAATGGGGCACATCCGTGCCGCCAGCAACATTTGATTGCGTCACCAGACTTCAACAAGCTGCAAAGCTTGATTTGAAGAAACGGCATAACGCGAATACTCAAACAGTCCGCTGTGAAGTAACGGCAGCGGGCTGCAGTCCTTGACGATGTCTCTGTCCCAGAGACGTCAAAGTTATAGGGTCAAGTGACTAAGTGCATGTGGTGGATGCCTTGGCGATTACAGGCGACGAAGGACGTGATAGCCTGCGATAAGCTTCGGGGAGCTGGCAAATTAGCTTTGATCCGGAGATTTCCGAATGGGGAAACCCACCCGCAAGGGTATCCATACCTGAATACATAGGGTATGGAGGCGAACCGGGTGAACTGAAACATCTCAGTAGCTCGAGGAACAGACATCAACCGAGATTCCGAAAGTAGTGGCGAGCGAAATCGGAACAGCCTGCACGTTTTAGCCATCGACATATCAGAACGGTCTGGAAAGTCCGGCCATAGCGGGTGATAGCCCCGTATGAGAAATGTCGGTGGTGGAACTAGGCGTGCGACAAGTAGGGCGGGACACGTGAAATCCTGTCTGAAGATGGGGGGACCATCCTCCAAGGCTAAATACTCGTAATCGACCGATAGTGAACCAGTACCGTGAGGGAAAGGCGAAAAGAACCCCGGGAGGGGAGTGAAATAGATCCTGAAACCGCATGCATACAAAAAGTCGGAGCCTCGCAAGGGGTGACGGCGTACCTTTTGTATAATGGGTCAGCGACTTACATTCAGTGGCAAGGTTAACCGAATAGGGTAGCCGTAGAGAAATCGAGTCCGAACAGGGCGTTCAGTCGCTGGGTGTAGACCCGAAACCAAGTGATCTATCCATGGCCAGGATGAAGGTAGGGTAACACCTGCTGGAGGTCCGAACCTACTAGTGTTGCAAAACTAGAGGATGAGCTGTGGATAGGGGTGAAAGGCTAAACAAACTTGGAAATAGCTGGTTCTCTCCGAAAACTATTTAGGTAGTGCCTCAAGTATTACCGTCGGGGGTAGAGCACTGTTATGGCTAGGGGGTCATGGCGACTTACCAAACCATTGCAAACTCCGAATACCGATGAGTACAGCTTGGGAGACAGTGCACCGGGTGCTAACGTCCGGACACAAGAGGGAAACAACCCAGACCGCCAGCTAAGGTCCCTAATATTGGCTAAGTGGGAAACGAAGTGGGAAGGCTAAAACAGTCAGGATGTTGGCTTAGAAGCAGCCACCATTTAAAGAAAGCGTAATAGCTCACTGATCGAGTCGTCCTGCGCGGAAGATGTAACGGGGCTAAGCCAGTAACCGAAGCTGCGGGTGCATCGCAAGATGCGCGGTAGGAGAGCGTTCTGTAAGCCTGTGAAGGTGGGTCGTGAGGCCTGCTGGAGGTATCAGAAGTGCGAATGCTGACATGAGTAGCGTTAAAGGGGGTGAAAAGCCCCCTCGCCGTAAGCGCAAGGTTTCCTACGCAACGTTCATCGGCGTAGGGTGAGTCGGCCCCTAAGGCGAGGCAGAGATGCGTAGCTGATGGGAAACAGGTCAATATTCCTGTACCGATCTGTAGTGCGATGTGGGGACGGAGAAGGTTAGCTCGGCCGGGTGTTGGATGTCCCGGTTTAAGCGTGTAGTCGTGGCCCTTAGGCAAATCCGGGGGTCTTAGATGAGGCGTGATGACGAGGCGGCTTGCCGCCGAAGCGAGTGATACCCTGCTTCCAGGAAAAGCCACTAAGCTTCAGCTACAGACGACCGTACCGCAAACCGACACTGGTGCGCGTGATGAGTATTCTCAGGCGCTTGAGAGAACTCTGGAGAAGGAACTCGGCAAATTGACACCGTAACTTCGGAAGAAGGTGTGCCTTTAGTAGGTGAACCCGTACAGGGGGAGCCCAATGAGGCCGCAGAGAATCGGTGGCTGCGACTGTTTATTAAAAACACAGCACTCTGCAAAGACGAAAGTCGACGTATAGGGTGTGACGCCTGCCCGGTGCTGGAAGATTAAGTGATGGGGTGCAAGCTCTTGATCGAAGTCCCAGTAAACGGCGGCCGTAACTATAACGGTCCTAAGGTAGCGAAATTCCTTGTCGGGTAAGTTCCGACCTGCACGAATGGCGTAACGATGGCCACACTGTCTCCTCCAGAGACTCAGCGAAGTTGAAATGTTTGTGATGATGCAATCTCCCCGCGGAAAGACGGAAAGACCCCATGAACCTTTACTGTAGCTTTACATTGGACTTTGAACAGATCTGTGTAGGATAGGTGGGAGGCTTTGAAGCGGTGCCGCTAGGTGCCGTGGAGCCGTCCTTGAAATACCACCCTGGTGTGTTTGAGGTTCTAACCTTGGCCCGTGATCCGGGTCGGGGACAGTGTATGGTAGGCAGTTTGACTGGGGCGGTCTCCTCCCAAAGCGTAACGGAGGAGTTCGAAGGTACGCTAGGCACGGTCGGAAATCGTGCTGATAGTGCATAGGCATAAGCGTGCTTGACTGCGAGACTGACAAGTCGAGCAGGTACGAAAGTAGGACTAAGTGATCCGGTGGTTCTGTATGGAAGGGCCATCGCTCAACGGATAAAAGGTACTCTGGGGATAACAGGCTGATACCGCCCAAGAGTTCATATCGACGGCGGTGTTTGGCACCTCGATGTCGGCTCATCTCATCCTGGGGCTGTAGCCGGTCCCAAGGGTATGGCTGTTCGCCATTTAAAGAGGTACGTGAGCTGGGTTTAAAACGTCGTGAGACAGTTTGGTCCCTATCTTCCGTGGGCGCTGCAAGATTGAGAGAGCCTGCTCCTAGTACGAGAGGACCGGAGTGGACGCACCTCTGGTGTATCGGTTGTCACGCCAGTGGCATTGCCGAGTAGCTAAGTGCGGAAGAGATAACCGCTGAAAGCATCTAAGCGGGAAACTCGTCTCAAGATGAGTCTTGCCGGGGCCTTGAGCCCCCTGAAGGGTCGTTCGAGACCAGGACGTTGATAGGCTGGGTGTGGAAGCGCAGTAATGCGTTAAGCTAACCAGTACTAATTGCCCGTGCGGCTTGACCCTATAACTTTGATGAAACACTCAAAGACACTAGAGTTCAAGTTATACCGTCTCTTCATCGAAGACCGGTCACGCAATCAAACCCACTGATTCGATTCTGTGAATTGGCTGACTCCTGCCCAAAGACAGGACAGCAACAAGTCAAGCCTGATGACCATAGCGAGGTGGTCCCACTCCTTCCCATCCCGAACAGGACAGTGAAACGCCTCTGCGCCGATGATAGTGCGGGTTCCCGTGTGAAAGTAGGACATCGTCAGGCTATTTATCCCCTCCACCCCCGCTTCGCATACCGCAAAGCGGGGGTTCGTTTTTGGAAAATGGGGATTCGGATCAACGCACCGCTTGGAGCCGCCCCCCGTCGAAATGCAGTGCTCCGTCGGCGATCAGGCTGCCCACGATCTCTTCTGCCCACTGTGAGTCGGACAACGCGGCGCTGCGGGTAATGGGCGTCCGCCTCAGCCATGACACCAGGTCGTCGAACGAACAGTGCGAGATCTCGAACATCCGAAACATCACCAGTGCCCGGGCTGCATGGCGGGCGTGGCGTTGCGGACTGCGGCGAAAAGCCTCGACTCGCTTGCGGCTTTCCGACAGCGCTGAGAACACCTCCGAAAAGGCCGGACCGTGCCCCGGGAGGACGACCGTCGGCGCGAGGCGCTCGATTCGGTCCAGTGTTTCCAGACAGGCTTCGAAACCCGGTTCGCCGACCAGCTCAGGGAACACGATCGCCAGCCGCCGCTCCCACAGCGCATCGCCGGAGATGAGCACGCGGCTTTGTGGCTCGAAGAGCATGAGGGCGGTTGGATCGTGGCCTGGCGCGGCGTGCACTTCCCACCGCCGGCCGCCGAGCTCGAGCGAATCGCCGGGCGCAAGCGACGTCTCCGCCGTGAAGCGATCGCAGTGTTGGTCGGTCGCGGCGAACGACAGCTGGCTCTGGTCCCATGCCGACACTGCCTCCCGGCAGGCCTTCGGGATCATCGTGGTCACCGGCCAGCGTCTTTGCAGGGCCGCGTTTCCGCCGCAATGGTCGGAGTGCAAATGTGTGTTGACGATGCAGCCGAGCGCAGCACCGCGCAACCCTGTTTCGATCAGCGCCACGGTTTGTTCCGCATGCGTGGCATATCCGGTGTCCACCACGGTGGCCGGGCAGGCGTGCATCTCATTGAACAGGATGTTGTTCGACGAGAGCCAGCCGCGCTCGAAGAGTTGCAGACCCAAGTCGTGGAACAGCTGCCGGAACTGGTCCGGCGACGATGAAGTCATTGCGTTTCGGTTGAACGGCTCGAACGAGGAAGCACCGTCTCAGGAGCCAGCGCCGCGCAGTTCGCGCCGCAGGATCTTGCCTACGTTGGACTTCGGCAACTCGTCGCGGAAGTCGATGTACTTGGGGCGCTTGTAGGCCGTGAAGTTCTCGCGGCAGTAGCGCGCGAGATCGTCTTCGGACAAGGTGGGATCCTTCTTCACGACAAACAGTTTCACGGCCTCGCCCGATTTTTCGTCCGGCACGCCCACGGCTGCGCACTCGAGCACACCGGGGTGCAGATTGACCACCTGCTCGATCTCGTTGGGATAGACGTTGAATCCGGAGACCAGGATCATGTCCTTCTTGCGGTCGACGATCTTCACATACCCGCGGTCGTCCATCACGCCCACATCGCCGGAGCGGAAGAAGCCGTCGGCTGTCATGACCTTGGCCGTTTCGTCAGGACGGTTCCAGTAGCCCGCCATCACTTGCGGCCCGCGAATGCAGATCTCGCCCGGTTGGCCCAGCGGCACATCGCGCCCGTCGTCGTCGCGAATCGTCACGTCGGTGGATGGAATCGGCACGCCGATCGTGCCGGTGAACTCTTGCCTATCGAGGCGGTTGCTGGTGACCACCGGCGAGGTTTCCGAAAGGCCATAACCCTCCACCACAGGGCAGCCGGTGACTTTCAGCCAGCGCTCGGCGGTGGCTTGCTGCACGGCCATGCCGCCGCCGTTGGAAACCACCAAGCCTGAGAAGTCGAGCTTCGCGAACTCGGCGTCGTTGGCCAGGGCATTGAACAGCGTGTTCACGGCAGGGAACATGTTGATGCGATGGCGGCGGAGGGTCTGCACCAGCCCCGGAATGTCGCGCGGGTTGGGGATCAGCACGTTCATCATGCCAAGCCGCGCCCCCATGAAATAGCAGATGGTCAGCGCGAAGATGTGGTACAGCGGCAGGGCACACACGCAGGTCAGCCGCTGGTCCCCCAGCTTGTCGAGCATCGGCTTGAACCAGGCCTCCGATTGAAGGATGTTCGCGGCCACGTTCCGGTGCAGCAGCGTCGCACCCTTCGACACTCCGGTGGTGCCGCCGGTGTACTGCAGGAAGGCCACATCGTCGGGCCCAAGGTCAGGACGGTTCAGGCGCAACCGCGTGCCTTCGGCTACCGCCATGTTGAAACGCGTGACGGTGAAACCACCATCGGCCGGCAGCCGGTACTCGGGCACCATCTTACGCAGATGGCGCACGACGAAGTTGACGAGCTGTCCCTTCCAGAAGCCAAGCAAGTCGCCCATCGCTGCCAGCACGACATGGCGAACTCCGGTACGCTCGATCACTTCCTCGAGCGTCCGGGCAAAGTTCTCCAGCACGATGATGGCGCGTGCGCCCGAGTCCTTGAGCTGGTGCTCCAGCTCGCGCGGTGTGTACAGCGGGTTGACGTTGACCACCACGTAGCCGGCACGCAGCACTGCGGCGATCGCCACCATGTACTGCGGCAGGTTGGGCATCATGATCGCCACGCGTGCGCCCCGCTCGAGTTGCTTCGACTGCAGCCATGCGCCAAGTGCCTGCGACAACTGGTCGATGTCGTGGAATGTGATGCGCTTGCCCATGCAGTCGGCAGCATCGCGAGTGGCGAAGTTCCTGAAGGACTCTTCCAGCAACTGCGCAAGCGATGGGTGGGCTGCCGTGTTCACTTCGGCCGGCACGCCGGGCGGGTAGCTCTTGAGCCAGGGTTTTTCCACTTCCACTCCGTGATCAGATCCGCCGGCATCGTGGCTGCGGGTGCAGGCAGCGGCTACGGTAATTGTCCTAACGGATCGTCGCCTGTGGGACATGCCGCGCTGATCTTTGTCGCGCATGCGACAGCCTCGGTGGCAAACAGCCGCTGGCGCAGGGCCTCTTCGCGCGCTTGCACGGTGGCGAGAAACCCTTCCGCCCCGCGCATGGCCCGAAACGTGTCGAAGCCCCGCTCGAGAAAAGACTGAAGCGCGGCCAGTCCAGCCGCGCGCGCTGGGCCCCGCATCAACCGCAGGCTGTGGCGCAGCACCGGATTGCGTGTGTACCGCTCCAGCGCATGGCCCACCTCGAGCGTCAGCTGGATCTGTTCGCGGCGCGCGTCGGCCTGGCCAACGGCTTGCCATGCCGACACGTAGTCGGCGGCATGGATGGGCAGCGCCGTGACGTGCCGGCCCATTTGCGTGTCCAAGCGCTCGGAGATGGCATGCAGGGCTGCAAGCCGGGCCACCGTTTCCACGATCTCATGCGGAAACAGGCTCACCAGTGCGGGCACGATGCGGGCGAACTGGGCGTCGCGATCGGAGAAATCCCCCGGACCGTAGAGTTCTTCGAGGAAAAACTGCGCCGCGGGGCCGTAGCGGGGGTGCTGCAGCAGATCGGCGTAGCCGCGGCGGAAGCGGTGTTGCTGGTAGGCCTTCACGGCCTGTACTCGTTCATCCAGCACTGGATCACCGGCACGTGCCGCGCGTTCCGACTCCACGGCGCGAAGGTGTTCCAGGATGCGATCGCCGAGAGGGTTCATGCCGCCTAGGGTAGCAGTGCCGCCTAGGGGTTTCCTTGGGCCTGAACTAGTCGGCTGCCTCTACGGCATGGCGGCGGAAGAGTGCAACACTGCCCCCGACATGCAACGCAGACGACTGCTTCAACTCGGCCTGGGCGCCGGTGCGCTGCTCGCGATCGCGGGCGGCGGCGTGGCCTTGTTCCAGCCGGGGTGGGAAGACCACAAACTCACGGCGCGCGGTCGTGCTGTGATGGCGGGTGTGGCGCGGGCCGTGCTCGACGGCAGCCTCCCCAGCGCGGCGCCGGCGCGCGAGCAGGCACTGGCGGCGCATCTGGCGCGAGTGCAGGGCACGATTGCCGGGCTGCCAGGTCATGCGCAAAAGGAGCTCTCGCTGTTGCTGTCGTTGCTGGGCAGCGCGCCGGGGCGTGTGGCCCTTGCTGGACTGTCCACCGACTGGTCCGAGGCCTCGGTGCCGGAGATCCAGGCCGCACTGAAGCAGATGCGCGACTCGTCGCTGGCGATGCGCCAGCAGGCTTTTCTGGCCCTGCGCGAGCTGACCAACGCGTCGTACTACGCCGACCCTTCAACCTGGGCCCTGCTGGGCTACCCAGGTCCGAACCCCCTATGAGCAAGAGGCCTGATCCGATCCGGGAAGGGCTTGCCCGCGGCTGGCGGGTCCATGGCGGCCCGCATGCGGCGCTGCCGGCTTCGCACCAGTGTGATGTGGTGATCGTGGGCACGGGAGCCGGGGCGGGCATCACGGCCGAGCTGCTCACCGCTGCCGGCCTGGACGTGTTGATGCTGGAGGAAGGTCCGCTGAAGTCCAGCTCCGACTTCAATCAGCTCGAGAACGAGGCCTATCCGAGCCTCTACCAGGAAAGCGCCGGCCGCAAGACGGCCGACAAGGCGATCAACATCCTGCAGGGCCGTTGTGTCGGCGGCTCCACCACGGTCAACTGGACCAGCTCGTTCCGCACGCCTGCTGCCACCTTGCAGTTCTGGCAGCGGCACTTCGGCCTCGCCGACATGGGCGTGGAAGCGATGGCGCCTTGGTTCGAGCAGGCCGAGCGCCGGCTGCACATTGCGCCGTGGCAGGCTGCGCCCAACGAAAACAACGAACTGTTGCGTCGTGGGGGCCAGAAGCTGGGCATCCCGGTGTCGGTGATCCGGCGCAACGTGCAGGGTTGCTGGAACCTCGGCTCTTGCGGCATGGGGTGCCCCACCAATGCGAAGCAGTCGATGCTCGTCACCACGGTGCCAGTGGCGCTGGAGCGCGGGGCGCGGCTGTGGGTGCAGACGCGTGCGCAGTCGCTGGTACTGGCCAATGGTCGCGTGCAGGCGCTGCTGTGCCAGCCGCTGGGGGACGACGGCCAACCGACCGCCCAGCCGCCTATCCGCGTGGTCGCGAAGCACTACATCGTGGCCGGCGGTGCGATCAATTCGCCGGCCCTGCTGCTGCGCTCCTCGGTGCCCGATCCGCACGAGCGCCTGGGACGCCGCACCTTCCTGCATCCCGTGGTGATGTCGGCCGCCTTTTACGACCAGCGCGTCGAAGGCTGGGCCGGCGCGCCACAAAGCCTGTACACCGATCACTTCCTCGAAGTTGCGCCGATCGACGGGCCCATGGGCTACAAGCTCGAGGCGCCGCCGCTGCACCCGGTGATCTTTTCCTCTTCGATCTCCGGCCTGGGCCAGGAGCAGGCCGACTTGCTGCAGCGGTTTCCCAACACGCATGTGCTGCTGGCACTGTTGCGCGACGGCTTCCATCCCGAGTCCGGCGGCGGCCGCGTCACGCTGCGCAGCGACGGATCGCCGGTGCTGGACTACCCGCTCAACGGCTTCGTGATGGACGGCGCGCGGCGGGCACTGCTCAGCATGGCCGAGCTGCAATTTGCGGCCGGGGCACGGCAAGTGCTGCCGGTGCACGAGATGGCGCAGCCCTACCGGTCCTGGCAGGAAGCCCGGTCCGCGATCGGCGTGCTGCCGATGAAGCCCCTGGTGACGCGGGTCGTGAGCGCGCATGTGATGGGTGGCTGCGGCATGGCGGCCGACGAGCGCCAGGGCGTGGTGCGGCCGGATGGCGTGCACTGGCAGATCGAGAACCTCTCGGTGCACGATGGCTCGCTGTTCCCCACCAGCATCGGCGCCAACCCGCAGCTGTCGATCTACGGCCTGGTGAACCGGCTCGCGACGCAGCTCGTCAAGCGCCTCGCCGGCCGGGACGTGTCGCTGGCCTGACGGACACCGATGCTGGCGCGATTGCAGCAGCTGGCCACGCTGTCGGTGTTCGGGGCGGCGCTGGCTTGGCTGCTTTGGTGCCTGCGGCAGGACGGCATCTTCTGGGGCGTGGCGGGTGCGTTGCTGATCGTGTTCTGCTATGCGCCGGTGATGCTGTTGGAGTACGCGATCGTGGCTGCCACCCATCGGCGCGACCCGGCGCCGCGCGCCACTGCGGGGCAGATGCTGCGCGCCTGGTGGGGTGAGGTGATCACCGCACCGGGCGTGTTCTATTGGCGGCAACCGTTCCGAGCGAACGCCGTTCCTGATGCCTTGCCGGAGGGGGCGCGCGGTCGGCGCGGCGTGCTGCTGGTGCATGGCTTCGTGTGCAACCGCGGGTTATGGAACCCGTGGATGCGCCGGCTGCGGCAGCAAGGCGTGCCCTTCGTCGCGGTGAATCTCGAGCCGGTGTTTGGCTCGATCGACGCCTATGCCGCAGTGGTCGAAGCCGGCATCCAGCGCCTCGAGGCCGCCACCGGCGTGCCGCCGGTGGTGGTGGCGCACAGCATGGGCGGCCTGGCGGTACGGGCTTGGCTGCGTTCAACCAACGGCGACACCCGCGTCCACCGCGTCGTCACCATCGGCAGCCCGCATCACGGCACCTGGCTGGGGCGCTGGGGCCGCACCACCAACACCCGACAGATGCGGCACCGGGGCAGATGGCTGGCGCAACTGGCTCAGCAGGAGCCGCCGGAGCGCTACCGCCGTTTCACCTGCTTCTACAGCCACTGCGACAACATCGTGTTCCCGCCCTCCACCGCCACGCTGGAGGGAGCCGACAACCGCCATCTCGAAGGCTGGTCACACGTGCACCTGGTCTTCCATCCGGCGGTGTTCGACGAGGTCATGCGCTGGCTGGAGCCTTCGCAGGCAGCACGCCCCGCCGCATCTGATCCAGCTCCATGCTCTCGAACAGCGCCTTGAAGTTGCCTTCTCCGAAGCCCTGATCGCCCTTGCGCTGGATGAACTCGAAGAAAATCGGCCCGAGCTGGTTTTCCGAGAAGATCTGCAGCAACAGCTCGCCTGGCTTGCCGTCGATCAGGATCTTGCGCTTCTTGAGTTCCGGCACGTCTTCGCCGTGACCGGGAATGCGCTTGTCCACCAGCTCGTAGTAGGTGTCCAGCGTGTCGAGCAGCTTCACGCCGCGCTCACGCAAGGCATCCACCGTCTGGTGCAGGTCGGTCGAGCCCAGGGCGATGTGCTGAATGCCTTCGCCGCGGTAGCGGTCCAGGTATTCCTGGATCTGCCCGGCCTTCTCGTTGCCCTCTTCGTTGATGGGGATGCGGATCTTGCCGCAGGGGCTGGTCATGGCCTTGCTCTTGACGCCCGTGACCTGCCCTTCGATGTCGAAGTAGCGGATCTCGCGGAAATTGAACAGCCGCTCGTAGAAATCGGCCCACTCGGCCATGCGTCCCCGGTGCACGTTGTGCGTCAAGTGGTCGATGTAGGTCAAGCCGAAACCCTTGGGGTTGAGCTCGGCACCGGGTAGCGGCTCGAAGTCGACGTCGTAGAAGCCGATGTTGCCGATGTCGCCTTCTTGCGCGCCGTTCTTGCCGCGCCAGCGGTCGACCAGGTAGATCAGCGAGTCACCAATGCCCTTGATCGCCGGGATGTTGAGCTCGCCAGGACCCGCCTGGCCGGCGTAGCCCCAGGCGCCCAGTTCCAGCGCGCGGCGGTAGGCCTTGGCGGCGTCCTGCACGCGAAACGCGATGGCGCAGATGCTCGGTCCATGCAGCCGCGCGAAGCGCTGCGCGAACGAGTCGGCCTCGGCGTTGACGATGAAGTTGATCTCGCCTTGGCGGTAGAGGGTGACGTTCTTGTGCCGGTGCCGGGCGATCGGCTTGAAGCCCATGCGCTCGAACAGCGCACCCATGGCCACCGGGTCCGGCGCCGCGTACTCGATGAACTCGAAGCCTTCGGTGCCCATCGGGTTGTCCCAGGGGGTGAACTGCATGTTTGTCTCCGATCAAGTGATCGACGCACTGTAGGCGCGCATGTGCGCAGTTTTGTTGCGTTGGATTGCTATCGGCAACGCAGCTGCGCATGAAAAGTGCAAGAATCCGCCCATGGAAGCGCTCACCCAGCTCGATGCGATTGATCGGCGCATTCTTCGCGCCTTGCAAGCCGACGGTCGCATCACGTATGACGAGCTGGCGGCCCAGGTCGGGTTGTCCTCCTCGGCCGCGCTGCGGCGGGTGAAGCGCCTGGAGGAGGCCGGCGTGATCGCCGGCTACGTGGCCCTCGTGCGCGCCGAACGGGTGGGATTGAGCCTCACGGCCTATCTCAACGTGCGCCTGGAAAAGCACACCGAAACGCACAAGCGCAACCCGATGGACCTGTTCCGGGCTTCGGTGCAGTCATGGCCCGAGGTGGTGGAGTGCGCGGCGTTGACCGGGGAAATGGACTTCCTGCTGCGCGTGGTGGTGGAGGACATGGCCCACTACTCCCGCTTCATCATGGAGACCTTGCTCAAGCACCCCAGCGTGCAGGACTGCAAGACCAGCTTCGTGCTCGACCGGGTGAAGAACACCACGGCCTTGCCGGTTTGAAACGCTATTCGTCGAGCTGGTGCACCAGGTGCATCGCCGGCTCGAAGGCCAGGTTCAGCAGGTTCGCCACCTCCGCGTAGTCGTCTGGCAGCGCGGCGTTGTCCCAGCCGCGCGCGCTGTGCCGTGCCAGCCGGATCGCGAGCAGCACGTTGCGCACCTGCGGGTGCTGCGCCTGCTTGTCGTCGCTGATGCGGATCAGCAGCTCAGGCAGCCGCCATGCCCGCATCAAGGTCTGCTGCAGGTCGGGTAGCTCGATGTTCAGCACCTCGCGCTGCACGATTGCCGAACGCAGGGTGGGGTCGGTGCGCTGCCGCTCGGCGATGTCCAGCGCCAGCGAGGGCGCGTGGCACCACAGCAGCATTTCGGCGAAGTCGTGCAACAGGGCGGCCTGGTGGATCACGGCCGCGTCATGGTCCATGCGGTGCACCGCAAAGCCGAGAGCGAACTTCGCCGCCCGGTGGGCCCGGCGCAGCACGGCCTGCAGCCCGTCCAGCGCCTGCGGCATGTCGGCCAGGCGTTCTTCGACCGTGGGCTGCGGGCCGAAGGCACGGAAGAACGGCGGAATGCCCAGCATGACCAGCGCTGCCGTCACGGTCTCGGCGTCGGTGACGCGCCGATTCGAGCGATGGGCCGCCACGTAAGCCAGCACCTTCAGCGACATCAGCGGGTCGCCGGCAATGGTTTCGCCCAGAAGGTTGGCGTCCACCGCGTCCTCGTTGGCGCGCAGGGCTTCGAGCGTCTCTGCTGTTTCCGCCAGCACCGGGATCTCGGCTCGCATGAAGTGGACCGCCCAGCCCGCCACGTCGCGCAGCGGGCCTTGCAATGGTGCTGAAGGGGGCGGGGTGGACATCTTGGTTCCCGGCGTACGTATCCGGGTTATCGGCATCGTGACCGCCTGCTTGAGCAGAGTTTGGCGCGGCGGCGTCCGCAGACGGCCGCCGCCCAATGTCACAGCCGCTCCACGCCGCGCACGTAGCCGACCAGTTCACCGTCGACATACAGCGCGCCTTCCGGTGCGCCGGCCTCGCGGTGGCTGGCGTGGAACTCGACGACCGGCAAATGCAGCGGCGCGGCGGCGTCCGCGTGGCGCAGCCGGCGCGCCAGTCGCGCCAGCAGATGGCTGGCGGTGCGCAGGCTCGTGGCGGCAGCGCGGCGCAGCAGCGCGGCCACCGGGTGGGGCGCGGGGGACCGCGTCCAGCTCAAGGTCTTGCTCATCGGAGTCTCCTTGCGGCCGCCCCCGCGGGCAAACAGAGGGCGGCTGTGGGTTCAGGGGCTGGGGTGTCGCAGGCGGTCGAGTTCGTGGCGCAGCGCGCGCTCGGCCTGCTGGCGGGCGGTGCCGTGGCCGGCGGCCTGGTGGCGGCCGGCCTGCCGGAACCGGGCGTGGGCCACGAGCGGGTTGCGTGGCTTGCAGGAACGAACGATCAAGGGCTTGTTCATCAGCGGTCTCCAGTCGGGCCCAAATGCAAACGGCCCGGGGGAAATGCCACCGGGCCGTCGTTCGCGTTGCTTGCATGGACTAGCAAGCAGGGGGCGATGCGTCCCTGTAGCGGTGTGCACCTCGCAGGTTCCATGGGCAGCTCGATGCGCCGATGGCTTTTGCGCCGCCGAGGCGGGCGAAAGCGGTCAACGGGCACAGCGCTGCGAAAGACATGAGAGGCGGGTCCGGGTTGAGGGGAAAGGGTGTCGTCGGGAACAGCGTGCCGACTTGCGCAAATGATAAATGATTGATTATCTTGCGCAAGCGCAATTTATCCCTAGAACAAGGGAACACGCTTGCTGTCGTCTGGGCGCAACGCCGGCGCGAGTCAGCGTTGCTTGCGCTTGAGGGGAGCCACGCCCGCCTGCGCGCGCTGCCAGAGGTCGTGGGGATCCTCCGGGGCGGCGGGTCGCTGAGGCGGGGCGGCCGGCGCGCGGGCCGCCGCGGGTGGCTCGGCGGGTTGGACCAGCACCTCGCCCAGCAGGTCGAGCAGGCGAGTGCGCGCGCGCTGCGGATGCCGGCGGTAATAGGTCAGCACCAATCCGACGATGAAGCGCTCGTCCTCGTCTTGCGGCAACGGGCTCGGCTGCTCCTGCACCCGCGGGGCATCGGCCGGTGCTGCGCGGTCGCTGGGCGCGGCCGTTCCGTGGGGCAGGTCCATCCAGCCCGGCGGCTTGTGGCAGAGCTGCTCGAACTGCCTGGCCAGGCGCTCGCCGATCTGGCGTGCACGGCTCTTGATCTGGCTCCAGTAGCTGGGCTGGATCTGCAGCCGCTCGGCGAAACGGCGCTCCAGGCCGCGCAAGGTGGCGGCGTCGGGATCCTTGACGGTGTTGTGGACGAACTCGTCGAACAAGGCGAGCGCATTGTCCAGCCGGACCTGGGCAATGTCGCGTGGGCCTGCATGCATGGGCGGCAATGATAAATCTTGGTTCATCTCGCAGCCCGAGATGGAGGCCGCAGCGCCGATCGCAAGCCCGGGCGCACAATCGCCCACCCTTGAAAGCGCAACGGCCGGCCCTATCTGCCAGCGCGCACAACCCCTTGCAACGCGTTGAACGCCATGCACAAACAGACGATGTCCTTCCAGGCCGAGGTCAAGCAGATCCTGCACCTCGTGACCCACTCGCTGTACTCGAACAAGGAGATCTTCCTGCGGGAGCTGATCTCCAACGCCTCGGACGCCTGCGACAAGCTGCGCTACGAGGCGCTGAACAACAATGGCCTCTATGAGGACCGGCCCAACCTGGAGATCCGGGTCAGTTTCGACCCTGAGGCCAAGACGATCACCATCCGGGACAACGGCATCGGCATGAGCGCCGAGGAGGCGGTGGCCCACCTGGGCACCATCGCCAAGAGCGGTACCCGAGAGTTCATGGCCAAGCTCGAGGGCGACCAGAAGAAAGACGCCAACCTGATCGGCCAGTTCGGCGTGGGCTTCTACTCCGGCTTCATCGTGGCCGACCGCATTACCGTGGAGTCGCGCCGCGCCGGTCTTGCACCGGAAGAGGGGGTGCGCTGGGCTTCAGACGGCACCGGCGACTTCGAGGTGGAGACCATCACGCGTGCCGAACGCGGCACCGACGTGATCCTGCACCTGCGCGAGGGCGAGGAAGAATTCCTCAAGACCTGGCGTCTGAAGTCCATCGTCTCGAAGTACTCCGACCACATCTCGCTGCCCATCCTGATGCGCAAGGAGCAGTGGGACGCCGACAAGTCCGAGACCCGGCTCACCGACGAATGGGAGACCGTCAACAAGGCTGCCGCGTTGTGGACCCGCCCGAAGAGCGAGATCACCGACGCGCAGTACCAGGAGTTCTACAAACAAATCAGCTACGACAGCGACCCGCCGCTGGCCTACACCCACAACCGGGTCGAGGGCCGCACCGAGTACACGCAGCTGCTGTACATCCCCGCGAAGGCGCCGTTCGACCTGTGGAACCGCGACAAGCGCGGCGGGGTGAAGCTCTACGTCAAGCGCGTGTTCATCATGGACGATGCCGAGGCGCTGATGCCGGTGTACCTGCGCTTCGTGAAGGGCGTGATCGACTCGGCCGACCTGCCGCTGAACGTGTCGCGCGAACTGCTGCAGGAAAGCCGCGACGTCAAGGCCATCCGCGAAGGCTCCACCAAGCGGGTGCTGTCGATGCTGGAAGACGTGGCCGAGAACCAGAAAGACAAGTACGCCGCGTTCTGGAAGGAGTTCGGCGCGGTGCTGAAGGAAGGCATCGGCGAGGACCACCAGAACAAGGAGCGCCTGGCCAAGCTGCTGCGCTTTGCCTCCACGCATGCCGACGAGGGCGTGTCCTTTGCCGACTACCTGGGCCGCATGAAGGAAGGCCAGGACGCCATCTACTACATCACCGCCGACACGCTGGCCGCGGCAAAGAACAGCCCGCAGCTCGAGATCTTCCGCAAGAAGGGCATCGAGGTGCTGTTGCTGGCGGACCGGGTGGACGAGTGGATGCTGGCCCATTTGTACGAGTTCGAGGGCAAGCCACTGCAAAGCGTGGCCAAGGGCGCGGTGGACCTCGGCAAGCTGCAGGACGAGGAAGAGAAGAAGAAGGCCGAGGAGGCCGCCGGCGCGATCAAGCCGGTGATCGGGCGGCTGAAGCAGGTGCTCAAGGACCGGGCCAAGGACGTGCGCGTCACCACGCGCCTGGTCGACTCGCCGGCCTGCCTGGTCACCGAAGAAGGCGACATGAGCGCCCACCTCGCGCGGCTGCTCAAGCAGGCCGGGCAGACCGCGCCCGCGGTGCAGCCCGTGCTGGAGATCAACCCCGACCATCCGCTGGTGAAACGGCTCGACCAGGACGAGCGCTTCGACGATCTCGCGCACATCCTGTTCGACCAGGCCTGGCTGGCCGAAGGCGGACAGCTCGAGGATCCCGCGGCCTATGTGCAAAGGGTGACCCGGCTGCTGAGCGCCGGCGGCGAAGCCACCGCTGCAGGCAAGGCCCGACCGTCGGCCTGACGGCTACCAGAGAGACAAGGGCGGCGGCGCGTCCATCGCCTCGAGCTGCTCGTGCAGCTGCGTCGTCTGCTGCGACCAGTATGCCTCGGTACCGAACCACGGGAACGCGGCGGGAAAGGCGGGGTCGCTCCAGCGTTCTGCCAGCCAGGCGCTGTGGTGGATCATGCGCAGCGTGCGCAGGGGTTCGATCAGCGCCAGCTCTCGCCGCTCGAATGGCACGAAGGTCTCATAGCCTTCGAGCAGCAGCACGAGCTGCCGCCCCATGGTGCTGGCGCCGCCGGAGACCAGCATCCACAAGTCCTGGATGGCCGGGCCGGTGCAGGCGTCGTCCAGGTCCACGAAGTGCGGCCCCTCGCCTTCGCGCCACAGCACATTGCCCGGATGGCAGTCGCCGTGCAGGCGCAACGTGCGCACCGGGCCGACGTCGGCGAACACCTGCTCCACGCGTGCAAGCGCGGCATCGCAGGCGTTTGTCCATGCCGCCCGCTGCGTGTGGGGCAGGAAGTCGCTGTCGGCGAGCAGCCGCCGCGCGCGGTGGCCGAAGGTCTGGATGTCCAGTGCTCGGCGATGGACGAACGGCCGCACGCGCCCGACCTGGTGTATGCGTGCGATGAAGCGGCCCAGCCATTGCAGCGTCTCGGGATCGTCGAGTTCCGGGGCACGCCCGGCGCGTCGCTCGCTCACGCTGAAGCGGTGCACCACGCCCCCGAGCGTGGTGTGGGCGAGGGTGAGCCCGTCGGCGTTCAGCGCCAGGGGCGGTACCACCGGCACGTCGGCGGCCGCGAGCTCCAGTGCGAAGGCATGCTCCTCCAGGATTTGGGCGTCGCTCCAACGGGCCGGTCGGTAGAACTTGGCCACCACCACGCGGCCGTCTTCCAGGAAGACCTGGAACACGCGGTTCTCGTAGGAATTCAGCTGCAGCAGGCGGCCGTCACCCCGCAGCCCCACGCCATCGAGCGCGTCGAGCACGGCCTGCGGCGTGAGCGCCGCGTACGGCTCGGGAGGTGTCAGGGGGGAGTCGGGCATGGTCTCGCATCGTAGCGGCCGCAAAGGCCGTGCCTTGGCGGGCTTGGATGCGAGCGCGGTTCAGTGCCGGCCGGCGCCGAAGCGCGGCGAGTCCACCACCACGCCGGCGATGTCGCCGCCGTCGTCCTTGCTCGGCGGGGTCTCGTCCCCGGCGCGCGGCTGGCGCGCCGCAGCCGTGGACGACAGCGCGCCGAAGCCGCTGGGGTTGCTGAAGTCGGTGCGGCTGTCCGGCGAGAAAAACGAATCCTGGAAGAAGCTCGAGTCGTGCCACAACGCGGTGCGCTCGCGGCGGCGGCTGGCCACGGTGTTCGACAAGGCGTCGCGCGCCTGGTGCAGCGTGGGCGAGGGCTGGGGGCCGCGTGCGGCTCCACTGTGCGGCACCAGCAGTTGCAGTTCGGGAATCGAAGGCATGTGGTCGACCGGGCAGCGCAGGTAGCGCACGCGGCAGGCCGCGAGCACCGACTGCTTGATCTGCAGCGCCCGGCGCGACACCCCGCGCTCGGTCTCCAGATCGATCGCCGCCAGCACCCTGCCATTGGCGCTGCAAATCGCAAAGGTGACGTGGCTGGAGCCCAGCAGGTCATACCAGAAGCGCACTTCCTGCGGGTCATTGGGCTGGCAGAAGCGCACCAGGGGCAGCTTCGACAGCACGATGTGGTGCGGCAGCGCTTCGCGCAACTGCCGGTAGATGCGCCGCTCGTCGGTGCTGAACACCGGCCTCGGCACCAGCTTCCACTCGGTGGGCAAGGGGGGCGGGGTGGCCGGCTTGCGCTGGCGCAGCCCGAACAGCAGCGCCAGCGGCACGAGCAAGGCCACTGCGACCAGCGCAATGATCCACGGGAGCGTTTGCTGCATCAGCGTGACCCGGCCTCGCGTCGTGCCGGCCGGGGAGCGTGGCCGCAGCGACATTCAGTTGCAATTGCGCCATGTTAACCGGCGGTATCGAGGCGGCCATCCCCGAACCGCGGGCGGCTGCGCTTCAGCCTTCGGCTGCCCGACCGGTCTTTGCGAGATCGCTTCGCAACCGTGCCACTGTGCGCGCAAGGTCGTCCATGCGGCGAGCCTGGCGCTTGAGCTGGTAGTCCAGCTCCGCTGCGCGGTCCTCCAGCAACTGGCCGACGCGCGAGGCGATGTCCTCCGGCGGCAGCTTGAGCACGGCCTGCGACTCCGAACCCTCCCGGTGCACGCGCGCGCCGGCACTGCGCGCGATGTGCAGCATGGCCGTGTTCTCGCTAAGCGCTTGGATGAGAAGGGTGTCCACCCCCCGGTTGCGGGCATGCAACACCGCGTGATCGAACAGCCGCCCACCATAGCCCCGGCCCCGCGCCCGTGGCAGCACGGAAACGCCGAACTCGGCGGTGGCCTGACCAGACTCGCCCTCGTCAAGGTACGCCAGATGCGCCATGGCGATCAGTTCCAGCCGGCGGTTGAAGATGCCGAACACCTCGTCGCGCTGGAAGTTGATGTGCTCCACGTAGCGCCGGATCTGCTCGTCGGAAGCCGCATACCCAAACCGAAGATAGCGGTCACTTTCCGTCAAAGCCATCAGATGGGTGAGGATGCGCGCGCGGTGGCGTTCGGCCAAAGAGCGGATCGGCACCCAACGGAAGCCGCCCTCCGCCGGGGCGGGGGGGCGGTCGTGGCGGTCCGCGCGAAAGGTGCCGGGCCGTTTGAGGAAGTCGCCTGGATAGCCCATGTGTCGTGTCCTAGGTATTAACCCTGATGCTACAGGAACCTGCCAGGCGCGGACTTGCGCTGGCTCGTGGCGCAGACGCCGGCCGGGCTCGCCGTGGCGGCGTGCGATCGGCTATACTGCCGGGCTTTCCCGACAACGGCCGGGGAAGAACGCCTGCCGAAGAGGCCGCCTGAACGAAGCGGCACCTGCGCCAAGCGTTGCACCTGAGCGTGCCAGGCCGTGAACCGGTGGACCGCGGCTTCTTGCCGCGGCGAGCCTCCTGCGAGAACCCTCATGAAGACCTTCAGCGCCAAGCCGGCCGAGGTGAAGCACGAGTGGTATGTGATTGACGCCACCGACAAGGTGCTCGGACGTGTCGCCAGCGAAGTGGCACTCCGTTTGCGCGGCAAGCACAAGGCCATTTACACGCCTCACGTCGATACCGGCGATTTCATCATCGTCGTCAATGCCGACAAGATCCGCGTCACGGGCAACAAGGCCACGGACAAGGTGTACTACCGTCACTCGGGGTTCCCCGGCGGCATCTACGCCACGAAGTTCAAGGACATGCAAGCCAAGCACCCCGGCCGTGCGCTGGAAAAGGCCGTCAAGGGCATGTTGCCCAAGGGCCCGCTGGGCTACGCGATGGTGAAGAAGCTGAAGGTGTATGCCGGTGGTTCCCACCCGCACACCGCCCAGCAACCCAAGGTCCTCGAGATCTAAGGACAGGCGATGATCGGAAACTGGAACTACGGCACCGGCCGCCGCAAATCCTCGGTGGCTCGCGTGTTCATCAAGAAGGGCAACGGCCAGATCCTGGTCAACGGCAAGCCGGTGGAGCAGTACTTCGGCCGCCAGACCTCGATCATGATCGTCAAGCAGCCGCTGCTGCTGACGAACAACGCCGAGGCCTTCGACATCAAGGTCAACGTGCACGGCGGCGGCGAGTCCGGCCAGGCTGGCGCGGTGCGCCACGGCATCACCCGCGCGCTGATCGACTACGACGCGGCGCTCAAGAGCGAGCTGAGCCGCGCCGGCTTCGTCACCCGCGACGCGCGTGAAGTCGAGCGCAAGAAGGTCGGCCTGCACGGCGCCCGCCGCCGCAAGCAGTTCAGCAAGCGCTGATCGTTTCTGGCACTTCTGCCGCAAAGCCGCCCTGCGAAGGCGGCTTTGCTCTTTTGCCGCCTGCTTCTGCCCCCAGATATGGGATCATTCCCATCCTCTTTCCGGAGCTTTCTGCCATGACCGCCGTTGCCGAACAGACCCCCAGCACCGAGATGCCCGCACCGCTGATCTTCACCGACAGTGCTGCCGCCAAGGTGGCGGATCTGGTGGCCGAGGAAGGCAATCCCGACCTGAAGCTGCGGGTGTTCGTGCAGGGCGGCGGCTGCTCCGGCTTCCAGTACGGCTTCACCTTCGACGAGATCGCCAACGAAGACGACACGCAGATGGTGAAGAACGGCGTGACGCTGCTCATCGACGCGATGAGCCTGCAGTACCTGATGGGCGCAGAGATCGACTACAAGGAAGATCTGCAGGGCGCGCAGTTCGTGATCAAAAACCCGAACGCGACCACCACCTGCGGGTGCGGCTCCAGCTTCTCCGCCTGAGACTGCCGCTTGCGCACCGAACAAGCCGCCCTCGGGCGGCTTGTCGCTTCGCGGGGCTCAGCGCGGATACAGCGCACCCAGGATGCGCGGGCCGCGCGCGCCGGTCACCTCGACCCGGTTGCCCGGCTGGCGCTCGACGAAGGCGTGTGCCAGCCAGGCGAAGGCCGCTGCTTCCACTTGCAGTGGCGGCAGCCCGCGCTCGGCGGTGCTGCGCAGCGGCAGGCCCGGGAGCTGCGCCGAGAGCCGGCGCAGCAGGTCGCGATTGAAGGCGCCGCCGCCGCACACCAGCAGCTCGGCCGACCGCGGGGCGTGTTGCCGCAGGGCATCCGCCACCGTGCAGGCCGTGAACTCGGCCAAAGTCGATTGCACGTCTCGCGGGTCTGCCTGTGCCGCGTGCGCGGCGACGTGTCGGCCCAGCCACTCGAGGTGGAAGAGGTCGCGGCCGGTGCTCTTGGGCGGCTGCTCGGAAAGGTAGGGCTCGGTGAGCAGGGACTGCAGCAGCGGGTGCAGCACCCGCCCGCCGGCACCCCATGTGCCACCGTCGTCAAAGGGCTTGCCTGTGTGGCGCTCGCACCAGGCGTCGAGCAACGCGTTGGCAGGCCCGCAATCGAAGCCCAGCACGGTGCCGTCGGCCGCGATCAGGCTCAGGTTGCTGATGCCGCCCAGGTTGAGCACGGCCACCGCTTGACCCGGGCGGCCGAAGGCGGCGGCATGGAAGGCCGGTACCAGCGGCGCGCCCTGCCCACCGGCGGCCACGTCGCGGCTGCGGAAGTCGCAGACCACGTCGATGCCCGTGAGCTCGGCCAGCAGCGCGCCGTTGTTCAGCTGTAGCGTGTAGCCGCGGCCGTCGAACGCTCCTGGCCGATGGCGCACTGTCTGGCCATGGGCACCGAGGGCGTGCACGCGGTCTGTCAGCGTGCCGCTTTCAGCGAGCACTTGGCGCACCGCCGCCGCATAGACCTGCACCAAGGCGTTGGCGGCCAGGGCGGCGCGATGCAGCTCATCGGCGCCGCTGCGGTTCAGGCTGAGCAGCTCGCTGCGCAAAGTCGGGGGAAAGGGCAGGTGCGCATGGGCCTGGACCTGCACGCCGGCGCCGCCGATCTGCGCCAGCACCGCGTCCACGCCGTCCAGCGAGGTGCCGGACATCAGGCCGATGTACAGGCTCATGAACGGCGTGGCGGCCGTCGGGCCGCGCTACTCGATGACCGCGGAGCCGGCCGTCATGATGGCCGCGGCCTCCAGCTGCGCCTTGGCGCTGCGGGCCAGCGAAGCAAACTGCTCGCGCGAGCTCGGCGTGATGGCGAGTGTCTCCGAGCTCTTCGCGATCTTCAGGGGGTCCTGGTGCTGGCCCTTGACACGAAACTCGAAGTGCAGGTGCGGGCCGGTGGCCCAGCCGGTGGCACCGACGGCGCCGATGCGCTGCGCCTGCTCGACGTGCTGTCCCTTGCGCACGTCGACGCGGCTCAGGTGCGCATACAGCGTGGTGCGGTCGTTCTTGTGGCGCAGGATCACCACGTTGCCGTAGCCGTTCTGCACGCCGGCGAATTCGACCACGCCCTCACCCACGGCGCGAACCGGTGCACCCCGAGGGGCGGCGTAGTCCACGCCCAGGTGGCGGCGCCAGGTTTGGTGGATCGGATGGAACCTCATCGCAAACCCGGAGGTGACTCGCGAGAACTCCATCGGGCTGGCAAGGAACGAACGGCGCTTGCTCTGGCCGTTGAAGTCGAAATAGGCACCCTTGCCGGAGGCGTCGCGGTACCACAGCGCCTGGTACGGGCGGCCATTGTTCACGAACTCGGCGGCCAGCACCTGGCCGGAGCCCTGGTTCCAGGTGATGGGTTCGCCATCGGCGGTGAGGGCCTCGTAGACCACGCTGAAGGTGTCGCCCTTGCGCAGCTCGCGGTGGAAGTCGATGTCGGTGGCGAACATCTCCGCCAGTTGCACCGCCACGGCGTCGGGGATGCGCGCGTCGTCGGTGGCGGCGAAGAGGGAGCTGGCGATCGTGCCGCTGCCCAGTTTCACCTGGGCCTGCAGTGGCGCGGTCTCGACCTGTGCCCGCCACTGGCCCTGGCCGTCGGGCTGCACGGTCAGGCGCGTGAAGTGGGTGCCAGCCTGCTCGCTGCGCTCGGCGGGATAGCGCGCGATCAGTTCCAGCAGCCTGCCCTGGCCGTCGGCCCGGGCTTGCACCATCTTGCCCGCGCGCCCTTCGAGCACGCGGCGCGCGACGGGGTCGCGGCGCAAGAACGCGGCTGCGGCGGGATCGGCCACGCCCAAGCGTTGCAACAGGCTGTCGGCGGTGTCGCTGGCGCGGGTGAGGTCGCTGCGCGATAGCTGAAGCTGGTGCTCCGCCAGCGCTTCCAGCTGGGCGTCGATGCCTTCGGGTGTGACGGTCTCGGTGACGAGCTGCTTGGGCAGCAGAGCCGCATCGGGCGCGAGCGGGGCGATGCCAAAGGCCGTGACCGCAAAGCCGCCGAGCAGCGCAAGCACGCCCCCCGCAACACTGCGTGGATGACGCTTCAGCGATTCTCGGACGCCGGTGGCGACCAGCGACAGTTGTCCCAACAGACTCACGTGACTCGGGGCCCTTGAGCGGTATGCTCGACTTCGACTGTGCAGTGCGGCACGTGCAAGGCCGCGCGAGGGGGGAGGCTCCACCGGCCGTCGCCTAGAATCCCAGGCAACTCGCCGGACACTGCGGAAGCATCCGTGTGACGGTCTCGTGACCGCGGCGCAGTATAACAACCGGCCTTTGCCGGTGAACCGCGAAAAGATCCGTAATTTCCGCATGTCACAGACAGTTTCGTTAAGCGAGCCTGCGGCTGCGCCCGGGGGCGCGCGCCATCCGGTGACCGAGCGCGTGCTGCACGCCATGTCGCTCAGCAAGCGCGGCTGCGACGAGTTGCTGCCCGACACGCAGTGGTTGGCCAAACTCGCCCGCGCCGAGGCCACCGGCACGCCCTTGCGCATCAAGCTCGGCCTGGACCCGACAGCGCCCGACCTGCACCTGGGCCATACCGTGGTGCTGAACAAGATGCGCCAGCTCCAGGACCTGGGGCACACGGTGATCTTCCTGATCGGCGACTTCACGTCGATGATCGGCGACCCTTCGGGCCGCAACACCACCCGCCCACCGCTGACGCGCGAGCAGATCGAAGCGAATGCGAAGACCTACTTCGCCCAGGCCAGCCTGGTGCTCGATCCCGAAAAGACCGAGATCCGCTACAACTCCGAATGGAGCGACGCGCTCGGCGCGCGCGGCATGATCCAGCTCGCCGCCCGGTACACGGTGGCGCGCATGCTGGAGCGCGACGACTTCACCAAGCGCTTCAAGGCGGGGTCGCCGATCAGCGTGCACGAGTTCCTGTACCCGCTGATGCAGGGCTACGACTCGGTGGCGCTGAAGGCCGACCTGGAGCTGGGCGGCACCGACCAGAAGTTCAACCTGCTGATGGGCCGGCACCTGCAGTCCGAATACGGACAGGAGCCGCAGTGCATCCTCACCATGCCGCTGCTCGAAGGGCTGGACGGCGTGGAGAAGATGTCCAAGAGCAAGGGCAACTACGTCGGCATCACCGAGCCGCCGAACACCATGTTCGCGAAGATCATGTCCATCAGCGACGAGCTGATGTGGAAGTACTTCACGCTGCTGAGCTTCCGCCCCGAAACGGAGATCGCCACGCTGATGGCCGAGGTGAACGCCGGGCGCAACCCGAAGGACGCGAAGGTGATGCTGGCCAAGGAGATCACCGCGCGCTTCCACGGCGCGGCTGCGGCCGACGGCGCTGAAGCCGACTTTCACAACCGCGCGCGCGGCGGCGTCCCGGACGAGATCCCGGAGATCGCGCTTTCCGGCGCACCCATGGGCATCGGCCAGTTGCTGAAGCAGGCCAACTTGGTGCCCTCGACCAGCGAAGGCCTGCGCATGGTGGAGCAAAGCGGTGTGCGCATCGACGGCGCCGTGGTCAGCGACAAGGGCTTGAAAGTGGAGGCCGGCACCATGGTCGTACAGGTGGGCAAGCGCAAGTTCGCACGGGTGACGCTGTCATGAACGCCGCACACCCGCGGGCTGTGCGCCGAGCCGGAAGCGGCCGATGAACCGCCTGCGCCGCGCCTGCTGCCTCGGCCTGCTCGCCGCAGCGGTCGGCCATGCGGCGTCGGCGCCCTCGGCCGCGGAGCAGACGCGCATCGACCGTCTGCTGGATGCCGTGTCCAAGAACGCCTCCGCGCGCTTCATCCGCAATGGCAACGACTACAGCGGCGCCGATGCGGCTGTTTTCTTGCGCCGCAAGCTCCAGGCTTTTGGTGGGGATGTGAAGACGGCGGAGGACTTCATCGACCAGATTGCCACCAAGTCGTCCACCAGTGGCCGTCTCTACACGGTGCGGTTGGCCGACGGGCGCGAGATCCCCAGTGCGGTCTTCCTGAAGTCCGAGCTCTCGCGCATCGAAGCGGGCCGCTAAAAGAGGCCAATGCAGGCCAGCGGTTTCCTGAAGCTCTCGGTCGCGGCGGCGCTGGCGACCATCACGCTCAAGACGGGCGCCTGGGCACTCACCGGCTCGGTGGGCCTGCTGTCGGATGCGCTGGAGTCGTTCGTCAACCTGGCGGCGGCGCTGTTTGCGTTGTGGATCGTGGCGATCGCCGCGGCGCCCCCCGACGAGGAACACCCCTTCGGCCATCGCAAGGCCGAGTACTTTTCGGCCGGCTTCGAGGGCTTGCTGATCATGGGCGCGGCGGTGGGCATCGTGTGGGCCGCGATTGAGCGGCTGCTGCATCCGCAGCCGCTGCAGTCGGTGCAGTGGGGCGTGGCGCTGTCGGTGGTCAGCTCGGTGATCAACGGGCTGCTGGCCTGGCGCATGCTCGCCGCCGCACGGCGCGAGCGCAGCATCGTGCTGGAGGCCGACGCGCGGCACCTGCTCACCGATGTGTGGACGTCGGTGGGGGTGGTGGTGGGCGTGCTGCTGGTGCCGCAGACCGGCTGGCTGTGGCTCGATCCGCTGCTGGCCATCGGTGTGGCGCTGAACATCAGCCGCGAGGGGGGCTCGCTGGTGCGGCGTTCGGTCGACGGCCTGATGGACCGCGCGATGCCGCCCGGCGAGCAGGCGCAGGTGCGGGCGCTGGTGCAGCGCACGCTGGCGGAAAACCATGACGAGGCGGCGATCGTCACCCTGCGCACCCGCATTGTCGGCAGCCGCCGCCATGCCGAGTTGCGCTGCGAGGTGCCGCCGCGCTGGACCGTGCAGCGCGCGGCGCACCTGCGCCAGGACCTGCTGGCCGCGCTGCAGCGGGAGTTCGACGACATCGACGTGATGGTGGACATCCACCCGCAGGACGGGAGCAGCCGATGAAGGCGGTGGTGCAGCGCGTGCGCGAGGCGCGGGTCGAAGTGCAAGGGCGCGTGACGGGCGCCATCGGGCCCGGCTTGCTGGTGCTGTTGTGCGCGATGAAGGGCGACACCGACGCCGAGGCCGAGCGCCTGCTCGCCAAGCTGCTGAAGCTGCGCATCTTCAGCGACGACGAAGGGCGCATGAACCGCAGCGTGCAGGACCTGGACGGCCAGGGCGCTGCGGGCGGGTTGCTCGTCGTCTCGCAGTTCACGCTGGCGGCCGACACCGCCGGCGGCAACCGTCCGAGTTTCACGCTCGCCGCCCCGCCCGACGAAGGCCGGCGGCTCTACGAACTGGTGCTGCGCCGTGCCCGCGAACTGCATCCCCTTGTGGCCAGCGGCGAGTTCGGCGCGCACATGCAGGTGCACCTCGTCAACGACGGCCCGGTGACGATCCCGCTGGAGATCACGCCCGCGTGAAAAAAAGCCACCCCCGGGGGGTGGCGTCGCTGCCCCAGCGCCAGCCGGCCCAGCAAACACCGCGGATCCGGCTTTGCCGGGCCGCTGGTGTTGCCCCTTGAGCAACTGTCGCCCGGCCGCTCCGAAGACAGTTGCTCGTCTCCTCGGGGGGCGGACGCGGTATTCCGCGGCCGGGGGGGCCGACCTACAAGGGCGGAGGCGCCGCAGGCGCTGCGGGGGTGGACCTGGTCAGTCGGCGTACTGCCCGGCGGCCTTGATGACCGGGCCCCACTTGGCGATCTCGGCCTCGACGAACTTCTTGTGCTCGGGGCCGTTGACGCGCCCGTCGGTCACGATCACCGCGCCCAGAGCCTCTTCACGCTTGATGAACTCGGGGTCCTTCAGCGCGGTCTTGAGCGCGGCGTTGAGCTTGTCGACCACCGCCTTGGGCGTGCCCTTGGGGGCGTACAGGCCGTGCCAGATGCTGACGTTGAAGCCCTTGAGGCCCGACTCGTCGAGCGTCGGCAGCTTGGACAGCGCCGGCGAGCTCAGGCGTTTGGTCGTCGTGACGGCATAGGCCTTGACCTTGCCGCTTTCGATCTGGCCGGTGGTGTTGGTGGTCTGGTCGCACATCAGGTCGACCTGGCCGCCCAGCAGGTCGGTCATGGCCGGGCCCGTGCCCTTGTACGGCACGGTGGTCATTTCCATCTTCAGCGTGCTCTGGAACAGCAGGCCGCACAGGTGCGAGGCCGAGCCGAGGCCGGCGTTGGCGAGGTTGACCTTGCCCTTGTTGGCGGCCAGCCACTTCGACAACTCGGCGTAGTTGGCTGCGGGCAGCGAAGGCTTGCCGATCAGCGTCATCGGCACTTCGTTGATCAGACCGATGTACTCGAAGTCGTCCAGCGTCTTGTAGCTGAGGTTGCGGTACAGGGCCGGCGCGGTGGCCATGCCGATGTGGTGCAGCAGGATGGTGTAGCCGTCGGGCTGGGCCTTGGCCACCTTGGCCGCGCCCAGCGTGCCGCCGGCGCCGCCCACGTTTTCGATGATGACGCTCTGGCCGCCCAGCGGCTTGCGCAGCACCTCGGCCAGGTCGCGCGCCACCTTGTCGGTGGGGCCGCCGGCCGCAAACGGCACGACGATCGTGATCGGCTTGTCGGGGTATTCGGCCAAGGCCGAGCCGGCTGCGGCCAGGGCGGCGGCGGCAATCAGCATCTTCTTCATCGCGTCTCTCCTTGAGCGCTCCTCGAGCGCGTTGTGGCGGGAGCGATGCTACGGCGGCTGCAAAGCCGCGTGCCGTGGGAATTACGTAGGGGCGGGCCCGGGAGACTGCGGGCTTGATCCTGCGCAGGACCCGCGCTCAGTCGTAGCGGCGCAGGTCCTCGATGACCTTGCCGTCGTTGGGCAGGCTGCCGGGCTCGCACAGCAGCACGTCGGCGCGCAGCTTGGTGACGTCGCGCACCGTCTGCGCGATGCGGTCGGCCAGGCCGTCGGGCCGGCCGGCCACCTCGGCATGCAGCGTGAGCACGTCGCTGGCCATTTCGCCGCTGACCACCAGGCGGGCGCGCGCCACCTCTGCGGCATGGCGGCGCACCACGTCTGCCACATGGCCCGGGTGCACGAACATGCCGCGCACCTTGGTGGTCTGGTCGGCGCGGCCCAGCCAGCCCTTGATGCGGACGTTGGTGCGGCCGGTGGGGCAGGCGCCGGGCAGCACGGCCGAGAGATCGCCGGTGCCGAAGCGGATCATCGGGTAGTCGGGGTTGAGCGTGGTCACCACCACTTCGCCCACCTCGCCGTCGGGCACCGGGTCGCCGGTGCCCGGGCGCACGATCTCCACGATCACCTGTTCGTCGAGCACCAGGCCTTCGCGCGCCGGCGTCTCGTAGGCGATGAGCCCCACGTCGGCCGTGGCGTAGCACTGGTAGCCCTCGATCCCCCGCTGCTGCAGCCACTGGCGCAACGTGGGCGGGAAGGCCTCGCCGCTGACCAGTGCCTTGGTCACGCTGGGCAGCGCGATGTCGCTGGCCTCGGCCTTCTCGACCAGGATCTTCAGGAAGCTGGGCGTGCCGATGTAACCCTGCGGCCTGAGCTCGGCCATGGCCTGCAGCTGCAGCTCGGTGTTGCCCACGCCGCCGGGAAACACCGTGCAGCCCACCGCGTGGGCGCCGCCTTCCATGATCGAGCCGGCGGGCGTGAGGTGGTAGCTGAAGCTGTTGTGCACCAGGTCGCCGGGCCGAAAGCCGGCGGCATAGATCGCGCGCGCCGCCCGCCAGTAGTCGGGCGCCTCGCCTTCCGGTTCGTAGATGGGGCCGGGCGACTGGAACACGCGGCGGGCCCCGCGCGGCACCGGCAGCCCCTGCCAGCCCACTGCCGAGAAGCCGCCGAAGGGCTCTTGCGCGCGCGTGGCTTGCTGCCGCCGCAGCAGTTCGTGCTTGCGTGTCACCGGCAGCCGGGCGAGCGCCTCGCGGCTGGTGACCGTCTGCGGCTCCACGTCCGCGAGGATCTCGGCGAAGGCGCGGGTGTGCCGGCGCGCGTGGGCCACCTGGGCGGGCAGCGCCGCGAGCAGGGCATGCTCGCGCTCGCCGGGGTCGCGCGTTTCCAGGCTGTCGTAGTAGGGCATGGCGGAACTCATTCGTCGCTCCAGCGCGCAAGCTGCGCCTTCACGGTGTCCACGAAGCGGCGCACGTCGGCGCTGTTCTTCAGCGTGTGCTGCGTCCATTCAGGGCTGCGCGCGGGCCGCTTGACCAGGCGCGCCTGGAGGGCCTGCCCGTCGGCGCTCAGCTCCACGACCGCCTGGCCGCGCAGCTCGAAGCCGTTGCCACGCTCGGCCAGCGGACGCAGTTCGCGCAGCTGGCGCTTCAACTGCACGAGGGCCTCGGCGGGCTTGAAGGCAGGAGAGGCGAAGAAGTCGTCCATCGGTACTGCTCCCTGGTGGCTGGGGCGGGCGCGGCGTCAGGCCAGCCAACGCTTCCTGCGCTTGTAGCTCTTGACGTCGCGGAAGCTCTTGCGTTCGCCGCCGCCCATGCCGAGGTAGAACTCCTTCACGTCCTCGTTCTCGCGCAGATCCTTCGCGGCGCCGTCCATCACGATGCGGCCGTTCTCCATGATGTAGCCGTAGTCGGCATAGCGCAGCGCGATGTTGGTGTTCTGCTCGGCAAGCAAGAACGTGACCCGTTCCTTGGTGTTGAGGTCTTTCACGATCTCGAACACCTCTTCCACGATCTGCGGCGCCAGGCCCATCGAGGGCTCGTCGAGCAGCACCATCTTGGGGTTGGCCATCAGCGCGCGGCCGATCGCGCACATCTGCTGCTCGCCGCCCGAGGTGTAGGCGGCCTGCGACTGGCGGCGCGTCTTCAGGCGCGGGAAGTAGGTGTAGACCTTTTCCAGCGTCTCGTTCACGGCGGCCTTGCCGTCGCTGCGCGTGTAGGCGCCGGTGAGCAGGTTTTCCTCGATGGTGAGGTGGGCGAAGCAGTGGCGTCCTTCCATCACCTGCACCACGCCGCGGTGCACCAGGTCGGCAGGCGTGAGCGCCTCGATGCGCTCGCCCTTGAGCTCGATCGAACCCTTGGTCACCTCGCCGCGCTCGCCGCGCAGCAGGTTGCTCACCGCGCGCAGCGTGGTCGTCTTGCCGGCGCCGTTGCCGCCCAGCAGCGCCACCACGCGGCCCTCGGGCACCTGCAGCGACACGCCCTTGAGCACGAGGATCACGTGGTTGTAGATCACCTCGATGCCGTTGACGTTGAGAAGAACATTGCTCATACCGACTCCGGGATTCCGTTGCCGCGGCGCAGCCGCCGGCGACTTCCAGCGCGCACCGCGGATCCGGCTTCGCCGGTCCGCCGGTGCGGCCCCCCTTGAGGGGCAAGCGGCGTCAGCCGCTCCGGGGGTGGGTCAGGATTGGCAGTCTTCGGGCGCGCGGCGCTGCAGCTTCTTCTCCGCCGCGTACTTGTCGGCGGCGGTCTTCACCATCGGCTTGATGATGGAGGTGTCGGCCTGGTACCAGTCGGAGGTGAACTGCCACGCGGAGCCGCTCCAGGTCTGGATGCGGGCGTAGTCGGAGCCCATGTGGTCGGCGCACGAGGTGCTCACCGGACGCATCACGCCGGCGAAGCCCAGCGCGTCGAGCTTCTTCTGGTCGAGCGCCAGGTTCTCCAGGCCCCAGCGCACCTGCTCGCCGGTCATCACCTTGCCCTTGCCGAAGCGCTCCTGCGCGCGCTTGACGCCCTCGACCGCCAGCATCGCGGAGATCATGCCGCGCGTGTACAGCACGCTGCCCACTTCCTCCTTCGGGCCGGTGCCCTGGCCCTTGTCGTGCACCTGCTTGATGATCTCGCTGTGCACGCGGGCGCGGCCGGCGCCGTGCTGCAGCGCCAGGCCGTTGTAGCCCTTGGCGGCGTCGCCCACGTCCTTCACGTCCGGCTCGGCGGCGGCCCACCACACGCCGTACATCTTCTCGCGCGGGTAGCCTGTGGCCACGGCCTCCTTCAGCGCGGTGGAGTTCATCACGCCCCAGCCCCAGAGGAACACGTAGTCGGGACGCTGCTGGCGGATCTGCAGCCAGGCCGCCTTCTGCTCCACGCCCGGGTGCGTGACCGGGATGGTCACCAGGTCGAAGCCGTGCATCTTGGAGCGCTCGGTCAGCAGCGGGATCGGCTCCTTGCCGTAGGGGCTGTCGTGGTAGACCAGCGCGATCTTCTTGCCCTTGAGCTTGTCGAGGCCGCCTTCCTTCTTGCCCACGTGCTGCACCAGGATGTCGGCCGCCACCCAGTAGGTGCCCAGCAGCGGGAAGTTCCACTTGAACACGCCGCCGTCCTGGCTCTCGCTGCGGCCGTAGCCCGAGGTGACCAGCGGGATCTTGTCGACCGGGGCCTTCTCGGTGAGCGCGAAGGTGATGCCGGTGGACAGCGGCTGGAACACCGTGGCGCCGCCTCCCTTGCCCTTCAGGCGCTCGTAGCATTCGACGCCCTTGTCGGTGGCGTAGCCGGTCTCGCACTCTTCGAAGCTGATCTTCACGCCGTTGATGCCGCCCTGCGCGTTGACCAGCTTCAGGTAGTCGACATAGCCGTTGGCGAAAGGCACGCCGTTGGGCGCATAGGCGCCGGTGCGGTACACGAGCACGGGGAAGAACTGTTCCTTCGCCTGCGCGTAGGCCGCAGGGGCGGACAGCAGCGAAGCGAGGCCAGCGGCGGCGACCGAGGCGGCAAGGGCAAGCGATTTCAGTTTCATCGATGTCTCCGTTGTGGTGAGGTGCAAGGTCTTCAATGCGGGAAGGGCCACAGGCGCAGTTTCTCCTTGCCGATGGACCACAGGCGCGCCAGCCCGTGCGGCTCGACGATCAGGAAGAACACGATCAGCGCGCCGAAGATCATGAAGGTCAGGTGCGAGGCCAGCGCGGTGTCGATCGGGATGCCGAACCAGTAGGGCAGGTTGTCCAGCACGATCGGCAGCACCACGATGAAGGCCGCGCCGAAGAAGCTGCCCATGATCGAGCCCAGTCCGCCGATGATGACCATGAACAGCAGCTGGAACGAGCGGTCGATGCTGAAGGCCGCAGGCTCCCAGGAGCCCAGGTGCACGAAGCCCCACAGCGCGCCGGCCACACCGACGATGAAGCTGGAGACGGCAAACGCGGTGAGCTTGGCGTACACCGGGCGGATGCCGATGACCGCGGCGGCCACGTCCATGTCGCGCATGGCCATCCATTCGCGGCCGATCGCGCTGCGCACCAGGTTCTTGGCCAGCAGCGCGAACACGCACACGAACACGAGGCAAAACAGGTACTTCTGCACCGGCGTCTCGATGGGCAGGCCGAACACGTTCAGGCCTGCCACGCTGACCGAGCCCGAGGCCGAGTCGTTGGTGAACCACTTGATGCGCAGGAAGGCCCAATCGGTGAAGAACTGCGCCGCCAGCGTGGCCACCGCGAGATACAGGCCCTTGATGCGCAAGGACGGCACGCCGAACAGCACGCCCACCACGGTGGAGCAGGCGCCGCCCAGCAGCAGCGAGGCCAGCAGCGGCATGCCTTCGATGCGCACCTGGAAGTTGTAGGCCGCATAGGCGCCGATGGCCATGAACGCGCCGGTGCCCAGCGAGATCTGGCCGCAATAGCCCACCAGGATGTTCAGTCCCAGCGCGGCCAGCGAGAGGATGAGGAACGGAATCAGGATCGCGCGGAACAGGTATTCCGGCGCCGAGAAGGGCACGACGAGGAAAGCGATCGCCAGCAGCGCGAGGATCGCGATGCGGTCCTGCGCGATCGGGAAGATCGCCTGGTCGGCGCGGTAGCTGGTCTTGAACTGGCCGTTTTCACGGTAAATCACTTGTGGCCTCTTCGTTCAAACACGGTCGATGATCTTCTGGTTTCGGCACGCTGCGCTTGACTTGCTTCGCAAGTTGGCCTTCACCGAGGAATCATTGCTCGCGTTCATACACGATCAATGATTTTTTCGCCGAACAAGCCCTGTGGCCTGACGAGGAGGAACAGCAGCGCAAGTACATAGGCGAACCAGATCTCGATGCCGCCGCCCAGGCTCGGCCCGATGTAGATCTCCGAGAGCTTCTCGCCCACGCCGATGATCAGGCCACCCACGATGGCGCCGGGCACCGAGGTGAGGCCGCCCAGGATCACCACCGGCAGCGCCTTCAGCGCCACCAGCGACAGCGAAAACTGCACGCCGAGCTTGGAGCCCCAGATGATGCCGGCCACCAGCGCCACCACGCCGGCCACCGACCACACGATGACCCAGATGCGGTTGAGCGGGATGCCGATCGACTGCGCCGCCTGGTGGTCGTCGGCCACCGCGCGCAGCGCGCGGCCAGTGGAGGTTTTCTGGAAGAACAGCGCCAGCATCGCAACCAGCGCGGCCGCGATCAGCGCGGCGTACAGGTCTTCCTTGTTGAGCAGCATGCCGCCTTCGAAAGTGGACTCCATCAGGATGACCGGATCCTTGGGCATGCCCACGTCGATCTTGTAGATGTCGCTGCCGAAGAGGGTCTGCCCGAAACCGTCGAGGAAGTAGGCGATGCCCAGCGTGGCCATCAGCAGCGTGATGCCTTCCTGGTTGACCAGCTTGCCCAGCACGAAGCGCTCGATCACCCAGGCCACCGCGACCATCACCGCGATCGCCGCCGCGAAGGCCAGCACGTTGGCCAGCACCTGGCTTTCGAAGCCCAACCACTTCGGGAACCACTCGGCGAAGCGGGCCATCGCGAGCGCGGCGAACAGCACCATCGCGCCCTGCGCGAAGTTGAACACGCCGCTGGCCTTGAAGATCAGCACGAAGCCCAGCGCGATCAGCGAATACAGCATGCCGGCCATCAGGCCGCCGATCAGCGTTTCGAGGAAGAAGCCCATCGCCGTTCGCCCTTCAGTCAATGGCCGGTGCCGAGATAGGCCCGGATCACGTCTTCGTTGGTGCGCACCTCGTCGGGCGTGCCGTCGCCGATCTTCTTGCCGTAGTCGAGCACCACGACGCGGTCGCTGATGTCCATGACCACGCCCATGTCGTGCTCGATCAGCACGATGGTGGTGCCGAACTCGTCGTTGACGTCGAGGATGAAGCGGCACATGTCCTGCTTCTCCTCGACGTTCATGCCGGCCATCGGCTCGTCGAGCAGCAGCACCTGCGGTTCCATCGCCAGCGCGCGACCCAGGTCCACGCGCTTCTGCAGGCCATACGGCAGGCGGCCTACGGGTGTCTTGCGGTAGGGCTGAATCTCGAGGAAGTCGATGATGCGTTCGACGAAGGCGCGGTGGGCCATCTCCTCGGCTTCAGCCGGCCCCCAGCGCAGCGCCTGAAGCAGCAGGTTGGTCTTCATCCGCAGGTTGCGACCGGTCATGATGTTGTCCAGCACGCTCATGCCCTTGAACAGGGCCAGGTTCTGGAAGGTGCGCGCCACGCCCATCTCGGCCACCTGGCGCGAGTTCATGTGCTTGAAGGTGCGGCCGCGGAAGGTGATGGAGCCCTGCTGCGGCGTGTACACGCCGTTGATGCAGTTGAGCATCGAGCTCTTGCCGGCGCCGTTGGGGCCGATGATGGCGCGGATCTCGTGCTCGCGCACGTTGAAGCTGATGTCCGACAGCGCCTTCACGCCGCCGAAGCTCAGGGAGATGTTCTGCACGTCCAGGATCACGTCGCCGATCTGGCGTCCGGCAACGGGCTTGGCGTCATCGGCGGCGCCCGGCACGGTGTTCGCGAAATCGGCTGTCGCGCGCAGTGCTGCCGTGGCCGTCATGCCGCTCTCCTCAACGCAGGGAAGGTCTTGGTGTCGACGATGCGCAGGTCGGCGGCCACCTTGCCGGTGCGGCCGTCCTCGAACTTCACCTGCGTCTCGATGTACTGGTGGCCCAGCCCGCCGTACAGCGCGTCGATCAGCACCTGGTACTTGTCGGCGATGTGGCCGCGGCGCACCTTGCGCGTGCGCGTGAGTTCGCCATCGTCGGCGTCCAGCTCCTTGTGCAGGATCAGGAAGCGGCTGATCTGCGAGCCGGCGAGCTTTTCGTCTTGCGCCAGGTCGGCGTTGACCTTCTCCACGCACTCGCGGATCAGCTCGTACACCTCGGGCTTTTGCGCCAGGTCGGTGTAGCCGGCATAGGGCAGGTTGCGCTTCTCGGCCCAGTTGCCCACGGCCTCGAAGTCGATGTTGATGAAGGCGCACACCTTGTCGCGCCGGTCGCCGAAAGCCACGGCCTCCTTGATGTGCGGGAAGAACTTGAGCTTGTTCTCCACGTACTTGGGCGCGAACAGCGCGCCGCTGGCCAGGCGGCCCACGTCCTTGGCGCGGTCGATGATCTTCAGGTGGCCGCCGGCGTCGAGGAAGCCGGCATCGCCGGTGTGGTACCAGCCATCGGCGGTGAGCACCTCGGCCGTGGCCTGCGGGTTCTTGTAGTAGCCCTGCAGCAGGCCGGGCGAGCGCACCAGGATCTCGCCGTTGTCGTCGAGCCGGATCTCCACGCCGTCGATCGGCACGCCCACCGTGTCGGCCTTGGCCTCGTGGTCCGGCTGCAGGCACACGAACACCGCGGTCTCGGTGGAGCCGTACAGCTGCTTGAGGTTGATGCCGATCGAGCGGTAGAAGATGAACAGGTCCGGCCCGATCGCCTCGCCGGCGGTGTAGGCCACGCGCACGCGCGACAGCCCCAGCGTGTTGCGCAGCGGGCCGTAGATGAACACGTCGCCCAGCTTGTACAGCAGCCGGTCGAGCGCGCCCACGGGCTTGCCGTCCATGCGCGCCGGGCCCACGCGCCGCGCCAGCGACATGCAGCGCTCGAACAGCCAGCGCTTGATGCGGCTGGCGTCTTCCATGCGGATCATCACGCTGGTGAGCAGGCCTTCGAACACCCGCGGCGGCGCGAAGTAGTAGGTGGGCCCGATCTCCTTCATGTCGATCGACACCGTGCTCGCCGACTCGGGGCAGTTGACCACGTAGCCGCAGGCCAGCCACTGCGCATAGCTGAAGATGTTCTGCCCGATCCAGGCTGGTGGCAGGTAGGCCAGCACTTCCTCTTCGGCCGTGAGCCTGTCGAAGCGCGCGCCGGCCTGTGCCCGGTCGATCAGCGTGCGGTGCAGGTGCACCACGCCCTTGGGGTTGCCCGTGGTGCCGGAGGTGAAGAACAGCGCCGCCACGTCGTCGGGCGTGCTGCGCTCGATTTCTGCGTCCACGCGCGCGCCCAGCGCGCCTTCTTGCAGCCGGCCGGTTTCCACCAGGTCGTCCAGTGCCTGCAGGCCCGGCTCGCGGTAGTGGCGCAGGCCGCGCGGGTCGTCGAACCAGATGTGCGCCAGCGCGGGGCACTGCGGCCGGATCTCCAGCAGCTTGTCCACCTGCTCCTGGTCTTCGACCACGGCGAACGCCACCTCGGCGTTCTGAATCGGGAACACGAACTCGGCGGCCACGGCGTCCTGGTACAGCGGCACGGGGATCGCACCGAGCGACTGCACCGCCAGCATCGAGGCATACAGGCGCGGCCGGTTCTCGCCGATCACCACCACGTGCTGCCCGCGGCCCAGGCCCGCATGGGCCAGGCCCACGGCGATGCGGCGCACCAGTTGGGCGAGCTCCGACCAGCTCAGTGTTTGCCAGATGCCGTATTCCTTCTCGCGCAGTGCCGGCGCGTCGGGGCGCTGCTGGGCATGCTCGAGCAACAGGCGGGGAAAGGTGGTCGGCATCGGGCGCTCCTGGAGCGAATGCGTCGTCGTGGGAAGCATTCTGGGAACAAGTTTGACGCTCGGTTGTCGTTGCAATGACAATCCTAGGGTCCGTCCCCAGGGGGGTAACCCTATGAATGCCGTGCTCGCCCCAGCCTCGCCCGCTGTTCCGTCCGCCGGCTTGCTGATGCGTTCGCGCGCCGCGCGCTGGGACGAGCTGGACACCATCCCCTGGCTGCGCGCGCTGCCCGAGGCCGAGCGCGCGCAGGCCTCGGCCAACGTCCGCGTGGTCGATGTCGAGCCGGGCGAAACCATCTGCCGCATCGGGCGCCCGGTAACGTTCTGGTTTGGCGTGGTCGACGGCCTGCTGAAGATGAGCAACGACCGGCCCGACGGCATGCCGCTCACCTTTGCCGGCCTGCCGCCGGGTGGCTGGTTCGGCGAGGGCACCGTGCTCAAGCACGAGCCCTACCGCTACAACGTGCAGGCGCTGCGCAAGAGCGTGGTTGCCGGCATCACGGTGGAGATGTTCGACTGGCTGCTCGATCGCAGCATCGCCTTCAACCGCTTCGTGATGCAGCAGCTCAACGAGCGCCTGGGCCAGTTCATCGCTGCGCGCGAGATCGACCGTCTCACCCACCCCGACGAGCGCGTCGCGCGCAACCTGGCGGCGCTGTTCCATCCCGTGCTGTACCCGGGCGTGGGCGAGATGCTGCGCATCACGCAGCAGGAGCTGGGCTACCTGGTGGGGCTGTCGCGCCAGCGGGTGAACCAGGCGCTGCGCGCCTTGCAGGATGCCGGCGTGATCCGCATCGAATACGGCGGCGTGCGGGTGCTGGACCTGGAGCGCCTGCGCCGCTACCAGCAGCCGGGTTGATCAGGCCGCGTTGACGATGCCCGCGGCCACATGCCCCGCCGGCACGTGCCGCGCGGCGCTCTCGATGTGGCCGGTCTGGTCGTCGAAGAAGAAGTCGGGCTCGAACTCGCGCAGGAACTCACCCTTGGGCAGGCCGCCGAGGAACATGGCCTCGTCCACCTCGATGTGCCAGTTCATCAGCGTGCGGATCGCGCGTTCGTGCGCCGGCGCGCTGCGCGCGGTGACCAGGGCGGTGCGCAGGCGCATGCCCTGCGTGGAGCCGCGCTGCAGGTGGTGCAAGGCTTCGAGCAGCGGCTTGAAAGGGCCGGGCGCCAGCGGCGTGTCGGCCTGGTCGCGCTCGTGGGCCTGGAAGGCGTCGAGCCCGGCGCGCTGGAACACCTGCTCGGCCTCGTCGGAGAACAGCACCGCGTCGCCGTCGAAGGCGATGCGTACTTCGTTGGGGTGTGCGTCCGAGGCGCGCGCCGAATGCGGGTACACGCGTGCCGCCGGCACGCCGGCCTGCAGGCCCGAGCGCACGTCGGCCTCGTTGGTGGACAGGAACAGGTGTGCGTTCAGCGGCTTGAGGTAGCGCCACGGGCTGGTGCCGCGCGTGAACACGCCGCGCTCGATGGGCAACCCGTAGTGCTGGGCGGAGCGGAACACGCGCATGCCCGAGACCGGGTCGTTGCGTGAGAGGATCACCACCTCGACCAGCGGCTCGCGGGCGTTGAAGGCCAGCAGCTTGTTCACCAGTGAAAAGGCCACGCCGGGCCGCGCGGGGCGGTCGAGGCGCTGCAGCTGCAGCTGCATGTAGGCGCGGTCGTCGGTGGCCTCGAAGACCTGGTTCTCTTCTTCGAAATCGAACAGCGCGCGCGAGGAGATCGCGACGACCAGGCGGCCGGCAAGGGAGGCGGGCATGAGGCCGCATGATATGCGGCCTCATGCCTTGCGGGCGAATGTCGGGCTCCCGCGAGCCCCCTCCGAGAAGGCGCTCCAGCCAGGCGCAGAGCCCCACCCCGGCCCGCCCCCGAGGCGCGGGCGCCGTCAGTGCACGAAGCCGATCGCAGTCTTCTTGCCTGAAGGTTCTGGCAGGTCGCGCACTTCGACCGTGCCGCGGCCGTCGAGCTTGGCGTTGCCGAAGCCGGTCATCCAGGCACGGCGCATTTCGCGCGGGGCCATCTCGGCCATGCGGTCCAGTGTCGCGGTGGCAGGTTCGGGGTCGAAGCGCTGGCCCCAGTCGTGCGCGGCGCGGATGCGCTGGTAGAGCTGGCGCGCGATGACGCGCGCCGCGTCCGCATCGGGCATCTGCACCTCGAACACGTTCATGCGGTTGAGGATGGGCTCGGGAATGGCACGCTCGTCGTTGGCGGTGGCCACCCAGATCACCTGGCTGGCGTCGATGGCCACCTCGGCGAATTCGTCGGTGAAGCTGCCGGCGGTGTCCACTTCGAGCAGGCTGTACAGCGCGCCCATCGGGTCATAGGCATGTTCGCCGCGTGCCTTGTCGATCTCGTCGACCACCATCACCGGGTTGGCGTACTGGCCGTCGACCAGGGTCTCGAACACCTTGCCCGGCCGCGCGCCCTTCCACTGGCTGGAGGCGCCCGAGAGCACCCAGCCGGCGGTGAGCGAGCTCATCGAGATGAAGCCCAGGCCGGTGCCCAGCAGCTGCGCCACCTCGCGCGCGAAGTGGGTCTTGCCCACGCCCGGCGGGCCCAGCAGCAGCATCGGCGTGATCTCCAGCGCGTCGCGGCTGTCCTGGCACAGCGCGAGCTGGCGCTTCAGGTCGTCGAGCACGTCGTGGAAGTTGGGCAGCTCGTCGTACAGATGGTCCATCACCGGCAGGCCCGAGGGCTTGACCTGGAAGCGCTCAGGGCCCTTTTCGAGCATGCGCTCGTAGGTGGCGCGCAGGCTCTCGTGCTCCTTGGGCGGCAGCTTGTGCAGCCGGCGCTCGACCTCGTCGACGCGGTAGACGCTGCGCATGTTCGCAATCGGGATCCCGCTGCGCCGGGTCACCGGTACCAATTCCGTCGATGCGCTGCTCATCACCACCTCCGGTACAGCCATTCGCTCACGTTCATTGCAGCAAACGCACCGGGAGGCAAGCCGCGGAAAAGAACCACGATCCCGGCGCTGTTGCCGAAGAATTTGCCACAGGGCCGCGCGGCCCTTCAAGGCCTTTCGTGCAAGGCGTGTGCCCGAACCGTGGCCTGTGCCCGCGCCAGCGGGCACACCGCGCCCGGCGGCGGGCCGCGCGCAACCCCCAAAAGAACGGGAGGCGCCAACTGCGTCACGGTGGCGGCGGCCGCGCTTTCCGACAATTCGCAACCGTTCGCAACATCGCCTGTCGCCGTGCCGCTGCCACCCGCATTTCTCTCGCTTCTTTCCGGGTGGCTGCAGCGGCCGGCGTGGCGGTGGCTCGCAGCGCCATTGCTGTGCGGCCTGGCGGGCTGGGCTGCCGCGGCAGCACCGCTGGCGCCGTCCGTCGTGGCGCCCGTGGACCTGGTGCAGGGCGGCCGCTGGTACCAGGCCACGCCGCAGCAGCCGTTCCCCGCCGACCGGGCCTCGTTGCCGGCGTGGCTGCTGCAGCAGCAGCCCGTGCAGCGGGTCGACCTCTTCGGCGGCGGCTATTGGCTGCACGCACGCCTGCGCCACGACGGCATGAGCACCCGCTGGGTGATCGACCCCCACAACACCATCATCGACCAGCTGGAACTGCGGCTGTACGGCAGCGACGGCTCGGTGCAGCAGTGGCGCAGCGGCTATCGCGCGCCGCACGAGTTCGCCCTGCACTACGGCGTCACCGTGCGGCTGGCGCCGGGCGTGCTGTACGACGTGCTGCTGCGCCTGGACAGCCCGTACTACGCCTCGGCGCCGCATGTCGAGCTGGTGGAGCCGGACGCCTACCAACGCAAGGTGACGCGCGAGAACGCGCTCGTCCTGGCGGCGCTGGGTGCACTGGCCGCGCTGGGCGCGTTCTTCCTGCTGCTCTATGGCCTGGCACGCCAGCGCAGCCACCTGTACTTTGCCTGCCAGACCCTGGTCGCCTGCTGGGGCTGGGCCCTGACCTTCCAGGTGCCGGCCGAGCTGTTCGGCTGGCATGACCTGCGCTGGCACTACCTTCCCTTCTTCCTGGCGCCGGTGTTCGGCAGCCTGTTCTGCGTCGAGTTCCTTGAGCTGAAGCGGCACCAGCAGCGCTGCGCCGCCGCATTCCGCGGGCTGGCGCTGGTGTCGGCGGCCTTGTCGCCGCTGTCGGTGCTGGCCGTGGCCTATGCGCATGCGCTCGCCACGGTGCTCATCGCGCTGTGGATCAACCTGGCGTTGTTCTGCGGCCTCCGGGCCTGGCGGCGCGGCTACCGGCCGGCGCGCTTCTTCGTGCTCGCGTTCCTGTCGCTGTTTGCACCGGCCGCGATCATCCTGCCCGGCAATCTCGACCTGGTGCCCGACCTCGTGGCCAACGCGGAGCTGTGGACGCTGCTGGGCTCGGTGTGCGAAGCCTTGCTGCAGGCCTTCGCGCTGGCCGACCGCATCCGCAGCATGACGGCCGAGAAGGATCTCTACGTGGCCCGCCTGGACCAGGCGCTGAAGGTGGCGCACACCGACGTGCTCACCGGCATCGGCAACCGGTTTGCCTTCGGCCGCGCGCTCGAACAGGCGCAGCAGGCGCGGCACCAGGGGACGCTCGAGCCCCAGGTGCTGCTGGCGATCGACCTCGACGGCCTGAAGCGCGTGAACGACCGCCACGGCCACCAGCAAGGCGACGAGCTGCTCAAACAGACGGCTGACGGACTGGTCGCGCTCACCGCATCGGCGGGCGCCTGCTTCCGGCTGGGCGGCGACGAGTTCGCACTCCTGGCGCCGGCGGAAGACGAGACACGCCTGCGCGCCGGCCTGGCGGCGCTCGACGCCCACCTGCGTGCCGCGGGCTTCGACGACAGCGGCCTCAGCTACGGCCTGGCGCACTGGGCGGACGAAACCGACCCCCAGACCCTGCTGCAGCAGGCCGACCAGCGCATGTACGACCACAAGCTGCGCCGCAAACGCGAACGCGGCGCCGGCGAGAGCACGCTCGCCGCCGCGCTTTGATCATTCGACTTCGCCCCCCCGCTGCCCCATTCGCCCAGCAGAACACCGCGGATCCGGCTCCGCCGGTCCGCAGGTGCTGCCCCCTAGAGCAACTGTCGCCCGGCCGCTCCGAAGGCAGTTGCTCGCCCCCTCGGGGGGGGCGGACGCGGTACCCCGCGGCCGGGGGCCGACATACAAGGGGGAAGCGCCGAAGGCGCTCCGGGGGTGGGCCCTACTTCACCCAGGTGTTGAGCTGGATGATCGGCAGCAGCACCGCCAGCACGATCAGCATGACCACCAGGCCCATCGCCACGATCAGCAGCGGCTCCAGGATGGTGGCCAGCGCCAGCGCGCGGCGCTGCACTTCGGCGCCCAGCTGACGCGCCGCGCGGTCGAGCATGGTGGGCAGCTCGCCGGTCTGCTCACCCAGCCGGGCGAACATGGCCAGCAGCCCGGGAAAGCGCTTCTTGCCCGCGAGCGCGGCCGCCAGCGGCGCGCCTTCGCGCACCTGCACCAGCGCGTCCATCGCATCCACACGCAGCGATCGGTTGGACAGCGTTTCCGCGGCAGCCTGCAGCGCCTTGAGGATCGGCACGCCCGCGCCGGCCAGCATGGCCAGCGTGCCGGCGAAGCGGGCGGCGTTGTAGCCGCGGGCCAGGCGGCCGACCAGCGGCAGCCTGAGCCAGCCGGCATCGAAGCGCTCGCGGAAGGCCGGGTTGCGCAGCGAAAACATCAAGGTCCCGAGGCCGCCGACGGTGAGCAACAGCATCAGCCAGCCATAGCCGCGCATGAAGTCGCTGATCGCCAGCATGGCCACGGTCAGGCCCGGCAGCGCGCGCTTGCTGCTGCTGAACACCGAGGCCACCTGGGGCACGACGTAGGTGACCAGGAACACCACGATCACCACCGCGATGATGGATACGATGGCCGGGTACAGCGTGGCACCGATCAGCTTGGCCTTGAGCGCCTGGCGCTCTTCCAGGTCGTCGGCCAGGCGCTCCAGCACCTGGCCGAGCGCGCCGCTTTGCTCGCCGGCGGCCACCACGGCGCGGTACACGTCGTCGAACTCGCGCGGGGCGCTGGCCAGCGCGCGCGCAAAAGGCGAGCCGGCATTGACCTCGCTGCGCAGGTGCGCCACCAGTTCGCGCTGGCGCGGGTCTTCCGACTCGTCGGCCAGCGCCGTGAGCGCGCGTTCCAGCGGCAGGCCCGAGCCCACCAGGCCGGCGAGCTGCCGCGTCCACACGGTGAGCGCGGTGGTGGTGAACACACGGCGGCCGAAGCGCGCCAACCCGCCGGCGCCCGCAGCGGTGCCGGCCGCGACCTGGGTCACCTGCAGCGGCACCAGCGACTGCGCGCGCAGCTGCGCCCGCGCGGCCTTGGCGTTGTCGGCCTCCAGCAGCCCGTTGGTGGGCTTGCCGCTGGCGGTGAGCGCTTCGAACTTGTAGGCAGGCATATGTCAGGTCAGTCTGCGCCGCGTTCGGCGGCGGCAGCCCAGGTCTTGCGCGGATCTGGCTTCGCCAGTGCGCCGCAAGGGCCCCCTCGGGGGGCAGCGACCGAAGGGAGCGTGGGGCTCATTCTCTCGTCACGCGCATCACTTCTTCAGGGGACGTGATGCCCTCGGTCACCAGGCGCTCGCCGTCCTCGCGCATCGAGCGCAGGCCCGCCGCCTCGGCGGCCACGAAGAGCTGGCTTTCGGCCGCGCGCGAGTGGATCAGCGAACGCACCTTGTCGTCGGCCACCATCAGCTCGTACACGCCGGTGCGGCCCTTGTAGCCCGAGTTGCCGCAGGCCGCGCAGCCCACCGGGTGATAGCGGCCGCGCGCGTCGGCCTTCTTGCACACCGGGCACAGCTTGCGCACCAGCCGCTGCGCCAGCACGCCCAGCAGCGACGACGACAGCAGGAAGGGCTCGACGCCCATGTCGGTGAGCCGGGTCACGGCGCTGGGCGCATCGTTGGTGTGCAGCGTGGCCAGCACCAGGTGGCCGGTGAGCGAGGCCTGGATCGCGATCTGCGCGGTCTCGAAGTCGCGGATCTCGCCGATCATGATGACGTCCGGGTCCTGGCGCAGGATGGCGCGCAGCGCCTTCGCGAAGGTGAGGTCGATTTTCGCGTTCACCTGCGTCTGTCCGATGCCGGGCAGCTCGTATTCGATCGGGTCTTCCACCGTCAGCACGTTGGTGGTGCTGGTGTCGATGCGCTGCAGCGAGGCGTACAGCGTGGTGGTCTTGCCCGAGCCGGTGGGGCCGGTCACCAGCACGATGCCGTGCGGCTGCTGGATCAGCCGGTTGAAGGCCGACAGCACGTCGCCGCTCATGCCCAGGCCTTCGAGCGTGAACTTCGATTCGGTCTTGTCCAGCAGGCGCAGCACCGCGCGTTCGCCGTGCGCCGAAGGCAGCGTGGACACGCGCACGTCGATCGCGCGCCCGCCGATGCGCAGCGAGATGCGGCCGTCCTGCGGCAGGCGCTTCTCGGCGATGTCGAGCTCGGCCATGATCTTCAGGCGCGAAATCAGTGCGGCGTGCAGCGCGCGGTTGGGCTGCACCACTTCGCGCAAGGTGCCGTCGACGCGGAAGCGCACCGACGAGCTGCGCTCGTAGGGCTCGATGTGGATGTCGCTCGCGCCGTCCTTCGCCGCCTGCGTGAGCAGCGCGTTGAGCATGCGGATGATGGGTGCGTCGTTCGCCGCCTCCAGCAGGTCTTCCACCGCGGGCAGGTCCTGCATCAGGCGCGACAGGTCGACCGCGCTTTCCACCTCGCCGACCACCGCGGCCGCGCTGCCTTCGCCGCCGGCGTAGGCGGCTGCGATGCGTTGCTCCAGCGTGGCCGCCGGCTCGCGCTCGAAGGCCGACACGTCGTAGATGCGCAGCACCTCCGACAGCGCCGACAGCGGCGTGGCCTCGCCGGCCCACAGCGTGAGCTGGCTGCCGTCGTCTTCGAGCAGCAGCGTGTGGGCCTTGGCAAAGGCGTAGGGCAGGGGATGGCGGGCGCCCATGGCGTTTACTGCTGGGGAGTGGGGGCCGAAGGCGCCGACGCGGGCGCCGAGGCGGAAGGCGCCGAGGCTGCGGGCGCCATCAGCGGCCGGCCTTGCTGCACCGTGCCGGTATCGGGCAGCACCGGCACGCCGCTGATCGGCAAGGTCGCGCGGGTTTCCGGCTTCGTGCCCAGCTGCTGGTTGCGCACGAAGTCATAGCGGTCGGACGACATCGCATTGGCCGCCGCCTGGTCGCGCAGCACTACCGGCCGCAGGAACACCATCAGGTTGGTGCGCCGGCGCTCGCGGCTTTCGGTGCGGAACAGCGCGCCCAGCACCGGGATGTCGCCCAGCAGCGGAACCTTGGACCGGTTGTCGTTGTAGCGGTCCTGGATCAGGCCGCCGATCACGATGACGTTGCCGTCGTCCACCACCACGGTGGACTCGATCGAGCGCTTGGTGGTGGACGGGCCCGCGTTGGCCGTGCCGGCGGCGGTTTCGTTCAGCACGTTGGACGACTCCTGGAAGATCGTCATGCGCACCGTGTTGCCCTCGCCCACCTGCGGCCGCACGCGCAGCACCAGGCCCACGTCCTTGCGCTCGATGGTCTGGAAGGGGTTGGTCGCGCCGCTGCCGGTGCCGGTGTTGGTGAACGAACCCGTGATGAAGGGCACGTTGTCGCCCACCACGATCTTGGCTTCCTCGTTGTCCAGCGTCACCAGGTTGGGCGCCGAGAGCACGTTGGCGCCGCTCACGCCGGCGAAGGCCTTGGCGAGCACGCCCAGGCCGTAGCGGCCATTGGCGCCGAATCGGTTGACCCCCGCGGCCACGAAGCCCTCGGGCGTGAAAGGCGTCGTGCCGGTGGCGCCGCTCGTCAGCGCCTGTGCGAGCCCGAGGATGTTGTCCATGCTGGTGCCGAAGGCCGTGCCGACGCCGCCGCTCACGCTCTTGCCGTCGGGGCCGCCGAGCAGCAACCACTGCACGCCGAGCTGGGAGTTTTCGTTGTCGTTCAGCTCGACGATCACCGCTTCCACGTAGATCTGTGCGCGGCGCGAGTCGAGCTGGTCGATCACCGCGCGGATCTGCCGGTACAGCGGCTCGGGCGCCGTGATGATCAGCGAGTTGGTCGCCGGATCGGCCTGCACGAAGCCGCCGGTCGAAGGCGAGGCCGAGGCCGCCAGCGGGGCCGTGGCCGCGGTGGACGAGGTGCCGCCGCCGGCGCTGCCGCCGAGCGACGTGACGTTGGCCGACGGGCTGGGTTGAGTCGGCGTGATGCCGCTGCCGCCGCCCAGGCCGCCGGCGCCGCCCCCGTTGCTGCCGGCCGTGAACGCCGCGCGCAGCACGGTCGCCAGCTTCACCGCGTCGGCATTGCGAAGGTACACCACGTAGATGTTGCCCGCCGGGCCCGCGCTGCCCATCGGCCGGTCGAGCTTTTCGATCACGGCGCGCATGCTGGCCAGCCGCGCCGGGTTGGCCGCGCGCAGGATGAGCGAGTTGCTGCGCGAATCGGGGATCACCGTGATCGCGCCCGCGCCGCCCGCGCCCGGCACGCCCGGCGGCAGCGCGACACCGGTGCTGCCGCCTTCGGACAGCCGCTGCACCAGCGGCGCCAGGTCGGCCGCCACTGCATGCTGTAGCGGCACGATGTCGACGTCGGTGCCCGAGGGCGTGTCGATCGCCGCGATGATGCGCGAGATGCGCTGCAGGTTGTCTGCGTAGTCGGTGATGACCAGCGTGTTGTTGCCCGGGTTGGCGTTGATCGTGTTGTTCGGGCTGATCAGCGGCCGCAGGATCGTGACCAGGTTGTTCGCGTTCTCGTAGTTGAGGCGGAACACCTGCGTGATGATCTGGTCGCCGCGCAGCGAGGGCGTGCCCACCGACACGGTGCCGGCCTGCAGCTTGGCGTCGGCCTCTGGCACCACCTTCAGCAGTCCGGCGTTTTCCACCACCGTGAAGCCCAGGCCGCGCAGTGCCGCCAGGTAGTTCAGATAGGCCTCGCGGATCGACAGCGGCTGCTCGCTGTACACGGTGATCTGGCCGCGCACGCGCGGGTCCACCATGATCGGGCGGTCGAGCATCGCGCTCATCGCGCGCGTCACCGCCTCGATGTCGGCGTTCACGAAGTTCAGCGTCACCGGCGCGCGGGCACGCGACACCTGATGGCTCGGGATGGCGGCGCGGCCGCCTTCTTCGTTCTGCGCCTGGGCCGGCAGCACGCCGCACGACAGGCTGGCGGCCAGCGCACTGCAGGCCCACACGCGGGCATGCGGCAGCCGGCGCTTGGTCACAGTCGTGCGGAAGTGGCGCTCTTGTTGCATGGTCATCCGATCGAAATGAGGGACAGCGCGCCCTGGCGCCGCCCGATGATGTTCAGCAGGTTGTTCAAGGCCGCCTCGCTGCCCGGCGCGGCGCGCGCGTCGCCGCGGAAGCGCACCTTGCCCGCGGTCCACTGGCCGCTGCCGTTGAGCTGCAGCGCGCCGTCGAGCGTGTTGAGACTGATCTCGGTGGGCCGGCTGGCATCGGCATTGCCGATCAACGACAGGCGGTAGCTGCCCAGCGTGTCCAGGGTGGACAGGCGCGACGAGGCGCCCAGCAGCAGCAGGTCCGCCTGGCCGCTCATGTGCCAGCGCCCCTGGGCCGACTGTAACGTGAGTCCCGGGGAGGTGAGTTTCAGCACGCCGCCGAGCTGCAGGGTGTTCCAGGGCGTGCCCAGCCCTGCCAGCCAGGCGGCCGGCCACTGCGCGATGGCGCCGCCGGCCTGGCCGCCGGCGGGCGGCACCAGCTCCACCTGCATGCGGCCGAAGCCGGGCTTGATGCGCAGCGCCACCTGGTCGTTGAGGCAGCAGTCCTGCTTCAGGCGCAGCTCGAGGCCCAGGCCGTGAAAGCCCAGGTCCCAGGACAGCCGGCCGGGCAGGGCGCTCGCGTCGCGGCTGCCGGGCCCGCCGGTGAGCACCAGCACCGCGCTGCCGCCCCAGACGGTGCCGCGCGCCTCGGTGAGCAGCAGCCGGCCCTCGGTGGCCGAGGCGATGCCGCGCGCCAGCCAGCCCGCGGGCGCAAAGGCGACCAGGCCGTACAGCGCGCCGGCCAGCACGCCCCACACGCCCCAGCGCGAGGCTGCATGTCGGGTGCGCTGCCAGGCCAGCTCGGCCAGCGTGGACTCGGCGAATCCGGTGCGCGCAAAGCGCTGCTTGCGCCGGGCAGGCAGCCAGGCCGAAAGCGTGTCGCGGAAGGTCCTCATCAGGTGCCCGATCCGAGGGTCACGACCACGCGGCCGGTATAGCCCTGCGGCGCGCGGTTGAGCTCGGCTTCCACCGGCCGCGCGCGTGCGCCGCTGCGCGCCTCGGCCAGCCAGCTGCGCAGTTGCTCGCCGCTCACGCCGTTGAGGGTGAGGATGGCCCGATCGCCCTGCACCGACAGCCGCGCCCGTTCGCCCAGCCGGTCGGTCGCGGCCTTGAGCACGATGGCGGCCTGCGCCGGCGGCATGGGCGCGGTGTTGCGCAGCTCGCGGCCTTCGGCGGCCAGGCGCTGCATCTGCTGCAGCTGCATGTCGAGCAGGTCGATGCGTGCCGGCGCCTCGCGCACCGTGCGCAGCGCCGGCTGCACGAAGACCAGCCAGGCGAGGAACAGCAGCAGCACCGTGCCGCCGGCGGCCACCAGGCGCCGTTCGCGCGGCGCCAGCGCCTGCCAGCGCGCGAGCAGAGTGCTGCGCCAGGCGTTGAAGGCCGGCGGCAAGGTCAGGCGGGAGGCATTCATGCGGCACCTCCCGCCGCGCGCGTGAGCGTGAGCCGTCCGGCGTCGAACTCCACCTGCCAGCCCGCCGGGCGCAGTTGCGAGCGGAACTGCGCCACCTGCTCGGGCGTCCAGCCGGTGGCCGCCAGCGTGAGGCGGCCGGGCTCGAAGCGCAGCATCTCCACCGGTGGGCGGTCGGGCGGCCAGGCGGAGGCGGCGGCCTGCAGCAGCGCCTCGAGATCGTTCTCGCCCGGCTTGCCGGCGGCCGCGCGCAGGCTCTCGGTCTCGCGCTGCATCTGCACCGGGGCGTCGATCACCGCGCGCACGTTGGGGTAGGTCTTGCGCAGCAGCTCCACCATCGCCTGCTGCTTGGCTTCGATGGCGCCGCGCTGGTGCCAGGCCCAGAGGTTCAGGCCCACGAGATTCAGCGCCAGCAGGCCGACCACGCCCCAGCGCACCGGCCGCCAGGCGGGGCTGAGCCAGCGCAGCCAGGCGTCGCGCAGCGCGCGCGCGCCGCGGTGGCGCGGCGCGAGGTCGAACTGCCGCAGGTTCCACAGCGTGCGCGTGGCCTGCAGCGCGCGCTGTTCGGCCGACAGCACGATCACCGGCGCGCCCAGCCAGCGCTCGGCGGGTGCGGCGACCGCGGGCGTGGCGGTCCAGCGGGCCGCGTCGGCGCCCTGGCCGGGCAACAGCGTGCGCGCCAGCGTGCCCTGCAGCCGCAGGCAGGCCACGCCCTGCGCGTCCGACCACACCAGGTTCATCTGCTCGGTGCTGCCGTCGGCCTCGGGGCCTTCGGAAAAATGGCCCACCGGTATCTCGTCGGGCCAGGCGGCCGGCACGACGCGCTCGACGCTGCGGTTGGCCTTCTCCAGCACCGCCAGGTGGCTGGCCAGCCACGGCTTGTGCACCGCCGCCACCCAGGTGGGCTGGCCGGCGCTGGCGCCGGGGGCGAACGCCAGGTGGGTGACGTCCGGCTCGTCGAGCAGGGCTTCCTCGAGCAGGCCCACCAGCGCGGCGCGCATCTTGGCGCGCGGCGCCTTCGGCAGGGTGATGCGGTGCCAGCCCACGTCGCAGTCGGACAGCACGGCGGCCACGCTGTCGGCGCGCGGCAGCAACGAGGCCGCGCAACGGCCTTGTGCACCCACGCTGAGACCGTCGGGGCTGAGCACGTAGCTGAACTCGGTGCCGGAGGAGGCGGTGGCGGCGCTGTCCGCCGCGGCAGGGCCGAGGCGCGGGCGCGGCGGGATCAGGACGACGAGGATGGACATAGGCGGGGCAGGCTACTGCCTTTGATAGGGGGCCGCAATGGTGATTCGATGTAAATCAACGGCTTGCAGCCGGTTGTTGTAGCGCTGGCTGAGCATTGTGCCGCCCTCACTAGCTGCCGGCCAGCAGGTTGACCCGCTCCCGGCGCAACACCTCGGAGGCGCCGCCGCCGGCCGGTCGGCGCACCAGCGAGCGCTCCTGCAGCACGCGGTCGCCCAGGCGCACCTGGCCTTGCACCTCGAAGTAGCCGGAGCGCACGCTCAGGCGCGACACCGGGTTTTCGCCCTGCAGGCCTGCGATCGTGGCGATCGCGCCCGGATCCTTGAAGGGCTCGCGCTGCCGCATCTGCACCAGCCGCTCGGCGGTGCCGACGTCCATCTGGTCGACCACCGCGGCGATCACCTCGCGCGGCGCGGTGTTCACGTTGACCTGCGTGGGTTCGGGCAGCAGCACCACGAAAGGCAGCAGCCGTTTCAGCTCGCCGGGGTCGACGCCCAGCCACACCAGTTGCTCTACCGTCTGCGGCGCCACGGCGGCGTTGGGGGCGCCGGTCCAGGCCGCGGCCAGGCCTTCGCCGATGCGCTGGGCGGTGCTCTGCGGCACGCCGGCCAGCTCGCACAAGCGTTGCAACACCTGCAGCTCGTCGGTCTTGAGCTTGTTTTCCTGCACCAGGTTGCGCAGGTTGTAGCGCGCCTGCAGGTCGGCGATGGAGCCGGAGAGGAACGCGTCCAGCCCGCTGCCGTCGTCGGCGTTGTTGTTCTTGTCGGCGGCCAGGAAGCTGGACAGCCGCGCCTCGGCCAGCGGCACGGCCCACGGCTCGCCCAGATGATCGACCGGGTGGTTGCTGTTGCTCTTGGCGTCCTCGCGCAGGATCAGGCGCGCCCAGTCGAGCGCGCCGGTGAGGATCCAGGCCGATTGCGTGCGCGCGCGCTCGGCTGCTTCGACCTGCACGGCGCGCCACTGCTGCCACACCATGCTGGCGGCCAGGGTGGTGATCAGGGTGAGGATGATCATCGCCAGCAGCAGGGCCGCGCCACGCTGGGCCTTGAGTGAATGGGCGCGCGGCTTCATCGTCATTGCGGCATCTGCGGCGCGAGCACCACGTCGCGCGTCAGGCTGCCTTGCAGCGGCGAGCCGGAGAAATTGAGCACCAGGCGCACGCCGGTGGGCAGCTGCTGGCGCGGCGGCGCGCTGGCGCCTTCGGCCGGCGGCTCGGCCACGTCGCCGGTGGACTGGCAGTTGCTCCAGGTGCTGCCGCGGAAGCAGTAGAGCTGCCACGACTCCAGGCCCTTCAGCGCGTGCAGCTGCTGCGGCTCGGTGCCCAGCAGTTGCTGGCTGCGCAGCCACTGGTCCTGCAGCTCGGCGGCGCGCGTCACCCCCGGGCCGGCCCAGCGCAGCCACTCGCCTTCGCGCAGCGACCACACCACCAGCTGCACGCCTTCGTCGGTGCGCCGGGTCAGGCGCAGCGCCGCGCCGTTGAACACCAGCGGCGGCACGGCCACCGTGTCGTGCAGCGCCGCGAGGTCCTGCTCCCACTGCGTCATCACCGTGTCCAGGCGCAGCGTGAGCTCCATGCGCTCCTGCCCGCTGGCGCGCGCGCGCGCAATGCCGTCCACCCCGCGCCAGGCCATGGCCGCCAGCAGCGCCATCACGAACAGCGCCACCAGCACCTCCACCAGCGTGAAGCCGCTTTGCCGCATGGTCACGAGGGCCGCGTGGGCAGCACGGTGGACAGCGTGAGCAGCGGCACGCCGGCTTCGTCGGCCATCACCGCGTCCACGCGCCGGAAGTTGGGGTTGGGCGTCGGCCGCACCACCAGCCTGCCGGCGTAGCGCCGGCCCAGCTGGTCGCAGGAGAACTCGAGATCGCCCACGCCGGGCGTGTTGCGCATCAGCTTCAGCTCGGCCAGCTGGTTGTCGGCGCACCATTGCGCGGCGCTCACGTCGGCCAGGCGCTGTGCGTTGTTGGTCAGCGCGCCCGCGGCCTTGATGCCGGCCGACAAGGCCACCGCCACGATCGCCAGCGCCACCAGCACCTCGATCAGCGTGAAGCCGGCGCGAGCTCGGTTCATGAGGGCGCGCCTTCGCTTTCGGTCACGACGAAAGGCCCCAGCCCGTCGGTGGCCAGGATCAGCTGCTGCTTTTCCAGGCGCAGCACGATGCGCTGCGGGCCGATCGTGGCCTCAGGCCCCAGCCGCAGCGCGGGCGCGCCGATCACCTGCGCCTGCACGCCTTCGGTGAGCCACTGGGTCGGCAGCTGCGCCGACGCCGGCAGGCCGACGAAGCGGAACTGGTCACCCGAGGTGTCGCCCGCCGGCATGGGCAGCCAGCGCACCGGCAGGCCCGACGCGCGCGCTTCGGCACGCGCCGCGTCCAGCAGCGCCGCCAGGCGCACGGCCTCGCGCTCCAGGCGGGTGGAGGCCGGATCGCGCAGCGACAGCGCCGCGATGCCGGCCGCGATGGCGATCACCGCCACCACCACCATCAGCTCGATCAGCGTGAAGCCGCGCGAACCGGCCGCTGATTGCACGCCCACCGAGGGTGGGTGCGCTGCTTCGCGGCCGATGGCGGATTTCACTGCCAGGAGCCGATGTCGGCGTTCTTGCCTTCGCCGCCGGGCTGGCTGTCGGCGCCGAAGCTGAAGACGTCGATCTCGCCCTTGACACCCGGATTCACGTATTGATAGGGCCGCCCCCAGGGGTCGTTGGGCAGCTTCTCCACATACGGCTTCCAGTTGGGCGGGATGGGCCCGGTGGTGGGCTTGCGCACCAGCGCTTCGAGCCCTTGCTCGGCGGTGGGGTAGCGCTGGTTGTCGAGCTTGTACAGCTTGAGCGCCTGCATCAGGTTGCCGATGTCGGTGCGCGCCGCGGCCATGCGGGCGTCGTCGGCCCGGTCCAGCACGTTGGGCACGATCAGTGCGGCCAGCACGCCGATGATCACGACCACGACCATCAGCTCGATCAGCGTGAAGCCGCGCGCGCGGCGGGGTCGACGAGGTTGGAGGCTAGGCGTCATGAAGAGCTTCGGTGTCGCGAGCGGCCTTGCGTACGACGGCGCCGGCGCAGCACCCGTGTGAAGAGGGGTTTGAATCATAATCGTCCGATGGCGGCACGATTGTCAGCATTCATTGTGTGGGCGGCACTCGCCGCGAGTGCCGTCTTCTGGGGCCTGCGGCTGGCCGGCGCCTCGCCGTCGGCGCCCGCCCATACCGTGCCGGTGGGCGGCATCGCGGTCTCCAGTGCCGACCTCACGCGGCTGTTCGGTGCCGAGCCGGTGCCCGAGATGGCCGCCGCAGAAGCCCCCGTGGCCGAAAGCAGCCGCTTCCGCTTGATCGGCCTGGCCGCGCCGCGTTCGGCCGGCGGGCCCGGCGTGGCGGTGATCTCCACCGACGGCAAGCCGCCGCGGGCCTACCGCATCGGTGCGGTGGTCGACGGCGACCTGGTGCTGCAGAACGTGGAGCGCCGCTCGGTGGCCCTGGGTCCGAGCGGCGGCCCGGCGACGGTACGCCTGGAACTTCCGCCGCTGCCGGCCGCGGCCACGGGCAGCTTGCCGCCGCCGCCGTCAATGGAGGTGGCGCCTCCCGGGGTGCCGCCGCAGGCGCTGGTGCCGTTGCCGCCCCCTGGCATGCAACCGCCGCCCAGCGGCATGCGGCCGTCGCCGCAGCCGCCCACAGCGGTGGGCGTGCCGCAGGCGCCGGTCATGCAGCCGCCCCCAGCAGCCCAGGAAAGCTCCGCGGAGCAGTGACTCACGGCTGCGCTGCTCGCGCGGCTGCTAGGGTTGTTGCGCCGGTTCCGACCCCATGAACTCCGCGGGCTCCGAGGCCATGCCGCTCGGACGCGATGGACCGGCGTCTTCTCCCTCGGCCACTTCCGTCAGCAAGGCGGCCGCGCTGCGCACCAGAGGCCAGGCGAGCGTGGCGCCGGTGCCATCCACGCTGTCCATGCCCAGCTCCAGCAGCGCGGTGGAGCGGAACAGGTGCAGCGCCTGGTCCAGCCCCAAGTGGCCGTGGCTGCGCGCGAACACGCAGTAGTCGGTGACCGATTCGGCGATGCGGCTGGCCACCATGAGCGCCGCGCAGGCCGGCATGCCGTCGACGACGACCAGGTGCCGCTTGCCGGCAGCCACCAGCATCAGACCGACCATCATGGCGATCTCGAAGCCGCCGAAGGCGGCCAGCACTTCGACCGGATCGGTGACCTCCTTGTGCCGGCCCTGCGCGCCCTGCGTGACCACCAGCAGGTGCGCCAGGTGGTTGGGGTCCATGCGGGGGCCTGAAAGCACCAGGTCGCGCACCGGCGCATCGGCCAGGCGCGACAGCACCAGCGCCGCGCTTTCGTGCGCGCCCACGCCGATGCCGGCGCAGGCCGCGGCGTTGCCGCGCAACTGGTCGCCGATTTCCATGCCGGCGCGGATGGCCGCATGCGTCTGCTCCAGGCTCATCGCCATGGCCACGCGCGCATTGCGCGTGCCGTGGGCGATCTTGCGCATCAGCAGGCGGTCATGGGGCGTCAGGCGATCGGACACGCCGGCGTCGACCACGGTGAGCTCCATGCCCTGTATGCGCGCGAACACCGCCATCGGCATCTGGCCGCGCAGGAGCTGGTGCACCTGCTCGGCGGTGGTGCGGCGCAAGGGGTGGGTGAGGCCATCCACCGCCAGGCCATGGTCGGATGCGAACACCAGCAGCTGCGGGTCGCGCAGCCGTGGCTTCAGGGTGTTTTGCATCAGGCCCAGGCGCACCGCCAGCGGCTCGAGTTCGCCCAGGCTGCCCACGTTCTCGCTGCGCCGCTGGAGCTTGTCGCGCAGTGCGCGTTCCAGCAGCGGGTTGGAGGTGGAGGGAATCAGCGAACGGTGAACGGACATGGTGTCGCCGCGGTGTGCGAAGCCGGATTGTGCGCGGTCTCGGCTCAGCGCAGGAACAGGCGATACACGGGGTTGTCGGTTTCGTCCACGAAGGGGTAGCCCAGTGTGTCGAGGAATTCACGCAGCGCCTTGCGGTCGCTGCGCGGCACCTGAATGCCCACCAGGATGCGACCGTAGTCTGCACCCTGGTTGCGGTAGTGGAACAGGCTGATGTTCCATTCCGGGTGCAGCGAGGACAGGAACTTCATCAACGCGCCCGGCCGTTCAGGAAATTCGAAACTGTAGAGCTGCTCGTCCGCCGCCAGCTCGGAGCGGCCTCCCACCATGTGGCGCACATGCTGCTTGGCCAACTCGTTGTCTGTAAGGTTCAGCGTGTCGAACCCGTGGCGGATGAAGTTGCGCTCGAGCTTCTCGGCCTCGTCGCGCCGGCTGATCGTCAAGCCCACGAACACATGCGCGACGCTGGCGTCCGAGATGCGGTAGTTGAACTCGGTGACGCTGCGCGGGCCGATCAGCTCGCAAAAGCGACGGAAGCTGCCGCGCTCCTCGGGCATGGTCACCGCAAACACCGCTTCGCGCTGCTCGCCCACCTCGGCCCGCTCGGCCACGAAGCGCAGGCGGTCGAAGTTCATGTTCGCGCCGCAGGTCACCGCGATGAAGGTCTTGCCTTTGAGCTTGTGGGTCTCGACGTACTGCTTGATCGCAGCCACCCCCATTGCGCCAGAAGGTTCGAGGATGCGGCGCGTGTCCTGGAACACGTCCTTGATGGCCGCACAGACCGCATCGGTGTCCACTACCACGAAGTCGTCCACCAGCTGCCGCGTCAGGCGAAAGGTCTCTTCGCCGACCAGCTTGACCGCGGTGCCGTCGGCGAAAAGGCCCACGTCGCTGAGCTGCACGCGCTTGCCGGCGCGCACCGAGCGCACCATCGCGTCGGAGTCGGCGGTCTGCACGCCGATCACCTGGATCTCGGGGCGCACGGCCTTGATGTACGACGCCACGCCGGAAATCAGACCGCCGCCCCCGATAGCGCAAAACACAGCGTCCAGCGGCCCCTGGTGCTGGCGCAGGATTTCCATGCCGATGGTGCCCTGGCCCGCGATGACGTCGGGGTCGTCGAACGGATGCACGAAGGTCAGGCCGCGCGCCTTTTCCAGTTCGAGCGCATGCAGGTACGCGTCGGTGTAGCTGTCGCCGTGCAGCACCACCTCGCCGCCGAGCGCGACCACCGCATCGACCTTCACCTTCGGCGTCGTGACCGGCATCACGATCACCGCCTTGCAGCCCAGCCGCCGGCCCGACAGCGCCACGCCTTGCGCATGGTTGCCCGCCGAGGCGCAGATCACGCCGCGCGCCAGTTGCTCGGGGCTCAGGTGCGCCATCTTGTTGTAGGCGCCGCGTAGCTTGAAGCTGAACACCGGCTGGTGGTCTTCGCGCTTGAGCAGCACGTGGTTGCCCAGCCGCTTGGACAGATTGCGCGCAGGCTCCAGCGGCGACTCGATGGCCACGTCGTAGACCTTGGCGGTCAGGATCTTGCGCAGGTAGTCGGGGTCGTTGCGCTGACTACGCGCAGCGGGACGAGGCGTCTTGGATGCGCCGGCCATGGGGGCGTGCTCCTCCGGTCTTGTGCAGCGCCGCATGATACGCGGCGCCACGGCACGGCCGCCGGCAAAGAAAAAGGCCCGAGGCGCTAGCCTCGGGCCGAATCCACCATTGGAGGAGGTGGAGGAGACAACCTGCAAATTCGCATCAGCGAACAATTGCGTGCAGTCTAGCGCGTCGTTTGCTGCGCTGCAATAACCTCGGCAGTGCAGGGTGTAGAGCCCGCGCTCCAGCGGCGCGCGGCGAGGCAGAATGCCGCCTGCGCCGCGTGGCGCTTGGCTTGTCTAGACAGCAGGAACGACGATGGAGTGCACGATCAACTGGGTGCCTGCCAGCGGCATGGCGTTCACCGCGGAAACCGGCAGCGGCCATTTGCTCACGATGGACGGCGCCCCCGACGGCGGTGGCCGAAACCTGGCGCCGCGACCGATGGAAACCTTGTTGGCCGGCGCCGGGGCCTGCACTGCCTACGACGTCGTGCTCATCCTCAAGCGGGGCCGCCATGCGGTGAGCGGCTGCCAGGTCAAGGTGAACGCCGAACGGGCGGCCACCGACCCCAAGGTGTTCACGCGCATCCACCTGCATTTCATCGTGACCGGGCGCGAGCTGCCGGAGGCAGCGGTGGCGCGTGCCATCGAGCTCTCGCATGAGAAATACTGCTCGGCCACCATCATGCTCGCCAAGACGGCCGAGGTGAGCACCAGCCACGAGATCGTGGCCGGCTGAGGCGGTCGCCGCACCGGTGAAGCGGCGCCGGGCGCAGCACCCGGGACAGCGCTGCGCCAGGCGCTTTCAGATGCGATGCGCCGTGGTGGTCATCACCTTTGCGGCTGCGCGCATGAGCGCACGCGCGGGTGCGGGCAACTCGATGCCGCCGGCACGCAGCGCCATCTCGCCGTGACGCGCTTCGTCGTCCTTCATCTGAGCCACGATGGCGCGCGAGCGGGCGTCCTCGGCGGGCAGCCGATCGAGATGTCGGGCCAGATGCTGCTCCACCTGGCGCTCGGTCTCAACCACAAACCCCAGGCTCACAGGATCGCTGATGCGGCCGGCGACCAATCCGATGGCAAATGCGCCCGCGTACCACAAGGGATTGAGCCAGCTGCGGCGATCGCCCAACTCGGCCAGCCGCTGCTCCGTCCATGCGAGGTGATCCACTTCCTCGCGCGCCGCAGCGGCCATCTGCGCACGAAGCTGCGGCGATCGGCTCGTAAGCGCCTGCGCTTGGTACAAGGCCTGCGCGCACACCTCGCCGACGTGGTTCACGCGCATCAAGGCGCCTGACAGGCGCCGCGCATCCACGTCGAGATCGGCATCTGGCGCTTGGGGCGCTGGCCGCGACGCGCGTGCGCTCCCGGACAGCGTGCGCAGTGCACCGTCGGCAGCGCACAGCAAATCGTCGAGCACTGAAGTATTGGCAAGCATCGGTCCAAGGATACCGGATGCCCTTTCGTCGTCGGCCTCGGACCTCGTTGTTGCCAGACAACAGCCTCGGCCGTTTTTGACCCGGATTCCTTTGCAACCCCCGGACCCTCTGGTGCAATAGCAGCAACTTCCGATGAGGAGGTTGGCCTGATCAGCCCCTTGCCGGGTGACTCCCCGATCGGGACCTCTTGTTCAACCTAGGAGATAGTTGCAATGAAAAAATCTCTGCTCGCTCTCGCAGTGCTCGGCGTGTTCGCAGGTGCTGCGTCGGCCCAGTCGTCGGTGACCCTGTTCGGTATCGTGGACGTCAATGCCCGCTACGTGAAGCACGGCAACACCGACGCTGTGAAGCAGCTTGGCACCGACGGTATCAATAGCAGCCGTCTGGGTTTTCGCGGTGTTGAAGATCTGGGTGGCGGCCTGAAGGCTGGTTTCTGGATCGAGGGCGCGATGTCGCCGGATACCGGTGCCGCCGCGCAAACTTGGCAGCGCCGCTCGACCGTGAGCCTGATGGGCGGTTTCGGTGAAGTGCGCCTGGGTCGTGACTACACCCCGACGTTCTGGAACCTGACGGTCTTCGATCCGTTCGGCACCAACGGCGTTGGTTCTTCGCTGAACCTGTTTGTTGCTCCGGCTGCTCTCGCGACCTCCGTCTTCACCGGGTCGGGCGCTGCCACGCTGGTGCGTGCGAGCAACACGATCGGCTACTTCCTGCCCTCTGGCATCGGCGGTTTGTATGGTCAGGTTCAGGTTGCTGCAGGCGAAGGCGTCACCGGGAACAAGTACATGGGCGGCCGCATTGGCTATGCTGCCGGTCCGGTGGATGTGGCATTTGCCTATGGCCAAACCCAGGTGGGCAGCGATGACAAGCTGAAAACCTGGAACCTGGGCGCCTCGTACAACCTTGGTGTAGCCAAGCTGACGGGCTTCTACTCGAACGCCAATTCCGACTTCTTCGGTGGTGTGGATGGCGTCGACGTCACTCAAACCAATTGGATGCTCGGTGCTGTTGTTCCCATGGGCCAGGGTGAAATTCACGCCTCCTACAACAAGGCGTCGGGCAAGGACGATGCCGATGGCCTCAGCGCCAAGCAGCTTGCGGTCGGGTACGTCTATAACCTGTCCAAGCGTACGGCCCTCTATGCCCAGTATTCACGGATCACGAACGAACTGACCGCGTTCTCCGTGACTGCCGGATCGGTCGCCGCTTTCGACGACAAGTCGTCCGGTGCTGAATTCGGTATCCGCCACTCGTTCTGATGATCCTCGGCAGCCCGCATCTGCAGGCTGCCGATTCCTCAGACACAAGCCGCCCTCGGGCGGCTTTTTCTTTGTCCCCGCACTGCAGGAAAACCCTCTGGGACGAAGCCGGGCAAAGTCCCTACCCTTCGGCGCTGGGTTCTATCGAACGCACGGTCGGCATGTCTTTCGCTTGAACCGGCCTGACCCGGCCGATTCCGCTGCCGGCGCCACCATCGATGCTCGCTTTCATCCTTCGCCGACTCGCGCAAGCCGTTCTCGTGATGCTGGCGGTGGCCTTCATCGCGTTCATGCTGTTCCAGTACGTGGGCGACCCGGTGACCAACCTGCTGGGGCAGGACGCCACGCCGCAGCAGCGGCAGCAGCTGCGTGCCGATCTGGGGCTGGACCGGCCATTTCCGGTGCAGTTTGCGCACTTCGTCGGCAACGCGTTGCAAGGTGAGTTCGGGCTCAGCCTGCGGCAGGGGCGCAAGGTTTCCTCGCTGATCGTCGAGCGGTTTCCGGCGACGCTGGAGCTGGCGCTGGTGGCGGCGTTCATCGGCGTGGCGCTGGGTATTCCGGCCGGCGTCTATGCCGCGCTGCGCAGGGGCAAGGCCATGTCGCAGCTGCTGATGACGGGTTCCTTGCTCGGCGTCTCGCTGCCGAACTTCCTGATCGGCATCCTGCTGATCCTGGTCTTCGCGGTGACCTTCAAGTTGCTGCCGAGTTTCGGGCGCGGCGAGGTGGTGGACCTGGGCGTCTGGACGACCGGGCTGCTCAGCGTCGACGGCTGGCGCCACATCGTGCTGCCCGCCATCACGTTGTCGTTGTTCCCGATGGCGCTGGTGTTGCGCCTGGTGCGCTCCGAAATGCTGGAGGTGCTGCGCGCCGACTACATCAAGTTCGCGCGTGCGCGTGGGCTCACCAACCGCACGGTGTATTTCGGGCATGCCTTGAAGAACACGCTGGTGCCGGTGATCACGGTGATGGGCTTGCAACTGGGCGGCATCGTGGCGTTTGCGATCGTCACCGAGACGGTGTTCCAGTGGCCGGGCATGGGGCTGTTGTTCATCCAGGCGGTGCAGTTCGCCGACATCCCGGTCATGGCCGCGTACCTGTGCCTGATCGCGCTGATCTTCGTGGTGATCAACCTGGTGGTGGACCTGTTGTATTTCGCGGTGGACCCACGCTTGCGCGTGGCCGGGGGAGCGCACTGATGAGCACCGGCACACGGATGCTGGAGTCGGGCCTCTATCGCCGGCTGGTCGATTGGCATGGCGAACTCACGGCCTTTCGCCGCGACCTGCATGCCCACCCGGAGCTGGGCTTCGAAGAGCGCCGCACCTCAGGGCGGGTGGCGGAGGCGTTGCAGGCGTGCGGCATCGAGCAGATCCACACGGGCATCGGCAAGACGGGCGTGGTGGCGGTGATCGAGGGGCGGTCGAACGCCTCTGGCCGCACCATCGGGCTGCGTGCGGACATGGATGCGCTGCCCATGACGGAGGAAAACGACTTTGCCTGGCGCTCGACCACCCGCGGCCTGATGCACGGTTGCGGCCATGACGGCCACACCACCATGTTGATCGGCGCGGCGCGCTACCTGGCCGCGACGCGGGCCTTCGACGGTCGCGCGGTGCTGATCTTCCAGCCTGGCGAAGAAGGCTTCGGCGGCGCCAAGGCGATGATCGACGACGGGCTGTTCGACCGCTTTCCGGTGCAATCGGTCTACGCGATGCACAACTGGCCGCAGTTGCCGCCGGGCACCATCGGCGTCAACGCCGGTCCCATGATGGCCGCGGCGGACCGCATCGACATCGTGGTGCATGGCCGTGGCGGTCATGGCGCGCATCCGTACCTGGCGATCGACCCGGTGCTGGTGGCGGCGCACATCATCACGGCGGCCCAGAGCCTGGTGTCGCGCAACGTGCATCCCATGGATGCGGCGGTGGTGAGCCTGTGCGCCCTGCAGGCCGGCGACCTGAACGCCATGAGCGTGATCCCGCGCGAATGCAAGCTCACCGGCACCGTGCGCACGTTTCGCCGCGAGGTGCAGGACATGATCGAAGAGCGGCTGGGCCGCCTGGTCGACTCGGTGGCCATGGCCTTCGGCGCCACGGCGACGCTGCATTACCAGCGCAACTACCCGGCCACCATCAACACCGCAGCCGAGGCGCAGTTCGCCGGCGACGTGGCGGCTTCGCTGGTGGGCGAGGACAAGGTCGTGCGCAACTTGCCCCCCAGCATGGGCGCGGAGGACTTTTCGTTCATGCTGCAGATGAAGCCCGGCGCCTACCTGCGGCTGGGGCAGGGCGGCGAGGGAGGCTGCTTCCTGCACAGCAGCCGCTATGACTTCAACGACGAGGTGCTGCCGCTGGGGGCCGCCTTGTTCGCCTCGCTGGCGGAGCAGGCCATGCCGCTGCCCCCGCACGACAACTGACCAATCCCACAAGGAGAGACGACGATGAAGCTGAAGAGGACCCTGTTGGGCGCCGCGCTGGCGCTGGCCCTGGGCGGTGCGCAGGCGGTCACGCTGCGTGTGGCCAACGTGGGCGACGTGCAGTCGATGGACCCGCACTCGCTCAACGAGAGCCTGCAGCTGAGCTTCACCGGCAGCGTCTACGAGCCGCTGGTGGGGCGCGACAAGAAGATGAACCTGACGCCCGCGCTCGCGACCAAGTGGACGCAGAAGACACCCACGGTGTGGCGCTTCGACCTGCGCAAGGGCGTGAAATTCCACGACGGCACGCCGTTCACCGCGGACGACGTGCTGTTCACCTTCAAGCGCGCCGCGGGCGACGGCTCCGACATGAAGGGCTACACCGCCTCGGTGAAGGACGTACGCAAGATCGACGACCACACGGTGGAGGTGGAGACGCTCACGCCCAACCCGATCCTGCCCGACCTGCTCACCAGCCTGTATGTCATGAGCAAGAAGTGGTGCGAGGACAACAAGGCCGAGAAGCCGGTGGACCGCCGCAAGGGCATCGAGAACGTCGCGAGCTTCAAGGCCAACGGCACCGGCCCGTACCGCCTGAAGGAGCGGCAGCCCTCCACGCGCACGGTGATCGTGCGCAATTTCAACTACTGGGACAAGGTGGAGGGCAACGTCGACGAAGTGGTGTTTACGCCGATCGGCAACGACGCCACGCGCGTGGCCGCGCTGCTGTCGGGCGAGATCGACCTGATGGAGCCGGTGCCGCTGCAGGACGTGGACCGCGTCAAGTCGGGCGGCAGCTTCACCGTGCTGCAGGGGCCCGAGCTGCGCACCATCTTCCTCGGCATGGACCAGAAGCGCGACGAGCTGCTGTTCTCCAGCGTGAAGGGCAAGAACCCCTTCAAGGACAAGCGGGTGCGGCAGGCCTTCTACCAGGCGATCGACATCGAGGCGATCAAGTCGCGCGTGATGCGCAATGCCTCCACGCCCACCGCGCTGATGGTGGGTCCGGGCGTGCGGGGTTTCCAGCCCGACATGAACAAGCGCCTGCCCTACGACCCCGAGGCGGCGAAGAAGCTGCTCGCCGAGGCCGGCTATCCCAGCGGCTTCGAGGTGACGATGAACTGCCCCAACGACCGCTACGTCAACGACGGCGCGATCTGCCAGGCGGTGGCCGCCAACCTGGCGCGCATCGGGGTCAAGATCAACCTGCAGGCCGAGACCAAGGTCACCTACTTCCCGAAGATCCTGCGCCGCGACACCAGCTTCTACCTGCTGGGTTGGACGCCGACCACCAGCGATGCCCATGATGCGCTGATCAACCTGATGGCCACGCCCACCGACAAGGGCCAAGGCCAGTTCAACCTGGGTTCTTACAGCAACGCGCGGTTCGATGAACTCACCGGCAAGATCCAGTCGGAGACCGACGACAAGAAGCGCAACGAGATGATCCGCGAGGCCTTCAAGATTCACCAGGACGACGTGGGCCACATCCCGCTGCACCAGCAGGCGCTGGCCTGGGCCTTCAAGAAGAACGTGAGCGTCGTGCAGCTGCCGGACAACCGCATGTTCTTCAAGTGGGTCGTGGTGAAGTGACCCACCCCCTACCGCCTTCGGCGGCCCCCTCGAGGGGGCAACACCAGCGGACCGGCGAAGCCGGATCCGCGGTGTTCGCTGGGTCTGGGCTGAGCACTGCCTTTCGTCGGTTCTTCGACGGCGACCTGTGGTACAGCTTCCGCACGTCGCCGGTGGCGATGGGCGCGGCCCTGGTCGCCTTCGTGTGTATCGTGTGCGCGGTGTTCGCCAACTGGGTGGCGCCGCACAATCCCTTCGATCTGGCGACGCTGGAGCTGTCGGATGCGCGGCTGCCGCCGGCCTGGCACCCGGACGGCAGCAGCAAGTACCTGCTGGGCACCGACGACCAGGGGCGCGACATCCTGTCTGCGCTGATGTTCGGCGCGCGCATCTCGCTGTTCGTGGGGCTCGCCTCGGTGCTGCTGTCGGTGCTGATCGGCGTGGCGCTGGGCTTGCTGGCCGGTTTCGTGGGCGGGCGCATCGACGCCTTCATCATGCGGGTGTGCGACGTGATGCTGTCGTTTCCGGCGCTGTTGATCGCGCTGCTGATCGACGGCGTGGGGCGGGCGATGTTTCCCAATGCGCACGAGACGCTGGCCTTCGCGGTGCTGATCCTCGCGATCTCGCTCACCGGCTGGGTGCAGTACGCGCGCACGGTGCGCGGCTCCACGCTGGTCGAGCGCAACAAGGAATACGTGCAGGCGGCCCGCGTCATCGGCGTGCGGCCGATCACCATCATGCGGCGGCACGTGCTGCCCAACGTGATGGGGCCGGTGCTGGTGCTGGCCACGATCCAGGTGGCCACCGCGATCATCATCGAGGCCACCCTGTCGTTTCTGGGCGTGGGCGTGCCGCCCACGTCGCCGTCGCTGGGCACGCTGATCCGCGTGGGCAACGATTTCCTGTTCTCGGGCGAGTGGTGGATCACCATCTTCCCCGGCGCGATGCTGGTGCTGATCGCGCTCAGCGTGAACCTGCTCGGCGACTGGCTGCGCGATGCGCTGAACCCCAGGCTGCGTTGAAACGTTGAAAAGCAGTTCATGACCGCTCCCCTTCTCGAGGTGCGCAACCTGCGCGTGGAATTCCCCTCCCGGCGTGGCACGTTGCTGGCGCTGGACGACGTGTCGTTCGACATCGCGCCGGGCGAGGTGCTGGGTGTCGTGGGTGAGTCGGGTGCGGGCAAGTCGCTGACCGGCGCCGCCATCATCGGCCTGCTCGAGCCGCCGGGTCGCATCGCCGGCGGCGAGATCCGGTTCGAGGGGGAGCGCATCGACGACCTGCCGTATGAGCGGCTGCGCGCGATCCGGGGACGCAAGATCGGCGCGATCTTCCAGGACCCGCTCACCTCGCTGAACCCGCTGTACACGGTGGGGCGGCAACTGGTGGAAACGATCCAGACCCATTTGCCGGTGGGCGCCGACGAGGCACGGCGGCGCGCGATCCGCCTGCTGCAGGAGACCGGCATCCCCGCGGCCGAGGCACGCATCGACCAATACCCGCACCAGTTCTCCGGCGGCATGCGGCAGCGCGTGGTGATCGCGCTGGCGCTTGCGGCGCAGCCGAAGCTGATCGTCGCCGACGAGCCCACCACCGCGCTCGACGTGTCGATCCAGGCGCAGATCATCTCGCTGCTCAAGCGGCTGTGCCGCGAGCACGGTGCGGCGGTGATGCTCATCACCCACGACATGGGCGTGATCGCCGAAACCTGCGACCGGGTGGCGGTGATGTACGCGGGGCGCGTGGCCGAGATCGGGCCGGTGCAGCAGGTGATCCACACGCCGGCACACCCGTACACCGTGGGCCTGATGGGCTCGATACCGTCGATGGAAGAAGACCGCGAGCGCCTGCTGCAGATCGACGGCGCGATGCCGCGGCTCAATGCCATCCCCACGGGCTGCGCTTTCCATCCGCGCTGCCCGAAGGCGTTCGACCGTTGCCATCAGCTGCGGCCAGACCTGCTGGACGCCGGCGCCACGCGGGCGGCGTGCTGGCTGCATGCACCCGAGGTGGCGAGGAGGGTGGCGTGAGCGCGGCGGCACTGCAGGGGGCGCCTGCGAGCGAGCTGGTGCAGGTGGAAAACCTGGCCAAGACCTTCGACGTTTCCGCACCTTGGCTCAACCGCGTGGTCGAGCGCAAGCCGCGGCAGTTCGTGCATGCGGTCGACGGCGTGAGTTTCGGCATCCAGCGCGGCAAGACGCTGGCGCTGGTGGGCGAATCCGGTTGCGGCAAGAGCACCGTGGCGCGCCTGCTGGTCGGGCTGTACACGCCGACGCGCGGCGACGTGCGCTTCGATGGCGCTCCCACGCGCGAAGTGCTGGCCAGCGCCAAGGCCCAGGTCCTGCGTCGGCGCATGCAGATGATCTTCCAGGACCCGTATGCCAGCCTCAACCCGCGCTGGAAGGTGTTGCAGATCGTGGGGGAGCCGCTGCGCGAGCACGGCCTGGTGCGCGATGCCGCGGCGATGAAGGCCCAGGTGGCGGAGTTGCTCGAATCGGTGCGCCTGGCCCCGTCTGACATGGAGAAGTATCCGCATCAGTTCTCCGGCGGGCAGCGGCAGCGCATCTCGATCGCGCGCGCGCTGGCGACGCGGCCGGAGTTCCTGGTCTGCGACGAGCCCACCTCGGCGCTCGACGTGTCGGTGCAGGCGCAGGTGCTCAACCTGATGAAGGACCTGCAGCGCGAGCGCGGCCTGACCTACCTGTTCATCTCGCACAACCTGGCGGCGGTGCGCCATGTGAGCGACCAGGTGGGCGTGATGTACCTCGGGCGGCTGGTGGAGCTGGCGGACAAGCGCACGCTGTTCTCGATGCCGCGCCATCCGTACACGCGCATGCTGCTGGACGCCATTCCCGACATCCGCATGACCGGGCGGGCCCGCACGCCGGTGCAAGGCGAGGTGCCCAATCCGCTGAACCCGCCCAGCGGCTGTGCCTTCCACCCACGCTGCCCGCATGCCAACGAGCGCTGCAGCGCGCAACGGCCGGCCTTGCTGGAAATTCACGGCATCCGCGTGGCCTGCCACGCGGTGGAAGAGGGGCGGATCTAGCCTTCGTCGCCGATCAGCCGATCAGCCGCTCGCCCTTGAACAGGTCGGCGGCGCGCTCGCGTTCGCGGATCAGCCAGTGCCTTGCGCCATCGACCATCACTTCGGCGGCGCGGGGACGGGTGTTGTAGTTGCTGGCCATCGCCATGCCGTATGCGCCGGCGGACAGCACCGCCAGGTGTTCGCCTGCGGCCACCGCGAGGCGCCGCTCGCGGCCCAGCCAGTCGCCCGACTCGCAGACCGGGCCGACGACGTCGTAGGTTTCCTGGGGCGCCGTGCTGGCCTCGCAGGCCACGATGTCCATCCAGGCCTCGTACATCGCGGGCCGCGTCAGATCGTTCATCGCTGCGTCCACGATGCAGAAGTTCTTCTGCTCGCCGTGCTTGAGGTACAGGGCTTCGGTGAGCAGCACGCCGGCGTTGCCCACCAGCGAGCGGCCCGGCTCCAGCACCAGCTCGCGCTGGCCGTGGCCGCGCTCTTCCAGGCGCTGCAGCACGCGGCGCACCAGCTCGCCGGCCGGTGGCGGCGCTTCGTCGCGGTAGCGGATGCCCAGGCCGCCGCCGATGTCCACATGGTGCAGCGCAATGCCGGCCGATTCGATGGCCTCCACCAGATCGAGCACGCGGTCCAGCGCGTCGAGGTACGGGCCGAACTCGGTGATCTGCGAGCCGATATGGCTGTCGATGCCGGCCACGCGCAGGCCCGGCAGCTCGGCCGCGCGCCGGTAGCAGGCCAGTGCGCGTTCGTGGGCGATGCCGAACTTGTTGGCCTTGAGGCCGGTGGAGATGTAGGGGTGGGTGCCGGCGTCCACGTCGGGATTCACGCGCAGGCTGATCGAGGCGGGCTTGCCGCTGGCCGACGCTTCCTGTGACAGCACTTCGAGCTCGGCTTCGCTTTCCACGTTGAAGCAGCGCACGCCCACCTCGAGCGCGCGGCGCATCTCTGCGCGCGTCTTGCCCACGCCGGAGAACACGATGCGCGAACCGTCGACCCCGATCGCGAGCACGCGCTCCAACTCGCCGCCGGACACGATGTCGAAGCCCGCGCCCAGCTCGGCGAAGGTCTGCAGAACGGCCAGGCTGGAGTTGGCCTTCATCGCGTAGCACAGCAGGTGCTTGCGGCCAGCCAGTGCATCGGCGTACTCGCGGTAGGCGCCGCGCATGGCGTTGCGCGAGTACACGTACAAGGGCGTGCCGTAGCTGCGCGCCAGGGCGCTCAGCTGGCAGTCTTCGAGGTAGAGCGCGTCGCCCCGGCGGGCGACGAACGGGGCGCCGGGCAGGCGGGGCGGCTGGTGCATGAAGAGGGACAGGTCAGGAGGGCGTGCGGGAGGGGCCGGAGGCGGCGTCGGCCGCGGGCGTGGCCTTCTGCGCGGGCAATGTCAGCGGGCCTTTCTGTCCGCATCCGGCGGCCAGCAGCGCAAGCGCGAGGCAGGCGCCGCCGATGCCCCTTCTGCTGGCAGCGTGTTGCGCGCGGGTGGCTACACTCGAAATCGACTCGCCTGACATGGCGTGAATTCTAGAGCCCACGATGAACAGCGCCCCGAACGATACGCCTGCCTCCCAGCTGACCGACAGCGAATACCACCGCCTGGCCGGTGACGTGCTGGCGGCGGTGGAAGCCACCATCGACCGCTGGCTCGACGAGGACCTGATCGACATCGACACCCACCGCACCGGCGGGTTGCTGGAACTGCTGATGCCCGACGGCAGCAAGATCGTCCTCAACACGCAGCCGCCCTTGCACGAGCTCTGGATGGCCGCGCGCGCCGGCGGCTACCACTTCCGGTATCAGCACGGCCGCTGGGTGGACCGCGAAGGCGAGGAGTTCTTCGCCAAGCTCAGCGCCTGCGCGAGTGCGCAGGCCGGTCGGCCGCTGAAGTTCTGACGCTTCCGGGCGGGCAGCCGGGTCCTGTGCCGGCTCAGTTCTTGAACAGGTCGAGGATGCTCTTGCGCTCGTCTTCCGTGGGCGCCACGGGCACCGGCTGTTCTTCGAGCCCCAGGCTGGTCACACCGGCCTGACGACCGTATTCCTCGAAATACCACTCGCCCGCCACGTTGATCACGCCCTCCGGCGGCTGGTATTCCTGCACCGGCATGTCGCGCAGCGCGTAGCCCATGTACTCGATCCACACCGGCAGCGCGAGACCGCCGCCGGTCTCGCGGTCGCCCAGCTTGCGCGGCGTGTCGTAGCCGATCCACACCACTGCCACCAGGTTGGGCTGGAAGCCGCAGAACCAGGCGTCCATCGAGTCGTTGGTGGTGCCGGTCTTGCCGTAGAGATCGGGCCGCTTCAGCACGGCCTGCGCGCGCGCGGCGGTGCCGCTGCGCGTGACCTCCTGCAGCAGGCTGTCCATCACGAAGGCATTGCGCGCGTCCAGCGTGCGCATGCTCTCGTCCGGCGCGGCGGGTTTGGCTTCGTAGAGCACGCGGCCCTTGGTGTCGGTGAGCTTGGCCACCAGCATCGGCGCCACCCGGTAGCCGCCATTGGCGAACACGCTGTAGGCGGTGGCCATCTGCATCGGCGTCACCGATCCGGCGCCCAGCGCCATGGTGAGGTAGGCGGGGTGCTTCTCGGGCTCGAAGCCGAAGCGGGTGATCCACTCCTGGGCGTACTGCGGACCGATGGCCTGCAGGATGCGGATGGACACCATGTTCTTCGACTTGGCCAGCGCGCGGCGCAAGGCCATGGGACCGTCAAAGGTGCCGTCGTAGTTCTTCGGTTCCCACGGCTGGCTGCCGGTGGTGACCGCATCGAAGAACAGTGGCGCGTCGTTGATCACGGTGGCCGGCGTGAAGCCTTTTTCCAGTGCGGCGGAATAGATGAACGGCTTGAAGCCCGAACCCGGCTGGCGCCATGCCTGGGTGGCGTGGTTGAACTTGCTCTTGCTGTAGTCAAAGCCGCCCACCATGGCCTTGATCGCGCCGGTGCGCGGGTCGATGGCCACGAAGGCGCCTTCTACCTCGGGGATCTGGGTGAGCGTCCAGTCGTTCTTGCCGCCCTTGACCACGCGCACCACGGCGCCGCGCCGGATCTGCGTCTTGGGGCCGGCCTTGGGTGAGAGGCCGGAGGCCGCCGGCTTCAGGCCATCACCGGTGATGGTGACGGTTTCGCCGGATTGCAGCACCGCGACCACCTTCTTCGGCGAGGCCTCCAGCACCACCGCGGCCCGCAGGTCGTCGTTGTCGGGGTGCTCCACGAGGGCCTCGGCGATGCGGGCGTCCAGCTCGCGCGGGTCGGCCGGCAGGTCGATGTAGGCTTCCGGCCCGCGGTAGAACTGCCGGCGTTCGTAGTCCATCAGCCCCTTGCGCAGCGCCCGGTAGGCCACGGCCTGGTCGGCCGCATTGACGGTCAGGTAGACGTTGAGGCCGCGCGTGTAGGACTCCTCGCCGTACTGGTTGAAGACCAGCTGGCGCGCGGCCTCGGCCACGTATTCGGCATGCACCAGCGCCTCGTTCTGGGCGCGGTAGCGCAGCACCTGCTTGCGCGCGGCGTCGGCCTGTTCGGCGCTGATGAAGCCGTTGTCCAGCATGCGGTCGATGATGTACTGCTGGCGCACGGTGGCACGGCGCGGGTTGGCGATCGGGTTGTAGGCCGAAGGGGCCTTCGGCAAGCCGGCCAGCATGGCGGCCTCGGCGATCGTCACCTCGCCGAGCGGCTTGCCGAAGTAGATCTCGCTCGCGGCGGCGAAGCCGTAGGCGCGCTGCCCGAGGTAGATCTGGTTCATGTAGACCTCGAGGATCTGCTCCTTGGTGAGCTGGCTCTCGATCTTCAGCGCGAGCAGCATCTCGTAGATCTTGCGGATGAAGGTCTTCTCGGTGGAGAGGTAGAAGTTGCGCGCCACCTGCATCGTGATGGTCGAGGCGCCCTGGCTGCGGGCCTCGCCGAAATTGGCCAGGCCGGCGCGGATGACGCCCAGGTAGTCCACGCCGCCGTGCTGGTAGAAGCGCGCATCTTCGATCGCCAGCACGGCGTCTTGCATCACCTTGGGGATCTCGCGGATCGGCACGAAGTGGCGCCGCTCCTCGCCGTATTCGCTGAGCATCACGCCGTCGGCCGAGTACACCCGCATCGGCAGCTTGGGGCGGTAGTCGGTCAGGCCGCTGATCTCGGGCAGGTTGGGGTAGGCGACGGCCAGTGCCAGTGCCACCAGCGCCAGCGCGGCAAACACGCCCGCGGCGGCAACGCCAAACAGCCGTAGCACCCAGCGAACCAGGAATCGGGCCCATACAGGCCAGGAAGAGGTCAAGCGGGATTTCGGATTCTTCGACGTGGGCTCGGAGGGACGCTCGGCTGCAGTCATGGAGTTCCCAGAAAACGGGTGCGGGGCATTATAGGAATGCGATCTGGAGCGCCTGGGGCAATTCGTGAACTGTTTGGCAGATCGCGGGTATGGGTACAGGGTTCCCCCCGATGAGCCGTTTGCCGCTTGTTTCAGGTGCTCTGCGAAAGTCAGAGTTTCACAACGTAAGCGCCGGCCAGGGTGAGACTTTTTCTTTGTTGCACAAAGGCTTTACTGCTAGCATTGAAGTAACTTATTAACAGTGCAGCACCCTGCTGCGACGCGTTGGGAGTCAGCCCGTGAGCTTTCTTGACGCCCTTTTGGGCCGCAAAGCGCCGCCCATGATTGGCTTGGATATCAGCTCGTCGAGCGTCAAGCTGGTTGAACTCGGCCAGACGGCCAGCGGCGAGTATGTACTGGAGCGTTTTGCTTCCGAACCGTTCGAGAAAGGCTGGATTGCCGACGGCCAGATCGAAAAGTTCGACGAAGTGGCCGACGCCGTGCGCCGGGTGGTGCAGAAAAGCGGTACCCGGGCCAAGCAGGTGGTGATGGCGATGCCGCAGTCGGCGGTGATCACCAAGAAGATCATGCTGCCGGCCGGTCTGCGCGAAGAAGAGATGGAACTGCAGGTCGAGTCCGAGGCCAACCAGTACATCCCGTTCTCGCTGGACGAGGTAAGCCTGGACTTCTGCGTCATCGGCCCCAGTGCCACTTCGCACGGCGACGTGGAGGTGCTGATCGCCGCCTCCCGCAAGGATCGCGTGCAGGACCGCCAGGGCCTGGCCGAGGCGGCCGGCCTGAAGCCGGTGGTGCTGGACATCGAGGCCCACGCATCGCGGCTGGCGATGAGCCGCATCGTGCACAGCCTGCCCAACGAGGGCAAGGACGCGCTGGTGGCGCTGTTCGAGATCGGTGCCGAAACCACCAGCCTGAAGGTGCTGCGCGACGACGAGCTGCTGTACGACCGCGACCAGGCCTTCGGCGGCGCGCAGCTCACCACGCTGATCTCCCGCCAGTACGGCTTTTCCTATGAGGAAGCCGAGCAGAAGAAGCTCAACGGCGACCTGCCCGAAGACTACGAGAGCACGATCCTCGAACCCTTCATCGACAGCATGTCGCAGGAGATCGGGCGCGCGCTGCAGTACTTCTTCACCAGCACGCCCCATCACAAGGTGCACTACGTCATGCTGGCCGGCGGCACCGCCACGCTGCCCGGCCTGAAGGAGCGCGTGACCGAGCTGACCGGCTTTGCGTCGATGGTGGTCAACCCCTTCGAGCAGATGAAGCTCGGGTCGGCCGTGCGCGAGGCCCGCGTGCGCCGTGAAGCGCCCTCGTACCTGACCGCCTGCGGCTTGGCGATGCGGAGGTTCCTGCAGTGATTCTGATCAACCTCCTGCCGCACCGCGAAGAAAAGCGGCGGCGGCGCAAGGCGGCATTCTTCAGCGGCCTGGGCGTCGCGGCCGTGGTCGGCCTCGCGGTCGTCGGGCTCTGGTACACCGTGCTGGAGCAGATGATCGGCGCGCAGCGCGCGCGCAACGACTTCCTCAGCGCCGAGATCAAGAAGCTGGAAGTGCAGATCAAGGATATCGCCACGCTGAAAGCCGAGATCGAGGCGCTGAAGGCGCGCCAGAAGGCGGTGGAAGACCTGCAGACCGACCGCAACATCCCGGTCTACCTGCTCAACGAGCTGGTGCGCCAGACGCCCGAAGGCGTGTACCTCAAGGCGATCAAGCAGACGCAGCAGACTGTCACGGTGTCCGGCGTGGCCCAGACCAACGAGCGGGTGTCCGAGTTGCTGCGCAACACCGCCTACAACTCGCCGTGGCTGGAGCGCCCGGAACTCATCGAGATCAAGGCGGGCACGGCCAACCCCAAGGAACAGCGCCGGCTGTTCGACTTTTCGATGCGCTTGAGCCTCAAGCGGCCGCAGGCCGCCGCGTCCGCGGCCAGCGCGCCGGCGCCCGCTGCAGCCAGTGCGTCGGCGCCCGTACGCAAGTCCTGAAGGCGGATCCATGGCGACCAAACCCGCACCGCTGAATTTCGAGCTGACCTCCGTGCTGGTGCAGGCGGCGGATCAGTTCCGCGGCCTCAATCCGAATGAGCCGGGCCAGTGGCCCATCCTGCCGAAGCTCGCCGCCTGGGTGGCAGTGGCCGCTGCTGCCGTGCTGGTGGGCTGGTTCTTGCTGCTGTCGGCCAGTGCCGACGAACTGGAGGCCGAGCGCAACAAGGAACCGGCGCTCAAGCAAGACTATCGCGGCAAGCTGGCGCAGGCGATCAACCTGCCAGAGCTGCGCAAGCAGAAGTCGCAGGTCGAGGAATACGTGACGCAGCTGGAGAAGCAACTGCCCGGCAAGGCCGAAATGGACGCGCTGCTGTCCGACATCAACCAGGCCGGCCTCGGCCGCGGCCTGCAGTTCGAGCTGTTCCGTCCGGGCCAGGTGGTGGTGAAGGACTACTACGCGGAGCTGCCGATCGCGATCAAGGTCTCGGGCCGGTACCACGACATCGGCGCGTTCGCCGCCGATGTGGCGAACCTCTCCCGCATCGTGACATTGAACGATCTCTCGGTGCAGCCTCCTCAGGCACAAGGGCAGGGCAAGGCAGCCGACACCGGCGGCCTGCTGGCGATGGAAGCCACGGCGCGCACCTACCGCTATCTCGATCCGGGTGAGATCGAGGAGCAGAGGAAGGAAAAGGCCAAGAAGCAGCCGGGGGCGAAGAAATGACGCGATCATTGCCAAGCCGTCTGTCGTCGATGGCATGCGTGTCGGTGCTGATGCTGGCCTCCGGTTGCAGCGGAGAGCACGAGGAGCTCCAGGCATGGATGGAGCAGCAGCGGCGTGAAGTGCGTCCGACGGTGCAGCCGATCGCGCCGCCGAAGAAATTCGATCCTGAGCCCTACGCCGGTGGTGACAAGGTCGAGCCTTTTAGCGGCCAGAAGCTTTCGGTCGCGCTCAAGCAGGAAGCCAGACAGCCGAGCTCGCTGCTGGCCAGCGAGCTCAACCGCCGCAAGGAGCCCCTGGAGGCCTATCCGCTCGACAGCATGTCGATGGTGGGCAGCGTGGTGAAAAACGGACGCCAACATGCGCTGCTTCAGGTCGACAACTTGCTGTACCAGGTGAAGGTGGGCGACTACCTGGGCCAGAACTACGGCCGCATCACCGACATCGACGAAACCGAAGTCAACATCCGCGAAATCGTTCAGGACGCCGCCGGCGAATGGATCGAGCGCAGCACCAGCCTGCAACTTCAGGAGAAGGCGCGATGACGAACAAGCAGGAGAACCCCATCATGAGGAAATGGCGCGCCGGCGCCTTGGCGCTCGTATTGGCCCTCGGCGCACCCGTCGTCGCGCTGGCCCAGACCATGGTGCAGTCCATCTCGACCAGCCAGCAGGCCGGATCGGAAGTCGTGCGCATCGAGTTGAGCCAGCCCCTGGCCGCGGTGCCGCAGGGCTTCACCATCCAGTCGCCGCCGCGCATTGCGATCGACCTGCCCAACGTCGGCAACGGCATGGGCCGCCCGAGCGTTGATGTCAACCAGGGCAACCTGCGCTCGGTGAACATCGCCCAGGCCGGCGAGCGCACACGGGTCGTGCTCAACCTGCGTCAACCGGCCAACTACACCGCACGGTTGGACGGCAAGACGCTGCTGTTGACGCTCGAAACCACCGGCAGCGTGCAGGGCGCCACCGCCGCTGGCGAGCCGGTGCACTTTGCGCCCAGCCTGAACCGTGATCAGGTGGCGTTGCGCGGCATCGACTTCCGCCGCGGCCCCGACGGTTCGGGCCGCGTCGTGGTCGACCTGCCCAACAACCAGGTGGGCGTGGACATCCGCCAGCAGGGTCAGAACCTGGTGGTCGAGTTCCTGAAGTCGAGCGCACCGGAAAACCTGCGCCGGCGGTTGGACGTCACCGACTTCGGCACGCCGGTGCACTCGGTGTCCACCACGCAGGTGGGCGACCGCGTGCGCATGATCGTCGAGCCGCGCGGCACCTGGGAGCACAGTGCCTACCAGAGCGACAACCAGTTCGTGCTCGAGGTGCGCCAGCTCAAACTCGACCCGAACAAGTTGACCCAGGGCCCGGGCTACAACGGTGAGAAGCTGTCGCTCAACTTCCAGAACATCGAAGTGCGCGCGTTGCTGCAGGTGATCGCCGACTTCACCAACTTCAACATCGTCACCAGCGACACCGTGGCGGGCAATGTGACCCTGCGGCTGAAGGACGTGCCCTGGGATCAGGCGCTCGACATCATCCTGCAGGCCAAGGGCCTGGGCTATCGCAAGTCGGGCAACGTGATCTGGGTTGCGCCGAAGGACGAGCTTGCGGCCAAGGAGCAACTGGACCTGGAGGCCAAGAAGAAGGTGGCCGACCTCGAGCCTCTGCGCACGCAGTCTTTCCAGCTGAATTACACCAAGGCTGAAGACGTCGCAAAGGGCTTGACGGGGCAGAGCACTGGCGGTGGCGGGGGAAGCACCAACACCCGCATCCTCACGCCGCGGGGCAGCGTCATCTTTGAAACGCGGACGAACCAGCTTTTTGTGAGCGATATCCCCTCGAAGCTGGAGGAGGTTCAGGCGCTGATTGCGAAGATTGACGTTCCGGTGCGTCAGGTACTGATAGAGGCGCGCATCGTGGAGGCGGACGACAAGTTTGGTCGCGCATTGGGTGTGAGGCTCGGTGCAAGCGACTCGCGCAACGCCGCGGGTGGTATTCCAGGATATGCGATCGGTGGTGGAAACAACGTGCTTGTCGGCGGCAACTACAACGCGATTGGCACGCAGACCGGGCAGACTGGGGCGACGAGCACGTTCGCTGATACGCAGTTCATCAACCTGCCTGCGAACACATCCGTTGTGGGGGGAGCGCCTGCGACGTTCGCGTTGTCGCTCTTCAGTGCAGCGGCTGGCCGTTTCCTGAACCTGGAACTGCAGGCACTCGAATCGGACAACCGGGGCAAGATTGTTTCCAGCCCGCGTGTCATCACTTCGGATCAAACCGAAGCCTTGATCGAGCAAGGCGAGGAGATTCCCTACAATGTGGCGACGTCCAGCGGGGCCACGTCGGTACAGTTCAAGAAAGCGAGCCTGAGTCTCAAGGTTAGGCCGCAGATCACGCCTGAGGGCAACGTGATCCTGGACGTGGAGGCCAACAAGGATAGCCGCGGCGCCAACACGCTCGCAGGTCCGGCGATCGACACCAAGCATGTCAAGACGCAGGTGCTTGTGGAGAACGGCGGCACCGTGGTGCTGGGCGGCATCTTCACTCAGACAGACCGGGATCAGGTAAACAAGGTGCCTGTGCTCGGGGATGTGCCGGTCGTTGGCAACCTGTTCAAGAACAAGTCGCGCGTGTCTGACAAGACTGAGTTGCTGATCTTCATCACTCCGAAGGTGGTGAGTGATAGAGCAGTGGCGCGCTAATCACAACGACATTGAGGAATTCTCATGAACTCGATCATGGCGCGCAGAGCATCCCTATTCACTGTTCTGGGATTGTTGGCGGTGCTTACTTCTTCCTGCGGCGGAGGTAGTGATGAGGAGGGAGCACCGGCCCCATTGCGACTTAGCGCAGACGAGATCACGTTTACGGGTCCGAACTCGACTTCTTGCGGGACGGGTACAGCACTGGTCTATGTCTATGGCGGCGCGGCGCCCTACAAGATTGACAATACTTGGCCGACCGTTATGACGGTCAGCAAGACTCAAGTCAACCATCCTGGCGAAAGCTTTGAATTGAACGTTTTCAATGCAGGCTTCTGCGTCGCTCCTGCGACGATTGTTGTCACGGATGCTCGGAATCGTCAGGTCACGCTGACGGTGACCACTGAAGTTGGGGACCAGTGACTGCATAGCACTTTCGATGACGACGCGGTCCTCGCCGTGCATCGCCCTCATCGGCATGCCCGGCGGCGGCAAGTCCACCGTCGGGCGCCAGCTGGCGCGGCATCTCGGATGGAAGTTCGTCGACAGTGACACGGAGATCGAGCGCCGCCTCGGCTGCTCGATCCGGTCCTACTTCGACTCACACGGAGAGGCAGCCTTCCGGGACGTCGAGGAGCAGGTGCTTCGCGAGCTGACGGAAGGGGCCTCGCACCCCGCGGTCCTCGCCACTGGTGGAGGTGCCGTGTTGCGAGAGACCAACCGGGAACGCCTGCGCGAGGCAGGCGCCGTGGTCTATCTGCGCTCCACCCCCGAAGAGCTGTTCCGGCGTCTTCGACACGACAAGCAGCGCCCGCTCCTGCAAGTGGGGGACCCTTTGCGCAAGCTGCGCCAGCTGTACCAGGAGCGTGATCCGCTTTACCGCAGCACGGCCCAGTATGTGATCGAGACGGGCAGGCCCTCGGTGGCCACGCTGGTCAACATGATCCTCATGCAGCTGGAGCTGGCGGGTGTGCTCGATCCGAGTGCCGCCAGGCCGCCCGATCTACGAGGTTCCTGACGGCGTGAACGTGCCTCGGAGGCGGAACGTACACTTGGCCGTCATGACGAACGTGCCTCACGACGCCCCTCCGTCCACCGTTTCCATCGACCTCGACGGCCGGCGCTACGACATCCTGATCGGACCGGGCCTTTTGCGCGACGGCCCTGCCTGGGCAGGTCTGCCCAAGGCCTCGTTTGCGGCCATCGTGACCAACACCACGATCGTGCCGCTCTATGCCGAGCGGCTGGGGCAAGCCCTGGCACCACACTACCCCCGGCAGATCCTCGTCGAACTGCCCGATGGCGAGGTGTTCAAGGACTGGAACTCGCTGAATCTCATTTTCGACCGTCTGCTGGCCGAGGGATGCGACCGCAAGACGGTGCTGTTCGCGCTGGGCGGTGGCGTCATCGGGGACATGACCGGATTCGCCGCGGCCTGCTACATGCGCGGCGTGCCCTTCGTCCAGGTGCCCACGACCTTGCTTGCGCAGGTGGACTCTTCCGTCGGTGGCAAGACGGCCATCAACCATCCGCGCGGCAAGAACATGATCGGCGCCTTCTACCAGCCGCAGCGGGTGGTGTGCGACCTCGACACGCTGGACACGCTGCCGCAGCGGGAGATTGCTGCCGGGCTTGCCGAGGTGATCAAGTACGGACCCATCGCCGACCCGGTGTTCCTAGACTGGATCGAGCAGCACATCGACGCGCTCGTGGCGCGCGACAAGCCCGCGCTCGCGCACGCGGTGCGCCGTTCCTGCGAGATCAAGGCCTGGGTCGTGAGCCAGGACGAGCGCGAGGCGGGCCTGCGTGCGATCCTGAACTTCGGGCACACCTTCGGCCACGCCATCGAAGCCGGCCTGGGCTATGGCGAGTGGCTGCACGGCGAGGCGGTGGGATGCGGCATGGTCATGGCCAGTGCCTTGTCCGCGGAACTGGGGCTGATGCCGCCGGCCTTTGTGGAGCGGATGCGCCGGCTGGTCGAGCGGGCCGGGCTGCCGACGGTGGGCCCGGCCCTCGGGGTAGATCGATACCTCGAGCTGATGAGCGTGGACAAGAAGGCCGAGGCCGGCGACATCCGCTATGTGGTGATCGAATCGTTGGGGCGCGCGGTCGTGCGCGCCGCACCGGTGGACACGGTGGCGCGTGTGATCGAGGCGCACACGCGCTGAGGCGCTGCGCGAGCTCACCGCCTCACGTGCTCGATCTTGCACCTTACGCATCCCACCCCGAGCGCTCTCGGGGGCGCAGGCATCCGGAGCCGCCTGCGCCCACGCGCAGCGAGTTCCAACGCGACCGCGACCGCATCGTGCACAGCACGGCGTTCCGACGCCTCGTCTACAAGACGCAGGTGTTCCTCAACCATGAGGGCGATCTCTTCCGCACGCGGCTGACCCATTCGCTTGAGGTCGCACAACTCGGCCGCTCGATCGCGCGCAGCCTGCGGCTCAACGAAGACCTGGTGGAGGCGATCGCCCTGGCCCATGACTTGGGCCATACGCCGTTTGGCCATGCAGGCCAGGAGGCGCTGCACCAGTGCATGGCGCGGCACGGAGGGTTCGAGCACAACCTGCAGAGCCTGCGGGTGGTCGACTGTCTCGAGCAGCGCTACGCGGACTTCGACGGCCTGAACCTGAGCTTCGAGACCCGCGAGGGCATCCTCAAGCACTGCAGCCGCAAGCAGGCGGCCTACATGGAGTCGTTGCAGCCCGACGGTGTGGCGCGCCGCTTCCTTGTCGGCACGCAACCCAGCATCGAAGCGCAGCTTTGCAACCTGGCGGACGAGATCGCCTACAACGCGCACGACATCGACGACGGGGTGCGTTCCGGGCTGCTCGACATGGACCAGTTGGCGGAAGTGCCGCTGTTCCGCAGGTTTCTGAAGCAGGCGCTGGCCGAGCATCCGGGCTTGCACAAGACGCCTGCGCGACGCCTGCTCTACGAGACCTTGCGCCGCATGTTGTCGCAGCAGGTGTACGACGTGATCGATGCGACGCGTGCTGCCATTGACTCCGCAAGACCGGCCGACGCCGATGAAGCGCGGGCCGCGGGTGCGCTGGTGAGCTTCTCGCCCGAGATGCGGCAGGCCAGCACAGAGATGAAGCGCTTCCTGTTCCGCGCGCTGTACCGGCATCCTCAAGTGACCGAAACGACCGATCGCGCGCGCCGCGTGGTCAAGGAACTCTTCGCCGCCTATGTAGACGACCCACAACAACTGCCCCACGACTACCGGCAGAGCGAAGACCGTTGCCGGGCGGTGTCGGACTACATCGCCGGCATGACAGACCGCTTTGCGATCCGGGAGCACGAACGCCTGGTCGGCTCGGGACTGTTCTGAGCCTCGCCGGGCAGAGGCCACGGCAATAATGGGGGTCAGATCTTGCAACCCCGTTGCGCCGCATGGCCCGCTTGCCCCGCCTTTCAGTCCCCGCAGAAACGCACTACGTCGTGCAACGAGGCCACAACCGGCAGCCGGTGTTCCTGGACGATCACGATCGCCAGCAGTTTCTGGCTGCGCTGCGCGATGCTGCTGCCGAACACGGCCTCGCCGTTCACGCCTATGCGCTGCTGGCCGACGAGGTGCGCCTGCTCACCACTCCGCAGCAGCATGACAGCTTGAGCAAAGGCATGCAGGCGCTCGGCAGGCGTTATGTGGCGGCCTTCAATCGGCGCCACGGGCGTTCAGGCACCTTGTGGGAAGGGCGGTTTAGAGGGGCTGTCATTGAAAGTGAGCGCTACTTTCTTCCCGCGCTCACCCTGATCGAGACCGCGCCGGTGAAGGCGGGTCTGGCGACAGAGCCGCAGGGTTGGCCGTGGAGCAGCGCGCGGCATCACCTTGGTGTGCACCGGGATCCGCTGATCACCGACCACCCGCTCTACTGGCAACTGGGCAACACGCCCTTCGACCGGGAAGCCGCGTTTCGGCGCCTGCTGGAGGCGGGCTTGCTGCCAGCGCAGGCGTTGGCGCTGGAGCAGGCCGGCGCCAAGTCGTGGGTGCTCGGTTCTGCAGACTTCCTGACCCGGTTGGCGCAACGAACAAACAGGCCCCTGGTTCCGCGGCCGCGAGGGCGTCCGCCCAGGCGATCGGATGATATGTCCCCAATTAAGGAAAAAAACAGGAGCAAGAGGGCTTAAATATGATCCGACCCTGATTAAAACCGCTTGCCCGGCTTGCTGCACTGCATTAGTCTCCACGTTATCCCTGATCCGAACGTGGAGAGCGCCATGACAACGGCAGCCGCGGGCCCCGCATCCGCCCAAGAAATCCAAGCGACTGCGCAAGCGGGCCTGTACAGCCCGGCCAACGAACACGACGCCTGCGGCGTGGGCTTCGTGGCCCATATCAAAGGTCAGAAAGCCCACGGCATCGTCGAGCAGGGCCTGAAGATCCTGGAAAACCTGGACCACCGCGGCGCGGTGGGCGCCGACAAGCTCATGGGCGATGGCGCCGGCATCCTGATCCAGATTCCGGACGAGTACTTTCGCGCCGAGATGGCGAAGCAGGGTGTAGAGCTGCCGCCGCCAGGGGAATACGGTGTGGGCATGATCTTCCTGCCCAAGGAGCACGCCTCGCGCCTGGCCTGCGAGCAGGAGCTGGAGCGCGCGGTCAAGGCCGAAGGCCAGGCGCTGCTGGGCTGGCGCGACGTGCCGGTGGACAAGGAGATGCCCATGTCCCCGGCGGTGCGCGCCAAGGAGCCGGTGATTCGCCAGATCTTCATCGGCCGCGGCCCCGACGTGATCGTGCCCGACGCGCTGGAGCGCAAGCTCTACGTGATCCGCAAGACGGCATCGAGCGCGATCCAGGCGCTCAAGCTCACGCACAGCCGCGAGTACTACGTGCCCAGCATGAGCTGCCGCACGATCATCTACAAGGGCCTGCTGCTGGCCAACCAGGTGGGCCAGTACTACAAGGACCTGCAGGACCCGCGCACGGTGTCGTCGCTGGCGCTGGTGCACCAGCGCTTCTCGACCAACACCTTCCCCGAGTGGCCGCTGGCGCACCCCTACCGCATGGTGGCCCACAATGGCGAGATCAACACCGTCAAGGGCAACTTCAACTGGATGCGCGCCCGCGAAGGCGTGATGAAGTCGCCGGTGCTGGGCGACGACCTGAAGAAGCTCTACCCCATCAGCTTCGAGGGCCAGAGCGACACCGCCACCTTCGACAACGCGCTCGAGCTGCTGGTGATGGCCGGCTACCCGCTGGCCCACGCCGCGATGATGATGATCCCCGAGGCGTGGGAGCAGCACAACCTGATGGACGAGCGCCGGCGCGCGTTTTACGAGTACCACGCGTCCATGCTGGAGCCCTGGGACGGCCCCGCCGCGATGGTGTTCACCGACGGCAAGCAGATCGGCGCCACGCTCGACCGCAATGGCCTGCGGCCGGCGCGCTACATCGTGACCGACGACGACATCGTGGTGATGGCGTCCGAGTCCGGCGTGCTGCCCATCCCCGAGAACAAGATCGTCAAGAAGTGGCGACTGCAGCCTGGCAAGATGTTCCTGATCGACCTGGAGCAGGGCCGCATCGTCGACGACGAGGAGCTGAAGAACCAGTTCGCATCGGCCAAGCCGTACCGGCAGTGGATCGAGAACGTGCGCATCCGGCTTGATTCCATCGAGGCGCAGGCCGAGCCGCCGCAGTTCAGCGAGTCGCTGCTCGACCGCCAGCAGGCCTTCGGCTACACGCAGGAGGACATCAAGTTCCTGCTGGCGCCGATGGCGCAGACCGGCGAGGAAGGCATCGGCTCGATGGGCAACGACTCGCCGCTGGCAGTGCTGTCGGGCAAGAACAAGCCGCTGTACAACTACTTCAAGCAGCTGTTCGCGCAGGTGACCAACCCGCCGATCGACCCGATCCGCGAAGCGATCGTGATGTCGCTGAACAGCTTCATCGGCCCCAAGCCCAACCTGCTGGACATCAACGCGGTGAACCCGCCGATGCGGCTGGAGGTGACGCAGCCCATCCTCGACTTCGCCGACATGGCACGCCTGCGCCAGATCGAGAAGCACACCAGCGGCAAGTTCAAGAGCTACGAGCTCGACATCACCTACCCGCTGGCCTGGGGCCACGAGGGCGTGGAAGCCAAGCTCGCCTCGCTGTGCGCCGAGGTGGTGGACGCGATCAAGAGCGGCCACAACATCATCATCATCACCGACCGCCACATGGACCGCGCCAACGTCGCGATCCCGGCCTTGTTGGCGTTGTCGGCCGTGCACCAGCACCTGGTGCGCGAGGGGTTGCGCACCACTGCCGGCCTGGTGGTGGAGACCGGCTCAGCCCGCGAGGTGCACCATTTCGCGGTGCTGGCGGGCTACGGTGCGGAAGCCGTGCACCCCTACCTGGCGATGGAGACGCTGGCGGCGCTGCATGCCGAGCTGCCCGGTGACCTGAGTGCCGAGAAGGCGATCTACAACTACGTCAAGGCCATCGGCAAGGGCCTGTCGAAGATCATGTCCAAGATGGGCATCAGCACGTACATGTCGTATTGCGGCGCCCAGATCTTCGAGGCCATCGGCCTGAACAAGGCGCTGGTGGACAAGTACTTCCGCGGCACGGCCTCGCAGGTCGAAGGCATCGGCGTGTTCGAAGTGGCGGAAGAGGCCATCCGCATGCACCTGGCGGCCTTCGGCGACGACCCGGTGCTGCAGACCATGCTGGATGCCGGCGGCGAGTACGCCTGGCGTACGCGCGGCGAAGAGCACATGTGGACGCCGGACGCCATCGCCAAGCTGCAGCACGCGTCGCGCGCCGGCAAGTTCGACACCTACAAGGAATACGCGCAGATCATCAACGACCAGTCGCGCCGCCACATGACGCTGCGCGGGCTGTTCGAGTTCAAGGTCGATCCGAGCAAGGCAATTCCTCTGGAAGAGGTGGAGCCGGCGGCCGAGATCGTGAAGCGCTTCGCCACCGGCGCGATGTCGCTGGGCTCGATCTCCACCGAGGCGCACACCACGCTGGCGCTGGCGATGAACCGCATCGGCGGCAAGAGCAACACCGGCGAAGGCGGCGAAGACCCGGCGCGCTACCGCAGCGAGCTCAAGGGCGTCAAGATCGTCAAGGGCACCAAGGTCAGCGACGTCATCGGGCAGAAAGTGATCGAAGCCGACTACGAGATGCAAGAGGGCGACAGCCTGCGCTCGAAGATCAAGCAGGTGGCCTCGGGCCGCTTCGGCGTGACCACCGAATACCTGGTGTCGGCGGACCAGATCCAGATCAAGATGGCCCAGGGCGCCAAGCCCGGTGAAGGCGGCCAGCTGCCGGGGGGCAAGGTCAGCGAGTACATCGGTTTCCTGCGCTACTCGGTGCCGGGCGTGGGCCTGATCAGCCCGCCGCCGCACCACGACATCTACTCGATCGAAGACCTGGCACAGCTGATCCACGACCTCAAGAACGCCAACCCGCAGGCCAGCGTCAGCGTCAAGCTGGTGTCGGAAGTGGGCGTGGGCACCATCGCCGCGGGCGTGGCCAAGTGCAAGGCCGACCACGTCGTGATCGCGGGCCATGACGGCGGCACCGGTGCCTCGCCGTGGTCCAGCATCAAGCACGCCGGCACGCCGTGGGAGCTGGGCCTGGCCGAGACGCAGCAGACGCTGGTGCTCAACCGCCTGCGCAGCCGCATCCGTGTGCAGGCCGACGGCCAGATGAAGACCGGCCGCGACGTGGTCATCGGCGCGCTGCTCGGCGCTGACGAGTTCGGCTTCGCGACCGCGCCGCTGGTGGTGGAGGGCTGCATCATGATGCGCAAGTGCCACCTCAACACCTGCCCCGTGGGCGTGGCCACGCAAGACCCGGTGTTGCGCGCCAAGTTCCAGGGCAGGCCCGAGCACGTGGTCAACTACTTCTTCTTCGTGGCCGAAGAAGCACGCCAGATCATGGCGCAGCTGGGCATCCGCAAGTTCGACGACCTGATCGGCCGCTCGGACCTGCTCGACATGAAAAAGGGCATCGAGCACTGGAAGGCGCGCGGCCTCGACTTCACCCGCGTGTTCCACCAGCCGTCGGTGCCGGCAGACGTGTCGCGCTTCCACAAGGACGAGCAGGACCATGGCCTGGCCAAGGCGCTGGACGTCAAGCTCATCGAGAAGTGCCGCCCCGCCATCGAGCGCGGCGAGAAGGTGCAGTTCATGGAGGAGGTGCGCAACATCCACCGCACGGTGGGTGCCATGCTCTCCGGCGAGCTGATCCGCCGGCGCCCCGAAGGGCTGCCCGACCACACCATCTTCATCCAGATGGAAGGCACCGGCGGCCAGAGCTTCGGCGCGTTCCTGGCGCAGGGCATCACGCTGTACCTGATCGGCGACGCCAACGACTACACCGGCAAGGGCCTTTCCGGCGGCCGCGTGGTGGTGCGCCCCAGCATCGACTTCCGCGGCGACGCCACCAAGAACATCATCGTCGGCAACACCGTGCTGTACGGCGCCACCAGCGGCGAGGCCTTCTTCCGCGGCGTGGCGGGCGAGCGCTTTGCGGTGCGGCTGTCGGGCGCGACCGCGGTGGTCGAAGGCACCGGCGACCACGGCTGCGAGTACATGACCGGCGGCACGGTGGTGGTGCTGGGCAAGACCGGCCGCAACTTTGCCGCCGGCATGTCGGGCGGCGTGGCCTACGTGTACGACGAGGACGGCCAGTTCGCCAAACGCTGCAACACCGCGATGGTGGCGCTGGAGAAGATCGTCACGCGCGAGGAGCAGGAGTCGGGTTCGGACCCTGCCACCTGGCACCGCGGCACGGCCGACGAGACGTTGCTGCGCAAGCTGATCGAAGACCACCATCGCTGGACCGGCAGCTTGCGCGCACGCGACATCCTCGACCACTGGGCCGACTCGCGCGCCAGGTTCGTGAAGGTGTTCCCGCACGAATACCGCCGCGCGCTCAACGAGATGGGCGCCGCGAAGGAAGCTGTCGAGACCATCGCCAAGGCCAAGCAGCCCGAGAAGGCCGGCAAGACCAAGAGCGTCCCCGCCAAGTAAGCACGAGATCAGATCATGGGAAAAGTCACCGGCTTTCTGGAATACGAGCGCATCGAGGAGGGCTACGAGCCCGTGCCTCAGCGGGTGAAGAACTACAAGGAGTTCGTGATCGGGCTCAACGCCGAGCAAGCCAAGATCCAGGGCGCGCGCTGCATGGACTGCGGCACGCCCTTCTGCAACAGCGGCTGTCCGGTCAACAACATCATCCCGGACTTCAACGACCTCGTGTACCGCAACGACTGGCGCAACGCCAGCACCGTGCTGCACTCGACCAACAACTTCCCCGAGTTCACCGGCCGCATTTGCCCCGCGCCCTGCGAGGCCGCCTGCACGCTGAACATCAACGACGACCCGGTGGGCATCAAGTCGATCGAGCATGCGATCGCCGATCGTTCCTGGGCCGAAGGCTGGGTGGTGCCGCAGCCGCCGAAGGCCAAAACCGGCAAGAAGGTCGCGATCGTCGGCTCAGGCCCCGCGGGCCTGGCCGCTGCGCAGCAGCTGGCGCGCGTGGGCCATGACGTGACCGTGTTCGAGAAGAACGATCGCATCGGCGGCCTGCTGCGCTACGGCATTCCCGACTTCAAGATGGAAAAGTCGCACATCGACCGCCGCGTCGAGCAGATGAAGGCCGAGGGCGTGAGCTTCCGCACCAGCGTGCTCGTGGGCCAACTGCCCGAAGGCAGCAAGGTCACCAACCACGCCAGGGAGATCATCAGCCCCGACGAGCTGAAGCAGCAGTTCGACGCGGTCCTGCTGGCCGGTGGCGCCGAAGCGTCGCGCGACCTGCCGGTGCCGGGGCGCGACCTCGAAGGCGTGTACTTCGCAATGGAGTTCCTGCCGCAGCAGAACAAGGTGAACGCCGGCGACAAGCTCAAGGGCCAGATCCGCGCTGACGGCAAACACGTGATCGTGATCGGCGGCGGCGACACCGGCAGCGACTGCGTGGGCACCAGCAACCGCCACGGCGCGGCCAGCGTGACCCAGTTCGAGCTGATGCCCATGCCGCCGGAGCTGGAGGACAAGCCGCTGACCTGGCCGTACTGGCCCTACAAGCTGCGCACCTCCTCCAGCCACGAAGAGGGCTGCCAACGCGAGTTTGCGATCGCCACCAAGGAGTTCATCGGCGAGAAGGGCAAGCTCAAGGGGCTGAAGACGGTGCGGGTGGAGTGGCAAGGCGGCAAGATGACCGAAGTGCCGGGCTCCGAACAGACCCTGCAGGCCGACCTGGTGCTCTTGGCCATGGGCTTCGTGAGCCCGGTGGCCTCGATCCTCGATGCCTTCGGCGTGGAGAAAGACGCACGCGGCAACGCCAAGGCGCACACCGAGCCCCAAGGCGGTTACCGCACCAGCGATCCGAAGGTGTTCGCCGCGGGCGACATGCGCCGCGGGCAAAGCCTGGTGGTCTGGGCGATCCGCGAAGGGCGGCAGGCGGCGCGGGCGATCGACGAGGCGCTGATGGGGGCGAGCGAGTTGCCGCGGTAGTCAGCGACCCCAACAGTCGGCGGCGGAGACGCCGCTGGCTGCATTCACCACATCCCGCGCGCCCGTCTGGCTCAGACTGAGAGTGCCGCACTTGTCCGCGGCCATTGGTCCTTTGGGCACCGCGTAGAGCACAAAGGACGACGCTGTGGGTTCGCCAGCCTTGAAGCTGATGTCGTACGTCTTGGTGCTGCTATCCTTGGGCGCCTCCCTAACGGGAAGGCTGGCACTGGTAATGGCGGCGCCGCCCGAGTGCCCGAGCTTGTTGTAGGCACTGCTAACCGTGTATTGACGCTCCAGCCACTGGGCGTTTTCGAGAAGAACAGCCTTCGCGTCGCCGCGCCTGCTGCGGTCCACAGAGTCCCGGTAGCTTGGGTACGCAATGGCCGCCAGGATCGCCACAATGGCGACAGTGATCATCAGTTCGATCAGGGTGAACCCAAGCAGGCGTGCTCGTTGTGTCGTTTGCGCATCGAAATGCATTGAGAAGAGCTCCTCGTTCACTTCAGTTGCCGCCAGGAGATGCGGGCCTTCTTGGAGCAAGACTGCAGGCCCATCTGAACCAAGCTGGTATCGTTGCGCGTGTAGCTGAGCAATTCATCGCAAGGCGCACTGCCTCGCCCGAGTTCGACGCCGCCGGCGCGCCCGCCGTTGAGCTGTCCGCGGTCATTGACCGTGCGATTTGTCGTCGCTTTGTTGACGTTGTCCCCGTTGTAGTACTGAATCAGCGGCTGCGTGATGACGCCTGCAGTATCGATCGCGACGTTGCCTACCTTGTTGAACGGCTTGAATCCCGACGGACTCTTCCCCGTCACGGCGTCGAGCGCAAAGATGCGTGCGGTACCGCCGTTGGCGCAGGGGTCCACGAGCGGCTTGTTGACGACCATGACGGCGACGCTATTGACGATCTGCGGGGAGATATTCGCGCGCTCACCGCCTGTGTCCAGATCGAGGTACCAACCACGATGCACGGCCCAATCCGGGTTGTTAGCCGTGGTGGTGCCGATGCTCGAGCTGGCGGGCAGCGCTTCTTGCTTCCGCAAGACGGTGGACCTAGAGCCGGTGACACCCATCGCTTCTCCGGGTTTGTCCCAGATGCCGTAGAGCGACTGGATCGCAAGGTTGACGTTTTTCGACGCGTCGTTCGAGGTGTCCGTAGATTCGAAAAGCTTGCCGGTCCCGAAGATGACCACCGCCCCTCCGCTGGGGTGGGCGATGATTTCTGGCATCACGGTGATGGGCTGTGTCGAGGCACCTGAGCCAGACGTGCTGAACAGGGGCGTCCCGCCAAACGCAACATTCCACCGTGATGCATCGGTGTCGGAGACGTCGAACTTCCACAGATCGCCCTCTAGATCTCCGGCGTAGATCGTGATGATTTCGCGGGACGAGTTGAGAACGACATTCGGCTGCGAGAGGCCGTTGTTGCCTGCAGTGCCGACCGTGAACTGACGAAGGATATCTCCTGTGCTGAGATCGACGATGAACAGCGCAGCCCGCCCGGACGCACTGTCGTAGCCGTTCGCGAAGATGACCGCCCAGGAGCCGTTTCGCATGCGACCCACGAGGGGGTAGCCGAGCACGAAGCCCATGTCGCTGCTGTCTGCATCGCTGAACTCACCCATGATCTTGTCAGCACCGAATCCTCCGGTGTTGACATCCGTATCGGTGACATCGATCGCGTAGACCGCGCGCGCACCGGCGCCCATCGATCCGACGAGCAAGCTGCGCCAGCTTCCGTTCACGTATGCGTCGGATACGTTGGGAGGGCCATCCACCGTGAACCGATGGCTGTATGCCGGGTCCGACAGCATCAGCAGCTTTTTCTCGGCAAGCTGGCCGGCAGTGGAGCGCGGCACGTTGTACACGGCGTTCGGAACGTACGCGAATCGCTCCACCCCGTCGTCCGTATTGAACGCGTGAACCATGCCGTCATTGGCGCCGGCAAAAATTGTGCTGCGCATACTTTGCAAGGCATTGTCGGAGCGGAAGGTCGTGTAGGCAGCGCGCGCCGGGTCGCTCGTGGGCAAGCGGTCGTAGCCGCCGCCGGCATCCGGCCCCTTGACCGGCGAGCCGTTCACGATGTCACCCAGAGGCCCTCCCGTCACGCCACCAACCGTGTACCGGGAACGATCCCGGAACGAGCCGCCGTTGGCCACTTCCTTCGAACCATCGCCCCGCAGGTAGGCGAGAACGTCAGGATCGTCGTTCAAGTAGCTCTGCTGAGTCGAGGTAAGGTTTGACCACAGGAAGGGCGTGCCTGTGTTGGCCTTGCCCGTGGACGTGTAGATGTTGCGCCGGCTCGGCAACGGAAGCTTGTTGGATGCTTCCCACACCTGGTCAGGGTTAACGTAGTCGGAACTGGTGGGTTTGTTGTTGACGACGCCGGTGGTGGCGTTCTGCTTGAAGGCGTAGAGCCTGCCGTACCACTTGTTAGGATTGAACGTTGCCTGGTACAGCTTGCCGCCGGCTCTCAACTGCGCCGAGTCAGCCGCCAGCGACGCCAGATCCAGCGGCTGGTCTGCCACTTCGGACAAGGCCGCTGCCAGTCCGGTGGCGAGATCGTTGGGATTGGTTGCGGAGAAATAGCGACCTCTGCCTGACATGGCGGCATGGATCAAGTCGTCGCCGGTGCTCTGGCTGTCCGCAGAAGGCGTGGTCCAGACGAGTTTCGTCTTGTTGGCGATAAGGGCGTCACGCAACTCCTGCGTGGAAAGCCAAGCCGGACCTGTTGCACCGGTGGGCAAGTCTTTCACGAACCGGTGGAAGGGCGAGCTCGTCGGCTCCGACCGAGGGACGGTGGTGGAGTTGTCGGAGGCCCGTTTGACCTGGCCAGTGCCAGAGATGCCAAGACCGATGGTGAATGTGGTCAGGTGTTGCCAAAATGCGGGATCTCGTCCGGACGGCACGACACGGTTGTCCAAGTCTGGCCGAAGGTCGGTCTTCCAGTAGTAGGCCGCCGCATCAGACAGTGTGTTGTTCACCGTGTCACTGAAGGGAGAGACCGTGAAGCGCCCGACCAGCGGGTCCTGCGATTCGGGAGGCGTGTCCGTGTAGGTGTACTGCGTTCTGGCGGGGGCGGGCTTCTGAGGCGTATTGCCCGCGAAGACGTCGTTGTTGTTGCTGGCAGGCGATGTGGCGGGGCTGCCGTTCCAGAAGCCGTCGGTGCTCAAGATGTGGAAGGAGCGGCGGCAGCTGTACTCGGTTCCCTTGGTCGAGGTGTTGGAAGGATCCTCTGCCCAGGGATTTCCATTGTCGCTGCGCTGGAAGTACTTGCCGACGTTGTCGACTGCGAGTCGCAGCGGCGTGCCGCCGCTCGGATAGCTGTCGTACAGGCTGCGGTAGAAATTCGACCGGTTCGTTCCGGTGAACTGCGCCACGCCGCGGCGGACTGTGCCTGCGGTGTTGATCGTGCCGAAGCCGACACGAAGATTGGTGCCCTGTTTGGCAAAGGCAGCCGCTACCCCGCCCTTCGCCATCAGCGAGCGGCTGTGGTAGTACTGCAACCAGTTGGCGAAGTTCTGCAGCTCTTCTTGGTACGTGCAGACGGTCGCGCTGGCGCAATCCGTGCGCTTGCTCGTACTGCTCTGCGGGTACGTTCCGCCTGCGACGATTTCCCGCTTGACGAAACTCGACGCGACATTCAATGGAGTGTTAGGGTTGGCTGGCGGAAGAGGCGCCGTGCCGGTGTAGATGAAGTAAGCGGCTGGCCAGAACGGTTTTCCGTCCACGTCCCAGTTCGTCATCTGGACCGTCAGGTCGAGCTGGAATCCCGTGTCGAATGGGTTGTTATGGCTGACGTTCACCGCCTTGGGATCGGCATTCGCATTGGCAGTTTGGTCGTTCGACCACTTCGGCCAGGGCTTGTAGGTGACGTCTGGGTTGTAGTACAGCGGATTACCGGCTGCAGACCGCAGATAGCGGGCGACCTTGTTGTTGATGTCGTAGTACTTAGCGCTGAGATACTCGGAATAGGTATAGCGCCCCTGATCCCGGTTCCAAAACCGCCGCCACATGCCAGGGAACTGAGCATTGGTGAAATCCAGTGCGCTGCTGTACCACGACGTCGGCATGCCCGCGGCATTGCCACTCGGGATGTCCGGTATGGCATCGGAGCGCATCGATCCGGAATCGTCCAGCGTGAACATCACGTTCACGTCCGGCGGCGTGGCATAAACGCCCGGCAGCTGAGAAACGAATCCGGCGTAGTTGGACGACACGGCATATGCGGGCCCTGCTTGCAGCAGCATACTACCGAGCAACAGGCTGCCGACGAGCCGCCTGGCGCGAACGGAGGAAAGGATTGCAGTCATTTCGGTCTCCGGTCCGATAGGTATCTGGACGATTACTCGGGCGAGTAGGTGGCTTGAAGCACTACAACGGTCGAGGACGATCCGCCGAGTCCTTTGCCTGTGACCCGGTAGCTGCCCGAGCCTGCTCCCAGCGCTTCCACCATGCAGCGGGGTTGTTCCTTCAGGGTGGAGTCGCCTACGTCGATTTCCACTGACTTGGTGTCGTCGCTCCAGTTGGCTTCGACTTCCCAGTGTGGTGTGGCGGGGCTTGCATCGGATGCAACCGGGGACAAAACCTTTTCGCCGGGAAATGCCCCGGTGTTGACCTGATTCAGACACGCGCGCACGGCTGCTTCGGCCGCCTGGAACGCTTTGTCGCGATCGCGGGCGTTGCCTGCCATCCTTTCGTCCATAGTCGTGGTCCGCACGCCGGACAAGGCCAGCATCGTCACGACCACCAGCATCACGAGCAGGACGATCAATGCGGCACCTTCTTGCTTCGGCGCGGGGCCGACAGTGCGGCGCTGAGGCACTTTCATGGCGCTACCCGATCTTGTTCCGTATTGCGACCGTGGTGGTGAAGACACGGCGGTCGTACTTGGGGCCCGCGGACGGAAATGTGACCACCACGCCATTGACCGGCGCACTCGCCGGCAGACCCTGCAACCCACTTTCGATGGGATCGCTTGCCCGTATGAGCAGGCTGACACGAACAGCCACGATATGGGGCCATTCCGCTGCTTGCACCTCGTCTGCCGTCACGTAGTCGTCGACCGCACCGTCGGGATCGGCCGCGGGGAGCCTGTCTCGCCCATACGTGACCTGCATGTTCTCCACGCCCTCGATCAGCTCTTGCTCCACGCCAGCGGCAACAGTGCCGTCGAAGACGCGTCGATAGAGCGACGTGCCGTTGCCGCTCGACGATGCCTTGATGTAGTAGGCGACAGTCTGCATCGGGAACACTTCAGCGGTCCCCGGAGCGTACTCGCCGCTTTCGAAGTTGGTGGCGCCGCCGGCTGTGATGTTCACCGCCGCCCCCGCAGCGGCGACGGCATCGGCAGAGAAGATCCGCGCCTTGGCGCAGTTGGCGATCAGACCGTAGCTGCCGGTGCAGAAGCCCGACAACTTGTCCGCGCCACTGCCGCACTTTCCGCCAGAGACAGCCTCCACGCTGAACATGGAGCTCCCGGAAACCGTGGAGGCCGTCAGCCGCATGGGCCTGCCGGTCACGCTGCGGACCACGAGCACGTCACTGCCAGGGGTCAGCCCGGCGGCACCGCCGATCGTCGTGACTGGAATGGTGTCTATACCTGTGCCGGCGTCGATTTCCCAGCTCGATGCTGTCGTCACGTTGGTGGGCGTGGAGGACGTCAATGTGTAGGCGTCGGCGGTGGCATTGCTGTACTCGTAGCCCGCCACGCCGATGGAGAAGTTCGCTGCGAGATCCGCAGTGCTGAGACCTGGCTGCGCAGGGGCGCTGCTGCTGCCGGTGTAGCAACCGTAGTGACCTGCCATCCTCAGGTCGGTGGCGAGATATTCGAATGCGGTGCGCACCGACTGCTGGACGGAGCTGAGCTGCCCCTGACGCACGAATGCGGTCTTGGATGACAGATAGACGGATGCGAGGCCGAAGGTCAACACCAGGCCCAACACAAGTGCCACCATGAGTTCGACCAGCGACAGTCCGCGGACTGGTCGACGAGGCGGAACGGAACGAGCGACGGGTTTCATTCGAATCGCCTTTTGCTCACAGTCGGCTCTTGGTCTCGAGCTGCTGGTTGTCCACGCCGCCAGTGGCGTTGGCTTCGTTCCACTGTAGGATCACCGTCACCGCCCCTGTATCCTCCACATTGATCATGGCGCGACCGGATGGGAGAAGGCTCTCCACGTTCGCCTTCCAGTCCTTTAGGTCGGCTTCATAGATCTCGGATCCTGTGATGCTGCTTGCCGCATCGTCGAGGCCGGTATTCCAGCGCTTAGCCTTGGCATTGGCGCGGTCGGCGCGCAGGCGGTCGAGTACGTCGTCAGACAGCGCGGTTGCCTGCGAGCGCAAGAGGGACTGGTGACCGAACGTCAATGTGCGGGACTGCAAGCCTGCCAGCCCAAGCATGCCGAACGCAAAAATCACCAATGCCACAAGGATTTCGATCATGCCGACTCCCCGTTGAAGGCGGGTATGACAAGAAGCGGATGGGTGACGAGGCGTCTCACTCATGTTCGAGGACTCAGCTAGAGGGGCATGCGACGTCAGGATCTACCACGGAGATCCGCCCGGTCGTGGACACTTCCATCAGTCTTCCTGTGACCGAGGAATCGCTCTTGTCGCATACCCGGAAGAAGATCGCGTTGCCAACCTGATTGCCGCCGACGCTGGTGAACGTCAGATACATGCGGCCGCTTGTTGATGAATCGGCGGGCGAGTAGACGAATGCAGGAGCGGTCCCGCTCCTTAAAACGCGCTCGATCCAGACGCGCTGCGCCGATGCGGCGGAGACGCGTATCACGCTGCCGTCGGCGTCCGTCGCAGGCGATGCCTTGGTACCGTCGGTGTCCGCATCCGGGAAGATCTCCCACCCGGTCCCGAAGTCCTCCGTTCCGGCGGCCGAGCGCAATGTAACCGGCTGTCCTCTTCGCACCGCTTCAGACCGGGCAAGATTCAGGGCTCCAATGAACTCGTTCGCCTGACCGCTGACTCTGTTGCGTGCGAGCAGGTTCTTGAACGAAGGTATGCCGACAGCGAGCACGACACTCAAGACGGTGAGGGTCACCATCAACTCCGTCAGAGTGAAGCCTTTCACTTGGCTGGCACGAGGTCTGGCAGGTTGCACAAATTCCTCCTGAAACGGCGAATCGATTATGGAAAGCGGGCCATCGCCTGTCCTGTCCGTCCATCCGTTGGGGATGGCCGCTCGTCAGCGTCTCAGGTGGGTGTGACGTATTGCACCTGTATCGCACGCGCGACGGTCGACCGGAGTCGCGCTTCCTGTCGCTGTGCGTTGACAAGCCGGGTTTCCCCTTGCATGAGAGAATTCGACGCGCTGCTGTGCGGCACGCCTGTTTCAATGTCCAACCACCTCATCGAAATCGACCACGTCACCTTCGGCTACGACACCAGCCGGACGATCCTGAACGACGTATCGCTGCAGTTCCCCCGTGGCAATGTCACGGCCATCCTGGGCGGCTCGGGTTGCGGCAAGACCACGCTGCTGCGGCTGATCGGGGGCATGGTGGCGGCCAACCAGGGACGGGTGATGTTCGATGGCGAGACGGTGGACGCGCGCGACAAGGAGCAGCTGTTCCGCTTGCGCCGGCGCCTGGGCATGCTGTTCCAGTTCGGGGCGCTGTTCACCGATCTGAGCGTGTTCGAGAACGTCGCCTTTCCGCTGCGCGAGCACACCGATCTGCCGGAGTCGATGATCCGCGACATCGTGCTGATGAAGCTCAATGCGGTGGGCCTGCGCGGCGCGGCGCCGCTGCGCATCTCGCAGGTCTCGGGCGGCATGGCGCGGCGCATCGCGCTGGCGCGGGCGATCGCGCTGGACCCCGAGCTGATCATGTACGACGAGCCCTTCGCCGGCCTGGACCCCATTTCCATGGGCGTGGCCGCCAACCTGATCCGCAAGCTCAACGACGCCACCGGCGCCACCTCGCTCGTCGTGTCGCACGACGTGCAGGAGTGCTTCCTGATCTGCGACTACGCCTACCTGATGTCGTCGCAGGGGCGGGTGGTGGCCCATGGCCGGCCGGAGGAGCTGAACGCCTCCGACCACCCCGAGGTGCGCCAGTTCATCCGCGGCGAGCCCGACGGGCCGGTGAAGTTCCACTATCCGGCCCGCCCGCTGGCCGAAGAGCTGCAGGTGGGGGCATGACGGCCAACCCGCTGGCCTGGCTGGGCACGCTCACATTGAACTGGCTGCGCTCGCTGGGCGCCGGCGCGTTCTTCTTTCTCGACCTGCTCAAGCACAGCCCGATCGCGCTGCGCCGGTTCGGCCTGGTCGTGGCGCAGGTGCATGCCATCGGCAACCTGTCGCTGGTGATCATCCTGTCGTCCGGCCTGGCCGTGGGCTTCGTGCTGGCGCTGCAGATGTATTACGCGCTGGTGACCTACGGTGCGGCGGAGTCGCTGGGGCTGGTGGTGAACCTGTCGCTGGTGCGCGAGCTGGGGCCGGTGGTGACGGCGCTGCTGTTCGCGGGCCGCGCCGGCACCTCGCTCACCGCCGAGATCGGCCTGATGAAGGCTGGCGAGCAGCTCTCGGCAATGGAGATGATGGCGGTCGACCCCAAGAGCCGCGTGCTGGCGCCGCGCTTCCTGGGCGGGTTGTTCGCGATGCCGGTGCTCGCGATCCTGTTCTCGACCATCGGCATCATGGGTGCCTACGTGGTGGCGGTGCTGCTGATCGGCGTGGACGCCGGCAACTTCTGGTCGATCATGCAGGCCAAGGTGGACGTGTGGCGCGACGTGGGCAACGGCATCGTCAAGAGCGCCGTGTTTGGCGTGATCTGCACCTTCGTCGCGCTATACCAGGGCTATGAAACACAGGCCACGCCGGAAGGCGTGGCGTATGCAACGACGCGCACCGTGGTGGTTTCATCGCTGGCGGTGCTGGGCATGGACTTCATCCTCACGGCACTGATGTTTTCTACGCCGTGAACGAGAGGACGCGACAACGATGAGCAAGAAAGGGATCGAAACGCTGGTGGGCCTGTTCGTCCTGCTGGGCATCCTGGGCCTGGTGTTCCTGGCGCTGAAGGCGGCCAACCTCGGCAGCTTCAATGGCGGCGACACCTACCAGGTGCAGGCCCGCTTCGACAACATCGGCGGGCTCAAGGTGCGGGCGCCGGTGCGCAGCGCCGGCGTGACGGTGGGGCGCGTGTCGTCGATCGCGCTCGACGGCAAGACCTACCAGGGCGTGGTGACGCTCGACCTGGAAAAGAGCTTCCAGTTCCCGCGCGACAGCTCGGCCAAGATCCTCACGGCCGGGCTGCTGGGCGACCAGTACATCGGCCTGGAGCCAGGGGGCGACGAGAAGAACCTTGCCGCGGGCGACGTGATCCGCCAGACCCAGTCGGCCGTGGTGCTGGAGAACCTGATCGGCCAGTTCCTGTTCAACAAGGCGGCCGAGGCGGGCACCGCACCGGCACCGGGCCCCGACGGCAGCGGCGGGGCGAAGAAGTGAGCGCGCCGCGCCTGGTGCGCGGCGGCCGCTTGCTGCTCGCGCTGTGCATCCTGGTTACGGCGGCCGGTTGTGCCACCGTGGGCGGCGCGCCGCCGCGGCAAAGTGCGGGCCAGAAGCTCGACCCCTGGGAAAACTGGAACCGCAAGGTGTTCGCGTTCAACGAGGGCCTGGACGAGCACCTGCTCAAGCCCGTGGCCACGGCCTACCAGAAGGTGGTGCCTTCGTTCGTGCGCAGCGCGGTGACCAACTTCTTCGGCAATGCGCAAGACGGCTGGTCGGCCGTGAACCACCTGCTGCAAGGCAAGGGTCAGTCGGCCTTCGAGATGATGGTGCGCTTCAACACCAACACGGTGTTCGGCTTCGGCGGCGTGCTCGACATCGCCAGCGAGGCGGGCATCGAGCGCCAGCCCGAAGACTTCGGCCAGACGCTGGGCGCCTGGGGTTTCGGGGCCGGCGCCTACATCGTCTGGCCGGTGCTGGGCCCATCGTCGGTGCGCGATTCGCTGGCGCTGCCGCTGGACCGCAGCGCCACGCCGGCGGTGCTGTTCAGCAACGACCTGGGCACGGAGCTCACCGTGCTGACGCTGCAACTCGTGGACACGCGCGCCAACCTGCTCAGTGCAAGCCGCGTCATCGACGACATTGCGCTCGACAAGTACACCTTTGTGCGCGATGGCTACCTGGCGCGCCGGCGCAGCCTGGTGTACGACGGCAACCCGCCGGACCGTGAGGTGATGGACGACGCCGAGATGGATTTGCCCGCCGAGCCGTCACCGGCCGAATCGCCAGCCGCCGGGGCTTCGGCCCCGGCCCGGTGAACCCGTGGCGCCACTGGTGCGTTGAACCTCTGCGGTATCGACGGCTCGAACGGTCACCGCAGCCGTGGCAGGCGATTCCGGTCGCCCCACCGGCAACGATATGTAAGGAGTAGATCGAACATGTGGATCCAACGTCTTGTTTCCGCGCTGGCCCTGAGCAGCGCCTTCCTGGCCGCCGGCGCGGTGCAGGCGCAGACTGCGCCCGACGCACTGGTCAAGCAGGTGTCCAACGAGGTGGTCGATGCGGTGAAGGCCGACAAGGCCATCCAGGCCGGCGACGTGCAGCGCATCAACGCGCTGGTCGATTCCAAGGTGATGCCGCACGTGAACTTCCAGCGCATGACCTCCATGTCGGTCGGCCGCTACTGGCGCACCGCCACCCCCGAGCAGCAAAAGCGCCTGCAGGAGGAATTCAAGACCCTGCTGGTGCGTACCTACGCCGGCGCGCTCACCCAGGTGAAGGACCAGACCACCGTGGTGCTCAAGCCGATGCGTTCGCAGCCGGCCGACACCGAGGTGGTGGTGCGCACCGAGGTGCGCAACAGCGGCAGCGAGCCGATCCAGCTCGACTACCGGCTGGAGAAGGCGGGTGACACCTGGCGCGTGTACGACATCAACGTCGGCGGTATCTGGTTGGTGGAGCAGTACCGCAACAGCTTTGCGCAGGAGATCGGCGCCAACGGCGTGGAAGGGCTGATCGCGAAGCTGGCCGAGAAGAACAAGAGCGCCGGCGGCGCCAAGCAGGCCAAGAGCTGACTTCCACCATGTTGCTGCTGCCGCAAACCGTGACGCTGCGCGAGGCGCAGGACACCTTGCGCATGCTGTCGCAGGCGCTGCAGCGTGAAGACGCGTCCATCCTCACGGTGGACGCCAGCCCCTTGCGCGAACTCGACAGTGCCGCCATCGCGGTGCTGCTCGAGTGCCGCCGCCTGGCCCAGGCCTGGGGCAAGACCTTCGCCATCCACGGCGCGCCGCCCAAGCTGGTGGACCTGGCCAAGCTCTACGGTGTCGACGAACTGCTCGCCTTGGCCCCCGTGGGACAGGCCGCGTAGCGGCCAGGGGCGGTGCCGCTGAGCGCCGCATCCGCGATCCGGGTTTCCCGGGCGCGGATGGCAACCCCTCGGGGGTGGCCGCCAGGCGGCCGGGGCTCACATCACTCGGGCTGGGCGTATCGCTTGGCCCGGAGATTGCGCTTGATCTCCTGCAGCATCGGCCGCAGCGTCTGCTGGCCCAGCCGCAGCGCCACCCCGGTGGTGAGGATGTCGATGATGGTCAGGTGCAGCAGCCGCGAGACCATGGGGCTGTAGCGGTCGTAGTCTTCCGGATGGTCGGCGGCCAGCAACACCTGGTTGTGGCCTTGCGCCAGTTGCGCCAGCGGCGAGCCGCTGCAGGTGATGACGATCACCGTGGCGCCCTTGCGGCGCGCGATGTCGGCCGCGTCCATCAGGTCACGGCTGCGGCCGGAGTTGGAGATCACCACCGCGCAGTCGCCTGGCTGCAGCATCGTCGCGCTCATCACCTGCACGTGGCCGTCGCTGTGCGCGATGGCGTTCACGCCCAGGCGAAAGAACTTGTGCTGCGCGTCCTGGGCCACGATGCCCGAGTTGCCGACGCCGTAGAACTCGATGCGCCGGCCGTTGCGGCAGGCCTCGGTGAGCGCGGCCATCGCGCGCTCGAAGGCATGGCTGGCGGCGTCGTTGCGGTACTTCAGCAGTGCGCTCACCGCGTTGTCGATCACCTTGACGATCAGGTCGCCGGGTTTGTCGTCCTCATCGACTGCCCGATGCACGAACGGCACGCCCTCGTTCACGCTGCCGGCCAGCTTGAGCTTGAAGTCGGCCAGCCCGTCGTAGCCCACGCTGCGGCAGAAGCGCACCACCGTGGGCTTGCTCACGTGGGCGCGCTCGGCGAGCTCGCTCACCGGCAGGCTCGCGAAGGTGCGCGCGTCGTTCAGCACCAGCTTGGCCACGCGCTGCTCGGCCGGCGGCAGCGCCGGTATCGACGCGCGGATGCGGTCCAACATGCTCATCTGTCCCCTCCGACGCGCCTGCAGGCCCGCGTCTTACTGTTCTTCGTCCCACGCAAAGCCGTCGCGCGCCACCAGCGCGCTGGCCGCCGGCGGGCCCCAGCTGCCGGCGGCATACGGTCGCGGGCCGGTGGTATCGCGCTGCCAGGCGTGGAGCACCGGCTCCACCCAGCGCCAGGCCTGCTCCTGCTCGTCGCTGCGCACGAACAGGTTGAGCCGGCCGGCGATGGCGTCCAGCAGCAGGCGTTCGTAGGCGCCCACGCGTTCGGTGGGGAAGGCCTTGTCGAAGTCGAGATCCAGCGACACCGGCGACAGCGCCTCGCTCTGGCCCGTGCCCTTGGCGGCCAGCAGGTGCAGCTCGAGCCCGTCTTCCGGCTGCAGCTTGATCACCAGCTTGTTGGCCTGGCTGGCGCCGGGAAAGATGGGGTGCGGCACCGGCCGGAAGTTGACCACGATCTCGGCGCTGCGCGCGGCCAGGCGCTTGCCGGTGCGCAGGTAAAAGGGCACGCCGGCCCAGCGCCAGTTCTGCACCTCGGTGCGCAGCGCCACGAAGGTCTCGCAGCGGCTGTTGGGCGGAACCTTCACTTCCTCCAGGTAGCCGGGCACCGGCTTGCCATCGATGGCGCCGGCCTTGTACTGGCCGCGCACGACGTCGCGCTGTACGTCGCCCTCGGTAAAGGGTTTCAGCGAGCGCAGCACCTTGAGCTTCTCGTCGCGGATGGCGTCGGCGTCGCTGGTCGAGGGCGGCTCCATCGCGATCATGGTCAGCAGCTGCAGCGCATGGTTCTGGATCATGTCGCGCAAGGCGCCGGTGCGGTCGTAGAAGTCGCCGCGCGTGCCCACGCCGATGCCCTCGGCCAGCGTGATCTGGATGTTGGCGATGCTTTCGCGCCGCCACAGCGGCTCGAACAAGGCGTTGCCGAAGCGCAGCGCCATCAGGTTCTGCACCGAAGGCTTGCCGAGGTAATGGTCGATGCGGAAGGCCTGGGACTCAGCGAACACCGAGCGCACCACGCGATTGATCTCCTGGGCGCTTTGCAGGTCATGGCCCAGCGGCTTCTCGAGCACCACGCGCATCTGCGGGCTGTTCAGGCCTGCGGCGCCCAGCTGCTCGCAGATCTGTGGAAAGAGGTGGGGGCTGGTGGCGAGATAGAACACCACGGTGTCGGCATTGCGCTCGCCGAGCCACTCTTTCAGGCGCGCATAGTGCTCGGGCTGCGAGAGGTCCATGCGCCGGTAGTGCAGCGACTCGGCGAAGCGCGCGAACTCCTCATCGCTCGGGCGCTTGGGGTGCTCCACTTCCTGGAAGCGCTCCTTCAGCCAGGCGCGGTACTTGTCGTCCGATTGCTCGTCGCGCGCCACCGCGAGGATGCGGCCGCCGGCGGGCAGCTTGCCGTGGCGGAAGGCCTGGAACAGCGCCGGCATCAGCTTGCGCCAGGTGAGGTCGCCGGTGCCGCCGAAGAACACGAGGTCGAAGGACATGGTGGAGCGCGCAGGTGTAACTTAGTTTCGCGCAAAATGATGCACGAGTTTCTTACCCGGGTCAACGGCAAGCGCCATGCCGCAGTTCGTAACCGGGGCGAATCCGGGTATGCACGCTGCTCGGGTCTAATTGCAGGGCCACAGCGCACCTTTCTTCGCCATGAACCAGCTCGACCAGCTCAAGCAATACACCACCGTGGTGGCCGACACCGGCAACTTCAAGCAACTCGCGGCCTTTGCACCGCGCGACGCGACCACCAACCCTTCGCTCATCCTCAAGGCCGTGCAGCAGCCCGACTACGAGCACATCCTCGAGGAAACCGTCGCTGCGCACCGCGGGATGCCATTGGAGTCGGTGGTCGATGAAGTGCTGGTGCGCTTCGGGCTCGAGATCCTGAAGGTGGTGCCCGGCCGCGTGAGCACGGAGGTGGACGCACGCCTGAGCTTCGACACCGCCTGCACCATCGCGCGCGCCAAGCGCCTGGTCACGCTGTACGAGCGTGCCGGCATACCGCGCGAACGCGTGCTGATCAAGGTGGCGGCCACCTGGGAAGGCATCCAGGCGGCCAAGGCGCTGGAGCACGAGGGCATCCACTGCAACCTGACGCTGCTGTTCTCGTTCTGCCAGGCGGTGGCCTGCGGCGACGCGGGCGTGACGCTGATCTCGCCCTTCGTGGGCCGCATCTACGACTGGTACAAGAAGGCTGCCGGCGTGGGCTGGGACGAGGCGGCCAACGCCGGCGTGAACGACCCCGGCGTGCAGTCGGTCAGCCGCATCTACACCTACTACAAGAAGTTCGGCATCGACACCGAGGTGATGGGCGCGAGCTTCCGCAACATCGGGCAGATCCAGGCACTGGCCGGCTGCGACCTGCTGACCATCAGCCCGGAGCTGCTGGCGCAGCTGCAGGCCAGCGAGGCGCCGCTGCCGCGCGTGCTGAGCCCCGAGGCTGCGCAGCAGGCGCAGGTGCACGCGGTGGTCTACAACGAACCGGCCTTCCGCTTCGCACTCAACGAGGACGCCATGGCCACCGAGAAGCTCGCCGAGGGCATTCGCGCCTTCGCGGCCGATGCGGCCAAGCTCGACAAGATGATCGAGGCGCTGCAATGACCCGCTGGCAAGACGCTCCGCGCTGCGATCGCACGGTGGCCTGGACCGCGCTGCAAGGCCACTACCAGGCCCATGGCCGTGAGCTGGACCTGCGTGAAGCCTTCGTGCGCGACCCGGGACGCTTCGATGCTTTCGCACTGGAGGCTCCCGAGGTGTTCGCCGACCTGTCGAAGAACCGCTGGGACTTGGCCACGCGCAAGCTGCTGATCGACCTGGCGCGCGAGTGCAGGCTGGAAGCGCGGCGCGACGCCCTGTTCGCCGGCGAGCCGCTCAACCACACCGAGGGCCGGGCCGTGCTGCACACGGCCTTGCGCGCGCCGCGCGGCGCGGGCCCGCACAGCGCCGAGGTGCACGAGGTGCTCGACCGCATGCTCGCCTATGTGGAGACCGTGCGCGACACCGCGGCCAGCGGCATCCGCCACGTGGTGAACATCGGCATCGGCGGCTCCGACCTCGGGCCGCAGATGGCGGTGCCGGCGCTCGAGGCCTTCGTGCACCCGGGCCTGACGTTCCACTTCGTCTCCAACGTCGACGGCCACGACATCGTGCCGGTGCTCAAGCGGCTGAAGTCCGAGGAGACGCTGTTCATCATCGCCTCCAAGACCTTCACCACGCAGGAGACGATGGCCAACGCGCAGGTCGCCAAGGCCTGGTTCCTGGCCCACGGCGGCGGCGACACGCGCAAGCATTTCGTCGCCACCACCACCAACGTGCAGGCCGCGGCGGCCTTCGGCATCACCACCACCTTCGGCTTCTGGGACTGGGTGGGTGGCCGCTACTCCATGTGGTCGGCCATCGGCCTGCCGATCGCGCTGGCCATCGGCGCCGACAACTTCCGCGCGCTGCTCGAAGGCGCGCACGCGATGGACGAGCACTTCCGCACGGCGCCGCTCGAACGCAACCTGCCGGCGCAGCTGGGCCTGCTGGACCTGTGGTACCGCAACTTCCACGGCTTCACCAGCCGCAGCGTCGCGCCTTACCACCAGGGCCTGAAGCGGCTGCCGGCCTACCTGCAGCAGCTGGAGATGGAGTCCAACGGCAAGTGCGTCGATCTCGACGGCCAGCCGCTGCCCTATGCCACCAGCCCGGTGGTGTGGGGCGAGCCGGGCACCAACGGCCAGCACGCGTTCTTCCAGATGCTGCACCAGGGTACCGACGTGATCCCGGTGGAGTTCATCGCGGTGAAGCAGCCCACCCACGGCGAGGCCGACCTGCAGGCCAAGCTGCTGGCCAACTGCCTGGCGCAGTCGCAGGCGCTGATGCTGGGCAAGACCACGGAGCAGGCGCTGGGCGAGAAGGCGCCCACCGCGTCGCAGTCGCTGGACGCCGCCACCATCGCGCGCCACCGCACCTTCCCCGGCAACCGACCCAGCACCACGCTGCTGTTGCCGCACCTGAGCCCGCGCGTGCTGGGCGCGCTGATCGCGATGTACGAGCACCGCGTGTTCACCAGCGGCGCGCTGTGGCGCATCAACAGCTTCGACCAGTGGGGCGTCGAACTCGGCAAGGCCTTGTGCAACGACCTGCTGCCGCGGCTCGCGTCGGGCGACGTGCAGGGCCTCGATGCTTCCACGGCAGGGCTGATCAAGCGGCTGGGGGCCTGAAGGCGCATGGCGATCGTGTTCGACCTGGGCGCGGTGGTGTTCCGCTGGCGCCCCGAGGTGCTGCTGTCGTCGGTGCTGCCGCAGCGTGCGTCCACGCCCGCCGATGCCGCCCCGCTGGTGGACGCCTTCTTCCAGGCTTACACCGGCGACTGGGGCGAGTTCGACCGCGGCACGATCGGCGTGCCCGAGCTGGTGCAGCGCATCGCCGCGCGCACCGGTCTGGCGCCGCAGGAGGTGGAGCAAGTGGTGTGGGCGGTGCCGCAGGAACTGCAGCCGCTGCCGCAGACCGTGCGCTTGATCGAGCGGCTCAAGGCCGACGGCCATGCGCTGTATTTCCTCTCGAACATGCCCTTGCCCTATGCGCAGCACCTGGAGACCGCGAACCCCTTCTACGACTGGTTCCGCGACGGGGTGTTCTCGTCGCGCGTGAAGCTGATCAAGCCCGATCCGGCGATCTTCGAGCTGGCGCGCGAGCGGTTGGGGCTGGACCCGGCGCAGACGCTGTTCATCGACGATTCGCCGCCCAACGTGCGCGCGGCGCGTGAGGCGGGTTGGTCGGCCTTGCGCTTCACCAGTGCCGACGCGTTGGAGGCCGACCTCGTGGCCGGCGGCTGGTTGTAAGCTCAGACCGCCGGAACGCGTGTGCGCGCCCGCCGCCACTGGCGCGGCGACGTGAAACCGGCCAGCTCGCTGGCCGCCTGGGCCGAGGCGCCGCGGCTGCGGGCCTCGTCGGCCAGCGCGCAGCGCACCTGTTCCACGTACTCGCGCGGCGAGATCCCGGCCTGCTCGCGGAACAGCCGGCTCAGATGGCGCGGCGTCACGTGCGCCACCGCGGCCAGCGCCTCGGCACTCCAGGCGTGGCCGGGCCGTTCGCACACCGCGTCCTGCACCCGGTGCACGGCCGGGTGCAAGTGGTTGCGCCAGGCCAGCAGCGGCGAAAGCTGCGGGTCGTCGGGCCCGCGCCGCAGGTACACCACCATGTCGCGCGAGACCGCGGCGGCCAGCGCAGGCCCGCACACCCGCGCCACCAGGTGCAGGGCCAGGTCGATGCCCGCGGTGACGCCCGCGCTGGTGGCCACCGGCCCGTCGACCACGAAGATGCGGTTGGGTGCGACCTGCGCCGTGCCGGCCAGTCGCGCCAGCGTGTCCAGCAGCTCATGGTGCGTGGTGCAGCGGCGGTGCGCCAGCAAGCCGGCGTCGGCGGCCAGCAACGCGCCGCTGCAGACGGTGACCACGCCCACTCCCGGGTCGCCCGGCAGCAGGGGCAGCTCGGCCGCCAGCGCCGGCACGACCTGCCGGGCGAGCCAGTCACGCGTGGCCAGCCAGGCGGCCGAGGGCCGGCGGGCGCGGTGCCCGGCCTGCTCGGCGTTGCCGGGCAGGCCGAGCAGCAGCACCCAGCTCGGGCTTTCGAAGTGCGCGGGCAGCGGTTCCAACTGCGCCAGCACCGCGCCCACAGAACTGGGCGCCTCGGGCGCCGGCCCCACGAAGCGCAGCGCAAAGGCGGGCGGCTTGCCGGCCGCTGCCAGATGCTGGTTGGCCAGCCGGAACGCTTCTGCCGGGCCGGCCAGGTCCAGCAGCAGCGTTTCGGGCAGCACGACGAACAGCAACCGGATCATGGGCGGCGATTGTGCTTCGGGCCGGTGCCAGCCGGGGCTGCATTCAGC
>JBFLWE010000004.1:0-111886 GCA_040758375.1 Pseudomonadota bacterium
CCTTGGCAGAGCGGCGACGGGCCCGGGGGTGGGCCCGGGAGGGTCACGTGCGCAAGTCAGCCCGAGCGCCGGGCCGCTCCCAAGCTCGGGCTGACCCCCATGGGGGGTGGCTGCGGTACCCCGCGGCCGGGGGCTCCGTTCAGCCCGAGCGCCGGGCCGCTCCCAAGCTCGGGCTGACCCCCATGGGGGGTGGCTGCGGTACCCCGCGGCCGGGGGCTCCGTTCACCATTGCAGGCCCAGCGTGTACTTGCCGTTGGTGGCGCCGGTGCCGCCGCTGTAGTAGATCACCCGCACGTAGCGCTTGAACGTGCTGCTGCCGGTGTTGGTGACCGACACCGTGTCCACCGCGCCGGTGCCGCGCTCGCTGGAGCCGATGAGCGTGCCGTTGCTGTTGTAGACGTACAGGTCGTAGTCGCTGCTGGCGTTGGGCGTCATCGTGGCGGTGAGCGTGCGGCCCGGAGCGAGATCGAGGCTGAACCAGTCCTGGTCGGTGCTGGAGCCCATGGTGGCGCTGATCGTGCCCGGCGTGCTCTGGAAGTTGGACGCGGTGCGCGAGTTGTTCGGCTCGGTCTCGGTGCGTCCCGGAGGGGGCGGCGTGCCGTCCATCGCGCGCACGGCGGCTTCGGCATCGACGATGCCGGTGCCGCAGCCCGTGCAGGTGGCGGGGAAGGCGCGCGCCGTGGACTTCAGCGCGTTGATCACTTCGTCCACCGTGGCGCTGGGCTTCTTGGCGATCATCAGCGCGGCCACACCGGCCACGTGCGGCGCGGCCATGGAGGTGCCCTGGTAGTACTCGTAGCTGTCGCTGCCGGGCGTGGTGGCGCCCGTGTTCAGCGTCGAGAGGATGCCGTTGGCCGCGCTGGAACGCACGTCGCCGCCGGGGGCCGCCACTTCCACCACCGCGCCGTAGTTGGAGTAGTAGGCGCGTCCGCCGCTGCGGTTGGTGGCCGCGACCGTGACGACACCGTTGCAGCTGGCGGGGCTGAAGTTGGCGGCGTCGGCGTTGCTGTTGCCGGCGGCCACCACCACCACCGTGCCGCGCGAGCGCGCGCTGTTGATCGCGTTCTGCGAGGTGGTGTCGCAGCTGCCCGAGCCGCCCAGCGAGAGGTTGATCACGCGCGCGGGTGTGGCGTTGGCCGGCACCCCGCTCACAGTGCCCCCCGAAGTCCAGATGATCGCGTCGGCGATGTCGGAGGTGTAGCCGCCGCACTTGCCCAGCACGCGGGCCGGCTGCACCTTGGCATTGAACGCCACGCCGGCCACGCCGGTGCCGTTGTTGGTGACGGCGGCCACGGTGCCGGCCACGTGGGTGCCGTGCCAGGAGCTGTCGCCGACCGGGCAGCCCTGGAAGGTGCCGCTGGCGGCCTCCGACGAGGTGATCCAGTCGCCCGGGTCCTGCGGGTTGCTGTCGCGGGCGTTGCCGTCGTTGGCCACCGCGGTGTCGTTGATGAAGTCATAGCCGGCCACGATGTTGGCGGCCAGGTCGGCGTGCGGGCGGTAGCCGGTGTCGATCACGGCCACCGTCACGCCCGAGCCGGTGGACAGGTCCCAGGCCTGCGGCGCGCGGATGCCGCCGGTGGCGTCGTACAGGTCCCACTGGCTGGAGTACTGGCTGTCGTTCGGCGTCATCAGCGGGAACAGCCGGCGGTCCGGCTCCGCGTATTCGATCGCCGGGTCCTGCGCCTTCAGCTGCGCGGCCAGCGCGGCGGCCTCCTGAACCGACAGCGCCCGGTCGAGCTGCAGCACGTGGGCGCCCAGCGCGTTGTTGCGCAGGTGGCCCATCTTGACCCCGTAGCGCTCGCCTTGCGCCTGCAGCGAAGCCATGCGGTCGGCTGCCAGCGGCGCCGCCGCCGCGGAGCGCGGCAGGCTCTGCACGTCGCGGTACTTCACGATCATGCGGTCCGTGGAGGTGGCCGCGCTGGCTGCGGCTCGCGTGGCCTGCGTGGACAGGCTGGCTTCGGAACCGCCCGCCCACGCGGTGGTGGCGAGCATCATCGTCGCGGCTGCCGCAAGGGGCGAAAGCCGCGCTGTTTTCGACTTACCGAACATCAGGTTCTCCAGGAATGTGCACATGGCGTTTGCCCATGAGAGGCCATGCGTGATTGGGAAGCTATGCGAGATGCCCCGTCGGTGGACGGGTACCGCATCCGGGCCTTCCCGCGGACCGTCGGGCGACACTTTTGGTGAGGCCGGCGAACCTGCGGGGGGCGTTTGTACGGACCGCGCGGCAGGGCAGCAATCAAGGAAAACGTGACGGCTGTCGCAGCGCGTTCGGGCGCTCGGCTTGCTCTTGGCTCCCACGGTCACTCAGGCTTGCAGGGTGCCTGTTGCGCGCATGGGCGGCGAGTGGCTCCTGGAGTCACTTCTCCGCTCTCTGTGGCGGATACCGTTTGTTTCGATTTTTCGTCGCGGCGGGGCACAAGCCCGGCGCATTTCGCATTCAAAAAACGGTATTCCGCATCATGAAATAGATGCGGCTCTCAGGTTGGCCGCTTTTTCCATCACGGTGAAACAGATTCCACATCCCGCAATGAAATGGCTAAGTCATTGATTTCAAAGAAAGAGATTTTTAGTCTTCTATAAGACATAAGTCTTCCGCAGCGCAGCACTTGTCGGTACGCTTCATCCCAGACGTTTTCACTTTGTTGGTCTACCTGAAGGAGCTATCGAGATGAGCCAACCCACCCGCGAACAACAGGCCGCCGCCCTGGAGAAGGACTGGGCCGAAAACGCCCGCTGGAAGGGCATCAAGCGCGGCTATTCCGCCGCCGACGTGGTGCGCCTGCGCGGCTCTGTGCAGATCGAGCACACGCTGGCCAAGCGCGGCGCCGAAAAGCTGTGGAACCTGATCAACACCGAGCCGTTCATCAACGCGCTGGGCGCGCTCACCGGCAACCAGGCGATGCAGCAGGTCAAGGCCGGCCTGAAGGCGATCTACCTCTCCGGCTGGCAAGTGGCCGGTGACGCCAACCTCGCCGGCGAGATGTACCCCGACCAGTCGCTGTACCCGGCCAACTCGGTGCCGGCGGTGGTCAAGCGCATCAACAACACCTTCCAGCGCGCCGACCAGATTCAGTGGTCGGAGGGCAAGGACGACATCGACTTCTTCGCGCCCATCGTGGCCGATGCCGAAGCCGGCTTCGGCGGCGTGCTCAACGCCTTCGAGCTGATGAAGTCCATGATCGAAGCCGGCGCCTCGGGCGTGCACTTCGAAGACCAGCTCGCTTCGGTGAAGAAGTGCGGCCACATGGGCGGCAAGGTGCTGGTGCCCACGCGTGAAGCCGTCGCCAAGCTGGTGGCCGCCCGTCTTGCCGCCGACGTGATGGGCACGCCCACCGTGCTGGTGGCGCGCACCGACGCGGAAGCCGCCGACCTGATCACCAGCGACGTGGACGACAACGACAAGCCCTTCTGCACCGGCGAGCGCACGGTCGAAGGCTTCTTCCGCACCAAGCCCGGCCTGGAGCAGGCCATCAGCCGCGGCCTGGCCTACGCGCCCTATGCCGACCTGGTGTGGTGCGAGACCGGCAAGCCCGACCTGGCCTATGCCAAGGCATTCGCCGAGGCCATCCACAAGCAGTTCCCCGGCAAGCTGCTGGCCTACAACTGCTCGCCCTCGTTCAACTGGAAGAAGAACCTCGACGACGCCACGATCGCCAAGTTCCAGCGCGAGCTGGGCGCCATGGGCTACAAGTTCCAGTTCATCACGCTGGCTGGCTTCCACAGCCTGAACTACTCGATGTTCGACCTGGCCTACGGCTATGCGCGCAACAACATGAGCGCCTTCGTCGAGCTGCAGGAGAAGGAGTTCGCCGCCGCCGAGAAGGGCTTCACCGCCGTGAAGCACCAGCGCGAGGTCGGCACCGGCTACTTCGATGCGGTGACCACCACGATCGAGAAGGAAGCCTCCACCGCCGCGCTGAAGGGCTCCACCGAAGACGAGCAGTTCTTCGACAAGAAGCACGGCTGAGGCCGCAGGCCTCAGCCGGTACGGCCGAACCTCTTGCTCCGCCGAGCCCCCGCGGTGAGGGGGCTCCGGCAGGGTTCACGAGACCGCCGCTGTCGCGGCGGTTTTCCTTTCTGCGCGCAGTTTCCGCGCGGCTTGCACCATCTGCTCCAGCGCCGCTTCCACCTCGGGCCAGCCGCGCGTCTTCAGTCCGCAGTCGGGGTTGACCCACAGGCGTTCCGCCGGGATCACCTGCATCGCCTTTTCGAGCAGCCTGCGCATCGCCGCCGCCGTGGGAACGCGCGGCGAGTGGATGTCGTACACGCCGGGCCCGATCTCGTTGGGATAGGCGAATTCGCCGAAGGCGTCGAGCAGCTCCATGTTGGAGCGCGAAGTCTCGATCGTGATCACGTCGGCGTCCATCGCAGCGATGGCTGGCAGGATGTCGTTGAACTCCGAATAGCACATGTGCGTGTGGATCTGCGTCTCGTCGCGCACGCCGCCGGCGGCCAGCTTGAAGGCGCGCACTGCCTGGTCGAGGTAGCGCTGGTGGTCGCGGGCCTTCAGCGGCAGGCCCTCGCGGAAGGCGGGCTCGTCGATCTGGATGATGCGGATGCCGGCCTTTTCGAGGTCGAGCACCTCGTCGCGGATCGCCAGCGCCAGCTGCAGCAGGGTGGCCTCGCGCGGCTGGTCGTCACGCACGAAGGACCATTGCAGCAGCGTCACTGGCCCGGTGAGCATGCCTTTGACCGGCTTTTCGGTGAGGCTCTGCGCGTAGGCGGCCGTTTCCACCGTCATGGCCTCGGGCCGGTAGACGTCGCCGTACAGGATGGGCGGCTTGACGCAGCGTGAGCCGTAGCTTTGCACCCAACCGTGCTCGGTGAAGGCGTAGCCCCAGAGCTGCTCGCCGAAGTACTCCACCATGTCGTTGCGCTCGGCTTCACCGTGCACCAGCACGTCCAGACCCAGCGCCTGCTGCTTCTCGATCGCGATGCGGATCTGCTCGCGCATGCGCTGCAGGTAGTCGAGCGCGGGCAGTTCGCCGCGCTTGTGGGCGGCGCGGGCCTTGCGGATCTCGGCGGTCTGGGGAAACGAGCCGATCGTGGTGGTGGGCAGCAGCGGCAACTTCAGCTCGCCGCGCTGGCGAGCCGCGCGCTGGGCATACGGGCTGCGGCGCTCGGCCATGGCGTCGTGCGTGGCCGCCGCCCGTTTGCGCACCAGCTCGTTGGTCACGCGGCGTGAGCCACGCCGCGACGCTTGCGCAGCGTCGGACTCCTGCAGTGCCGGCTCGATGGCCTGCGTGCCCTGGTTGAGCCCGCGGGCGAGCAGAGTCACCTCCTGCAGCTTCTCGGTGGCGAAGGACAGCCATGACTTGACGCCGGCGTCCAGTCGGGCTTCCTGCGACAGCGAAACCGGCACGTGCAGCAGCGAGCACGACGGCGCCACCCAGAGGCGGTCGCCCAGCCCGTCGTGCAGCACCTGCAGCGTGGACAGCGTCTTGCGCAAATCGGTGCGCCAGACGTTGCGGCCGTCCACGATGCCGGCCGACAGCACCGCGTCGCCCGGCAACGCATGCCGCCAGGCAGCCAGTTGCCGGGGCGCGCGCACCAGGTCGAGATGAAAGCCTTGCACCGGTAGCCGCGCCAGCCGCTGCGCGGGCTCGGCGCTGTCGAAGTAGGTGGCGAGCAGCAGCCTGGGGCCATGGCCCTCCAGCGCAGCGTAGGCCCGCTCCGCAGCCGACAGCCAGGTGTCGTCCAGGTCCAGGCACAGTGCCGGCTCGTCCATCTGCACCCATTCGATGCCACGCCGGGCCAGGCCTTGCAGCAGGCCACGGTAGGCCTCGCACAGCCGGGGCAGCAACTGCAGGCGGTCGAAACCGGCCACATGGCCCTTGGACAGGCGCAGGTAGGTCACCGGGCCGACCAGCACCGGCTTCACCGGCATGCCCAGCGCGCGCGCCTCGTCGATCTGTGCCCACCACGCCGGGCTGCCCGCGCCGAACGCGGTGTCGGGTGCCAGCTCCGGCACCAGGTAGTGGTAGTTGGTGTCGAACCACTTGGTCATTTCCATCGCCGGCTGCAGCGCGTTGCCGCGCGCCAGCTCGAAGCCTTGCCCCAGGCTCAGCGTGCGCGCGTCGAAGCCGAAGCGCCGGGGCAAGGCGCCCAGCAGCGCGCTGTGCTCCAGCATGTGGTCGTAGAACGCGAAGTCCCCAGCGGTCAGCAACGACAGGCCCGCGGCGCGCTGCAGGGCCCAGTGGCGCTCGCGCAGTTGGCGGCCGGTGCGCTGCAGCGCTTGTTCGTCGCTCTCGCCGCGCCAGAACGATTCGAGCGCCGCCTTGAGTTCGCGCTGCGCGCCGATGCGAGGAAAACCGAGGATGTGGGAACGAGCCATGGACCGGGTACTCCTTTCGTGTTGCGAAGGAGTCTGTTCGCGCACCTAGAATGAATCAATCGGCATGTTTTCAACGAAACATGAATTCGGTTCATCGATGATCGAAACCCGCCACCTGCGCTCGCTGCTCGCGATCGCCGCGGCCGGCAAGCTGGCGCCGGCGGCCGAGCGCGTGCACCTCACGCCTTCAGCCTTGTCGCACCAGATCCGCGCGCTGGAGTCGCACTATGGCCTGGCGCTGTTCGAGCGCTCCGCGCGCCAGGGCCTGAAGTTCACCGCCGCAGGCCAGCGCCTGCTGGAGCTGGCGCACGCGGTCACCGCGCAGGTCGAGGCGGCCGAGCGCGACCTGGTGCGGCTGCAGGGCGACACGCGCGGCGAGTTGCGCATCGCGCTCGAGTGCCACACCTGCTTCGAATGGTTGATGCCGGTGATGGACGAGTTCCGCCGCCGCTGGAACGAGGTGGAGGTGGACCTGGTGGCCGGCTTCCACCCCGATCCGCTGGCCCTGCTGGCCGACGGAAAGGCCGACCTCGTGATCGGCTCCGCGCCACGGCGCAAACGCGGGCTCCACGTGGCGGCGCTGTTCCGCTTCGAGATCCTGGTGGTCATGGCCAACGAACACCGGCTGGCGGGCAAGCGGCGGTTGCAGGCCGAGGACTTGGCCGGCGAAACCCTGATCACCTACCCGGTGCCCGAGCCGCGCATCGACCTGATCCGCCAGGTGCTGCAGCCGGCAGGCATCCGGCTGCAGCGGCGCACGGCCGAGCTCACGGTGGCCATCCTCCAGCTGGTCGCCAGCCGCCGCGGCATCGCGGCGCTGCCCAACTGGGGCGTCAAGAGCTACGTGGACCACGACTACGTGACGGCCAAGCGCATCGGCAGCACCGGCCTGTGGGGCGAACTGCATGCCTGCGTGCCGAAGGCGCTGGCTGGAAAGCCGTTCGTGGCCGACTTCGTGCGCATCGTCCGCCAGGCTTGCTCTGCAGGGCTGGACGGGATCGAACTGCTGTAGTTCAGGCGGCGCCGAGCACGCGCGCGCTCAGCACCTCGACCACGCGCCCGCGCGCAGCCTCGGTGCTGAAGGTGTGGTCGGCGTCTTCGATACGGTCGATCGACAGGGCGCCGTCGCGCAGCAGGCGCGTGGCGGCGATGCCGGCCTCGGTGCGCAGCAGCTCCTCGCCGGGGTCGCTGGTGGAGAACACGAAATGCAGCTGCGTGCCGGCGTGGACCACCTGGCGCAGCTCACGCGCGAGGTCTTCGCGCAGCGGCAGGTGAAGCCAGCGCGCCACGTCGCGCGCCCGGCGCAGAACCAGTTGTGCGAGGCGGCGCGATAGCAAGCTGCCGAGCCGGCGCAGGTTGACCTCGCCGCGCAGCAGCTTGCGCCAGCGCTGCGCCGCGAACAGGTTGGAGCGGTAGCGTGCCATCTCGGCCGCGACCTCGTGCGCGGGCAGCGGCGCATCGAGCGGCGTGCCCTCGCGCCAGAAGAAGGTGAGCGGGTTGATCGCCACCACCCGGTGCACCGGCGCGCCGTGCACTGCCGCCTTGAAGCCGTGGTAGGCGCCTGCGCACAAGCCCATGGCGGTGCAGTGCTGCACCGCCCAGCGTTCTTGCAGCCACTGCAGCGCGGCGCGCACCTCGTGCACTGCAGTCGGCGAATAGACGATGTTGTCTGCGGTGCCTGGCCGGGGCAGGCTGTCGCCCAGCCCCGAAAGGTCGAGCCGCAGCACGAGCAGGCCTTGTGCCGCCCAGCGCCGCGCCAGCGTCACGTACAGCCGGCTCGGCCCCACGCGCCGCTGTGCGCCGGCATTGATCAGCAGCACGGCCTGCCGTGCCGCCGAGCCGTCTGCCGGCCGGGAAACGACGCCGGCCAGGCAGACGCCCTCGTGCCGCAGGCGCACCGGCTGCTCCACCACCGGCCCGAGCCGCGCCTCGGTGCGCGTGCGCGGCTGCGCCGGCCCGTGACCCAGGGTAGCCGCGCCATCGAGCACCCAGTCCACCGCGGCCTGCAGCATCGCTTCGGGCAGCACGGTGTTGTGCGGGTCTTGCATCATCGCCGCATAGCCCGGCAGGCGGCGGTGCTCGACATCGCTGCCCGCGGCGCCGAGCTGGGTGAGCCAGGCCTGCGAGGGCGGCATGTCGTCGCGGTCGATCACCAGCACGCGCGGGGCAGGGGGGCGATCGAGCTTGCGCAGGTCGATCGCCGCCAGCGACTCGCGCGTGCCGGCCGTGAGCAGGTAGCCACCGGCCTCCAGCGGCGCGCCGTCGTCGGCCGACGGGCCGGGCGTGACGGTGGCCGCCTGCAACAGCCTTTGTTCGCGCACGAAGGCGCGTCCGCTGGTCACCGGCACCCAGGCCACGAAACCGGCGACGTCCGCGCGCGCGGCGGCCACCGGCGCAGCGAGCAAGGTGCCCAGCCTCAAGCCCACGACGACCAGGCGCCGTGCGCCGCTGATCTGCTGCAGCAGCTGCAGCGCATCGCCGATCGCCCGCTGCCATGCCGCGACCCGCGCGGGCAGCGATTCGTCGCCGGCCGAGTCACCGGTGCCCGGATAGTCGAAGCGCAGCACGCCGCAGCCCGATGCCGCCAGGCGCTGCGCCAGATGGTGCAGGCTGCGATGGCCGCTCGCTTCCTCGCGGCCGAAGGAAGGGCACAGCAGCACGGCGGTGTCGCGCACGGGTGCGGCCGGCCGGTGCCAGCAGCCGAACACCGGCGCGTCATCCGGCCCGAAGTACAAGGCCGTGGCGCCGGCGTCAGTAGCCATTCGGAGCACGCACCATGGCCGGCACCGCGGCATTGAGCGCATGGACCGTGCAGCGCCACGGGCGCGCGCGGCCTTCGGTGGGGTGAAGCGTCACCATGCGCACGTCCCCCGGCACGAGATGGAAATACTGGTCGTCGGCCTCGAACCCGTTGGCCTGCACGTGCACGCCCAGCGCCAGGCGTCGCGTCAACAGCTGCAGTTGCACCCGGCCGCCTTCGATCGCCTGGGCCTGCGCCTGCAGCCCGAGGTCGGCCTCGCGCGGCAGGTCCATGCCGGCCGGGAAGTGAAACGCCTGCGCCAGCAGCGAGCCGTCTTCGCTGCGCAGGCTGGCCACCACCGCGTCGTGGTTCAGCGGCCCGAAGCGGTAGGCATGGTTGAGGTCGGCAAAGTGCTCCAGCAGGCCCAGCAGGGGCACCGCCTGCGTGCTGCGGGCCGGCAGCGCGAACGCGCGCCGCGCCTGGTGGGCCGCCACGTCGCCGCGCCAGGTGGCGATGTCGAGCACGGCTTGCAGCGGCTGTGCGCCTTCGTTGACAAGGTGGGCGACCAGGCCGCTGTTGCCCTCGTCCGTGAGCAGCACCGTGCACGGCTGCAGCGCGCGCGCGAGGATGTGCCAGCAGGCCTTGGGCCGGCTGGCGTCGTCGAGCAGGCCCCAGCCGGCACCGGCCCAGAAATCACGCAGCCACCACACCAGCGCGCCGCGGCAGCCAGAACCCGCGCGCCGCCACTCGGCGAACGCGCGCGCCATCGTTTCGCCGCTGGCCACGCGCGACAGCATCAGGTAGCGCTCGTGGTCGGCATAGCGCAGCCGCACGGGGTCGAGCCGGAACAGCTGCCCGAGGTAATGGTCGCGCACATCCTCGAAGTCCCAGCCGGCGCCCAGGTCGCGCGAGGCGCGCGCCTTCCAGCCTGCATGCGTGACACGCAGCGTCGCGCCGCCCGGCATGCGGGCAATGGTGTCGGGCTCGGGCACGTTGGAAAAGCCCAGGCACTCGCTGGCGAAGCGCAGGCCGCTGCGGCGCGCGTCTTCTTCCGGGCGCAGGTAGGCGCCGACGCCGTAGTAGGAAACCGAACCCGAGTCCACCTGATGCGGAAACACGCCGCCCCAGGCGCTGCTGGGCCAGTACGGCGTGTCAGGCAGCACCTGCTGCACCCATGCCGGCACCTGCTCGGCAAACAGCCGCGGCAGCCATTGGTCGCGCGCGGCGCCCCACATCGCGGCCTGTTGCGACACCTCGGAGTTGCCGCACAGCAGCGCCAGCGAAGGCCGACCCTGCCAGCGCGAGGCCTGCTGCCGCACCTCGGCCTCGACGCTGGCGGCGAAGCCCGGATCGTCGCCCGGGTAGTCCATGCTGGCGAACATGAAGTCGTGCCAGACCAGCAGGCCGAGTTCGTCGCAGGCGTCGAGGAAGTCGTCGTGCTCGTACACCATCGGGCCGGCGACGCGCAGCATGTTCATGCCCGCGCTGCGGCACTGGTCCACGGCATGGCGCATCTGCACAGCGGTGCTCGCGAACCCCACCGGGTCCAAGGGGGTCCAGCAGGCCCCGCGGCAAAACACCGGCAGGCCGTTCACGATGAACTCGAAGTCGCCGTCCTCGCGCTGCAGCGCCAGGCTGCGGAAACCCACCCGCCCGAGGTCGGCCTCGAACGGCTCCCCCTGCAGCGGCGTCACCTGCAGTCGCGCCTCGTACAGCGCCGGCTCGCCATGGGTATGGGGCCACCAAAGCGCAACGCCCGGCAGCTGCATGCGGCCTTGCCACTGGGCGGCGCCCGCGTGCACCAGCGAGGCCGTCGTCTCCTGCCCCGCACGCGAAAGCACGAGTCGCACGGCCCCGATGCCGCCGGGCGCCTCGACCGTGCACCGCAGGCTCAGCAGGCCGGTGCCGCCGGTGGCGCCACAGTGCAACTGCTGCAGTTCGACGCTGCGGCCCGAGCGCTGCTCGAGCCAGATGCCGCGCCAAGGCCCCACCGGCGCACACGGCGGCGACCAGCCGGGCGTGCGTCCGATAAGGGTGGTGCGCCACCAGCGCAGCTGCTGGTTCACGACCATGGGCGCGCGCCAGCGCGGGCGTGGTTTGCGTGCCGCGAGCGCCTGGTCCAGCGAGGCGAAGCGCAGCAGCAGCTCGTTGCCCCGCGGCTGCAGGCGCGGTCCCACCTTGCATTGGTGCGCGACAAACATGTTGTCGCTGTCGAACAGGGGCTGGCCGTTGAGCCAGGCGCGCGCCAGCGTCGCCAGGCCGTCGAAGCCCAGCACCAGGTCGTCGCCTGCCATGTCCTGCGGCAGGTCGAAGCGCAGCCGGTACCACCAGTCGTGCGCGTCCAGGTGCACCGCGGGCACGTCCAGCGACCATTGGCCTGTGGCGCGCAGCACCGCGGCCACGGGACCCAGCGCAGGGGCCTCGAACCAGGTAGCGCTGTCCGGTGGGGAGGTGTCCTGTTCTGCGGCCGGCGGTGCGCAGCACACCTGCCAGCCCTGCACGAGCGCGATGCGGCGATGTCCGCCGACGCCTCGTGTCCTGCGATCCATCACCGGTCAGCTGACGGCCAGTTCGGCCAGTGCGCTGCGGATCGACTCGATGCTGCTGAACACGCTGCGGTTGAGCAGGTGGTCGGGAAACTCGACTTCGAAGGTGCCTTCGAGCGCCAGCATCAGGTTCACGCTGGCATGCGAGGTCAGGCCAGCCTGGTAGAGGTCGTCTTCGGGCCCGAGCTGGAAAGCGTCCTTGTTCAGCCTGCCGTGCTCGGCCAGGATGGTGCGGATCTGCTGCTCAATGGTGTCGGTGGTCATCATGTCGAGGGGAAGATGCAGGCTTGGTCGGAAGGGCCGTCACCACGGCCACGGCGTAGTTGCCGTCATGGCTGAGGCTCAGGGCCACCTGGGCCGGGCCGAAGGCGGCCAACAGCTGCGCCGCATGCCCGTGAAGCTCGAGGTGGCACGCGCCACTGTCCTCGCGCACCACTTCGATATCGCGCCAGTCGATGGAGGCTTCCGACCAGCCGAAGGCCTTGATCGCCGCCTCCTTGGCGGCGAATCGCGCGGCCAGGCGCTGTGCAGTGAGCTCTCGCGACGACATGGCGTAAGCCGCCTCGCGGGCGCTGAACAACCGGTTGACGAAGCGCTGGCCGAAGCGGCGCAGCGAATCCTCGATGTGGTTGATCAGCACGACGTCGACACCCACGCGCAGCGGCGCGGGCAATCGATCCAGCTCGCTGGCCGTGCGGGTTTGCAGGTTCATGTGCGGGTGCGGCCACGGCCCTTGGGTGGCAGGCCGAATGGTCGCGGATCATAGCGGCGCAACGGGCTTGCGCCGCCCTCGTTCCCCTTATTTGCAGGGTGCTGCGGGAGGCCCCCAAAAGGGGGTGGAGGGCGCAGAGATCTCGCGCAGGAAGCGGCGGAATCCGCGCCACACCGCCAGGGGCATCTCATGTCCGCCTTCAAACGGCGCCCAGCGTGCCGCGGCACCCGCCTCGACCAGCCAGTCGTGCAGCGCGCGGCCCGCTGCAAAGGCGAGGTCGACATCGGCCTTGCCGTGCGCCACCAGTGCCGGCAGGCCCGCAAGACGATGGCGGCGCGCCTGCCATTCGTCGAGCGCGATGCGCGACGACGAGAACAGCGCCAGCGCATCGACGTGCACGTCTTCGTGCAGCAGCGTGTCGCACGCCAGCATCCCGCCTTGGGAGAAGCCGGCGAGCACCAGCCGGCCCGCACCCTGCGACGACGCCTCCTGCAGCAGGCTGGCCAATGCGGTACGGGCCTTTTCGCGCTGGGCCGGATGTTCCTGCGACAGGTCGCGCGGGCCGTGCGCCAGCGCCGCGCCGCGCGCCGCTTCGTCCACCGGCCACCAGGCGAAACCGCCGAGCTCCGCGTCGAAAGGCCCGCGCGGGAAGCAGTAGCGGCCCGGCACCCCCATCGACCGCGCAAAGGGCATCAGGTCTTCCGGCTTCATTGCGTAGCCGTGCAGCACCACCACGCATAGACCGGAAACACGGGCATCCGCAACGTCGACCGTCAACATGCGGTGATTTTCAACGCCCGCACCCCACCCAGTCTGGGGGAGACAGGCCAGGGTGGACGGATTGACAATGCCGCGCATCGAGAAGAGGAGGGGGAAAGCGCATTCGCGCTGCTTCCCCTGTTGCCGCAACCGGCGCCGCTGCACGCCCCGCAGCCCGAGCCGTACCCAGGGGATCACTGTTGGACATGTCCACCCGACCGACCGCTTTCGGTGACCTGCTCGCCTGCGTGCGGGGCATCGCCAAGGAGACCGCTGCGCGCCATGCGGCGGATGTGGATGCGAAAGCCCGCTTTCCACAGGAAACGGTGGACGAGCTGAAGCGGGTGGGCGCCTTGTCGGCCGGCGTGCCGCGTGCCTACGGCGGCATGGGCTGCAACCTGCTCGAACTCGCCACGCTGTGCGCCGCGCTCTCCGGTGCCTGCGCGTCCAGCGGCATGGTGCTGGCCATGCACTACATCCAGGTGGCGTGCATCGTGCGCCACGTGCAGGGCAGCCGCTTCTTCGAGCAATACCTGCGCGACCTGGTGCGCGAACAGTACCTGCTCGCCTCGATGACCTCCGAGGTGGGCACCTTCGGCGACACGCGCTCCAGCATCTGCGCGGTGGAACGCCAGGGCGAGCGCTTCGTGCTCCACAAGGACGCGACCACCGGCTCCTATTGCGCGCATGCCGACGGCATCCTCGTGACCTGCCGGCGCAACCCGGAAGCCGCGCGCAGCGACCAGGTGCTGGTGCTGGTGCGCAAAGGCGAATACACCCTCACGCAAACCACCACCTGGGACACCATGGGCATGCGCGGCACCTGCAGCCCCGGCTTCAAGCTCGAATCGTCGGGCGCGGTGGAGCAGATCGTGCCGGGCAGCTTTGCCGACGGCTCGGCGCAGTCGATGGTGCCGTATTCGCACGTGCTGTGGTCGGCGCTGTGGTGGGGCATCGCGGCCGATGCAGTGGGCAAGGCCGCGGCCTTCGTGCGCGCCGAGGCGCGCAAGACCCCCGGCACGCTGCCGCCCAACGCCGTGCGCCTGGCCGACGTGTCGCAGCAGCTGCAGTCGCTCAAGCACGGCTGGCAGACCGTGGCGCGCGAGGTGGACGAACTCGATGCGCGCGAAGGCGGCGCACAGGAGCTGCTCAACATGGGCTGGGCGCTGAAGTTCAACAACCTCAAGATCCACACCTCCGACACCACGCCGCAGCTGGTGCACAAGGCGCTGCAGATCATCGGCATCCTGGCCTACAAGAACGACAGCCCCTACGCGCTGGGGCGCCACTACCGCGACGCGCTGTCCGGCGCGCTGATGATCTCCAACGAACGCATCGCGGCCAAGAGCGCCGCGATGCTGATGGTCTTCAAGGACGAATGAACATGGGCGCACAAGGCTTCGAAGTCGATCTCGCACCCGCGCAGGAAGCGGACGGCGTCAGCTACGACATCAAGTCGTTCTATGACGGCCTGGTGGCGCACGGCCTGATCGTGCCGGCCGGCGTGCGCGGCGTGTTCGCGCGCGGGCCGGTGTTCGAGGACGTGCTCAACCGCTTCAACGACCTGGTGTCCAAGCTGGCCGAAAACGACGGCGCGATGCCGGTGACGTTTCCGCCCATCCTCGACCGCAAGGTGCTGGAGAAGGTGAACTACCTGGAGTCGTTCCCGCATCTGTGCGGCTCGATCCACAGCTTCTTCGGCAATGCGCTGCAGGCGCTGGCCCTGGCCGAGAAGGCCAGGAAGGGCGAGCCCTGGGGCCAGGACCTGCAACAGACCGACGTGGTGCTCACGCCGGCGGCCTGCTACCCGGTGTACGGCATGTTCACCGGCACCGTGCCGGCCGAAGGCAAGCTGGTCACCATCTGCAACTGGGTGTTCCGGCACGAGCCTTCCGACGAACCGACGCGCATGCAGTCGTTCCGCTGCCGCGAGTTCATCCGTATCGGCACGCCGGATCAGGTGATCGCCTGGCGCGACATGTGGCTGCAGCGCGGCATGGCGCTGCTGCAGGGCCTGGGCCTGCCGGCGCAGAGCGACGTGGCGGCCGACCCGTTCTTCGGCCGCGGCGGCAAGATCCTCGCGATGAACCAGAAGGAGCAGAAGCTGAAGTTCGAGGTGCTGGTGCCGGTGATCTCGGCCACCGACCCCACGGCCGTGTGCTCCTTCAACTTCCACCAGGACCACTTCGGCTCCACCTTTGGCATCAAGACGCCCGACGGGCAGACCGCCAACACCGCCTGCCTGGGCTTCGGCCTGGAGCGCGTGACCATGGCGCTGTTCAAGACCCATGGCTTCGACCCCCAGCGCTGGCCCGAGGCCGTGCGCCAGCAGCTGTGGAGCTGACCCCGCCCACGGCGCGCGCCGCCCGCTGCGAAGCCTTTGCCGGCCTGAAGCCGGGCGAGGGCTACGCCTGCAGCCCGCTGCATGCGCCGCCCACCGTGTGGGTGGAGAAGAACTGCTACATCGACATCTGGATCGAGGTGCTGCAGGGCCTGCAGCTCGATCCCTGGCCGCTGATGGCGTTCACGCTGGCCATCGACTTCGAAGGCGACCAGTGGACCTTCTTCAAGCCCCCGCACAACGAGCTGTACGAGCTCTACGGCCTCGACGTGCAGGAACTCAACATCTGGCGCCCGCTGGCCGAGCATGCGCTGGAGCACCTGGCCGCCGGCAAGCTGGTGAGCACCGAGGCCGACGCCTTCTGGCTGCCCGACACCGCCGGCACCGACTACCGGCGCCAGCACACCAAGACCACGATCGGGCTGACCGAGGTGGACTTCGATGCCGGCTTCGCGCACTACTTCCACAACGCGGGCTTCTTCCGCGTGGAGGGCGAGGACTTCCGGCAGCTCTTCCGCCTGGACGCGGCGCCCGACGAGTGGTCGCTGCCCTTGTTCGCCGAGGTGGTACGCACCGACCGCGTGGTGCACCGGCCGGCGCATGAACTGGCGCCCATGGCCCGGGCGTCGCTGGCGCGCCACCTGGCCCGGCGCCCGGAGGCCAACCCGGTGCAGCGCTTCGCCGGCCGCTGGGCGGCCGACCTGCCGCTGCTGCAGGCGCGGGGGCTGCCGCATTACCACGCCTGGGCCTTCTCCACGCTGCGCCAGCTGGGCGCGGGCATGGAGCTGGCCGCCGGACACCTGCGCTGGCTGCAGGCCCACACCGGCATGTCGCTGGAGGCCGCTTCGGCGTCCTTCGAGCTGATCGGCTCCCACAGCAAGACGCTGATCCTCAAGGGCGCGCGCTCCGTGATGCTGGGCAAGCCGCTGGATGCCAGTGCGCTGCTCGACGACATGGCCGCCGCATGGCAGCGCGGCATGGACGCGCTGGTGTCGAACGCGGGGTGAGCCGCATGGTCCCCTCCGGCGTCGAGGTGGGTTCCGGGCAGCCGGCACTGCCAGAGCGCCTGCCAGCGCTCGACGGCGTGCGCGGCATCGCCATCCTGTGGGTGGCGGTGCACAACCTCTCGGTGATCGACGGTCCCTGGTTTCCCAGCCTGTTCGGCCGCGCGGTGGAGACCGCGATCAACAGCGGCTGGATGGCGGTGACGCTGTTCTTCGCGCTCAGCGGCTTCCTGATCTCGGGCATCCTGCTCGACAGCCGGCAGGCCGACGACTACTACCGCAGCTTCTACATGCGGCGCGTGCTGCGCATCTTCCCGCTGTACTACGCGGTGCTGCTGGCGGCCTTCGTGCTGATGCCGCTGCTGGTGCCGCTGATCGGACCGCTGCCGGGGGGCGTGGCGGCAGACGTGCCCGATCAGGTCTGGCTGTGGACCTACCTGTCCAACTGGACCGAGCCCTACGGCATCGCCTCCAACGCGTTCCCGCACTTCTGGTCGCTGGCGGTCGAGGAGCAGTTCTACCTGGTCTGGCCGTTCCTGATCCGGCATTGCACGGCGCGCCAGGCCTTCCGGCTGTGCGTGGTGGTGGCGGCTTCGGCCTTGGGCATCCGTTGCCTGATGCTGGCCGCGGGCGCGACGCCGGAGATGGTCTACACCTTCACCTTCAGCCGCATGGATGCGCTCGCGCTGGGCGGTGCGGCCGCTGCGGCCTTGCGGGTGCCCGAATGGCGCGCCTGGTGCGTGCGGCGCGATGCCAAGGCGGTGTTGCTGTCCGCCGCGCTGTTCGTCGCCTGTCTGCTGGTCGTGCGCAGCATCTCGCGCGTGAACCCGCTGATGCAGACGGCAGGCTACAGCCTGCTGGCGCTGAGCTTCGCCTCGCTGCTGCTGGGCCTGGCCGGCGCCGACATCGCGGGGCGCAGCGCCTGGTGGTGCTCGCCCTGGCGCATCGCGCCGCTGCGCGTGCTGGCCACCTACAGCTACGGCATGTACGTGTTCCACAAGATCCTGGGCGATGCGCTCCTGCGGCCGCTGATGCGCGCGCAGGAAGACTTGCTGAAGTCGCTGCCGGCCCACCTGGCCTACCTGGCACTGGCCACGCTGGCCAGCCTGGCCGTGGCCATGCTGTCTTACCACCTGCTGGAGAAGCGGTTCCTCCGGCTCAAGCCCTTGTTCGCGCGCCGCGGCGCCGTGACGGTGGCGTCGACGTGAAACAGGAGAGCGACATGGCGGCTGTCTTCAGCGAGCTGGACCGGGCGCTGGCCACGGAGGATGCATCGGCGTCCGATGCGCTGGCCTTCCGCGGCGCCATGGGCTGCTTCGCCACCGGCGTGACGATCGTGACCGCACGCGATGCGTCTGGTGCGCCCGTCGGGCTCACGGCCAACTCCTTCAACTCGGTGTCGCTGTCGCCGCCGCTGGTGCTGTGGAGCCTGGCCATGAAGGCGCGCTCGATGGCGGTGTTCCGCCATGCCTCGCACTATGCGATCAACGTGCTCGCGGCTGACCAGCGCAACCTGGCCGAGCGCTTTTCAGGCCGCGTGGCCGACCGGTTTTCCGGCGTGGGGCATGACACCGGCGCCCACGGCTGCCCCCTGATCGAAGGCGCCGCGGCGGTGTTCGAGTGCGAAAGCCGCAGCCGGCATGAAGAGGGCGACCACGTGATCTTCGTGGGCCGGGTGTTGCGCTGCGTCCACCGGCCCGGCGTGGCGCCCTTGGTGTATCACCAGGGCCGCTACGTGCACGGCTTGCCGCGTTAGCGACGGCGCGACGCTGTCAGCAGCTTCGAGCGCAAGCTCATGGTGGCCAGCAGCATGCCGGCCACGACGCCCACCGTGTTGGCCAGCAGGTCGGCCCATTCGGCATCGCGCCCGGGTATGCGCAGCTGCATCAGCTCGATCGCGCCGCCGAAGCCGAGCAGTAGCGCGGCAGCCAGCAACAGGCGCCGTGGCGACGGCGGCGCGCTGAAGCAGGCGGTGAGCGCCAGCGCGCAGAACGCCAGCGCATGGTTGAGCTTGTCCCAGCCGGTGCTCATGTCGGAGGGCGTCACCGGCTTCAGCGCCAGGTAGAGGATCGCCACGATCAGCGCGCCCAGGCTCGCGCGCCAGAACCAGGCGGAACGCAGGATGCGCCACGGTGCGGCGTCGGCGTGGGCAGCAGGAGGGCGGCGAGGGTTCATCAGCAGGCGGCAGGCGATCGGTGTGCCCGCGATTTTCGCCCACGGCGGCCACCGTCGGCTACATCGAAGCCGACAGTATTTCTCGGTACTGCTCGGGCGTTGCCACGCGGGGGTTGGTCTTGTGGCAATGGTCCTTCATCGCGCCGTCGATGATGCGGTCGAAGAGATCGGACCCGACGCCCATGGCCTTGAGCCCCGTGGGCAGGCCCAGCCGCGCGTTCATCTCGCGCAAGGCCTCTGCAATCTCGGTGCCCTGGCTGCCGCAGGAACCCAGGCCCATGGCATGGGCCATGCGCTGCAGCCGGCGCTCGCGCTGCATGCTCTCGGCAGCGGCGTTGAAGCGCACCACCTCGGGCAGGAACACCGCGTTCAAGGTGCCGTGGTGCAGCTTCGGGTTGGCCCCGCCCAGGCTGTGGCTGAGCGAATGCACTGCGCCCAGGCCCTTCTGGAACGCCATGGCGCCCTGCATGCTGGCGCTCATCATCTGCCAGCGCGCCTCGCGGTCGCCGCCGTCGCGCGTGGCCCGGGCGATGTGGGCCCAGCCGCGCTCGAGGCCGTCGAGCGCGATGCCGTCGGCCGGCGGGTTGACAGCCGCGGACATGAAGGTCTCCATGCAATGCGCGATCGCGTCCATGCCGGTGGCCGCGGTCAGCAGCGCTGGCAGGCCCAGCGTGAGCTCCGGGTCGCACAGGGCGGTCTTGGGCACCAGGTGCCAGCTGTGGAAGCCGAGCTTGCGGCCGTCGTCCACGATGACGATCGCGCCGCGCGCGACCTCACTGCCAGTGCCGGCGGTGGTGGGCACCGCAATCAAGGGCGCCACCTCCCCGCTGATCCGCGTGCTGCCGCCTTCGATGGTGGCGTAGGTCTTCAGCGGGCCGGGGTGCGTGGCGGCGATGGCCACGCCTTTGGCCAGGTCGATGCAGGAGCCCCCGCCCACGGCGACCAGGCCGTCGCATCCCTGCCGGGCATACACCTCGGCGGCGGCGCGCACGGCGGCCTCGGTGGGGTTGGAGGGCGTCTGGTCGAACACCGCGTGCGGCATGCCGCCCAGCGCGCCGAGCGCGCGGTCCAGCACGCCGGCCGCGCGCACGCCCGGGTCGGTGACCACCAGCGGTTTGGCGATGCCGACGCGCTCGCATTCCGCAGGCAGCAGCTTCACAGCGCCGAAATCGAGCTGCACCTGGGTGATGTAGTAGATGAAGGCCATGGGTACTCGCGGTGGGGGAGGGCGCGACGAGTATGCGCTCTGGCACACTGCCGCCGCATGCGGGCGACCCCGCCTTCACCTGTCACCTTGGCTACATCACCGTTTCTCACCCCGCAGATGCGCGGCGTGCTCGACCGCATCCGCCGCGCCAACCGTCCGCCGTTCCACACCCTGCCGCCCGAGGAGGCGCGGCGCGCCTACGTGCTGGCGGCCGAGGTGCTGGAGCCGCCGCGCGCGCCGCTGGCGCGGGTGGAGGACTTCCAGATCCCCGCGGCCGACGGCACGCCGCTGCCGGCGCGGCTGTACGCGCCTTCGCACGAGCGCCTGCCGGTGCTGCTGTACCTGCACGGCGGCGGCTTCACGATCGGCGGGCTGGAAACCCACGACAGCCTGTGCCGCCAGCTCGGCCTGCGCAGCGGCGGGGCCGTGGTGGCGCTGGACTATCGGCTGGCACCGGAGCACCGCTTCCCCACCGCGGTGGACGATGCCTGGGCCGCGATGCGCTGGCTCTCGGAGCATGGCGACACGCTCGGTCTGGACCGCACCCGGCTGGCGGTGGGCGGCGACTCGGCCGGCGGCACGCTGGCGGCGGTGAGTGCGCTGCACGCGCGCGACATCGGCCTGCCGCTGACGCTGCAACTGCTCATCACGCCGGGTACCGCCGCCCATGCCGATACGCCTTCGCACAGGCTGTTTGCCGACGGCTTCCTGCTCGACGCGGTGAGCATCGAGTGGTTCTTCCGCCAGTACATCGCGCCGTCGCAGCGCACCGACTGGCGCTTCGCGCCCTTGCTGGCCGACGAACTGGAAGGCGTGGCGCCGGCCTGCGTGATTCTCGCCGAGTGCGACCCGCTGGTGGACGAAGGCATCGCCTATGCCGACCGGCTGCGCCAGTCGCACGTGGCGGTGCAGCTGGAGCTGTACCGCGGCCTGACGCATGATTTCATCAAGATGGGCCGCGCGATCCCCGAGGCGGCCCTGGCACAACAGGCGGCGGCCGACGCGCTGCGCGCCGCATGGGAACTGCAGACATGAGCACGCAACGAAAAGACTTCCGCTACCTCGACCGCCTGCGCGTGCGCTGGGCCGAGGTGGACATGCAGAAGATCGTGTTCAACGGCCACTACCTGATGTACTTCGACACCGCGGTGGGCGGCTACTGGCGGGCGCTGGCGCTGCCCTACCACGACACGATGGAGTACCTGGGCGGCGACCTCTTCGTGCGCAAGGCCACGGTGGAATACGAAGGCTCGGCGCGCTACGACGACGTGCTGGACATCGGCATCCGCTGCGCGCGCATCGGCAACTCGTCGATGAACTTCGCCGCCGGCGTGTTCCGCGGCGAGGAGCTGCTGGTCAGCGGCGAGCTGGTGTACGTGTTCGCCGATCCGGCGACACAAAGCTCGAAGCCGGTGCCGCAGGAGCTGCGCGACGTGCTGCAGTCCTTCGAGGCGGGCAAGCCGATGGTGGAGGTGCGGGTGGGCTCGTGGGACGAACTGGGCCGCGACGCGCAGGCCATCCGCCGTGCGGTGTTCATCGACGAGCAGAAGATCCCGGCCGAGATGGAATGGGACGGCGCCGACCCGAGCTGCACCCATGCGGTGGCCTACAACCGCTTCGGCGTGCCGCTGGCCACCGGGCGGCTGGCCGAGCACGTGCCGGGCGTGGCCAAGATCGGCCGCATGGCGGTGGTGCAGGTGATGCGCAGCGGCCGCGTCGGCCGCGCAGTGCTCGACGCGCTGATGGACGCGGCGCGCAGGCAAGGTTTTCACGAGGCGGTGCTGCACGCGCAAGTGAGCGCCGCGCCGTTCTACAGCCGCGCCGGCTTTGTCGAGCGTGGGCCGGCCTTCGAGGAAGCCGGCATCACCCACGTGGAGATGGTGCGCGGCTTGTGAGCGTCCGGCCTACGCGGCTCGCGGCCGCCGCCGGGGCACCGCCGGTTTGAGCAGTCCGCGGGCACGCTGGCGCTTCAGCGGCGACTCCGTCGGCAACTCGCCCACTTCGCCCTCCGACACCGGCCCGGTGCTGGCCGTTTCGAGCGGCCCGTTCACCGTGTAGCGCGGCGGCCAGTCGTGCAGCGTGGAGCGGCGCAGCAGCGCCAGCTTGGAGCCGGCGGTGAAACTGCGCTCCAGCACGTGGGTGACCAGCCGCTTGTTCACGCGCTCGGTGATCACCAGCGTGGAAGAGCGCGTGCCGTAGCGCAGGTCGGGCGTGAGGATGAACGCGGGCGACAGCTCGCGCTCTCGCGCCAACGGCACGCCCGTCCTCGGCAGTTCGTCGTCGGGTGCGGGGTCGCGGTCGGCCAGGGCGGCGAACAGGTGCTGTACCAGCGTGTCCAGCGTGGTGGCCATGTCCAGCCCGGCGCGCACCTGCGCCTTCAGCCGCAATACCTTGGGCCAGGGCTCGTCGAGCGCGCCGTTGGACAGCCCGTACAGCCCTCGCTCCAGGCGCCGCGGCGACGGCGTGTCGCTGCTGCCCCAATAGCACTCGCCGAGCCGGAAGTCGGCGGCGATGACGTTGAACGGGTTGTGCCCCGACAGCGCCACCTGCATCCAGAAGCGGTCGGCCGGCAGTTCGCCGCGCAGCCACAGGGGCACGATGCCGCCTCGGCTGGGCGCCTGCGGGTCGGGCGTGATGCCGCGCCGCAGGTTGGTGACCAGGGCCAGGCGGCCGGCGGCGGTCAGCCCCAGCCAGGTGCCGCCGGCTTCGAGGTCGCGGCCGCTCAGGATGTCGGGTGCGTTGCCCGGTGACCACCAGCCCAGCCGTGCGGTCGCGCGGCCGAAGAGTTCATCGCGGTTGGCCGCCAGCACCAGCGGAAAGCGGGAGCTTTGTTCGATCGCGAGGGCTACGAGGCACATGGCAGGTCGACGAATACTTCAAGGTGGCGCTGCCGATGGGCCAGCCAGGGTTTCAGCGCAGCGCACAGAGTGGCCTCGACGGCGGCCTGCAGCGCCGCGTCGACACCTTGCGCGTTCACTTGCGCATCCATCACATAGGTTTCCATCACGGTTCGTTCGCCTGCGGCCGATGGCGCGGGCGCCTGCAGCAGCCCGGCGACCAGGCCGGCATGCCGGGCGCACAGCGCTTGCTGCGCCTGCCGTACCGCAGCGCATGCCGCGGGCAGGTCCGCCTCCGCGAGCCGATAGTAGATGAACAGCCGGCGGCTGCCGGGTTGCATGGCGTGACGCTGTTGGCAACCGGCGCGTCTAGGCCACCTCGAGCGGCAGCGCGTACGGCAATTCTTCGCGCTCCAGCAGCGGCCCTCCGGCGCAACCGAGGTGCAGGCGGCCGCTGTCCAGCGCGGCCAGCTTCACTTCGGCCAGCACGGCATGCCGGTGCTCGAAGCTCGCGGCATTGACCACCATGCCGGCGGGCTGATCGGGGTCGGCGTCGTCGAACACTTCCTGCCCCGGCTGCGCCGCGGCGGCGCTGCGGAACAGGAAGCTGCGGCGCTTGATGGTGCCGCGGTACTGGCTGCGTGCCACCACCTCCTGGCCGGGGTAGCAGCCCTTGCGGAAGTTGACGCCGTCCACCGCCTCCAGGTTCACCATCTGTGGCACGAACTGCTCCACCGTGGCAGCGGTGATGCGCGGCAGGCCGCTTTGCACCTCCAGCCACGCCCAGGCCTCGTGCGGCATCGGCGGCACGTCGGGCGCGCCGGCGTCGGCCGGTGCACACCACAGCCAGCGCGGCATGCCCTGCACGTCGGGCAGGCGCAGCACCTGCGCGGTGCCCACGCGCCCCACGCCCCATACCGCCGCAGGGGCTTCGGGCCCGAGCAGGCGGGCGGTGGCTTCGCCTGCCAGGCCGTGCAGCGGCCACTCGGCGCTGGCATCGCTCAGGCGCGCCTTGGCGCGCAGCACGAACATCGACAGGCGCTTGAGCGTGGGCGGCAGCAAGTCGGCGCTGCAGGCGAGCATGAAGGTCTCGGGCTCGGCCCGCCAGACGATGAAGCTCGCCAGCAGCCGGCCCTTGGCCGAGCAATAGCCCGCCAGCCGGGCCAGGCCGAGCGGCAGGGACCGGATGTCCTGCGTGAGCTGTCCATGCAGGAAGCTGGCGGCGTCCGCGCCTTGCACGCGGATCACGCCCCAATCCGGCAGGCGCGTGCTGCCGTGGAGTGCGTCAAGGGGGGTGGTCATGCCGCCGATTATCATTTCCGCCCATGGTCCATGTAGCGTTGGGGTTGTGATGCGGCTGCTGCGCCGCCTGTTCGTGCTGCTGGTGTTGCTCACCCTTGCGCTCGGGGCCGGTGTGGCTTGGTGGGTCAACAAGCCGCTGGCGCTGAAGACGCCCACCGTCGAGGTGTCGATCGAACCCGGCACGCCGCCGCGCGAGATCGCGCAGGCCTGGGTGCAGGCTGGCGTGCAGGCCTCGCCGCTGGCCTTGTACGAATGGTTCCGGTGGTCGGGGCAGTCGCGCAAGATCCGCGCCGGCAGCTACCAGGCCGCGCGCGGCACGACGCCGTTGCAGCTGCTGCAGAAGATGGTGCAGGGCGAAGAAATGCTGGAGCACGTGCGCCTGATCGAAGGCTGGACCTTCCGCCAGTGGCGTGCCGAGCTGGCCAAGGCGCGCTCGCTGAAGCAGTCCACGGCCGGCATGAGCGAGGCCGAGATCATGGCAGCACTGGGCTCGCCGGGCATGCCGGCCGAAGGCCGCTTCTTTCCCGACACCTATGCCTACAGCAAGGGCGTGAGTGATCTCACCGTGATGAAGCGCGCGCACCGGGCGCTGCAGCAGCGGCTGCAGCGGGTCTGGGACGAGCGCGCCCCCGACACGCCCTTGAAGAGCATGGACCAGGCGCTGATCCTGGCGTCCATCGTCGAAAAGGAAACCGGCACCGCCACCGACCGCGGGCTGGTGGCGGGCGTGTTCACCAACCGGCTGCGCCTGGGCATGCCGCTGCAGACCGACCCGTCGGTGATCTACGGCCTGGGCGAGCGCTTCGACGGCAACCTGCGCAAGAAGGACCTGCTGGCCGACGGCCCGTACAACACCTACACCCGCCCCGGTCTGCCGCCCACGCCGATCGCCATGCCGGGCATGGCTTCGCTGCGGGCGGCAGTGCGGCCCCAGCAAACGAGAGCCTTGTATTTCGTCGCGCGCGGCGACGGCAGCAGCCACTTCAGCGACAACCTGGCCGAGCACAATCGGGCGGTGGACAAATACCAGCGCGGGGCCTCACGTTGAGCGGCCGTTTCATCACCTTCGAGGGCATCGACGGTGCGGGCAAGTCCTCGCACATCGAGGCCCTGGCCGACTGGCTGCGCAAGCGCGGCCACGCCGTGCTGGTCACCCGTGAGCCGGGCGGCACGCCGCTGGCCGAGCAGCTGCGCGGGCTGTTCCTGCGCACGCCCATGGATGCGCTCACCGAGGCGCTGCTGGTGTTCGCCGCGCGGCGCGACCATTTGCGCCGGGCCATCGAGCCGGCGCTGGCCGCCGGCACCGTGGTGCTGTGCGACCGCTTCACCGACGCCACCTTTGCCTACCAGGGGGCCGGCCGCGGCTTCGATGCCCGGGTGCTGGCGCAGCTGGAGGCCTGGGTGCAGGAAGGGCTGCAACCCGACCTGACGCTGTGGTTCGACCTCGATCCGCGCGAGGCCGCGCAGCGGCGCGCCGGCGCACGCGCGGCCGACCGGCTGGAGAGCGAGGACATCGACTTCTTTGTGCGTGTGCGCGAGGGCTACTCCGCTCGTTGTGCCGCTGCGCCGCAGCGCTTCGTGCGGCTGGACGCCACCGGCGACCGCGAGGCGGTGTGGGCGCAGATCGTCGCGGCGATGAACGCGAGGCCGTGGTGGTGAGCCCGGTGCTGCCGCCTTGGCTGCAGGCGCCGTTGGCCGAGGCGCTGCAGGCCCTGCGCGGCCATGCCACGCTGGTGCACGGGCCCAGCGGCGTCGGGCAGTTCGACTTCGCGTTCGCGCTGGCGCGTGCCTGGCTCTGCGAGGCGCCGGTCAGCGGCCAGGCTTGCGGCGACTGCACCGGCTGTCACCTGATGCAGTCGCACACCCACCCCGATTTCTGCCTGCTGCTGCCGCAGGCGCTGGCCGAGGCCCTGGGCTGGTCGGCAGAGGAGGAGGCGCCGCGCGATGGCGAACGCAAGAAGGCCAAGCCCAGCCGCGAGCTGAAGGTCGAAGCGGTGCGCGATGCGATCGCGTGGTCGCAGAAGACCTCCTCGCGCGGCCGCGGCAAGGTCATCGTGATCCATCCCGCCGATGCGATGAACGCGATCTCGGCCAACGCCTTGCTCAAGACGCTGGAAGAACCCCCCAAGGGCGTGCGCCTGCTGCTCAGCACGGCCGACCCCGAACTGCTGCTGCCCACCATCCGCAGCCGCTGCCAGCGCTGGGCGCTGGCGCTGCCGCCCGCCGAGCAAGGCCTGGCCTGGCTGCGCGAACAGGGGCTGGGCGGCGCCGAGGTCCTGTTGGCTGCGGCGGGCGGGCGTCCGCTGGATGCGGTGGCGCTGGCGGCCGATGGGGTGGGCGCAGACCAGTGGGCGGCGATTCCGGGCGCGGTGGCCGCCGGCGATGCCGGGCCGCTCGCGGGCTGGCCGGTGCCGCGCGCGGTGGATGCCCTGCAGAAGCTCTGCCACGACGCGATGCGCATCGCAGTGGGCGGCGAGGCCCGCTTCTACCCGGCCGGCAGCCTGCCGGAGGGTGCGCAGCTTGGCGCGCTGAACGACTGGAGCAAGTCGCTCAGCCGTGTCGCGCGCCACGACGAACACCCGTGGAATGCCAACTTGTTGATCGAAGCGCTGGTGATCGAGGGCTCGCGGGCGTGGGCCGGCCTGCGAAAGCCCCCGGCGGCGAAACGCTTGGCTACACTCGAGCCGCGATGAACGACCCGATTCCCCGCAACCTCGGTACGCCGGCGGCCGCCACGCCGCGGCCCAGCGTGATCCAGCTCGTGTTCCGCGAGAAGGGGGCGCTGTACGCGGCCTACATCCCGCTGCTCACCGACGGCGGCCTGTTCGTGCCTACCACGCGCGAGTACAAGCTGGGCGACGACATCTACCTGCTGCTGTCGCTGCCCGACGACCCGCAGCGCTACCCGGTGGCCGGCAAGGTGGCCTGGATCACCCCGGCCAATGCCTCCGGCGGGCGCACGCAGGGCGTGGGCGTGCGCTTCCCCGGTGACGAAAAGACGCGCCAGCTGCGGCTGAAGATCGAAGAGATTCTGGGCACGTCGATCTCCTCCACGAAGCCGACACAGACGATCTGAGTTGCGGTGGCGACTAACATCTTCGGATGTTCGTCGATTCGCACTGCCATCTTTCATTCCCCGAGCTGAAGGGCCAGCTCGACAGCATCCGCGCCGCGATGGCCGAGGCCCGGGTGGACCGGGCGCTGTGCATCTGCACCACGCTGGAGGAGTTCGCCGAGGTGCATGCGCTGGCCACGGCCTACGACAACTTCTGGGCCACGGCCGGCGTGCACCCCGACAACGAGGGCGTGGCAGAGCCCGACGAGCAGACGCTGGTCGAGCTGGCCGCGAAGCCCAAGGTGGTGGGGCTGGGCGAGACGGGCCTCGACTACTACCGGCTCAACGGCCGCTCGCTGGCCGAGATGGAATGGCAGCGCGATCGCTTTCGCGTGCACATCCGCGCCGCGCGCCGTACCGGGCTGCCGCTGGTGATCCACACCCGCAGCGCCAGCGACGACACGCTGGCCATCCTGCGCGAGGAAGGGCAGGGCCGGGTGCAGGGCGTGTTCCATTGCTTCACCGAAACCCTGGCGGTGGCCCGCGCTGCGCTGGACCTCGGCTTCATGATCTCGTTCTCCGGCATCCTGACCTTCAGGAACGCGGAAGAGCTGCGCGAGGTGGCGCGCTTCGTGCCGCTGCAGCGGTGCCTGATCGAGACCGACAGCCCCTACCTGGCGCCTGTGCCGTACCGAGGCAAGATGAACAACCCCTCGTACGTGCCGCACGTGGCCGCGCAACTCGCAAGCCTGAAAGGGCTCGCGGTGGAGCAGGTGGCCCAGGCCACCAGTGCGAACTTCGAGCGCCTCTTCGGGTTGACGGCCGCGCCGGCGGGGCGGCCGGCGGGCTGACCGGCTTGTCAGTGTTTTTCCGACAGTGCGAATGGCCGCGTGCCGACTGCAGGCGCGCGAGGCCGGCGCCTACAGTCAGACCACCGATGGAAACATCTTGCGCCTGACCGGAGACCGCCCATGGCCCAAGTCCAACCTCTCGCCGGCAATCCGTTTGCGTTGATGATGCATCCCGACGACGTGCTGCAGGCCGTCGAGCGCTCGGACCACCTGGGCGGGCTGCAACGGCGCATCTGCCGTCCGCTGGACAGGCCGCTGATCCCGAAGAAGGGCGAGGAGGGCGCCGAGGTCGAGGACTTCGACTCCTCGGTGGACACCAGCGCCGACGACGAAGCGGCCTGAGCGAGCCACCTCGTCGTCTTCAGGCGGCCATCCCCACCGCCGCCGTACCGCCCACCCGTCGCAAAGGCATCACCACCGCCGCGCCTGTCTGCGCGGCAGGCCCCGGCGTCTCGGCGCCGTCGAGCCGGAACGTGTTCACCAGCGCTGCCAGGCGGCGGGCCTGGTCGTCCAGCTTCTCGGCGGCTGCGGCGGCTTCTTCCACCAAGGCCGCGTTCTGCTGGGTGAGTTCGTCCATGTGATGGATGGCGGCGCTCACCTGTCCCAGACCGGTGCTCTGTTCGGCCGAAGCCTGGGTGATCTGCGCGATGGCCTCGGCCACCCGATGGATCGCTTCCACCGCCTGCTGCATCGTGCGGCCGGTGTCCTCCACCACGTGCGTGCCCGCTTCGACCTGCTCGACGCTGGCGATGATCAGGGACTTGATCTCCTTGGCGGCCTCGGCCGAACGCTGCGCGAGCGAGCGCACTTCGCCGGCCACCACCGCGAAGCCACGCCCCTGGTCGCCGGCGCGTGCGGCTTCCACCGCGGCGTTGAGCGCCAGGATGTTGGTCTGGAACGCAATGCCGTCGATCACGCCGATGATGTCGGCAATCTTCTTGCTGCTCGCGTCGATGCCCTGCATCGTGGAGACCATCTGCTGCACCGACGCGCCGCCGCGCTGGGCCAGTTCGCGCGCCTGCTGCGCGAGCTGGTTTGCTTGCCCGGCATGGTCGGCGTTGTGCTTCACGGTGCTGGACAGCTCCTCCATCGAGCTGGCGGTTTCCTCCAGCGAGGCCGCCTGTTGCTCGGTGCGCCGTGAAAGGTCGGCATTGCCCTGCGCGATTTCGCGCGAGGCGATGGTCACGCTTTCGGCGTTGCCGCGCACTTCGCCCACCACACGGTGCAGGCTGTTCTTCATGGCCTTCAGCGCCACCATCAGCTGCGCGATCTCGTCGCGGCCGCGCACCTCGGCCTCGCCGGTGAGGTCGCCGGCGGCCACTTGCTCCGCCAACTGCACCGCACGGTTCAGCGGCTCGGTGATGCTGCGCACGATCACGCGCGCCAGCCAGCCCACGCCCACGATCAGCAGGCCCAGCAAGCCGAACTGGACGAGTTCCATGCGCCGCAGCTCCGCCACGCGCTCGCCGAGCATGGTCTCCAGCTGGGACAGCGCCGCTTCTTCCAGCACGAACAAGGCGTCGATCGTCTGCGTGAAGGTGGTGATGTACTGCGGCGCGGGGTACTGCAGGCTTTGTGCCGAGACGATCTCCTTGTCGGCCAGCGCAAGCGCGGTCTCGATGGGCTGCTTGGCGTTGACGACCTTGGCTGCCAGCGCGTCCTTCAGCGCGGGATTGGCCGCAAAGGCCTTCTCGAACGCGATGACCATGCCTTCGTACTGGTCGTTCGATGCGCGCACCAGCCCGGCCAGCAGCGCGCGGCCCTCCGGCGCCACCTGGCCTTCGGCCAGGAAGCCGGCGCCGCGTGCGCGCGTCTGCCCCAGCGCCTCGGTGGCATGGGGCAGCTTGATCAGCGCGGCGGTCATCAGATAGTAGCTGTCGGCCTGCGGGTCGAGGATGAGGCCGCTCCAGTCGAGCAGCAGGTCCAGTGTCTTGAAGTAGTGGCTGATCACCTGCGCGTGCCGGGTGCTCGAATCGGCGGCCGAGAGCCTGCGGGCGTCCACCGCTGCGGCAAGCTCACGCCACTGCTCGCGGGCGCTGCGCCAAGCCTGGGCCATGCCCTCTGGCAGCGTCTCGTTCCGAAGGTGGGCCTCCAGTGCGGCCAGCACCTTCTCGACCTCGGCCTTCTTGGCGTCGCGCGCGGCGCTCACGCTGTCGTTGCCGCCGAGCATGCCGGCCGACAGGCCGCGGTGCTGCTGCGTCAGCTGCACCAGCTTCATCAGTTCGCGAGCCGGGCCCACGCCGTGCCGCTCGCCTTCGGCGGCGTGTATCAGCTCCCGGGAGAGCTTCAGTTGCAGGTACAGCGGCACGCACACCGTCGCCAGCACCAGCAGGCCCAGCAGCAGCAACTTGCGGCCGATCGAGATTTGATGGATGAAGCTCATGCAGCACCTCTTCACGCTTCGTGGGCTCCCTGGCTGGTTTATCGGCGGCAGCGCGGTGGGTTTGACCCTGATCAGGGTTTGGCCGGTGATCCTGCACGCGCAGCCGCGCCGGCTCGGCTTGGAATGGCCTTGACGGCCTGATTCATGACCTTGCAGGCCAGCAGCAAACTGCCATCGGGAAAGCCCAGGTGCAGCTTGTTGCATATGCGCCCAAGATGGTGCGGCGTTTTCCACAGGAGGCTGCATGCGGTCATCTCGGATCCGGTCGGTGTCGACCTGGGCGGCGTTCGCCGCCGCGCTGTTGGCGCTGTCTTCGTACGCGACCAACTACTCGCTCTGGATCAACGGCCGCACCGGCGGCGGGCAGGCGGGCAACTACGCTGACTTCCGCTACTGGGGGCCTTCGTCAGCCAATGCCGGCGTGAACAAGAAGTCGGTCAACTGGGACGGCTACAACCACATCTCCGACCAGAACTACCTGATCCGCAACGCGCTCGACTGCTTTTGCACCGGCCCCAACTGGTGCTACATCGCGGTGCACAGCGCTGGCAACCTGATGATCGGCTACACACTCGACCTGTACGGCGGCTCCACGCGGTACAAGAAGACGCCCAGCCCCAATGCCGCGGGCCAGTGCAGCAACAGCGACGGCAGCACGCAGGTGGGCTGGAACATCAAGTGGGTGGACGTGGCCGCGGGCGCCGGGGGTGGCTCGGAGCTTGCCAACATGGGCGACTGGGCGCTGTCGGAGCCGCTGGTGTCCGACCTCAAGACCACCACGGCGCGCGCGCTCTACAACCACAACAACACGCGCGGCAAGATGTTCTACATGTATGCCGGCGCCAAGGGCACGCTCTACTCGGGCACCCTGCCGGGCCAGGACGACGAGGCCGTGTCCTACCACTCCAGCGGCGGCATCTCCGGCAGCTCGGGCGGCGCCTACTGCAACCCCTCCGACTGGTTCTGCAACGACCTCACGCTCGGCACGGCCGCCGCCCAGGGCGGGCGCGCGAAATGGAGCAACCACTCGGTGGTGTTCCGTGACGACAACGAGTCGTACAACCACTACACCAGCGGCAGCTGGGGCGGGGTGGTGTCCAAGGTCCGCGCCGACATGGAGCTCAACGCAAGGTAGATGACCAACCCGCGCAGCGCCCCGGCCGCCCCGTCCCCGTCCTTTTCGAAGCGGCGCCGCCTGCACACCAGCGGCGCCGCGCAGCGCGGCCACTGGCTCTGGTGGCTGGCTCCTCTGGCGCTGGCGCTGGGGCTGGCCTGGCTGGCGTGGTACGCGGCCGGGCGGAGCGATGACGCGGTGGCCCGTGCCGATGCCGCGGCTTCCGCGGGCGCTTGGGGCGGCGTGTCGCCGTTCGACGTGGCAGCTTCTGCGCCGCGCCGACCTGCAAGCGCGGGGCCGGCACGTACGCTCTCGCCGCGCGAGCTGCAGCTCGCGATGTGGCAGCAGCGGCTCGAACGGGCCGAGACGGTGCTGGCCACCTACCGCGATGCCACGCGCTATCCGCACGAGTCGAGGCCGATCACCGAGCACCCGGACCAGGTGCGGCCCAACGACCCGGTGGAAGAAGAAACCGTCCTGCGCCGCAAGGACGGCCAGCCGATCGAGGGGCTGCGGCTGCGTACCTCGCAGGAGCGCGTGTTCGTGCAGGGCAGCGAGACCGTGCGCCTGTCGGTGGCGGTGCAAGACGCGAGCGGGCAGTTCCAGCCGCTGCGCGTGACGCGCGCAGTGGCGCGCGAGATGCCCACCGCGCGCACGATGAGCAACCTGGCGATCATGCCCATGGACTTCAACGACCAGGGTCGTGCAGGCGACGTGCAGGCCGGCGACCGCCGCCATGGCGCGCTGCTGCAGCCCGGCGCCCAGGGCTTTGGCGCGGGGCAGATCCGGGTGGAAGTGTTCTTCGACGCCGGCGGTGAACCAAGCGGCACCTACTTCGACCTCTTCTACACGCCGCATCCGCCGGCCGTGTGGCAGGGCGGGGTGCGCGAGGCGGTGGCCGACGGCTCGCTGCACTTTTATCTCAAGGCCGACGTGCGCGAAGCCGGGCGCTACGTGGTCTCGGCGCGGTTGGACGATGCCAACGGCAAGCCCTTCGCGCTGCTGAGCTTCAACGACGAAGTGCGGGCGGGGCCGCAGGAGTTCCGGCTGTCGGTGTTCGGCAAGCTGCTGCGCGACGGCCAACCGGCCTTTCCGCTCACGCTGCGCGATGTCGATGGCTTCCTGCTGCGGCCCGATACCTTCCCCGACCGCAGCCTGATGCCGCGGCTGGTGGGCCGCGTGCACACCGGCGCCAGCTATCCGCTGGCGAGCTTTTCGCCCATGGAGTGGAGCAGCGAGGAGCGAGACCGCTACCTGGCCGAGCTGTCGCGCGATGTCGAAGAGGCACGCCTTAGGCTCAAGCAGCTCAAGAGTGGTTCTTGATCAAACGACAAGGCAATATATTGCATCATTCGGATTGAAAAGCCGAAATCATCTTTGACGACGGTCAACAGTATGCACTATGATGCACTTCATTGGCCGCCGGCAAGATCATGCATCCGGCGCGAGACTCTTCTTGCAGGAGCCCGCATGACCGCCTCCGCTTCACCCTCGACGCCCCGCGTCGACTACCGCACCGACCCCTCCCGCTACCGCCACTGGTCGCTGAAGTTCGAAGGCGCCGTCGCCACACTGGCGATGAACGTCGATGAAGACGCCGGCCTGCGCCCGGGCTACAAGCTCAAGCTCAACAGCTACGACCTGGGCGTGGACATCGAGCTGCACGATGCGCTCAACCGCATCCGCTTCGAGCATCCCGAAGTGCGCGCGGTGGTGCTCACCAGCCTGAAGGACCGCGTGTTCTGCTCGGGCGCCAACATCTTCATGCTCGGCCTGTCCAGCCACGCCTGGAAGGTGAACTTCTGCAAGTTCACCAACGAGACCCGCAACGGCATCGAGGACGCCTCGGCGCATTCGGGGCTGAAGTTCATCGCCGCGGTCAATGGCTCCTGCGCCGGGGGCGGCTACGAGCTGGCGCTGGCCTGCGACGAGATCATCCTGATCGACGACCGGTCCTCGTCGGTGAGCCTGCCCGAGGTGCCGCTGCTGGGCGTGCTGCCCGGCACCGGCGGCCTCACGCGCCTGACCGACAAGCGCCGGGTGCGCCATGACCTGGCCGACGTGTTCTGCACCACCACCGAGGGTGTGCGCGGCCAGCGGGCGCAGCAATGGCGGCTGGTCGACGAGGTGGTGAAGCCGGCGCAGTTCGCGCAGCGGGTGCAGGAGCGTGCGCGCGAGCTGGCCGCCTTGAGCGACCGGCCGGTTGGCGCGCAGGGCGTGACACTGCCGCCGGTCAAGGCGCGCTACGAGGCCGATGCGCTGCATTACGAACACGTGAGCGTGCAGATCGACCGCGCGCGCCGCACCGCGAGCTTCACGATCCGTGCACCCAAGGGGCCGCAACCCACCGAGCCGGCGGCGATCGCCGCGGCGGGCGCCGCGTGGTGGCCGCTGGCCATGGGCCGGCAGCTCGACGACGCCATCCTGCAGATGCGCACCAACGAGCTGGAGATCGGCACCTGGATCCTGCGCACCGAAGGCGACGCCGCGCAGGTGCTGGCCATGGACGAGGTGCTGCTGGCGCACCGGCAGCACTGGCTGGTGCGCGAGACGCTGGGCCTGCTGCGCCGCACCTTCTCGCGCCTGGACGTTTCATCGCGCAGCCTGTTCGCGCTGGTGGAGCCGGGCAGTTGCTTCGCCGGCACGCTGCTGGAGCCGGCACTGGCCGCCGACCGCATCTACCACCTGGCGCTGCCCGACGAGCCCGATCGTGCGCCGCAGCTCATCGTGGGCGAGGCGAATTTCAGCCTGTACCCCATGGTCACCGGGCAGACGCGGCTGGCACGCCGCTTCTACGACGAGGCGTCGGCGCTGCAGGCCGTGCGCGCGCGCATCGGCCAGGCACTGGACGCCGACGCGGCGCTGGCGCTGGGGCTGGTGACCTTCGCGCCCGACGACATCGACTGGGCCGATGAGGTGCGCATCGCGATCGAGGAGCGGGCCGCCATGTCGCCCGACGCGCTGACCGGCCTGGAGGCCAACCTGCGCTTCAACGGCCCCGAGACGATGGACAGCCGCATCTTCGGCCGGCTCTCGGCCTGGCAGAACTGGATCTTCCAGCGGCCCAATGCCGTGGGCGAGAAGGGCGCGCTCAAGGTCTACGGCAAGGGTGAGAAGGCCGCCTTCGACTTCCACCGCGTCTGAGGGAACACCATGTCCACCATCGACTACAGCGAAAAGATCCCCAACAACGTCAACCTCGCCGAGGACCGCACGCTCAGGCGCGCGCTCGAGCAGTGGCAGCCCAACTTCCTGGGCTGGTGGGACGACGTGGGCCCCGAGGGATCGCACAACTTCGACGTGTACCTGCGCACCGCCATCAGCGTGGACCCGCAGGGCTGGGCCCAGTTCGGCTACGTGAAGATGCCCGAGTACCGCTGGGGCATCTTCCTCAACCCGGCCGACCCCGAGCGCAAGATCCACTTCGGCGAGCACCAGGGCGAGGCTGCCTGGCAGGAGGTGCCGGGCGAGCACCGCGCCAACCTGCGCCGCATCATCGTGACGCAGGGCGACACCGAGCCCGCCTCGGTGGAGCAGCAGCGCCACCTGGGCCTGACCGCGCCCTCGCTGTACGACCTGCGCAACCTGTTCCAGGTGAACGTGGAGGAGGGCCGCCACCTCTGGGCCATGGTGTACCTGCTGCACAAGTACTTCGGCCGCGACGGCCGCGAGGAAGCCGAGGCGCTGCTCGAACGCCGCTCGGGCGACGAGAACAACCCGCGCATCCTCGGTGCCTTCAACGAGAAGACGCCCGACTGGCTGAGCTTCTTCATGTTCACCTACTTCACCGACCGCGACGGCAAGTTCCAGCTCTCGGCGCTGGCCGAAAGCGGCTTTGACCCGCTGGCGCGCACGACCCGGTTCATGCTCACCGAGGAAGCGCACCACATGTTCGTGGGCGAATCGGGCGTGAGCCGGGTGATCCAGCGCACCGCACAGGCGATGAACGAGCTGAAGACCGACGATCCGCAAAAGCTGCGCGCGGCCGGCGTGATCGACCTGCCCACGATCCAGCGCTACCTGAACTTCCACTACAGCGTGACGATCGACCTCTTCGGCGCCGACCAGTCGAGCAACGCCGCCACCTTCTACAACTCGGGCCTGAAGGGCCGCTACGAGGAGGCCAGGCGCAGCGACGACCACCAGCTGAAGGACCAGACCTACACCGTGCTCGAAGTGCAGGGCGGCGCGCTGGCCGAAAAGCAGGTGCCGATGCTGAACGCGCTGAACGAGGTGCTGCGCGACGATTTCATCAAGGACTCGATGGCCGGCGTGGAGCGCTGGAACAAGGTGCTCGACAAGGCGGGCCTGCCGCACCGGCTGAAGGTGCCGCACAAGGCCTTCCACCGCAACATCGGCGCGCTGGCCGGCATCAAGATGTCGCCCGAAGGCCGCGTGGTGAGCGAAGCCGAGTGGCAGGCGAAGAAGGACGAGTGGCTGCCCAGCGACGAGGACCGGGCCTACGTGGCCTCGCTGATGGGCCGTGTGGCCGAGCCGGGCCGCTTCGCCAACTGGATCGCGCCGCCGCCGCTGGGCATCAACCGGCAGCCCATCGACTTTGAATACGTTCGGTTTGGTTGACCACGCCTTGGGCGCCTTCCCCTCGAGGGGGCGCCTGGAGTTGAGCCACATGGCCCAGTCGGAACCCAGCGTTGTCAAGCAGCACCTGATCGACCCCGAGATCTGCATCCGCTGCAACACCTGCGAAGCCACCTGCCCGGTGGGGGCGATCACGCACGACGACCGCAACTACGTGGTCAAGGCCGACGTCTGCCAGGCCTGCATGGCCTGCGTGCCGCCGTGTCCCACCGGCGCCATCGACAACTGGCGCAGCATGCCTGCGGCGCGCGCTTATCCGATCGAGGAACAACTGCGCTGGGACGTGCTGCCCGCCGAGCTGACGCCCGAGCAACTGGCCGCCGACGGCGTGGCGGCGGTGTCGGCCCAGGAGGCGCTGGTGGCCGCAGCCGCGCCCGCGGCGCTGCCCGGCGACGAAACGCCGTTCGACGCCGCCAGCTGGGGCAGCAGCGTGCCGCCGTGGTCGGCCGCGCATGCCTACACCAGGCTCTACGGGCCGAAGGCTCCCACCACCGCCACCGTGACCGGCAACTTCAACTGCACCGAAGCGGGCTTCGCCAACGAGACCCACCACATCGTGCTCGACTTCGGCGCGATGCCGTTCCCGGTGCTCGAAGGCCAGTCGATCGGCATCATCGCGCCCGGTGCCGACGCACAGGGCCGGCCGCACGTGGCACGCCAGTATTCGGTGGCCAGCCCGCGCAACGGCGAGCGGCCGGGCTACAACAACGTGTCGCTGACGGTCAAGCGCGTCACGCAAGACCACCAGGGCAGGCCGGTGCGAGGCGTGTGCTCGAACTACCTGTGCGACCTGCAGGTGGGCGACACGGTGCAGGTGATCGGGCCGTTCGGCGCCAGCTTCCTGATGCCCAACCATCCGCGCTCGAACATCGTGATGGTCTGCACCGGCACCGGCAGTGCGCCGATGCGCGCGATGACCGAGTGGCGCCGCCGTCTGCGCAGAAGCGGCAAGTTCGAAGGCGGCAAGCTGATGCTGTTCTTCGGCGCGCGCACGCCGCAGGAGCTGCCTTACTTCGGCCCGCTGCAAAGCCTGCCCAAGGACTTCATCGACATCAACCTGGCCTTCTCGCGCGTGCCGGGCGCGCCCCGGCGCTATGTGCAGGACCTGATGCGCGAGCGCGCCGCCGACCTGGGCGCGCTGCTGCAGGACCACGAGACCTGCGTCTATGTCTGCGGCCTGAAGAGCATGGAAGAAGGCGTGCTGCTGGCGCTGCGCGACGTGGCCGAGTCGGCCGGCCTGGCCTGGCCCGAGCTGGGCGCCGCGCTCAGGCGCGAGGGCCGGCTGCACCTGGAGACGTATTGAACGGGGCTTGACGCGCCGCATCCGGCGGCCGTGCGCGATTTCACGCGGCCGTCGTAGTGCCTACAGGCTGCCGTTTCGCGACGGGATACATACGCTTACATTGGCGTGCTCCTGTCCGTCCCATGCCGACGCCACCGCCCCCCACACCCGCGACACCCGGCCGCGCGCTCATCCTCGGTGACCACCGCCAGAGCCTGGTGGTGGCGCGCTCGCTGCAGCACGCCGGCTACGAGGTGACGCTGGGCTCCAGCGAGGCGTTCTCGATGCTGCGCCACTCGCGCCACGTCTCGGCCACGTGGCGCTACCCCTGTCCCATCGCGCAGCCCGATCGCTTCGATGCGGCGCTGGCCGGTTGGGTGGCGGCCTCGCCGTCGCCGGCACTGCTGTTTCCGGTAGGCGACCTCGAGGTGGCGGCGCTGGCGGCGCGCGAAGCCGGGCTGCCGCCGCGGGCGCGGGTGGTGATGGCCAACCGCGAGGCGGTGCGGCTGTGTCACGACAAGCCCGCGCTGTACGAGGTGGCGCGCGACGCCGGCCTGATGGTGGCCGACTACGAGGTGGCCGTGGCTTCGCACGTCGATCTGGCCGTGGCGCGCATCGGGTATCCCTGCGTGGTGAAGCCGGCTTCCTCGGTGGAGGACGGCGCCCGCTTCAAGGCGCTGGTGCTGCACGGACCGCCGGTACCGCCCTTGAGCGCCGTGCTGCGCGGGCAGGACTGGCTCGCCATCGTGCAACGCAAGACGGCCGGCGTGCGACACAACTGCCAGTTCGTCGCGCACCGCGGCGTGCTGCTGGCCTACCTGGAACAAAGCGTTCAGCGCACCACGCGCGCCGACGGCAGCGGCTACGGCGTGCAAGGGCGCTCGGAGCAACCCGACGAACAGCGCCGCCGCGCCTGCGAGCGCCTGCTGGCGGCGCTGGACTATTCCGGCGCGGGTTGCGTGCAGTTCCTGGTGGACCCGGCGCACGGCGAATCGTGGCTGCTGGAGATCAACCCCCGCCTGGATGCCACCTGCGCCGTCGCGGCGCATTGCGGCTACGACCTGCCGCGCCTGGCCGTGCACGAGGCCTTGCACCGGGCAGGGCAGGGCCCGCTGCCGCAGCCGCTGCCGGCCGGCTACCCCGCGGGCCGCCGCGCGGTGTGGCTCACCGGCGACTTGCGAGCGCTGCTCAACGAGCTGCAGGCGCGCCGCATTGCACCAAAGCAGGCGCCGGGCTGGCTGGCCCGCAGCGTCGTCGCGTGCCTGCGCGCCGACCTGCACCTGACCTTCTCGTGGCGCGACCCGCAGCCCGCGCTGCGGGCATTGCTGGAGCTGGTGGGGGCGCCGGTGTGGCGGCGGGTGCGGCGGCTGCTGCCGCGGCGCACCGGCTGAGCACTTCAGCGCTCGGCCGCGCCGCTGGGGGCGGCGATCAGGCGCAGCGGCGGCCGGCCGGCATGGCGCACCAGGTCGCGGCCCGCGGCCTTGGCCTCGTAGCAGGCCGCGTCCGCCGCGGCCATCCACTGGGCCGCATCGCTGAATTCGTCGGCCAGTGCGGCCACGCCGATGCTCGCGCCCACGCGCAGGCTGCTGCCCTGCCACGGCACGCGCAGCTCGCTCACCGTGCGGCGGATGTCCTCGGCCACGCGGGCGGCCACGTCGGCCGGGCAGCGCTCGAGCACGACGGCAAACTCGTCGCCGCCCAGGCGCGCCACCAGGTCGCCGCCGCGCACGCAGGCGCCGATGGCATGCGCCACCGCCCGCAGCACGGCGTCGCCGGCGGCATGCCCGTGCTCGTCGTTCACCGGCTTGAAGCGGTCGAGGTCGAGCATCAGCAAGGCGGCGGGCTTGGCACGCGCCTGCGCCCCCATGATGCGCTCGAGCCGCTGCTGCAGCACCTGGCGGTTGGCCAGGCCGGTCAGCGCGTCGTGCATCGCCGCCCACTTGAGCTGCTCGCGCGCGGCCACTTCCTCGCTGATGTCGCTGAGGATCCAGATCGTGCCGGCCGAGGCGTCTTCCCAGTCGACGGGCTGGCCGCGCAGGTGGCCCCAGAAGCAGCTGCCGTCGCCGCGGATCAGCTGCAGCTCGCCGGAGAAGGCCTTGCGTTCCTGGAACGCGGCGGCCACCTGCGGGCCCAGGCGCTGGTAGTCCTCGTTGGAGGCGTAGATCACCTGCGCCGGCTGGCCCAGCAACTCGTCTTCGCTGCGGCCGAGGAAGCGGCAGGCCTGCGGGCTCACCAGCTCGAAACGGCGCTCGCGCGTGAACAGGATGCCCAGCGGGGCGGCCGTCATCACCGATTGCAGCTGCCGCAGGATGCGGTTGTTGTGGCGGTCGAGCTCGCGCCGCTCGCTGCCGACCCGGCGCAGCACGGCCGCCAGCTCGCCCACTTCGCCCGAGGCGCTGGGCCAGTCGGCCCCGGCATCGAGGTCTTCGTCGAACAGCTTCTCGGCCCGCGCCGTGAGCAGGCGCAGCGGCAGCAGCAGCCACCACAGCAGCGCGATCAGCAGCACCGCCAGCGCGGCGGCCACCACGATGCTGGTGCGCACCGCATGCGCGCGTGCGGCCTCCAGCGGCCCCAGCACCTCGGCGCGCGGCTGCAGCCGCCAGAGCAGCCAGCCCGGCGTGGGCAGCCCGGCCACCGCGCCCAGCGTGTGCCCGTCGTCCAGCGGCGTGCCGGTGGCCTGCACGCGCGCGCCAGCGGCGGCGTGCCGGGCCATGTAGCGGGCGAGGCGGGGCTCGGCGCTGGCCGGCTTGCCCACCAGGGCAGGGCGCTGCGAGTGCGCCACGATCGCGCCCGCCGCATCAGTGACGACGACCACGGCCGCGCCACCGCTGGCCGCGCCACCCAGGCCCGTGAGCAGCGGATGCGAATGCAGGCGCACCCCGCCTGCCAGCACGCCCGCCGCCCGGCCGGCATCGAGCACGGGATGCGCGATCACGATCACCGGCTCGGAGCTCACGCGACCGAACAACGGCTCGGACACCACCGCCTCGCCGCGGCGCATGGCCTCTTGGAAGTAGGCACGGTCGGCCAGTTGCACGGCAGGGCGCTGGAAGCCCTTGGCATCGTGCAGCAGCTGCATCTTCCCGTCTGCGCGCGCCACGAACACATTGCTGAACTGCGACAGCAGCAGGGGGCGGCCCTCCAGCCAGGTGGTCAGACCCTCGACATCGCTCACCAACCCGGGCGGCAGGCTGCGCGCCATCACCACCAGGGAATCGATCTGCAGCCGCACGCGCTGCTCCAGCAGCGCGGCCGTGCGCTCGGCCTCCGTCACCTCGAGCTGGTAGCGGTGGGCGATGGTGTTGTGTTCGGCGCGCTCGAGCAGCACGTAGCCGGTGGCGCCCACGGCGGCCATCACCGCCAGCAAGGCCAGCAGGGCCAGCCGCACCTGCAGCAGCTGCAGCCAGCGCAGGGGGCCATGGCTTCGAATCGGCATGGGCGGTTCGGCAAGACGGGCAGATACCGTGTTTGTCTCATGCCGCCCGCGCCGGCAAAGCGCGGATCAGGGGCACGGGCCCCCGGTATTTGTCTTCGTCCGGCCGCGCATTGCGTTACCTTAGGGCTGAACCCGGGGAAAGGTGTACCGAAATGAAGATCCTGTTGCCGGTCGACGGCTCGGAGCCGTCGCTGCATGCGGCGCGCCTGGTGGCCGCCTACCGTGGAGATGCCCGCCGGCTGGCGCCGGTGTTGCTGAACGTGCAGCCGCCGCCGCTGACCGTGTGGCCCAACGCGGGCGTTGACCGGGTATCGCTGGAAGAAGCCCTGTTCGCCGAAGGCGCCAAGTGCCTGGAGCCGGCGCGCTCGATCCTGCGGCAGGCCGGTTTCGAGCCGGAATGCCATGTGCGCCTGGGCCATGCCGCCGAGACCATCGTGGATGCGACGCGCGAATGGCAGACCGATGCGGTGGTCATGGGCACGCGAGGGCATGGGCCGCTGGGCGGCTTTGCGCTGGGCTCGGTGGCGCTGCGGGTGGCACCCAGTGCGCGGTGCCCGGTGGCGTTGGTCAAGCCCGACACGCGCCTGCCCGAAAGCCTGGGCCGTCGCCTGCGCGTGGTGGTGCCGCTCGACGGCTCGCAGGCCGCCACGCAGGCCGCGTTGCGCGTGGTGCAGTGTGCCGGCCCGTTGGGCGTCGAGCAGGTGGACCTGGTGCACTTCCAGCCCACGCTGACCTTCCTGGAGGCGGTGATGCCGCCGCATGGCGACGTGCTGCAGCACTGGAGCGGGCGCGAGGCGGAGGATGCGGTGGCCAGCGCCCGGCAGGCGCTGGCCGACGCCGGCATCGCGCACCAGGTGCACAAACTGTCGGGCGAGCCCGCGGCCGGCATCGCGCAGTTTGCGCTGGAGCGGGGTGCCGACCTCATCGCGATGGCCACCCGCGGCATCGGCACGATCCGCCACCTGCTCGTGGGCTCGGTGGCGCTGAAGACGGCGCATCTGAGCCACGTGCCGGTGGCGTTCATGCGCTGAAGCGCCGGCGAGAGCGCCCGCGCTACGGTTCGCGGCACACGGCGCGGTTGCGGCCCTGGCGCTTGGCCTCGTACAGCGCCGCGTCCGCGCGGCCGATGGTGGCGACGATGCCTTCGCCGCGGCGGTACTGCGCAATGCCCACCGACACCGTGACGCGCACCTCGGGCGGCAGCCCCTCGATGCGGGCGGAAGCCACCGCCGCGCGCAGCCGCTCCACCGGCATGGTGGCGAGCTGGGCCGTGGTGTCCGGCAGCACGATCAGGAACTCCTCCCCGCCGTAGCGGCCCACGTGCTCGGTGTCGCGCAGCGTGCTCTGCAAGATGCGGCTGAGCATGCGCAGCACCTGGTCGCCGACCACGTGGCCGTACTGGTCGTTGAAGCGCTTGAAGTGGTCCACGTCGAGCATGGCGACGCACAGGCTCGCGCCGCTGCGGTCCGCGCGCTTCTGCTCCCTTGTGGCCGTCTCGTGGATCACGCGCCGGTTGTACAGGCCGGTCAGGTCGTCGTAGGTGGCGATGCGTTCGATCTTCTGCAGCGCACGGCCCAGCTCAGCATTGGTCGAGCGCAGCCGCGAGCGGATGTTGTTGACATAGCCGCCCACCAGCGACATGCCCAGCAGCAGCAGCGCCAGGGTGAGGGCGGGCACCGCCCAGGCCTGCACCGGCGCGGCGCCTGCCGCGGCCGCGGGCAGCGCGTAGGTCAGCACGAAATAGGCGCTGATGGCCAGCTGCTGGTGGGTCTTGAGCCGGAACGCGCCGAACGCCAGCACCAGCATGTAGAACGGCGGCACGAAAGGGCGCATGTCAGGGGCCGCCCAGACCAGGTAGCCGATCACCGCGCCCGAGGTCGCCATCTGCGCCACGGTGAGACCGGGGTCGGTGAAGCGGCGGTTGAAGCCGGTGGCGAACGACAGGGTGAAGGCCGCCGCCGTCAGTGCGACCAGCACCGCGAACTGGTGGGCCACGCCAAGCGGCATGCGTCCGTCTGCGGCATGCAGGTAGGCCACGGCCACCACCACGACGGAAGAAGTGACGCCCAGCAGGTGCCCGAACAGCCGTATGCCCTGTGCGCGGTCGGGCGTCAGATGGCGCTGGGCTGGCGCTTTGGCCGCGTACGTTTGTCGAATCCAGTGAAACAGCCGGTCCATGCAGTTCTCGCCGGGCATTCCTGCGGCGGATGCGGCCGGCCCGGTCACGGCAGATTCTCACAGCAGCCGCCATGCCCGTCTTTGAGGGATGACCACGGGCATGCGAAGTGCAAGCATGAGGTACTGGCAGCGCTCGAGTTCACCCCGGGTGGTGGTGGCCCCCGCGGCCAAGCTACAAGGCATGCACCGTGCTCGGTCGCGAGTTCTCTGCACTGTCATTCGCGCTCACGCTGGCGCTGCACGCGCTGGTGGTGGCAGCGTTGCTGTGGTTGCCGCCGGCCGTGAAGCTCCCGCCGACGCCGCAGGTGCAGGACGAGCCGATCTTCCTGATCCGCGCCTATGCCGAGGGCGAACCCGACCCGCCCGAGCGGCGCGCCGGCAATGAAGGCCCCGCGATCACCGAAGACCCCTGCGGAGGCGACTTCTATGTGGGCATCGGCATCGTCTCCGGCGGTCTGAGCGGCCTCGTGATCTTCGTTGCCCCCGGCGCCCCGGCCGACCGGGCCGGCATCCGCCATGGCGAGCAGATCCTCAACGCCGAAATGCTGGGAGCCAATCGGTACCACGAAGGCACCGAGCTCGAACTGCACGTGGAGAGCACGTCGGGCCACCGCCGCTGGGTGGTGCTGCGGGTCGAGAAGATCTGCAATGCCTAGCGGTTGTCATGGCCGGTGTGGCGGGTGGCGCCGCAGCTCTCGTGATCGCGACAATGTGCATTATGTCAAATAACGGAGACCCGCCGCAGGACAACGCCGCGCTGGCACTCCACTCACTTCTTCGGCAACCACTTCAACAAGGTGGCGGCCAATGCATCCGGCAGCACGGGCTTGGACAGGAAATCGTCCATCCCGGCCTGCCGGCACCTGTCCCGGTCCTCAGAGAAACCGCTCGCGGTCAAGGCGATGACGGGAACCGTGGCGAAGCCCGGGATGGCCCGGATGCGCCGCGTCGCCTCCAGGCCGTCCATGCGCGGCATGTGCACGTCCATCACGACCAGGTCGTACGGCTGGCGCTGTGCCTTTTGCACCGCCTCGAGGCCGTCATTGGCCAAGTCCACCACCACGCCGGTGCTGCGCGCTTCCTCCGCGGTGATGAGCTGATTGACGGGATCGTCCTCGACCAGCAGCACGCGCAGGCCACGGCGGTCCCGTGCAGGCACGATCTGCGGCGACTCGCTGCTCATCGCGCGATCGGGCTGCGGCGCCACTCCCTCGGCCTTGTCGAACCATGCGGTGAACCAGAACTCGCTGCCGACCTGCGGCGTGCTGCTGGCGCCCGCATCGCCACCCATCAATTGCGCAAGGCGCCTGGTGATGGCCAGGCCCAGCCCGGTGCCGCCGAACTTGCGTGTCGTCGAATGGTCGGCTTGTTCGAAAACCGAGAACAGGCGCTCCAGATGCGTCGGGTCGATGCCGATCCCGGTGTCTTCCACCTCGAAGCGCAGCAACACGCGCTGCGCCGTTTCTTCCGCCAGACGGCAGCGCAGGATGACGCTGCCGCGGTCGGTGAACTTCACGGCATTGTTCGCGTAGTTGAGCAAGGCCTGCGTCAGCCGCGTGGCGTCGCCGACGACCGCGTACCGCAGGCGCTGCAGGTCCGTGCTGAGCGCCAACCCCTTGGCCGCGGCCATGGGCGAGACCATCGCCACCACCTTGGCCAATACGGCGTCCAGCTCGAACGGGGCATCTTCGAGCGTCATCTTGCCGGCGTCGATCTTCGAGATGTCGAGCACGTCGCTGATGATGTGCAGCAGGTGGTCCCCGGCTTGCGTGATGCGGTCGATCTGGGCGGCCTGCTTGGGCGTCAGGCCGTCTTTGCGCATCAGGTGCGCCGTCCCCAGGATGGCGTTCATCGGCGTGCGGATCTCATGGCTCATGTTGGCCAGGAAGCTGCTCTTCACCCGCGCAAAGCGCTCGGCCTCGGCGCGCGCCTCCTCGACCTCGGCCACGCGCCGCTGCAAGTCTGCATTGAGTTGCCGCACCTGCCGCTCGGCGCGGAAGCGCTCGACGAGTTCTGCAACGTGCCGGGCCAGCAGGTCCAGCAGCTTCCGTGCACGCTCGTCGGGCTCGTGGACGGTCCTGAAGTGGGTGGAGAACATGCCCAGGGGCGTGCCCGATCGGCTGACGATCGGCGTCGATTGCACGGCCCTCACGCCTGCCCGTCGCTGAACCTCCAGCGCCGGGGTGCCAGCGAAGATGGGGCTGCGCTCGATGTCGCTGACGATCACGCGTTCGGCACGTTGCAAGGCAGCGCCGCACGCTCCGTGGCCCTTTGCGACGGTGTCCCAATGGTCAAGCCACCACTGCGGGAAGCCGCGCTGCGCGACGATGCGCAGGTGGCCGGTGGCCGGATCGATCAACTGAACGTTGCCGAAGTCGGCCCCGGTGATCGCGATGGCTGTATCGACGACCTCTTCCAGAGCCAGTTTTTCGCCCGGGTCGGTCAGCACATGGAGTCTCCCCGTAGGCGTCATCGTCACCTCTTCGAAGGCCCCGATGACGTGACAACCGCTTCAGGAATCGCAGCTTGGCCAGGCCTTATCGGGCACGGTTCGCACGTTGTCAATGAGATCGGCACGCGCGGCAGCTGGGATCGAGCAGGATTGCGGTTTTGTTCTTCAATGTCCAGAAGAATAAGATGAACCCATCTTGTTTGGACAGAGATGTCCAGAACTTTTGAGGCATCCATGACGACGGGCCACAAGGGCGGGCGCCCGCTCAGCTTCGACCACGACCAGGCGCTGCAGGCGGCGACCGAGCTGTTCTGGCGGCGCGGGTACCGGGCGGTGTCTGCCAGCGAACTGGCCGAAGCCATGGGCTTGCAGCGCTCGAGCTTCTACAACAGCTTCGGTTCGCGCGAGGCGGTGTTCCGCGAGGTGCTGGCGCGCTACGACGCCGCGGCGCCGGACACGGCCCTGGACCTGGTGGCCGCCGGCGACCCGGTGCTGCCGCGCCTGCGGGCGATGCTGCGCGAGGTCTGCCGCCTGCGCGCCTGGGACCGGCAGGCACGCGGCTGCCTGTTGTGCAACTCGGTGGCCGAGCTGGCGGGCACCGAACCGCTGCTGGGGCCCTGGCTGGAAGCCGCAGTGCAGGCGCGCATCAACCGCTTCGCCCGCTTGATCCGCCAGGCGGTCGCGCAGGGGGAGATGCGGCCGCCGACCGACCCCAAGGCGCTGGCGCGCGCCCTCGCCGCGTTCGTGATCGGCCTGAACACCCTTTCGAAGACGCTGCGCGACGAGCGTCAGCTGTGGGTCATGTGCGAGGCGTTCCTTGCGGGCATGGGGCTCGACGGCTGAGGGGTCGCTCAGTGGGCTGCACGGCTTCCAGCGCCCTGCCCGGCCTGCGGACGAGCCATCTGCGACATGCGGCGGCATTCGTCGGCGCAGCGGCGGCAGGCCTCGGCGCAGCGCTGGCAATGGTCCATCGGGTGCTTGGCGCATTCGTCGCCACAGGCTTCGCAGATGTCGGCGCACAGCGCGCAGACCGCCTGCGCATGCTCGCTGTCGCGTGCCATTGCGCCCGCTGCCAGCGCGCAGATGGCGGCGCAGTCGATGTCGAGCGCGATGCAGCGCGCCATCGCCTTCACGTCCTGCTCCTGCAGGCATGCGGTGGCACAGTGGTTGCACTCCACCGCGCACTGGTTGCAGGCCTCGATGCAGGAGGCGTACTGTTGGTGGGCCATGGGGCTCTCCTTGTCTGAACGCCGGGGATTCGGCGCTTGCAGGGGCAGCAATCCGCGGTCCCGCGCACGCCGGCGCCCCGGGGTTCTCAGAGCGCCAAGCCGGCGGTAGTGCGCGCGTGCGTCGAGCAACTGGACGAGCCGGGCATGATGGCCTGACCCGTGCTGCCCGCCATGTCGCTCAGAAGAACCACTGCAACTGTCCGAACAGTACGTCCGGCAGCCGCCCGAACTCGCTGCGGAAAGGACCCGAGAAGCGCTGGACGCCAGCGCCGAGATCGAGATTCGGCCGCACCGACCAGGCCAGCCGCAGGTCGAGCGCCCGGCTGGAGTCGTCAATGTTGAACACCGAGTGGCTGCTGCACTTCAGCAGCGGCGTGATCTCGTAGCCGACGTACAACCCAGCGTACCGCGTGGCCAGCGCGGGGGTGCGGCCGGCGAGCAGGCGCGAAAAGTCGTAGCGGGCACGATCGCGGGTGCCGCCGCCGTTGTAGAAGAGTTCAGCCGTGAGCGTCAGCGTGTTGGCGAACGCGTAGTCGATGCCCACGACGGCACGCCCGAACGCGGTCGCAGCCGAAGGCTTCTGCCGCGTGAGCTCGGCGCGCAGTCCGGCGGTTCCCAATTGCGTCGCCACGTCCAGGCCGAACACGTCCTGGTCTGCCAGCCGCCCCACGACGATCGAATAGTCGGTACCGCGTGCGTTGCCGTGCCATCGCAGCGCGCGGTCGGGGGGTGCGTCGCGGCGCGGCACGTACAGCAGCGACAGCCGCGACAACGGGCCGAACTTGGCCTCGGCCAGGAAGGCATCGATGCCTGCGCGTTCCTCGCGTTCCAGCGCCACGGGGCCGATCGGGTTCACGATGTCCAGCGGGCTCCAGAACCGGCCCGTGCCCCAGGCGATGCGCTGCCGCCCGGCCTTGAGGTCCACATCGCCGAGCGATCCGGTGGCCGAGGCGCGGTAAAGGCGGTGCCGGCCCCGGGAGGCCCCACCGGCTTCCAAGCGCAGCTCGCTGTCGTGTGCCAGGTCCACTGCGAACCACTGCGACATCGGCCCCTGCAACTGCAAGCGCAGGCGGTTGAGGTCGAGAGCGTACGGCTCACCGGGAAAGGTGCGCGTGCGCAGCGCGAGGTTCTTGTAGTGCCCGGAGAACTTCAAGGGTGCCTCCTGCGCCTGAACGCCCAGGCTCACGAGCACCACTGCGCAGCCGACAGCCAGGTGCGCCGGCCTCACAGCATGTGCTCCGGCAGCAGCAGCGACAGCAGGTCGCGCCACAGCTGCAGCCAGAACCCGGCCCCGGGCTCCGCCTCGTGGCGAACCACCACGCCTTCTTCTTCGGTCAGCCAGATCAAGCGCGGGCCGGTATCGCTGTCCTGCAACTGGAGCTTGAAGGCATGGTGCAGGTCGGTGCCCTCGTCGAACAGCCCGGCCAGCTCCGCGGCAAGCTCGGGGCTGTCGATGGTGACCCAGGACTCGGTGTTGTGCAGCCGCGAGCGCGGGTCCTGGTTGCGCGAGCCGAGCACGACCTGCCGGCGGTCGAGCACGACGAACTTGGCGTGCAGGCTTCCGGGCGAAGCCCGTCCCCAGCGGTGAGTCTCGCGGTGCCGGCGGCCCGGCGCAGGCCGGATCTCGTACAGCTCGACGCCCTGCTCCAGCAAGTGGCGGCGATGCGCTGCGTATCCCGCATGTGCTGCGGGCGAGTCGGTGGAGGCGAGCGAATTGGTCAGCGCCGCGATGCGGTCGCCGCGCTCGCGCATTCCGGCCAGGTGCTCCAGGCCGTCATCGCCGGGAATGAGGTAGGGCGACACGATGAGCAGCTCACCGGGCGCCTCGCCCGTCCCGCGCGCGGCATGCGAGTGCGCAATGCCCGTGGGCACATCGAGCTTGGGCAGTTCCGGCGGATCGTAGGCCAGCGATGCCGCAGCCCACGTCAACGCCAGCTGTCCGTTGCGCAGAGCGATGCCCACGCCGTTCTCCCGCAACCAATGGCAGGGTGGCACAGTGTGGCAGGCGGCGTTGCGCCCGCGCAGCGCCTGCTGCGCCTGCAGCCGCTGCTCCTCGGTGGCTTGCAGCCCGAAGGCCTGCCCCGGCCACGCCGCGGCGCTGTTCCAGTAGTCGTCGAACGCGCGCGACATCTGCTGCACGACGGGCCCTACCGCGAGCAGGTCGATATCGACAAAACTGGCCGCGGCCTTGGTGTCGAAGTATTCGTCGCCGAGGTTGCGGCTGCCGATAATGCCGACCACGTTGTCGGCAACCCACAGCTTGTTGTGCATGCGGCGGTTCAGCCGCTCGCCGTCCACCGCGAACTCGCCCAGCCGGGCCAGCGTGGACGTGCCGGTCGAGAGGAACGGGTTGAACAGCCGAACGTGGATGCTGGGATGCAAGGCGATCGCCTGCCGGGCGAAGTCGCGGGCTTCGGGATGCACGTCGTCCAGCAGCACCCGCACCCGCACGCCGCGCTGCGCCGCGGCCAGCAGGCGCTCCAACAGCAAGTGGGTGGTGAGATCCTGGCCGACGCTGTAGTACTGCAGATCGAGCGTCTTGGTCGCCATGTCGGCCAGCGCGCCCCGGCTGACCAGTGCAGCGTGCCCGCTGGCCAGCAGCTGAAAGCCCGAAAGCCCCGGATGCGCCCGGGCTTCGCCTGCAAACGCCTGGCCCAGAGGCGTGCTGTGACCGTCGGGCAGCGCGTAAGACGCTGGGCGCGGCATGTCCAGGCGCGGCGTTGCGCAGCCGGCTGTGAGCAACGCGATGGCGATGGCGATGCGGATCCGGGGCCGAGGGAACTTCATCTCATACATGGCGAATCGCTGTCGTGGGCTCCAGCCGCGAAGCGCGCAGCGCCGGATACAAGGACACTGCGACACTCGCCAGGAACAGGCCCACGCCTGGCCCCACGATGCTTGTCCAGAGCAGCCGTGGATACGCCATGCCCGTGAGCCCCGGGATGGCGCTGTAGTCCCCGTACAGGCTGCTCAGGTCCAGGCCGTAGCGGCCGAAGGTCAGCACCAGCGCCGAGCCGATGGCATAGCCCAGCAGCGACGCCGCCGCCATCAGCGCCACGGTCTCGTACATCACCATGCGCACGATGGCCGGCGGCGAAGTACCCAGCGCCATCATCACGCCGAACTCCCGCGTGCGCTCGGCCACCGCCATGAACACGGTGTTCATCACCGCCAGTGCCACCACGACGAAGAACACGCTCACCACGATGGCGCGGAACACGCGGATCAAGGCCAGCATGTCGGCCACCTGCGGCATCAGCTCTTCCCAGGGCGACGCCACGACGCCGCGCGGGCGCAGCTGCGGTCCCATGCGCGCCAGCACCGCGCTCAGCTGTTCGCGGTCGGCCACGCGCAGGTTGATGCTGGACACCCGGTCGCCGATGCCCAGCAGCCCTTGCGCGGCCGGCAGCGTGATGAAGGCGATGCCGCGGTCGAATGCGCTGCTCTCGGTGGCGAAGACACCCCGGATTCGGAAGGCCGCAGTGCCCAGCTCGCCGCCGGCGCCCGGCGCCAGGAGCACCAACTTTTCGCCCAGGCGCAGGCCCAGCTTCTCGGCGAGTTCGCGGCCGACCACGATGTCGCGGTCGGCGCCCTGCTCCAGCGGCTGGCCCTGGACCAGCGCACGGTCGATGATGGTCAGCTCGCGCTCCAGCCGCGGGTCGATGCCCAGCAGGCGGATGCCTTCGGACCTCGACGCGCTGCTGGCCAGCGCCTGGGCCTGCACGCGCGGGGCCGCAGCCTGCACGCCCGGCATCTGCCGCAGGACCTGCAGCAAGGCTGGGGCGTCCCCGAACGCCAGCTCGGGCGCCAAATCGCGCCGGAACCCCGGCCGCTCCAGCTGGGCATGTCCGGTCAGGTAGCCGGTGGCGTTGTCGACGATCTGCTCGCCGAAGCCGTCGAGGTAGCCGTAGAGGAACACATACGCCACGATCGCGAACGCCGTGCCGCTGACCGTGATGGCGCTGCGCTTGCGGTTGCGCAGTACGTTGCGGGTGGCGATCAGCACGAACACTGGCCATCTGCGCGATGCCGCAAGCCGATTCGCGCGCGGCGAACCCGCGGTGTCCCCCGCCACCATGCCCCGGATCGCCGCCACCGGCTCCAGCGTGGCAGCCCTGACCGCCGGATACAACGCCACCAGCGCGGCGACTCCGAACACGAGCGCCGAGATCATCACGCTGCGGTCGGCCCGCACCACCGGGTACACGATGTCCGACAAGCCCGGCATGATGCGCAGCCCCGAAGCAAAGGCGCTCAGGTCAATGCCGGTGCGGCCCAACAGCGCCGTCACGGACAGCCCGAGCGAATTGCCAAGCAACAGGCCGGCCAGGCCCAGCAACATGGCCTCGTACAGCACGAGCCGCAACAGCTTGGCTTGGCCAGTGCCCAGCGCCAGCATGATGCCGAACTCGCGTGTGCGCTCCAGCACCGCCATCAGCACCGGGTTGGCCACGCCAGCGGCCACGGTCACGAAGAAGACCAGCAGCACCACGTAGCTCAGCACCTCGTGGTAGCGGATGCTCACCGACACCAGCGGCAGCAACTGCGGCCAACCCACCACTTCATAACCTGCGCCGATGCGCAGCTTCAGCGAGGCCGCGGCGGTGCCCAGCTGCGATCGATCGTTCAGGCGCAACACCACCGCCGTGCCCGCCTGAGGCGCCGCCGAGAACTCGCGCACCACAGCCATCGGCATCACGACCACGTAGCCGTCCAGCTCGTCGATCTGCGTGCGGTACACCCCCCGTACAGTCAGCCGCGCGCTGGCTACCGAGCCGTCGTAGGTCTGGCCGACCAGCACCAGTTCGTTGCCGGCCCTGGCGCCCAGCGCTGCGGCCAACTGGTCGCCGATGAGCACGGCGGCGTCCTGCTCGCCTGCGAGCGGGCTGCCGGCGACGATCGCCTTGAACAAGTCGCTCACCTGCGGTTCCGTGCCCAGATCGACACCGACCACCATCACCCCGCGTGACTTGTCCTCGCGGCTGGCCAGTGCCGTGCTCTCCAGCCGCAAGGTGGCCGAGCGCACGGCGGGATCGGCCTTCACCTGCTGCAGCATGCGTGCCCCGTCCTCGAACGCCAGGTCCAGGCTGGGATCGCTGTGGTAACCCTTGCGGTGCACCTGCGCGTCACCTGCGAAATATCGGGTGGAGTTTTCCACCATTTGCTGGTTCATCCCGTCGGTGAACCCCCACAGGAACGTCAGCGCCGCCAGCCCGATCGCAATGGCCAGCACCGTGATCAACGAGCGCCGGCGGTTGCGCAGCACGTTGCGCGCGGCCAGCTTCCAGAGCAGCATTCAAGGCCTCCGCTCGTCGGCCTCGATGCGGCCATCACGCAGCCGCACCACGCGCCGCGCGCGCTCCACCACCATCGGGTCGTGGGTGGAGAACACGAAAGTCGTGCCCTGTTCCTCGTTGAGCCGGCGCATCATGTCCATCAGCGTGGCGCCGGCCTTCGAGTCGAGGTTGGCCGTCGGCTCGTCGGGCAGCACGATCACCGGTTCAGCCGCGATGGCGCGCGCCACCGCCACGCGCTGCTGCTGCCCGCCAGACAGTTCGTTTGGCCGGCGGTGCTCCAGCCCTTCCAGGCCCAGCTCCTTCAGCAGCGCCAGCGCCCGCGCATGGCGCCGCTTTTGCGCAACGCCTTGCAGCAGCATCACGTACTCCACGTTCTCCAGCGCCGAGAGCACGGGCACGAGGTTGTACTCCTGGAACACGAAGCCGATCTGGCGCAGCCTCACCTCGGCCAACGCGCGCTTGCTCAGGCGGGTGATGTCCTGCTCGCCGATCCACACATGGCCGCTGGTGGGCTGGTCCAGGCCGCCGATCAGGTTCAGCAGCGTGGTCTTGCCGGATCCCGAGGGGCCCACCAGCGCGGCGAAGTCGCCGCGGCGGATGTCCAGGCTCGTCTCCTGCAACGCCGGCACCGGCACGCTTTCGCGCTGGTAGATCCTGCTCGCCCGCTCGACCCGCACAATGGTTTCGCCGCTGTTCATTTCTTCTGCAGGTTGCGTTGGGTGAACACCTCGTCGTCCACCGGGCGGTTGAAGACGGCATCCTTCAGCACCACCGTCGTGCTGTTCTCGGGCTTGACCACGGGCTTCATCTCCCACCGGGTGGGCATCATGCGGTCGCCGACCTTGCGCACCTCGGTAAAGCGCATCACCCGCACCAGCTCGCCGCGCTCGCTGAAGAACTCCTGCTTCAGCGGCATGCTGTCGTCCCTGCGCACCCAATAGACGATGCGGCCCCACACCACAGCGGCCTCGGGCTTGGGCGTGGCTTGGATCTGCAGCACCGCCGCGCCATCGAGCTGCACGGTCCCCAGCACCTTGTGCGTGTAGTCGTCGAGGATGCTGCTTTCCTTCACCAGGTCGTCGTTGGTGAAATCCGAGCCCATCCAGGGCTGCAGCATCATCGACGGCGGGATCTTGATGATGCGTTCGACCTTGGGCAGGTAGTTCCACATCTCGTTGCCGATGCGCAGCGAGCCGATGCCCGCCTCCTTGGCCGGCGAGACGATGCGCACGAAGGCGCGCTTGGGCCGGTCCATCCACACCTTCAGGCCCAGCGTGCGCTGCCAGCGCGGCGTGGTGATCGTCATCTCGTAGTCACCCTGGACAGTGTCGCCCCAGAGCAGCCTTTCCACCTTGTCGAGGACGTCGCGGCCGTTGTCGGGCTGCGCGAGCACCAGCGCCGGCGCACCTGCCAACAGCGCCAAGCCGCCCAGCAGCGCGCGGCGGCGCGGCTTCATGCCACGACCTCGCCAGCCACCGCCGCCGCGGCGGACGCGGCGCCGCCGTCGTGCAGCACCCGCTCCAGCATCGCGCGGTCCACCACCTCCTTGTCCAGCAGCAACTGGGCCAGCACTTCCAGCCGGCTGCGCTGCTCGGTCAGCGTCTTCGTGACGCGCTGGCGCGCTTCGTCGAGCAGCCGCTTCACCTCGGCGTCGATCAGCTCTGCAGTGCGGTCGCTGCAGTTGCGCTGCTCGGGGAAGGCGGGCCCCCCCAGGAACAGCGGCGTGGGCTGGCTGTCGTAAGTGGCCACGCCCAGCGCCTCGCTCATGCCGTAGTGGGTGACCATGTGGCGCGCGATGTCGGTGGCGCGCTGCAGGTCGTTCTCGGCGCCGGTGGACATGTCGCCGAACACCAGCTCCTCGGCCACCCGGCCGCCAAGCAGCACGTCGAGCCGGTCCAGCAGCTCGGTCCTGCGCAGCAGGTAGCGGTCTTCGGTGGGCGACTGTTGCGTGTAGCCCAAGGCGGCAATGCCGCGCGGGATGATCGACACCTTGGTCACGCGGTCGGCCAGCGGCCGACTTTCCGCAATCAGCGCATGGCCTGCCTCGTGGTAGGCGACGAACTTGCGCTCGGTGGCGTTCATCACCCGGTTCTTCTTCTCCAGGCCCGCCACGATGCGGTCCAGCGCATCCTCGAAGTCCTGCATATCGACTGCCGGCTTGTCGCGCTTGGCCGCACGCAACGTGGCTTCGTTGACCAGGTTGGCCAGGTCCGCACCCGCGAAGCCTGGCGTGCGCGCGGCAATCGCATCCAGATCCAGCCCCGGCGCCAGCTTCACTTGCCTGACGTGCACGTCCAGGATCTGTCGGCGTCCCTTCAGGTCCGGGCGGTCGATGGCCACGTGGCGGTCGAAACGGCCCGGCCTGAGCAGCGCCGGGTCCAGGATCTCCGGCCGGTTGGTGGCCGCCAGGATGATCACGCCGCGGTTGGTGTCGAAGCCGTCCATCTCGGCCAGCAGTTGGTTGAGCGTCTGCTCGTGCTCCTCGTGGCCGCCGGTCAGGCTGACCCCGCGTGCCTTGCCCAGCGCATCGATCTCGTCGATGAACACGATGCAAGGCGCCTTCGCGGCCGCCTGCTCGAACAGATCGCGCACGCGCGCGGCGCCAACGCCCACGAACATCTCCACGAACTCGCTGCCGCTGAGCGAGAGGAACGGCACGCCGGCCTCGCCAGCCACGGCCTTGGCGAGCAGCGTCTTGCCGGTGCCCGGTGCGCCGACGATGAGCACGCCCTTGGGGATCTTGCCGCCCAGGCGCTTGTAGCGCTCGGGGCTCTTCAGGAACTCCACGACCTCCATCAGTTCCTCGCGCGCCTCGTCGATGCCCGCCACGTCCTTGAAGCTCACGCCGGTCTCCTGTTGCATGTACACACGGGCCTTGCTCTTGCCGATTTCCATCAGCCCGCCATGGCCCATGCCACCGCCCATGCGCTTCATCAGCAGCCACCAGATGCCGAAAAAAACCAGCGCGGGCGCCACCCAGGACACCAGGGCGCCCAACCACTTGCTCTGCCGCACGCTGCCGTAGCGCACCTTGGCGGCGTCCAGTTGCGCGACCAGGCCGGGATCGGCGATCAGCACGGTGGCAAAGCCATGCTCGCCGCCCGCGCGCTTGAGGGCTTCGACCTTGTCCTTTGGCAGCACCGTGTCCAGACCGTCGCTGCTGAGCTTGCCGGTGGCCAGCCCGTCGGCGACAACCACGTCGTTCACCTTGCCGGCCTGCAGCGCCTGCTTGAACTCGCTGTAGCTCAGCGTCACGGTGTGCCGCGTCCCTGCGAGCTCCTGCAGCACGATCATCAGCACCAGCGCGGCCAGCACATACCACAGCGAGAACACATGCTTCTTGTCCATTGAGCTCGTCATCCGTTTCGGGGTTGCCAGCCGAGGCGTCGCTTGCGCGCACGCCGCTCGTCCCGAGCCGCGATCACGGCTGCCTCCGGCGTGTTCATTCGAGACGGGCGCGCTTGAGCAGCGCGGAGTTCACGATCACCGACAAAGACGACAGCGCCATCGCAGCGGCCGCGATGATGGGGTTCAGCAGCCCGAAGGCCGCCACCGGCACGCCCAAGGTGTTGTAGATGAAGGCCCAGAACAGGTTGCGCCTGATCGTGCGCATCGTGGCACGCGACAGGCGGATGCCCGTGACCACGTCGCGTACGTCGCTCTTGACCAGGATGATGCCGCCGGTCTCCTTGGCCACGTCGGAGCCCGAGCCGATGGCGATGCCGATGTCCGCGGTGGCTAGTGCCGGTGCATCGTTGACGCCGTCGCCGACCATCGCCACCACTTTGCCGGCGGCTTGCAGTTCCTTGATCGCCTTGGCCTTGTCCGAGGGCAGCACGTCGGCCACCACGCGGTCGATGCCCAGTGCGCGGCCGATGGCCGCGGCCGTGCGCGCGTTGTCGCCGGTGAGCATCACGACCTCGATGCCCTCGCCGCGCAGCGCCTGCACCGCCTCCTGGGCTTCGGGCTTGAGCGTGTCGGCCACCGCCACCACGGCGGCGAGCTGGCCTTCGCAGGCCAGCAGCATGGCCGTCTTGCCCTCGGCTTGCAGGCGCTCCATCTGGGCTTCAACCTGGTCCACGCGCACCTGCTCGCGCTCCATCAGCCGACGGTTGCCCATCAGCACCGGCTTGCCCTCCACCACGCCGCGCACGCCGTGTCCCGGCACCGCCTCGAAACCCCGCACCGGCCGGGGTTCGGCGCCCGCCTCCTTGGCGGCCTTCAGGATGGCCTCGGCCAGCGGATGCTCTGAGCCGGCTTCCAGGCTGGCCGCCAGGCGCAGCGCTTCGTGCTCGGTGCAGCCTCCACAAAGGTGAACGTCGGTCACCGCGGGCTCGCCCTTGGTGAGCGTGCCGGTCTTGTCGAATACCACGGTCGTGAGCTTCTGCGCCTTCTCCAGGATCTCGCCGCCGCGGATCAGGATGCCGGCCTGCGCGCCGCGCCCCACGCCCACCATCAGCGCCGCTGGCGTGGCGATGCCCAGGGCGCAGGGGCAGGCGATGATGAGCACCGCGATGAAGGCCAGCAGCCCCTGCGGGAAGTTGCCCGCGATCCACCAGCCGGCGAAGGCCAGCACCGCGGTGCCCACCACCGCCGGCACGAAGTAGCGCGTCACCTCGTCGGCGATGCGCTGGATCGGCGCGCTGCTGGCCTGTGCCTCCTCCACCATCTTGATGATCTGCGCCAGCGCGGTGTCGGCGCCGATGCGGGTGGTCTCGAAGCGGAAGGCGCCGGTGCGGTTGAGCGTGCCGCCGATCACCTTGGCCCCGGTCTGCTTTTCCACCGGCATCGATTCGCCGGTGAGCATGGACTCGTCCACCGAGGAGCTGCCGTCGGTGACCACACCGTCGGTGGCGATGCGCTCGCCCGGGCGCACGACCACCGTCTCGCCCACCATCACCTGCTCGGCCGGGATCTCCACCTCGGCGCCGTCGCGCATCACGTGCGCGGTGGCCGGCTTCAGGTCGAGCAGCTTGCGCACCGCCGCCGAGGAGTGCTTCTTGATGATCTCCTCCATGTACTTGCCCAGCAGCACGAAGGCGATGATGACGGCCGACACCTCGAAATAGACGTCGCGCTCCTCCACCTTGACCGGCAGCACCTGCGGGAAGAACAGCACGGCCACGCTGTACAGGTAGGCCACCGAGGTGCCCAGCGCGATCAGCAGGTCCATGTTGATGGACCGGTTGCGTATCGCGTTCCAGCTGCCGACGTAGAAGCTCCAGCCGCCGATGAACTGCACCGGCGTGACCAGCAGGAACAGCCACACGCCCCAGGTGAACCAGGGCAGCGCCGGGATCGGCACCCAGGTCAGCAACGTGGCGCCGGTGGCCAGCGCGAGGAAGGCCCCCGCGCGCATGATCGCCAGCGCCAGCACGCCGGTGAGCGCGATCGTCACGCGCCGCTTCATCGACTTCAGCTCCTGCTCCGGCGACTCGAAGGTGCGCTGGCAGCCGGCGCTGCAGAAGTAGTAGGTGCGCCCGCTCCGCTCGGTGCGCAGCGCCGTGGCCTTGTCGACCAGCATGCCGCACACGGGGTCCTTGGCCTGCCCCTGGCTGCCGGCCTTGCGCAGCGCGGCCTGCAGGGGCATGCCGGCCGCGGCCGCGGTGGCGGCTGCGCGGGTCGGCGCGGCGCCTTGCTGCGCCCGGCCGGCGGCGGACTCCGGCACGAACCGTTGCGGGTCGGCCTTGAACTCGGCCATGCAGTGCGCCGAGCAGAACAGGTAGTCGCGCCCGCCGTGCGTCACCCGCCCGGCCGCCGAAGCCGGGTCCACCGGCATGCCGCACACCGGGTCTTTCGTGTCCGTGGCCACGGGGGGCCGGGTATCCAATGTATGCATGAGGTGCTTCCTGCTGTCAGTCCTGCTTTCAGTACAGCGGTACGCGCTCGTCGAGGATCAGCCCGGTCACCTGCCCCACCTGGCCGAGCCAGCGCGCCGCCACCTGCTTGGCGAACGAGCGTTCGGCGGGGCTGAGCGGCCGCGCGCTCGTGATGTCGATGGCGGCCACCTGCGGCTCGTCCACCGGGTCGCCGATGGCCGACAGCAGCTGCACCGTGACTTCGCCGGGCGAGCGCAGCTCGCGGTGGATGTCGCGTGCGATCAGCAGCGCCAGCACGTTGTAGAGCTTGCCCACGTGCGACACCGGGTTCTTGCCGGCCGCGGCCTCCAGTGACATGGGCCGGCCCGGCGTGATGAGGCCATTGACGCGGTTGCCGCGCCCGACCTGGCCGTCGTCGCCCATTTCGCCGCTGAAGCCGGTGACCGTGAGGTACAGGCCCGATTCGTCCTGCGCCTGCGGATCGTCCAGCGCGTTGAGCCGCAGCCGCGCCCGCGCCGGCAGGTGCCGGGCCAGCTCGTCGTGGACCGCCTGCTTCAGCTCGAAGTACTGCGCCACGCTGCCGACGTGCCGGTCGATGAAGGCCAGCGCGACCGTGAGCGTCAGCTCGTCCACCTGCCGGCAGCCCATGAGCTTGAAGTCCAGCCCCGCCGCCGGGAAGCGCGCACGAAACGCCGCCGAACGCAACACGCCGGCCAGCGCCAGCACGCACTGCTCCAGCGGCGAATACGGTGCGAAACCGACGCCGAACGAGGTGTCGTTGGCGCGTGCCGTGGCCTGCACCGGCCGGAACAGTTGCTGCAGGTTGCCGCTGGTGGGGCCGATCTCGGTGAGCACCTGCGCGGGCTGCATCTCGATGCCCGCATGGCGCCGCAGGTGTTCCAGCACCGCCTGCCGCGCCAGCGCGGCAGGCTCGTTGCCGTCGGGCAAGGGCGAGGCCCGCCCGCAAATGAGAAAGCGCATCGGCTGCTCCACCGTGCCGCCGCCAAAGCGCGGACGGCTGCGCCCGGCCATCAGCAGGCCCTTGTCGAGGTTGTGGTGCAGCACGCGGCCGGTCTGGCGCAGGTATTCGCGCGACAGGGTGCGCGAGGCCGCCTCGCACACCGCGTCGGTGAGCGTGTCGGGATGGCCCACGCCCTTGTGCTCGCACAGCTCCACCGTGTCGGGCGCAAACGGCTTCAAGGCCGGGCGGACGTGGATCTCGATGTTGCGCGCCATGGTGTGTCAAGCCGTGCGGCGCTCGCTGCGCAGCAGGCGCCAGGTGAGCCAGGCGGCCAGCGCGTAGCCGGTGGCCGACAGCAGCGGCACCTCGCGCCAGTGCGGCCCCACCTGGGCCTGCAGCAGCACGGAGGCACCGATGAACAGCCCCAAGGCCAGCAATGCCAGCGACACCCAGCGGGCGGCCGTGCGCACCGCGTCGGCCAGCGGCTCGATGCCCCGGTGCTGCACCGCAAGCTGCAAACCGTCGGTGCGCAGGCGGTGCAAGGCGCCGCCCAGCGCCTCGGACATCTGCTGCGCCGACAGCGCCGCCTCGAAGCCGAAGCGGCCCGCGCTGAGCACGCCGCCGTCGGCCGCGCCGGCGGGCAGCGGCGCCGCCACCAGCTGGTTCAGCAGCCCGCCCGCCTTGAGGAACAGGCCGTCGATCAGGCTGAACGCCGGGTCGAGCTGGCGCACGGTGCTTTCGAGCAGGAAGACCGCCCGCATCAGCACCAGCAGGTGGTGCGGCACGCGGGCGTTGCGCGCGCCACCGAGCTGCGTCATGCGCAGCAGCACCTCGCCGAACGACCAGTCGCGCAGCGGCTTGCGCGCATAGTCCTGCATCAGCTCGTCGATGCCGCGCCGCAGCGCGGCGCGCTCGGGCGCGGCCGCGAGCATGCCGAGTTCCAGGTAGGCGTCGAGCAGCCAGTCGCCGTCTTGGCGTACGAAGGCCAGCATGAACGCCACCAGCGCCAGGCGCGTGCCGCGGTCGAGGTGGCCCACCAGGCCGAAGTCGTGGAAACAGATGCGGCCGTCCTCCAGCACGAACAGGTTGCCGGGGTGCGGGTCGCCGTGGAACACGCCTTCCACGATGAGCTGGCGCAAGTAGGCATCGACCAACCGCGCCGCAAGCGCCGGGCCCATGGGGGTGAAACGCGCATCGTCGATGCGCCGGCCGGCGCTCATCTCTTGCACGATCACCCATTCGGTGTAGAGCCCGTCCACCACCGCCGGCACGTACACGGTCTGCGAGCCGCGAAACATCTCCACGAAGCGCGTGATGCTGGCCGCCTCCTGGCGGAAGTCGATTTCCTTGCGCAGGTTGCGCGCCAGCTCGTCCACCAGCTCCAGCGGGCGCAGCGCGCGCGCCCAGGGCATGACCCACAGCACGCTGATGAGGAACCAGCGCAGGATGCGGATGTCCTCCTGCACCTGGCGCCGGATGCCCGGCCGCCGCACCTTGACGATCACGCGCCGACCGTCGGGCATGGTCGCCTCGTGCACCTGCGCGATCGAGCCGGCGGCCAGCGGCTGCATCTCGAAGGTGGCAAACAGCTCGTTCACCGGCTTGCCGAAGGAGGCTTGAACTTCCTCCGCGGCTTGCGCGGGCGGGAATGGCGCCACCTGGTCGTGCAGCTTGTGCAGGGCTGCGACGTAGTCTTCGGGCAGCAGCTCCCGATGCAGGCTCAGGCCCTGGCCCAGTTTCACGAAGGTGGTGCCCAGCCGTTCCAGCGCGAGCGCGAAGCGCTGAGCCGGCGACAGCCGCTCGCGCGAGAGACCCGCGCGCACCAGCATCCAGCGCAACAGCTGCCCCCACAGTGCGAGGTTGATCACGACGAGGCGAACGAGCACGTGCATCTGTATCACCTCGCGCCCGAATCCGTCGCGTGGGGCCGCGGCCGCGCCGTCCATGCCGCACCGGCCAGCATGGCGGCAGCCGCGAGGAAGGGCAACGCCGGCGCCTGCGCATACAACATGCCCGTCGCGGCGGCCCCCACGGCCTGGCCCAGGTTCGCCGCGGAAGCCTGCCGCCCGAGCGCCCAGCCTTGCCTCGCGCCGGCGACCACCGAGATGCGCACCGCCAGCGCAGGGATCAGCACGCCGATGCCGGATGCGCCGAGCACGAAGCTCACGGCCAGTACCCAACGCGCCACCGGCCATGCCAGCAGCGCCAGGCCGAGCGCCATGCCGGTCAGGGCTGCGGCAAGAAGTCTTGGTTCACCGAGCCAGCGCTCCAGCGCCGGATACAGCCACATCTGCACCGCCACCATCACCACGCTGCACAGTGCAAAGTAGCCGGCCACGTGCGACGGCGCGATCACGGGCGAGGCGCGGCTGAGCAGCGTCAGGCCGACCTCGGCCACGGTGATGCCCAACACCACCAGCGCCGTCATCATCAGCGAATGCCGGATGCGCGCCTCGTCAATCGCGGGACCGCCGGCCGGGCTGTCGGCGCGCATGGGACACGGCGGCAGCAACACCATGCAGGCCGCGGCGGCAAAGGAAACGAGTGCAACCGCGACGAAGGGCGAACTCGCCAACGCCTTCAAGGCATTGCCGGCCACCGGCCCCAGCAGGAAGCCGAGCGCGGTTGCCGAAGCCACCCAGGCGAAGCGCTTCTGCCTTCGGCCAGGCACCGATACCTCGACGATGTACGAAAACACCGCCGGCAGCACCGCCGCCGACAGCGCGCCGGCCGCGCCCCGCGCGAGGTACAGCGCTCCCAGCGACCGCGCACCCTCCAGGCCCCACAGCGCCGCGCCGCCGCCCAGCAGCCCGAGCGCGATCACGGCGCGCCGGTCGATGCGGTCGGACAGCGCGCCCCACACCGGCGAGAACAGGAACAAGCCCAGCGTGTACACCGCGGTCAGCCAGCCGGTGTGGCGGGCGACGTCGAGGCCGGTCTGCGGCTGCAGGCGCTCGACCAGGCCGGGCACGGAGGGCAGCGTCACGCCATAGGCCATGGTGACCGCGAGCGCCGCCGACAGCAGCAGGCCGAACCGCCATGCCGGCAGGTTCACCTCGCCGTGCGGTTGCGCGCGGCCGCGCTCAGCAGCAGCCGTGTCCGCCACATCCATGCGGGTGTCCCTTCTGCTGGCTCGCTGCATCGGCCGGTGGCGCTTGCTCGCCAGGTGGGTCGTCGCGTGCACCGCTGCTGTGTTCATGCCGCCGGTGGCCCGCCATGCCGCAGCCCATGCCGCCCCGCCAGGACACCAGGGCCACCACGCCCAACAGCAGCAGCAGGTAGGGCCAGTTCTGAGTCAGCCAGGCCATGATGGTCTCCTCGATCGAAGATCACTTCAGCGATGCGGCGTCCCAACGGAACACGCGCAGTGCGGATTCGCCCGGCCGCTGCAGGCGCAGCTCCACGGATTCCGGCCGTGCCGCGGGCGACGCAAAGGCGAGGTCGCCCTCGCGGTGGTGGCCGCCCGGCACTGCGCCGCGCCAGCGCAGGGGCGCCACCTCCCGCCCGTCGATCACGAGCACGGCGGTCTTGGCAAGGTCGTCGTCCAGCGACGCGCTGTGCGTGTCCAGCACCACCGCGAACAGCCATTCGCGTTCGCCGGGGGCCCAGGCATAGGGCGTGACCTTGACCGTCACGCCCTGTTCGGCGGAGGAACGCACTTGCGCCGTTGCCGGCGTTTGCGAGCGCGCGCCGGCGTGCCAGGCGGCTGCGCTGGTGGCCACGATCACGGCCGCCACGATCCGCAGCGTGAGGGAGCAGGAAGACGTCGGTGCAGCTTTCATGGTATGGGTTCTCCTCGGATGAATGCGCCTTCAGCGTAGGCATCGCGGCGCTGTTGCGCTTGCGGCCGGTCAAGCGAGCGCTGCGGACGCAGCGCGCGGTACAGCACCAGCGTGCCGAACACGGTGTCGAACGTCTGCAGCTCGGCCACGCCGTCGAAGCCGGCCTGCCGGAACAGAAGCGGCAAGCGCCCTTGAGCGTTGTCGCGCGTGTTGTCGAAGCCGTCCAGGCAGCGCACGAAGAAGAAGCCCACGCGTGCCAACACCCCGGACGGCGGGCCCCAGTCGGCCACGTGCAGCTCTCCGCCGGGGCGCAGCACGCGCAGGATCTCGCGCGCCGTGGCCTGCTTGTCGCTCCAGTTGAGGTGGTGGAAGAACAGGCTGCACAGCACGCGATCGAAGCTTGCATCGGCATAGGGCAGCCGGGTCGACAGACCGTGGTCGAACTGCACCTCCACGCCCAAGCGGCGTGCCTTGCGCGCCGCCCGCGCGAGCACGCTGGTGTCGCCGTCGAGACCTCGCAGCTCGGCCGTGGGATGCCGCTGCTTCGTCCACACGGCCAGTGTGCCGGTGCCGCAGGCCAGGTCCAGCACGTGGTGCGCGGGGCCGACGAGCGCCTGGTCGATCAACGCGGTCTTCACGCGCCTTTCACGCGTGGTGGCCGCCACCACCAGATCGTATGCTGGTGTCAACCACGCGAAGCGCAGCGCGTGCACGTAGCGTTCTGGCGCACCATGCCTGGTCATGGCCGCTGCCCCTGTCGCCGATGCAGGCGCATCTCGGCCTGCCGCGCGGCGCCCCACCAGCGCAGGGCCGCCACACCGCCGATCAGCAGCACCGCCGCTGCGGCCCAGAAAGGCGCGAGCGCGTTCCATGCGAAGAGGGTTCCCGCACCCACCGACCCCAGCGCCTGCCCCAGGTTGCCGGCCGCAGCCACGATGCGCACCGCCCTCAACCCGCGCCGTGGGCCGTGGCAGGCGCGGCCACGGCGCCGTTGACGGTGGCGGCCGTCGCGCGGCGGATGCCGGCCAGGCGCGTGCGCTTGAGCAGCAGCGCATTGACCGCCACCAGCGCCGAGCTGCCCGACATTGCGATCGCGGCCACCTCGGGGCTGATCGTGAACGGGTAGAACACGCCTGCGGCCAGCGGAAAGGCGACCACGTTGTAGCCCACCGCCCACCACAGGTTCTGGTGCATCTTGCGCAGCGTGGCGCGCGAGAGCTCGATCGCGCCCACCACGTCCATCGGGTCGCTTTTCATCAGCACCACGTCGGCGCTCTCCATCGCCACGTCGGTGCCGGCGCCGATGGCGAAGCCCACGTCGGCCTGCGTGAGCGCGGGCGCATCGTTGATGCCGTCGCCCACCATGCCGACCTTCCTGCCCTGCGCCTGCAGCTCCTTCACCTTGGCCGCCTTGTCGCCGGGCAGCACGTCGGCCAGCACGATGTCGATGCCCAGTTCCCTGGCGATGCGCTCAGCCGTCGCGCGGTTGTCGCCGGTGAGCATGGCCACCTTCACGCCGCGGGCGTGCAGGGCCTTGAGTGTTGCGGCCGAGGTGGGCCGCACGGCATCGGCAATCGCGATCAGCCCTATCAGGCGCCCGCCGTGCGCCACGTGCACCACCGTGCGGCCCTGGCCCTGCAGGCGATCGGCCTGTGCCCTGAGCCCGCCCAGTTCGATGCCGTTGGCCTCCATCAACCTCCGGTTGCCCAAAAGCGTGAGCCGGCCAGCCACCACGGCCTGCGTACCTTGACCGTCAATGTTGGTGAAGTCCGTGGCCGTGTCGGTTGCCAGTGCGCCGGCCCGCTGGAGGATCGCTACCGCGAGCGGGTGCTCCGAGAGTTTCTCCACCGCACCGGCAATGCGCAGCAGGTCCTCCGGGGTGGTGCCGGTACCCACGGCCATGTCCACAACCTCCGGCTGGCCCAGCGTGAGCGTGCCGGTCTTGTCGAAGATGATCACGTCGAGCTTGGTCGCCTCTTCCAGCGCCGAGGCGTTCTTGAACAGGATGCCGTTCGTCGCGCCCAGGCCCGTGCCCACCATCACCGCCATCGGCGTGGCCAGGCCCAGCGCGTCGGGGCAGGCGATCACGAACACCGTGATCGTGAGCGTCAGCGCCAGCAGCACGGGCTGCCCGAGCACGAAGTACCACGCGACGAAGGTCGCAAGGCCGATCAGGAAGGCGATCACCACCAGCCACTGCGAGGCTTTGTCGGCCAGCAACTGCGCCGGTGCTTTGGAGTTCTGCGCCTCCTGCACCAGCTTGACGATCTGCGCCAACGCCGTGTCGGCGCCCACCTTGGTAGCGCGGTAGCGGAAGGCGCCGCTCTTGTTGATGGTGGCGCCGATCACCTTGTCGCCCACCGACTTCTTCACCGGCATCGACTCGCCGGTGAGCATGGATTCATCCACTTGCGAGCCGCCGTCCAGCACCTCGCCGTCGACCGGGATCTTGTCGCCAGGGCGCACCAGCACCACGTCGCCGAGCAGTACGTCGGCCGTGGCCACGGTGATCTCGCGGCCCTCGCGGACCACGGTGGCCTTCGGTGGCGCCAGGTCCATCAGCGCCCGGATGGCTTCCGACGCCCCGGCCCGCGCGCGCATTTCCAGCCAGTGGCCCAGCAAGATGAACACGAGCAGCACCGACACCGCCTCGTAGAACTGTGCGCCGCCGAAGAAGAAGGTGCTGCCGATGCTGAACACATAGCCCGTGCCCACGCTCAGCACCACCAGCACCGCCATGTTGAGCACGCGGTTGCGCAGCGCCCGCGCCGCGGCCACGAAAAACGGCCACGCGGGGTAGATCACCGCGCCGGTGGCCAGCAGGAACAGCCAGAAGTCCAGCTCCAGCCCGAACGGCGGCGCCAGCTTGATGAAATCCATGCCCATCGGGGCATACAGGAAGACCGGTACCGTGAACGCCAGGCAGAACCAGAAGCGGTTGCGCATGTCGCGCGCCATGGCCTGCGCGTCCATGCCGGGGCCATGGCCCATCTCGTGGGCCATGGCGTCCATGCCGGCGTGCGCCATGGCAGCGTGGTCGTGCTTGGCGGCATGGTCGTGCGTGTCAGCGTGCGCGTGCTTGCCGCGCTCGTGCGCAGCGTGGTCCACGGGACCGCACACGTGCCGCGGCATCATCGTGCCGGCGCAGTGGTAGCCGCAGTCTTCGATCGCGGCCCGTATGCGCCCGGGGTCGATGCGCCACTGGTCATAGATCACGGTGGCCGAGCCGGCGACCGGATTGACCACGACGCGTTCGATCCCAGGGATGCGCGCCAGGTGTTTCTCCACCCCGCGCGCGGACAGGGGCGACAGAAGGCCGGCAACCTCGAAAGTGCTGGTGGTGCTCATGAAGGAATCCCTTGGTAGGAGATGGACCGCCGTGCCAGGAAATGCAGTGCCACCACGGCGCTCAGCAATGCCGCGAAGAAGCACCACACCGAGATGAACCAGCGGGCGTAGAACAGGTAAGACACGAACGACGAGGCCAGCGCGAGCGCGCCGAACAGCTTCACCCACGCGTGGCTGGACAGCAGCAGGCTCACCGTGGTGGACAGCAGGTACAGCGTCATCGAAGCGGCGGCGTAGAAGTGCGGCGACTGGTACTCCACGTGGCCGCCCACGGGAGTCGCGCGGATGGGGGTCGCGACGAGGCTGAACAGCAGGTACCCCCCCACCACCAGCCCTGCCGCCACAAAGGCCGACAAGGCCCGTCGGCGCGGCCCCCGCGGTTCCATCCGCCAGGCGGCCAACGGCACGTACACAGGCCACAGCACATGGGAGAAGAACGAATAGACCTGCGTGGCGACGAAGTTGAGCCCCGCCGGCCCACCGAAGCTGAGCCACACCACGCCCTCGACGAGCTGCTGCACCGCGAACAGCAGCGGGATCGCCGCATACGGGCGCTGCGCGGACCGCTGCACCATGCGCAGCGTCACGGCGCCCACTGCGAGCAACAGGGTTCCGGCGCTGAAGCTGGCGGCGGCGGAGAAGCACATCGCCTCAGCGCTCCCAGACCAGCCGTGGCCGGCTGCGGTACACGTCGCGGCGCGTCAGCGGCACCGGCCATTCGCCGCGGTGCCAGTTGGAGGCCAGGATCTGGTAGATGCCGGTGCCGCCGGCCTCGAACTCCAGTGCGCAGGCCGCCATGTACAGCCGCCAGACGCGGTAGGCCGCCTCGCCCACCTCGGCGACGGCCGCGTCGCGCTGCGCTTCCAGGCGCTGTACCCAATGCCGCAAGGTCATCGCGTAGTGCGGGCGCAGCGCCTCGACATCGTGGATCTCGAAGCCCGCGCGTTCCATGCCGAGCTGGATGTTGCTCACGCAATCGAGCTCGCCATCGGGGAACACGTAGCGGTTGATGAATTCGGTGGCCACCGTCTTGTTCCAGCCCTCCTCGTCGTGCGTGATGCCGTGGTTGAGGAACAGGCCGCCCGGCTTCAGCACGCGCCGCACCGCGGCGTAGTAGCCCGGCAGGTTGGCCAGGCCCACGTGCTCGAACATGCCCACGCTGGACACCTTGTCGTACACGCCCTGCCCCTGCAGGTCGCGGTAGTCGCGCAGTTCCACGGTCACCCGGTCCTGCAAGCCCTCGGCGCGGATGCGCTCGCGGGCGTATTCGAGCTGGCGCTCGCTCAGCGTGATGCCATGGGCTTGCACGCCATGCTCGCGCGCGGCCCAGCACACCAGCGCGCCCCATCCGCAGCCGACGTCCAGCAGCCGTTCGCCGGCTTTCAGGCGCAGCTTGCGGCAGATGTGCTCCAGCTTGTTGCGCTGCGCCGTGTCCAGCGAGTCGGTCGGCTGCTCGAAGTAGGCGCAGGAATACACGCGCTCCTCGTCCAGCCACAGGCCATAGAACTCGTTGGACACGTCGTAATGAAATGAGATCGCGGCGCGGTCGCTGTGGCGCGAATGCCGGTGCGCGAAGCGCCGCGCCACGCGCGAGGCGAAGCCCGCCGTCGGCTTCACCTCGCCGGGCCCCTGGGCCGGCAGCTTCAACGCGTCGGCCAGCAACGAGAGCTTGTCGCGCCACGACAGCCGCACCGACTCGAAGTGGTTCTTCAGCCCCAGCGCGCAGTACAGGTCGCCCTCCACGTCGAGCAGGCCGCGAAAGTAGGCTTCGGCCAGCAGGATGGGGTTGCGCGCAATCACCAGCCGGCGCAGCAGGCCGGGGTCGCGCACCACCAGCGTGAACTCGGGCTCGGCGTCGTGGCCGTGCAGCGAGTCGTTCCACAGCCGCAGCGCGGGCGGCTTGTCCAGGCCGGCCAGCAGGCGGCGCAGGATGCGCAGCGCCGGCTCGGTGTCGGGTGAATGCATGCGGCCGTCAAGGGCCGTGGTGGTGTTCATCGTTTGTCCTCCGGGTCTGTCGAAGCTTCTTCGGGGGCGTCCACCCCTGCATGCATCGCGTGGAGCACGAGCAGCAGCACGCACAGGCTGGCGAAGGCGTACAGCACCATTTCGAAGGCGTGTGCGCGGTGCTCGGTGACAAGCAGGAACACGGCATAGGCCGCGAAGGCCGCGAACACCCAGCTCGATAGTGGCGCCCGGCGCCCGGCAGACTTCCAGGGCTCCTGCGGCTTGTTGTCGGTCATGGCGCGTAGCTGCAGCAGATTGGCTCAGCGGGGGGTGGGGTGCGGTGCGTTGGCCAGAATGTCGAACACGATCTCCGGGCGGCCCGGCAGGTCCACCCAGAGGCGGAAGTCATACGGGCCGTCCTTGGCCGTGCCGAAGTACTGGCCGTAGGTCAGTTCCTCGTTGATCTTCATCGGCAACAGGTACTTCGGCGATGCCTCCACGATGCCGACCTCGCGCAGGCGGGCCCGCACCACCGCGTCTTCGATGCGGCGCCCGCTCTTCGCGTCGTACAGCGCCACCACCAGGTGATGCGTCCAGCCGGTGCCGCGCGGTCCGCCATGCATCTCGGCGGTGGCATGCTTTTCCTCGACCACGGCCGCGGGCACCAGACCCCAATACAGCACGATGCCCTCACGTTCCTGGCGCGCCTGCGCCATGGCCGAGCCGAGCGCCAGCGCCCAGATCAGCACCGCAGACAGCCACAGCCCGAGACGGCCTACCGTGATGGAAACAAACGAAGCCCTTGTTCTCATGGCTTGCTCCCAGGGGCCGGCACCAGCTCGCGTACCGCGCCCGCAAGCTCGGGTGCAACCGAAATGGCGTTGGAGGGATGGACCACCGTGTCGCAGCTCACCACCCGGCCGGCGCCGGCGTCCAGCAGGTCTTGCGCGGCGTTGTCGGCAAACACCGCGTGCACCGCAATGCACACGGGCGCGGCCAGGCCGGCGCGCTGCAGGTGGCCCATGGTCTCGATCATCGTGCGGCCGGTGGACACGATGTCGTCCACCAGCACCGGCGTGTGCTCGCGCCAGCGCTCGACCTCGGGCACCGCCACCTCCACGTCGCGGTCGCCGTGGCGAACCTTGCGCAACACCACCGAAGGCGCCTCGGCGCGGCGCGCCACGTCGGCCACCCATTGGCCGCTCTCTTCGTCGGGGCCTATCAGCACCGGCCGCGCCACGTGGGCGCGCAGCCAGGCCGCGATGGCCGGGGCGGCGTGCACGTTGCGCGTGGCAATGGCATACACCTGGGACAGCTCGGCGATGCGGTGCAGGTGGGGATCGACCGTCACCAGCCAATCGAAGCTGCGCGAAAGCCAGCCGGCCACATGGCGCGCGCTGTCCGTCTCGCCCGGCTGGAAGCGCACGTCCTGCCGCATGTAGGCGAGGTACGGTGCGACCAAGCCCACACGCGCGGCGCCGTTGTCGCGCGCGGCGGCGGCCAACAGCATCAAGGGCACGAGCTTGTCGTCGGGCTGGGCCAGCGTGCAGACGACCGCCACCTCGCGGCCCTGCACCGGCGACTCGATGCGCACATAAGACTCCCCGTCGGGAAAGCGCCGCACCGTGACAGCGCCGCGTTCGGCCTGCAACTCCCGGGCAAGCGCTGCGGCCAGGGCCTCGTTGCCGGGCATGCTCAGCAACAGCGGCGTCATCGTGGATCTCCGATGTCGATCAGCGGATGTCCCGCCAGGTAGTCCAGCGCATAGGCCAGCTCGCCCGGTGCGTGGGCATGCAGCGTGAACAGCGGCGTGCCGCGCTCCACGCGGTCGCCCAGCTGCACGTGCAGTTCGAGCCCGGCCGCCGCGGCCTTGGGTGCGCCGGCCAGCTTGGCCACGCGCGCCAGCCGGCGGCTGTCGATCGCATGCACCAGCCCCTCGCGCTGCGCCAGCACCGGCTCGCGCAGCGCCGACCTCGCGGGTTCGCGCATGCCGCCTTGCGCCTCGCAGATGCCCTGGAACTTGGCCCAGGCGGCGCCGCTGTCAAGCAGGCGGCGCGCTGCCGAGGTGCCGTCGCCGGGAACGCTGGCGCCGCAGAACTCCAACAGCTGGCCGGCGAGCGCCACGGCCCGCATGCGCAGGTCCACCGGCGCGTGCGCGGCGCCGCGCAACACCGCCAGCACGTCGTGCGCCTCCAGCGCCGGCCCGATGCCGCGGCCCACCGGCTGCGTGCCCACCGTGCGCAGCACACGCAGCTGCAGGCCGCAAGCCTCGGCCACCTGCTCCAGCAGCTGCTTCAGGCGCTGGTAGTCGGCATCGCTGCGTACCTTGGCGGTGGGGCCGACCGGCACGTCGATCACCGCATGCGTGGCGCCGGCAGCGATCTTCTTCGACAGCACCGAGGCCACGAGCTGTGCGTCGCTGTCCAGGTCGAGCGGGCGTTCCACGCGGATCAACACGTCGTCGGCCGGGCTGAGCGCCAGCGCCCCGCCCCACACGAAGCAGCCGCCCTCGCGCTCGACCACGCGCCGCATCTGCGCCACGTCCAGCGCCACCGGGGTGATGGTCTCCATCACGTCGGCGGTGCCGGCCGGCGAGGTGATCGCGCGCGAAGAGGTCTTGGGCATCGTGAGGCCCGCCGCCGCGACGATGGCCACGACGATCGGCGTGGTGCGGTTGCCCGGCAGGCCGCCCACGCAATGCTTGTCGGCAATGGGCGTGCGGCCCCACTCGATGCGTTCTCCAGCGGCCACCATCGCACGGGTCAGGTCGGTGGTTTCCTGCAGGTCCATGCGCCCGCCCGCGCAGGCGCTGAGAAAGGCCGCGATGTGGATGTCGGGGTAGCGTCCGGCGGCCACGTCGTTCACGATCGAGCCGAGCGCGGGCGCGTCGAGCCGGTGGCCGTAGATCTGCTCCTGCTGCGTCTCGATGCCCATGCGGCGCACGGCCAGGGAGGTGCCGGCGCTGCGGTTCATGTGGTGATCTCCACGCCCTGCCCCAGCATCGGCACGCGGGCCGACCAGCCCAGCTCGCGCTCGATGCGCTGGCGCAATGCATCGGCCGGCCCGGGCTCGCCGTGCGTGACGAACACCGAGCGCGGGGCCGCGGGCGCGGTGCGCAGCCAGTCGATGATCTGGCCCCCATCGGCATGCACCGACATGCCTTGCAGCGACACCACTTCGGCCCGCACCGCCACATCCTGCCCGTGGATGCGCAGGCTGCGCTCGCCGGCCTGCAGGCGCGCGCCGCGCGTGCCGCCGGCCTGGTAGCCGGCCAGCACGATGGTGTTGCGCCGGTCGGGCGCCAGGTTCTTCAAGTGGTGCAGCACACGCCCGCCGGTGGCCATGCCGCTGGCCGAGACGATGACCGCGGGGAAGCTCAGCCGCGCCAGCGCACGCGACTCCTCGGCCGTGCGCACCATGCGCGCGGCCTTGTACATGCCCACGCAGTCTTCCCACGACAGCTTGTGCTCGCCGTGGTGGCGGTGGTAGATCTCGGTGGCGTCGATCGCCATCGGGCTGTCCAGGAACACCGGCATCTCGGGGATCGCGCCGCGCTGCTTGAGCCGGTGGATCAGGTGCAGCAGCAGCTGCGCGCGGCCCACGGCGAAGGCCGGCACCACCACCATGCCGCCGCGCGCGGCCGTGCGCGCAATCGCCTCGCCGAGCGCAGCCTCGGCCTGCGGCTCGGGCTCGTGCAGGCGGTCGCCGTAGGTCGATTCCACGACGATGTGGTCGGCCTTGAGGATGGGCGCCGGCGCGCGCATCACCGGGTCGTCGGGGCGACCGAGGTCGCCCGAGAACAGCACGGTGGTGGCCCCGGCGCTCAGCGCGACCGAAGCCGCGCCGAGGATGTGGCCGGCCGGGCGCAGGCGCACCGAAAGGCCAGGCACGACTTGCGCCTCCTCGTCGAAGCGCAAGGGCTCGAAGCGCCGCAGCGTGGCGCGCGCGTCCTCCTCGGTGTACAGCGGCAACGCCGGCACGTGCTTGGAGGTGTGGTGGCGGTTCGCATAGTCGGCGTCTTCTTCCTGGATGCGTCCGCTGTCGGGCAGCAGAAGGCCACACAGCTCAATGGCCGAGGGCGAAGCCAGGATGGGCCCGCGGAAGCCCTGCTTCACCAGCAGCGGCAGCGCGCCCGCATGGTCCAGGTGCGAATGGGTGAGCACCACGGCGTCGATGCCGGCGGCGTCGAACGGCAGCGGCTCCCAGTTCATCAGCCGCAGCTGCTTGTAGCCCTGGAACAGGCCGCAATCGACCAGCAGGCGCCGCCTGTCGTGTTCCACCAGGTACCTGGAGCCGGTCACGGTGCCGGCAGCGCCGAGGAAGTTGAGTTTCATCGCCGAGCCTTCCGCGGTCATGCGTGGTGGTGCTGGTCTGCGGCGCCCCTTGCCCCGAAGCGGGGGAAGAAGCGCGGCGTCTGCGCCGCATAGCGCGCCCACTCGTCGCCGAACTCGCGCTCGGCCCACTTCTCCTCGGTGATGGCCAGGCGCACGTACATGAACACCAGCACCGGGAACATCGCCAGCGTCAGCACCGTGGGCCACTGCAGCAGGAAGCCGAACATGATCAGCACGAAGCCCACGTACTGCGGATGCCGGATGCGGGCATAGGCGCCGGTGACGGCCAGCGTGTGTTGGCGCTGGTTCTGGTACAGCACACGCCAGGCCGAGGCCAGCAGCCAGAAGCCGCCGCCGATGAACACGCTGCTCAGCAGGTGGAACGGCCCGAAGTGCGGATTGGCGCGCCAGCCGAACATCACCTCCAGCAGATGGCCCGCATCGTGCGACAGGAAGTCGATGCCCGGGAACCGGGAACTCAGCCAGCCCGACAGCAGGTAGATCGTGAGCGGAAAGCCGTACATCTCGGTGAACAGCGCCACCAGGAAGGCGGAGAACGCGCCAAACGAGCGCCAGTCGCGTTTGCTCTGCGGCTTGGCGAAACTGAAGGCGAAGATGATGAAGACCAGCGAGTTGATGACCACCAGCGACCACAGGCCGTAGGCGGGAGGGGTGGAGGTGTCCATTCAGGTGCTCCTTGCGGCGCAGGGCCTAGTGATGATGGTGCGGTGCGCCCTGTGCAGGCGGTTGCCCGGTGCCTGGGTCCGCGGAGCGCGGCGGGGCTTGCGGATCAGGCCCGGGCCGCGGCTGCTCACGGTGGCGGCCGTGGCTTCCATGCCCGTGCGACATGTGCAGCAGCGGGCAGGCGAGCAGCAGCAGGAACGGCAGCCAGCCGAACAAGTGGGCCCGGTGCTCGGTGACCAGGAAGAACAGTGCGATCAATCCGAAGGCCGCGAAAACGAGGCCCGAGCCGATGCGGCCGGATTGCCGGCGCCGCGTGGCGGTTGCGCGAGAGGTCATGGCAAAGCTTTCTCAGGTGGGAGAACCCCGCCTGCCGCATCCGTTGGGTCGGCGTGCGGCGATGGCGGCTACTGCCGGCAGCGGCAGTGGCTCAAAGGCGCAGGCGCGCCGTGACCGAGAAAGGATCCTGCAGAGGCGGAGGCTGCCTGTCGGGGGCAACCGGGGGGGCACGCCGCGCTGCGGCCGCGGCGGGCGCATGCGCGAGCACGGTGTCCAGCAGCGCAGGCAGTTCCTGCGCCGTCGGCGGCCACGGCTTCTCGGCCGAGGCTGCGATGCCGCTGGTCGTGAGGTAAACGGGGGCATCGCAGCCCGCATCCCCGGTCGAGGAAGACCCATGTCCACCTGCATCGCCTGGATGGTGGTGGCCCTGGTCATGAACGTGTCCAGCGACGGCATGGCCCGTCGCCGCCGACAGCGCCGCATCCGACCAGGCCGTTTCAGCGGCGGCGTGCGCCGCCTTGTGCCCAGTGCAGATCGTCCCGCCCAGCGCGCTGAGCGCGAACATCGCCAGCAGCAAGCTGCAGGTGATGCGCTTCCAGAGCGGGAGGTGGCGGGTCATGAGGAACTCTTCTCGATGGTGTGATCAGCGTACGTTCGCGCAGCAGCGGCCGCTTGCGGCGCATCAAAGACGGCAGCACCCGTTGCATCGCGCCGGCTGCGGCCGTACCACTGACGAACCGCGATCTCGGCGCTTTCCTCGCGCGGCAAGCGCCGTGCCGCGATCGACTGCCCCACCCGGACGCTTGCGACCACCGCGCTCATGTGCTGCATGCAGGCTGCCGGTTCGGCCGCCGGCAGGCGCACTGCGGTGTCACCCATGGCCGCTCTGCCTTCTAGTTGCAGCAGCAACCGCCGCCGCCGCACCCTTGCCTGGGGCGGGTGCCGGCCGGGGCACCGTCGTCTTTGCCGGTGACGCTCAGCGGCGCCGCCTCGTAACCCGCGGCCTGCAACGCGGCCAGCATGGCCGGCGTGGTCTTCACGTCGCCGCTGACGCGCGCGACGCCGCGCGCCAAGTCGACGTCCACGTCGCCGACACCCGGCACGCGCTGCAGCGCGTGCGTGACGGAATTGACGCAGGAGCCGCAGCTCATGCCTTCGATCTTGAGTTCGATGGTGTCCATGGATGTGTCCTTTCTCGAAAGAATCATGGCTGTCATGTGCGCTGCAGCACCGGCCGGCGGCACAGGGCGACCAGCGTCGCGCTGTCGTCCACAACCGGCAGCACGGCATCCCCGCCGCGGGGCGCGGGCCGCAGTCCAGGCGCCGTCAGCCTTGGTTCTTGTGGAACTTGCCGTGGTCATGGCGCGGCACAGCCTTGGTCTTGGGCTTCGCTGCCGAGGCCGGCATGTCGGGGCACATTGCCGACTTGCTCATCGGCATGCCCTTGTCGGCCATGTGGTCGTGCCGCGGCTTGCAGTCATGGGGCATGGCAGCACCGCCCGAGGCGGCTGCGTCCGGCGCAGCGGCCGATGCCTGTTGGGCGAAGGCTGCCGATGCGGACAACGCGAAGGCGGCAGCAAAGGTGGAAATCCGGACAAGTACGGACATGGAAATCTCCTGCGGGCGGAAAAGGTCATGACGGGAGGCGGGCTGGCCCTGGCTGACAGCCTCGGCAGCGCAGCTGGACACATCGGCAAAGGCAGACCCCGGCACTGGGTCCACGGGCGCGAGGCCAAAGCCTGCGCCACCGGCGCGCTATAGCGCGAGCCGCAAGAACGCGATCGGAATTGGCGGCGCGCTTCGTCGCCGGCCGGGCGGCGGGATCGCCCGCAAAGGGGCGGAGTCGACTTGCAGCGGCGAAGCGAAGCTTGCGGGCAGCGCAATGCCCTGCGGCAGGTCGGTTTGGTCGAAGCCGGGGACCACCCCGCGCACGCTTACCGATGACTTCGCACAGAAATCGTGGCAGGCGGCTTGGTCGGTGTCCTCTTGATCACCATGCTGGTGAGCTTGTGCAGCCCTCGGCGCTACGGCGTCGTCGCCGCCCGTGACGATGCAGGCATTGGCCACACCGGCGACCACACCGAACAGCCACGCCAGCAGCACGCGAACGGCCCAGCGGCGCAACGGGCGGCGGTGGAAGAACATCGGTGTGGACTGCACGACGGCCTCAAGTACTCGGATCGCGGCAAATGCCGCGCGATGTGGGCACTCTAGGAAGCGGTGGCGAGCGGCAGCTTGCGCAAACTCAAATCGCAGGCCGTTGTAATGCAACTGTAATCTTGCCGTTCCCCGCCGATGCATAGCATCGTCGTGTCGATACACAGGAGCAATCCGTGCGGGCAGACAAGACGAAGGCGGCGAACCCCATTCGCGTGGCCGTGGTGGGCTACGGCGTGATCGGCAAGCGGGTGGCCGATGCAGTGGTCCTGCAGCCGGACATGCGGCTGCAGGGCGTCGCCGACGTGGCCACCGACTGGCGGCTGGCAGTGGCGCGCCGGCTGGGACACCCGGTGTTCGCGGCCGATGCCGCGCTCGCGGGGCCGCTGCGCGCCGCGGGCGTCGAAGTCGAAGGGGACCTGGTGGACCTGCTGGCGGCCGTGGACGTGGTGGTCGATTGCACGCCGAAGAAAGTGGCCGCCCGCAACGTGGAGGCCTACCGCGAGGCGGGCGCGAAGTTCGTGCTGCAAGGCGGCGAGAAGCATGAGACGACCGGGCATTCGTTCGTCGCCGAACGCAACTACGGCAGTGCCGTCGGCCGCACCAGCACCCGCGTGGTCTCGTGCAACACCACCTCGATCCTGCGCACGTTGGGGGCGCTGCAAGCCGCCGGGTTGCTGCGCGAGGCGCGGGGCACGCTGATGCGCCGCACGACGGATCCGTGGGACAGCCACGCGGGCGGCATTGTCAACACACTGGTGCCGGAGCCGGCAGTCCCGAGCCATCAGGGACCGGACGCCCAAACGGTGATGCCCGCGCTGGACGTGGCGACCATGGCCGTCGCCGTGCCCGAAACCTTGGCCCACGTGCATGCCTGGCATCTGCGCCTGACCCGCGCGGCGGCTCCCAGCGAACTGCTGCAAGCGATGCGCCGCTCCACGCGCATCGTCTTCCTGCATCACAACCGCGGGCTGTCGGCGCCCAACGTCGTCAAGGAAATGGCAGCCGACCTCGGCCGCCGGCGCGGTGACCTGTATGAAGTGGGCGTGTGGGAGGACCTGCTGTGCGTCAAGGGCGACGAGGCATTTCTCACTTACATGGTGGACAACCAGGCCATCGTCATTCCGGAGACCGTGGACGCGATTCGGGCGCTGGGCGGACGACAGCCCGATGGCGCGGCATCGATCGCGGCGACTGACTCGGCCCTTGGCATCGGGTCTCTGGGCATGCCGCCGCCGGCCGGCATGGCTGCTGCGGATTGAGCCGCATCAACGCCCGGAAGCCCGTTGCCGTTATGCTTGCGGCCAGTTTCGAGCCCCAGCGTTCCACCGTGTACTTCAGCCGCCAGCGTGTCCGCCATCTGTCAGCAGCGTTGCTGCTGGTGTGGCTGTTTTCGCTGTTTGCCGGCGTCGCACAGGCTTGCGTCACCCAAGTGGCGTTCGCCGAGCGGCACGGCGCTGTCCACGACCTGGCGCACTGCGCAGATGGCGTCTCCGCCGCCGCCGGCGAACAGCAGGCGCCGGTGTCGAACGGGGCCTGCTACAAGTTCTGTTCCGAGGCCACCGTCCCCACGCCGAAGAGCACGGCATCACATGCCGACACGTCCACCGCGCAAGCGCTGCACGACTTGGCGTTGGCGTCGCAATGGGCCTTCGATCCCTGGCTGGCGCCGGTTGCCGAAGGCCTGCCACCCTCACCTGCCAGCACGCCGCGGCAGCGGCTGACCATCCCGATCGTCTATCTCCGCTTGACGCTATAGGCCGCACGGGAGCGGGGCTTGCAGCCCCGCTTACCTGCCCGCTTTGTCGTCCTGGCGCTGCTGCTCTCGCAGCAGCCCTCCTCGTGGAGATCCTGAATGAATCGACCCGTCTTTCGCTGGCGCCTGGCAGCGGCTTGCGCACTGCACACCGCGTTGGCGCTGGCCGCTCCAGCGCTGCACGCGCAGCCGACCCCCCCGCTCGGCGCAGACCTGGCCGGACTGCTGGAGCACGCGCGCCGCTCCAACCCGGAGTTCGGCGCGATGCAGCGCGAGGCCGACGCAGCCGGCCAGCGCGTGCGCCCGGCCGGCGCCCTGCCCGAACCCGTGCTGCGCGTGGAGCTGGAGAACATCGGCAACGCCGAGGCCCGGCGCGAGAACAAGTACACGCTGATGCAGCCGCTGCCAGCCTGGGGCAAGCGCGGCCTGCGCGAGCAGGCGGCCGCTGCCGACGCACGCCAGGCCCAGGCACGCGCTGCCGCCGCCTGGAACGAGGTGGCCGCACGCATCAAGTCGGCCTATGCCCAGTACTACCAGGCTGCCGGCAACGAACGCCTGGCGCGCGAGCTGCTGGACTTGATGGTGCGGCTGGAGCAGATCGCGCAGGCCCGCTATGCGGGCGGGCTGGTGCCGCAGCAGGACGCGATCCGCGCGCAGCTGGAGCAGACCGCGATGCGCTCCGAGCTGATCGCGCTGGAAGCCGAGAAGGCCCAGTTGCGCGCCCGGTTGAACGCCTTGCTGGCTCGCGGCACGTCCGAGCCGCTGGCCGAACCACACGCGCTCGCGCCCATGCCGGCACCCGAGCTGCTGCGCACCGACGCATTGCGGCAACGGGCCCTGGAGAGCAACCCACTGCTGCAGGCCGAGCGTGCCCGTGTGGAAGCGGCGGAAAAGACGCGCGACCTCACTTGGCGCAACCGCTACCCCGATTTCAGTGTCGGCGTGTCGCCCATCCAGATGGGCTCGCGCGTCGTGAGCTGGGGCGTGATGGTGGAGCTGAACATCCCGCTGCAGCAGGGCGTGCGCCGTTCGCAGGAAAGCGAAGCGGGCGCGATGCTGGCTGCCGCCCGTTCGCGCGCCGAGGCGACGGCCAACCAGATCACCGGCGACCTGGCGGAGCAGCTGGCCGCGCTGCAGGCTGCCCGGAGCACCGAAAGCTTGCTGCGCACGCACCTGCTGCCGCAGTCCGAGCTGGGGCTGCACTCGGCGCTGGCCGCCTACGAGAACGGCAAGGCCGACTTCGCCACCCTGCTCGACGCGCAGCGCGCCATCCGCAAGGCCAGACAAGACCTGCTCAAGGCCCAGGCCGAGGCCCGCCAGCGTCTGGCCGAGATCGAACGCATCGTCGGAGAAGAGCTGTGAAGAACACCACCACTTTCGTGATCGCCGCCGCGGTGGCGGCCCTCGGCGCCGGCGCCGGCTACTTGTGGGCGGCCCGGTCGCACCAGCCGGTCTCCGCCATCGCCGCGGCCTCCGCCGGCGGCACCGCATCCTCCTCGGCGCCCCAGCAGCGCAAGGTCCTGTACTACCGCAACCCGATGGGACTGCCCGACACCTCGCCCACGCCGAAGAAGGACCCGATGGGCATGGACTACATCCCCGTCTACGAGGGCGAGGACGACGCAGCACCGGGAGCCGCCAACCAGATCCGCATCAGCACCGACAAGGTGCAGAAGCTGGGCGTGCGCGTGGAAGCCGCGGCGCTGCGTCCGCTGGGCCAGCGCGTGCGCGCCACCGGCCGCGTGGAGCCCGACGAGCGCCGCGTCTATGCGATCACGCCCAAGTTCGAAGGCTACGTCGAGCGACTGCACGTCAACGTGACCGGCCAGCCGGTGGCCAAGGGACAGCCTTTGTTCGAGGTGTACAGCCCCGAGCTCGTGTCGGCCCAGCGCGAGTACGCGATCGCCGCGCAAGGGCTGCGCACGCTGGCGGGCAGCGACGCCGCGGCCGGCATGCAGCAGCTGGCCGAGGCCAGCCTGCTGCGCCTGCGCAACTGGGACATCCCCAGGGAACAGGTCCAAGCCCTTGCGCACAGCGGCGAAGTGCGTCGCACCGTCACCTTCCGCTCGCCGGTGGCCGGCGTGGTAACGGAGAAGAAGGCCCTGCAAGGCATGCGCTTCATGCCCGGCGAGGCGCTGTACCAGGTGACCGACCTGGGCACCGTGTGGGTGCTGGCGGACGTGTACGAACAAGATCTCGGCCTGGTCAGGGCCGGTGCGCCAGCCACCGTGAAGATCAACGCCTACCCCGACAAGAGCTTCAGCGGCAAGGTCACCTACGTGTACCCCACGCTCAGCGCCCAGACGCGCACGGTGCCCGTGCGCGTGGAGCTGCCCAACCCGGGCCAGTTGCTCAAGCCGGGCATGTTTGCACAGGTGGAGCTGGGCGCCGGCAGCGCGGCCCCGGTACTGGCCGTGCCGGAGTCGGCGGTGATCGACAGCGGTACGCGCCGCATCGTGCTGGTGCAGGCGGCCGAGGGCCGTTTCGAGCCGCGGGAGGTGAAGCTGGGCGCGCGCAGCGACGCCTACGTGCAGGTGCTCGACGGCGTGCGCGACGGCGAGCCGGTGGTGGTGGCGGCCAACTTCCTGATCGACGCCGAGAGCAACCTCAAGGCCGTCGTGGGCGGGTTCGGCGGGCACGGCGGCCATGGCGGCTCGGCGCCGGTACCGGCGAACCAGAAGGCCGGTTCGGCAGGACACAAGGCCCAGGGCAGCATCGACAACGTCGACGCCAAGGCCGGCGTGGTGAGCATCAACCACGGCGAGGTGGCCTCGCTGAAGTGGCCCGCGATGACCATGGAGTTCAAGCTGGCCAACGCCAGCCTGGCGCAAGGCTTGAAACCCGGCGCGGCGGTGAGCTTCGAGTTCGTGGAGCGCGAGCCGGGCGAATGGGTGATCACCTCGATCAGCCCGGCCGCGGCCAACCCGCACACCGGCCACTGAAAGGACCACCATGCTTGCCAAGATCATCGGCTGGTCGGGCCGCAACCCCTTTCTGATCCTGCTGGCCACCGTGTTCGTCGTCATCGCCGGTGTGGTGGCGCTGCTGAAGACGCCGCTGGACGCGCTGCCCGACCTGTCGGACGTGCAGGTCATCGTCTATACCGAATACCCGGGCCAGGCGCCGCAGGTGGTGGAAGACCAGGTCACCTACCCGCTCACCGCTGCCATGCTCGCGGTGCCCAAATCGAAGGTGGTGCGCGGCTTCTCGTTCTTCGGTGCCTCGTTCGTCTACGTGATCTTCGAGGACGGCACCGACATCTATTGGGCCCGCACCCGCGTGCTGGAGTATCTGAATTTCGCCGCCGGCAAGCTGCCCAAGGGCGTGTCGCCTGCGCTGGGGCCCGACGCCACCGGCGTGGGCTGGGTGTACCAGTACGCGCTGCTGGCCAAGAACAAGACCCTGGCCGAGTTGCGCAGCATCCAGGACTGGTACGTGCGCTACCAGCTCACCAAGGCGCACGGCGTGGCCGAGGTCGCCTCGATAGGCGGCTTCGTGCAGACTTACCAGGTCACGGTGGACCCGGTGAAGCTGCGCGCCTACGGCGTACCGCTGGCCAAGGTGTCGCAAGTGGTGCGCGACTCCAACCGCGACGTGGGCGGGCGTGTGGTCGAGATGGCCGAGACCGAGTACATGGTGCGCGGCAAGGGCTACCTGCGCGGCGCCGGCGACATCGAAAACCTGGTGGTAAAGAGCGAAGGCGGAACGCCGGTCTTGATCCGCGACATCGCGCGTGTGGAGCTGGTGCCTGACGAGCGGCGTGGCCTCACCGAGCTCAACGGCGAAGGCGAGGTCGTCTCCGGCATCGCAATGGCGCGCTACGGGCAGAACGCGCTGGAGGTGATCCACAACCTCAAGACGAAGATCGAAGAAATCGGTTCCGGCCTGCCCGAAGGCGTGAGCATCCAGGCGGTGTACGACCGCTCCGACCTGATCCATCGTGCCATCGACACCTTGACGCGCACGCTGATCGAGGAAAGCCTGATCGTGGCCGCGGTGTGCGTGGTGTTCCTGCTGCATGTGCGCTCGGCGCTGGTGGCCATCCTGATGCTGCCGGTGGGCGTGTTGATCGCGTTCATCGCGATGCGGCTGCTGGGCATGAACTCCAACCTGATGAGCCTGGGCGGCATCGCCATCGCGATCGGCGCGATGGTGGATGCGGCGATCGTGATGATCGAAAACGCGCACAAGCACATCGAGCGCCTGCCGGCCGTTCACACCACGCGCCAGCGCGCGGAGGCGATGCTCGACGCCTGCAAGGAGGTGGGGCCCGCCCTGTTCTTTTCGCTGCTGATCATCACCGTGAGCTTCCTGCCGGTGTTCACGCTCGAAGCGCAGGAGGGGCGGCTGTTCTCGCCGCTGGCCTACACCAAGACCTTCTCGATGGCAGGTGCGGCGCTGCTGTCGGTGACGCTGGTGCCGGTGCTGATGATGATCTTCGTGCGCGGAAAGATCATGCCCGAGGCCCGCAACCCGGTGAACCGCTTCCTGATCTGGGCCTACCGCCCGGTGATCGCGGGCGTGATGCGCTGGAAGGTCGCCACCATCGTGGCCGCGCTGGCCGTGCTGGCGGCGAGCTGGATACCGGCTTCGCGTCTGGGCAGCGAGTTCATGCCGACGCTCAACGAAGGCACGCTGCTGTACATGCCTTCGTCGCTGCCCGGCATGTCGATCACCAAGGCGGCTGAGCTGATGCAGACGCAGGACAAGATCATCAAGAGCTTTCCCGAGGTGGCCTCGGTGTACGGCAAGGCCGGCCGCGCCAACACGGCCACCGACCCCGCGCCGGTGGAGATGTTCGAAACGGTGATCAACCTCAAGCCCGAAGACCAGTGGCGCCCGGGCATGACCACCGACAAGCTGATCGCCGAGATGGACAAGGCGCTGCAGTTCCCCGGCGTGTCCAACGCCTGGACCATGCCGATCAAGGCGCGCATCGACATGCTGTCCACCGGCATCCGCACGCCCATCGGCATCAAGGTTTTCGGCAAGGACCTGGGCGAGATGGAAAGGCTGGCCAAGCAGATCGAGGCAGTGGTGAAGACCGTGCCCGGCACCACGTCCGCCTTCGCCGAGCGCATCACCGGCGGCTCCTACCTCGACATCGAGCCTGATCGTCAACAGCTGGCGCGCTACGGCCTGTCGGTCGGCGATTTGCAGGAGGTGATCGGCACTGCGCTGGGCGGCGAAATGGCCACCACCACCGTCGAAGGCCGCGAGCGCTACGGCGTGACGGTGCGCTACCCGCGCGAGCTGCGCTCCAGCCCGCAGCAGATCGAGCGCGAGGTGCTGGTGCCCACGATGGACGGCGCGATGGTGCCGCTGGGCCAGGTGGCACGCGTGCGGGTGTCGCGCGGCACGCCCGGCATCCGCACCGAGAACGCGCTGCTGTCGGCCTATATCTACGTTGACATCCGCGAGCGCGACATCGGCTCCTACGTCGCCGACGCGCGCAAGGCAGTGAACGAGCAGGTGAAGTTCCCGCCGGGCTACTACATCACCTGGAGCGGCCAGTTCGAGTACATGGAGCGCGCCATCCAGAAAATGAAGATCGTGATCCCGGTGACGCTGCTCACGATCTTCCTGCTGCTGTACCTGAACTTCAGGCGCCTGACCGAGACGCTGATCGTGATGCTCTCGGTGCCCTTCGCGCTGGTGGGCGGCGTGTGGCTGATGTGGTGGCTGGGCTACAACCTCTCGGTGGCCGTGGCCGTCGGCTTCATCGCGCTGGCCGGCGTGGCGGCGGAGACCGGCGTGGTGATGCTGATCTACCTCGATCACGCCTGGGAGGAGGCCAGGCATCGGTGCGCCGCCGAAGGCCGCACCCCAGGACCGGCCGACCTGTACGCCGCGGTGATGGAAGGCGCGGTCGAGCGCGTGCGGCCCAAGATGATGACCGTGGTGGCCATCATGGCGGGCCTGCTGCCCATCATGTGGGGCACGGGCACCGGCTCAGAAGTGATGAGCCGCATCGCCGCGCCCATGGTGGGCGGCATGATCTCCTCCACCGTGCTGACGCTGGGCGTGATCCCTGCGATCTACGCGCTGGTGAAGGAGTGGGAGCTGCGGCGTGGCCGGCGGCCGGCCTCAGCCAACGCGGTTGACCGGCCGGCCGGCGAGGAAGCCAGCGATGTTGTCCACGGTGGTCTGCGCGATGCGTGACAAGGCCTCGCGGCTGTTGAAGCCAATGTGTGGCGTCACCAGCACGCGGGGGTGCACCATCAGCGGGTGCCCGCGGGCATCTGCTGTGGGCGGCGCAGGCGCACTGGCGTCCGCCGTTCCGTTCGTGGCCAGCTTGGCGCCCAGCGAACGCGCCCGAGCGCTCGGAGCGCCCGTGATGGTGGACCTGAGCAACGTGCCACCGGGTGGGCTGCTCACGCTCGAGTGGCGCGGCAAGCCGGTGTGGGTGCTCCACCGCACGCCTGACATGCTGCAGGGACTGCAGCGCAACGCTGCGCTGCTCGCCGACCCGCTGTCCACGCGCTCCGAGCAGCCGGAGGCGGCGCGCAACCCTTGGCGTTCACTGCGGCCCGAGTTCGGGGTGATGGTCGCCATCTGTACGCACCTGGGCTGCATCCCCAGCTTCCGGCCGGAAGCCGGGACGCCGGACCTGGGCGCCGATTGGCCAGGCGGATTCTTCTGCCCATGCCACGGCTCCAAGTTCGACTTCGCCGGCCGGGTGTTCAAGAACGTGCCCGCCCCCACCAACCTCGACGTGCCGCCTCATCGCTTCGAGCAGGGCGGCAACCTGCTCATCGGCGAAGGCAGCTGAAGGCCGGGCCCGATGCGCCCGGTGACAGGCGAACGCGGGCGCGTCGGGCCGGCGGAGGGCGGTGGCGTTCGGCAGCCTCGCGCCTACTTGGCCGGCTGGATCTCGGTGACCACGATCGCTCCATTGGCCTTTTCGGCGTTGAAGCGGATCTTGTCGCCGGCCTTCACCTTCTCCAGCACGGCCGGGTCCTTCACCTGGAACACCATGGTCATGCCCGGCATCTGCAGGTTCTTGATTTCCCCGTGCTTGATCGTGATCTTCTTGTTGTCCATGTCGACCTTGCGCACCTCGCCTTCGGTCATGCTGGCTGCGGCGGTCTCGGCGGCTGCCACTTTGGTGTCGGCGTGATGGCTGCCATGGTCGCCGCCGGCCCAGGCAGCGCCGGTGGCCAGCGCGAGGGAGGCGAAAGTCATCAGGATCGTCTTCTTCATCGAATGCTCCAGGTTCAGTGTTGGGTCAGTGCTTGTGGCCGGTGTGGCCTTCGGTCTTGGCGGCGTTCTTGGCCGACGCCTTGGCGCCCGCCACGGTGACAGCGCCCTTCATGCCCGCGTCGTAGTGCCCGGGCTGCAGGCAACCGATGTGCACGGTGCCGGCCTTGGTGAACTGCCACACCACCTCGCCGGTCTTGCCCGGGGCCACCGTGACCATGTTGGGGTCGGCATGCTCCATCTCCGGGAACTTCTTCATCTGCTCGTAGTGCTCCTTCAGCTCCTTTTCGGAGCCAAGCACGAACTCGTGCTTCAACTGGCCCACGTTCTTGACGACGAAGCGGATGGTCTCGCCCTGCTTCACGTTCACGCTCGATGGGCTGAAGCGCATGTCGTCGGTCATCGCCACCTCGATGGTGCGGTTTGCCTTGGCGGCCTCGCCGGGTTGACCAATCGAGGCACCATGCCCGCTGTCGCCGTGGCCGTGCGCATGATTGCCGGCCGCGGCGGCCGCCAGCGACCAGGCGAGCAAGGCGGCGGAAGTCAGATGTCGTTTCATGAGGATCCTTTTCAAGGCAGGACAGTGCTTCAATGGCCGGTGTGGCCGTTCGGTTTACGCGCTTTTACTTCCACGTCACGCGCGGGCTTGCGGCGCGAGGGCATCGACTGGCCGCCCTCCGCGGCAAAACGTGCAGGCTCGGCGAGTGCGCCGGTCCACTCGAAGGCGTTGGTGCCCGGTGGGTGCTGGTACCAGCCAGGGTTCTTGTAGTCGCCCGGCTTCTGGTCGCGGCGAACCTTCAGCACGGTAAACATGCCGCCCATCTCCACCGAGCCGAAGGGGCCCTGTCCGCCCATCATCGGCACCGTGTTGTCGGGAATGGGCATCTCCATCTCGGTCATGTCCCCCATGCCGCGCTCGCCCATCACCATGTAGTCCGGGATCACGTTGGTGATCTCGCGCACCACGTCGCGGTGGTCCACGCCGATCATCGTGGGCACGTCGTGGCCCATGGCGTTCATCGTGTGGTGGCTCTTGTGGCAGTGGAACGCCCAGTCGCCCTCTTCGTCGGCCACGAACTCGATCTGCCGCATCTGGCCCACCGCCACGTCGGTGGTCACCTCGTGCCAGCGGGTGGACTTGGGCGTGGGGCCACCGTCGGTGCCGGTGACGAGGAACTCGTGCCCGTGCAGGTGGATCGGGTGGTTGGTCATCGTGAGGTTGCCGATGCGGATGCGCACCTTGTCGCCCTTGCGCACGTTCATCGAGTCGATGCCCGGGAACACGCGGCTGTTGAAGGCAAACAGGTTGAAGTCGAGCATCGTCATGATGCGGGGCGTGTAGCTGCCCGGCTCGATGTCGAAGCTGTTGAGCAGGAAGCAGAAGTCGCGCTGCACCTCGTCGATCAGCGGGTGCTTCTGCCTGGGGTGCGTGACCCAGAAGCCCATCATGCCCATGGCCATCTGCGTCATCTCGTCGGCATGCGGGTGGTACATGAAGGTGCCGGGCCGGCGCGCGACGAACTCGTAGACGAAGGTCTTGCCCGCCTCGATGGCCGGCTGCGTGAGGCCGGCCACGCCGTCCATGCCGTTGGGCAGGCGCTGGCCGTGCCAGTGGATGCTGGTGCGCTCGGGCAGCCTGTTGGTCACGAAGATGCGCACGCGGTCGCCTTCCACCACCTCGATGGTGGGTCCGGGCGACTGGCCGTTGTAGCCCCACAGGTGGGCCTTGAAGCCGGGTGCCATCTCGCGCACCACGGGCTCGGCCACCAGGTGGAACTCCTTCACGCCGTTGTTCATGCGCCAGGGCAGCGTCCAGCCGTTGAGGGTGACCACGGGGTTGTAGGGGCGGCCCGACTCGGGCACCAGCGGCGGCATGGTGTCGGGCTTGGCCTGGATCACCGGCTCGGGCAAGGCGGCCATGGCCACCTTGCTCACGCCGGCCGCGGCCACGCCCAGGCTCGCGCTGCCGAGCAGGAATTTGCGTCGATTCGTCGTCATGGTGTGTGAGGTGTGGGGTTCGTGCGAAGCTTCAATGGCCGCCTTGGCGCCCGCCGCTGCCAACGGAAGGCGCAGCCAGGGCTTGCGCACCAGTGGGCTTGCCGACCATGGTGGCCTGCAGCGCCGCGTCGGCCAGCCAGAAGTCGCGCTGCGCCTCGATGGCCTGCACGACGCTGGCGATCTGCTCGCGTGCGTCGGCCAGCAGTTCGAACACGCCGATCAACATGCCGTTGTAGCGAAGCACGTTCTCCTCGGCGATGGTCTTGCGCAGCGGCACCACCTCGTCGCGGTAGTGGCGTGCCAGGTCGTAGGCCGTGCGGTAGGCGCTGTAGTCTTCGCGCACCTGCGAGGCTGCATCCACCGACACCTGTGCGGCGCGGTGGAGCATGGCCATGTAGGTGGCCTCGGCACGCGAGCGCCCGGCGTCACCGAAGTCGAAGATCGGCAACGGCACGTCGAGGTCATAGCCCTTCTGGGACGGCAGGCCCGTTTCGCTGTTGCGCTGCACGCCGAACTCCAGCCCGTTGACCACGCTGGTCACGCGCGTGAGGCCCAGGCCGCGCGCATGAAACTCCAAGTTGGCGCGGGCCAGGCGCACGTCCAGCCGCTGCTCCAGCGCTGCCTTGGCCAGCAGGGTTTCGTCCCGGGGCGCCGTGGGCAGGTCCGGCAGCCGGTCGGGCAGTGTCAGCCGGGCCGCCTGCTCGGCGTTCAGCCCCAGCGCGCGCACCAAGGCCTCGCGGCTGCTGTGCGCTGCGTGGCGTGCCCGCGCGAGCTGCGCCACCGATTCGGCCGCGAAGGCCTGCTCGCGCGCGCGCTGCAGCTTGCTGAAGTTGCCCACGGCCTGCATGCGGCGGGCCAGTTCGGCACTGGCATCGGCCGCGCGCTTGACCTGCTCGAAGTACGCCACCGACTGCTGCGCCGCCACGGCGTTGACCCACGCGGTGCGCGCTTCGTTTGCAGCTTGCACCACCTGGCCGGCCAGTGCCAGGCGGGTGGCTTCCTGCTGGTGGGCAGACATGCGCAAACGCGCGGGCAGCAGCAGGATGTCCAGCACCGAGAAGCTGAGCACGCGGCCGATCTCCAGCTCGCGCTCGTCGCCCGCGCCGCGCACCGCCCGCTCGAAGGCGAACACCGGGTTGGGCAGGCGTGCCGATTGCGTGGCCGCAGCGGAGGCTGCCGCCGACTCGTACAACATCGCCTGCAGTGCCGGGCTGTAGGCCAGCGCGATGCGCACCGCGTCGTCGGCCGCCAGGGGCTTGTCGAGCAGCTGGTTCACTCGGCTTTCGGCCTGGCGGCGGGCCTCGTCGGTGGTGAGCCATTGCAGGTCGGCGCCCAGTCGCTCACGGCTCAAGTGCTGCGCGGCGCCGAAGTTGTCGTTGATGGCCGTGCTGGCGCAGCCGCCCAGCGCGAGCGCGGCTGCCAGGACGACGAGCGTTGGTCTTTTCTTCATCATGGGTGCTTGTGTCCTGAGTGGCCGCCTGCGGGTGCGCCGGATGCTGCGCGCGCCGGAGCGGCTGGCGCGCGCTGCGCGGGCTCGCTGGCCTCGCGCGCATACGCCTGCCAGCCGCCGATTCGGTGCACCAGCTCGTTGGCTTGCTGCCAGGAGCCCACGGCCTGGTCCTGGTATCTGCGGTAGCCCTCGAAGGCTGACGTGTACGCGGGTGCAGAGGCTTTGGGCGACGGCGCGGGCGCGTTCTGCGCCCAGGCGGCGGGCCCGGTGGTGGCAAGCAGCAAGGCAAACGCCGCTGCGCTGGATGGGAATGACATGGAACTCCTCGCGTAGAGGTGCCGCAAGCACGGTGCCTGCGGGGGTTGCTCAGGGCGCGGTCGGCGCCACAGCGCCGCGCGTCCCAACGACGCTTGTCTAGGCGATGAGGATTCGAGGCGGCGGTTCGACGCCGCCGGTCAGGAACACGGCCTGCGCATCCGGCACGCTGTGTGCCACGAAGCGGGCCACGTCTTCGGTCGTGAACGCGGGCACGCTGGCGGGCAGCGCCGCCGTCACGCAGCAGGCAGCGCAAGCGCTGCACTTGAACTTGGCCAGCGCGTGCAAGCTGCCGGGGCCGGCCGTTGCGTCCCGGTCCGCCGCGGAGGCGGCGGCTTCATGCTGATGGGCGCTGCGCTCGTGGACAGCAGCCTCTTGCTGGTGGTGGTGGCCTTGAGCCTGGACCTGCGCGCCGGCCATGCGGTGATGGCTCGGCCCACAGGCCAGCATCGTGGCGGCGGCCCAGCCCTGCAGCGGCAGCGCCGCCGCCAGCAGCAGAACCAGAACAGCGCGAAGCCAGGATCGCATGCGCGCAAGTGTAGTTGACGACGCTCAAGCAGCACAGACCCGCCATGCCTCGTGGGGCAACAAGGCGTGACGGGTTCATGGTTCAGCGCTCGCCGTCGAACACCAGGCCGATCTCGCCGGTGACGACGCGGTAGTTCCGGGCCGGCAGCGCCTGCGAGGTGCCCGAGGCTCCGACGGCCTCGGGATAGTCGGGATCTTCTCCCGGTTCCATCAAGGCGCCGTCTGCGCGGGCCTGCCGGGTCTCTTGCTTCACCTGTGCGCGCGACACCTGGCTCACGATCGCATGCGCCGGGTGATACACCACGCCGGCCTCGTTGTTGGCGGGCGCGAACTCGTCGTCCGCAAGGGCGACAGTGCTCGTCAATGACGCGACGGCCAGCGCGGCCGCGGCGGAATAGGTACGGATCGACGACTTCATGGTGAACCTCCATTGCTCGACAACTGCCGGCGACTGCACCGGCGCCATGGAGAGCACTTTAGGAACGGGCCCGCGTCGGCGGCCTGACTGCCGGATTACGTTTTCGTCATCCTCGGCCCGAAGGCTTGTCGCAGCGCCAGCCCTCGTGGCCCAATGGCGGCCATGAAAATCCTGCTGATCGAAGACGAACTGCGTGCAGCGGCCTACCTGCAGCAGGGCCTCGCCGAGAACGGCTACGCGGTCGAGGTGGCCCGCAATGGCGCTGACGGGCTGCACGCTGCGATCAATGGCGACCATGACCTGGTGGTGCTCGACGTCATGCTGCCGGGCATCGACGGCTTTGCGGTGCTGTCGGCGTTGCGCAGCGCAAAGCAGACACCGGTGCTCATGCTCACTGCGCGCGGCCGCACGGACGACAAGGTCAAGGGCTTCGACTTGGGCGCCGACGACTACCTGGTCAAGCCCTTCCAGTTCCCAGAGCTGCTGGCGCGGGTGCGTGCCTTGCTCAAGCGCGGCCACAAGACCGCCTCGGACGACGTGCTGCGCGTGGCCGACCTGGAGCTTGACGTGATCAGGCACCGGGCCACGCGCGCCGGCCAGCGCATCGACCTGTCGGCCAAGGAGTTTGCGCTGCTCGCGTTGCTGGTTCGAAGGGCCGGCGAAGTGCTTTCGCGCACGCAGATCGCCTCGATGGTGTGGGACATCAACTTCGATTCCGACACCAACGTGGTGGAAGTGGCGGTACGCAGACTGCGCGCAAAGATCGACGATCCCTTTCCGTCGAAGCTGATCCACACCGTGCGTGGCGTGGGCTACGTGCTCGAGCAGCGCACATGAAGGCGGGCAGCCTGTCGCTGCGACTGGCGCTGGCGGTGGGCGTCTTGGGCCTGCTTCAGGCGGCGGCAGTGCTGGCGTTCTCCTACTTCACGCTGGCGAACGAGTTGGAGGACCAGCAGCGCACGGTGTTGCGTGACAAGGCCGAGCACGCTCGGCATCTGGCGAGCAAACTCGCTGACGGCGAAGCGCTGCGCGCTTCTGCCACCCAGTTCGCCGAGCTGGTGGCGGGCCACGAGGAGCTTCACCTTGTGGTGGCACGCGAAGGTGCCGAGACACCCTGGGTGTCGTTCAGCCCCGAGGCGGCAGAGTCGCTGCAGCGGCTGCGGCGCGACACCTGGGGCAGCGACGCCTTCCTCGAATGGCAGACGCGGCGGCAGGGCATGCCCATGCTCTCGCTGGCCACCGCGGCGCAAACACGCGACGGCACCAGCTATGCCATCGCGCTCAGCGCCAACCGCAGCGAGGACATGCGGCTGCTCAAGCGCCTGCTGCTCACGTCCCTGGGGGCGGCGCCAGTGGCGCTGGCGCTGGTGAGCTTGGGCGCAGTGGCGCTGGTACGGCTGGGCCTGCGTCCCCTGGACCGCTTCAGCCGCGCGGCGGCTCACATCTCGGCACATGACCTCTCCACCCGCATCGCCCCCGCAGGGCTGCCCGCGGAGCTGGGCAGCCTGTGCACTGCGTTCAATGCCATGCTTGACCGGCTGGACGCCGGCGTGCGGCGGCTCTCGGAGTTTTCGAGCGACCTGGCGCATGAGCTGCGCACGCCCATCTCCACCCTGCTCGGACGCACGCAAGTGGCGCTGTCTCAGCCACGTTCGCACGACGACCTGTTGGAGGTGCTGGAAGGCAACGTCGAAGAGCTCCAGCGGCTGTCGCGCCTGGTGGACGACATGCTGTTCCTGGCGCAAGCCGACGACGCGCGTGCGGTGCTCTCGCCGGAGACGCTGGATCTGGGCGAAGAGGCGCGCAAGCTGGCGGAGTTTCTGGAGCTCATGGCGCACGAACGCGGCATCGCGATCGAGGTGTCGGGGGCCGCTCCCGTCCGCGCAGACCGTGAGCACTTGCGACGCGCCATCATCAACCTCGTTTCAAACGCCCTGCGCCACGCGCGCCGCGGGTCTTCGGTGCGCGTGTCCGCCAGGCTCGAGGCCGTGGAGGCCTGCGTGGAGGTGGCCAACGAGGGCACCCCGATCAGGCCCGAGCACCTGCCGCGACTGTTCGACCGCTTCTACCGCGTGGACGACTCACGCAACCGCGAATCCGGCGGCGCCGGACTGGGGCTGGCAATCGTCAAAGCCATCATGGATTTGCACCGCGGCAGCGTGCAGGTGCAAAGCGACGCATCGGGCACGCGCTTCACGTTGCGCTTTCCGCGCTAAGACTTGGGGTAGCTCGCGAACACCTTCTCGCGCCCGTTCTTGTCAATCAGGAGCACGTGGTACGGGTCCTGCCGCGAGCCCACCTCCATGCCTGGCGAGCCCGGCGGCATGCCCGGCACGGCCAGGCCCAGGGCGGTGGGTTTCAGCGCCAACAGCCGCTTCACTTCGGCCGCGGGCACGTGGCCCTCGACCACGTAGCCGGCCACCGTGGCAGTGTGGCAGCTGCCGAACGCATCGGGCATGCCCAGCCGCTTGCGCGCGGCGGTGGTGTCGTCCACCACGGTTACCTTCACCGCGAAGCCCGCGGCCTTGAGGTGCTCGACCCAGGCACCGCAGCAGCCGCAGTACGCGCTCTTGAACACCTCCACGGGGGGCAGGCCGGGCGCGGCCCACGCGGGCAAGGTGCCGAGCACCGAGGTGCCGATCAGGGCCGACAGAAGGTTGCGACGGTTCATGGATGGGCTCTTTGCTGTTTGCTGCTGGATGACGCTAAACCTTGCCCCCATGGCAAGGTCAATGGGGTTCGACCGGCTGCTGCCCGGCGCCAGACGGCGCTAGAGTGCCCGCATGCAGCAAACGCCTTCTTTGTGGGTCGCCGCCGCGGCCGCAGCCATCGCCTTCTCCGAGCCCGCCCGGGCCGAATTGGTTCCCGTCGCCTGGGATTCTGCGGGCCAGTTCGCCAAGGAAATCAGCATCGCCCCGGGAAAATTCGTCGAGCTGTGCGAAAAGCTGCCGGCCGGCGCCAAGGTGGCCTGGCGCTTCGAGGCCGCGGCGCCGCTGAACTTCAACATCCACTACCACGAGGGCCAGGAGGTGCGCTTCCCAGCCAAGCGGGAGCAGGTGGGCGCCGGCGAAGGCACGCTGGAGGCTCCCGTCGCGCAGGACTATTGCTGGATGTGGACCAACAAGGCCGCGGCGCAGACCCGGCTGACCCTGCAACTCAAGCGTTCTGCGCCAGCGCCTCGATGATGGGGCAGTCGGGGCGTTCGTCCCCGGCGCAGCAGTGCACCAGGTGCTGCAGCGTGGCCTTCATGGCCTGCAGCTCCTGCAGCTTCTGCTCCAGCTCGGCGATGTGGGCCTGCGCCAGCGCCTTGACCTGTCGGCTGGGGCGGCGCCGGTTCTGCCACAGGCCCAGCAGCTCGCGGATCTGCTCGATCGAGAACCCCAGGTCGCGCGAGTGCCGGATGAAGCGCAGCATGTGCACGTCCTTGTCGGTGTACTGCCGGTAGCCCGAGTCGGTGCGGCTGGCCTCGGGGAACAAGCCCACGCTTTCGTAGTGGCGGATCATCTTGGCCGAGATGCCCGAGGCCTTGGCGGCCTGTCCGATGTTCATGCTCATTGCGTCTGTCCAGCGCGCGCGTCCGCCGCGCCGTGCCAGCGGCGCAGCATCAGCGCGTTGGTGACCACGCTCACGCTGCTGGCGGCCATGGCGGCGCCGGCGATCACCGGGCTCAGCAGGCCCAGCGCGGCCAGCGGGATGCCCAGCACGTTGTACGCAAAGGCCCAGAACAGCCCCTGCTTGATCTTGGCGTAGGTGCGGCGCGACACGTCGAATGCGTCGGCCACCAGACGCGGGTCGCCGCGCATCAACGTGATGCCAGCGGTTTCCATCGCCACGTCGGTGCCCGTGGACATCGCGATGCCCACGTGGGCGGCGGCCAGCGCCGGCGCGTCGTTGATGCCGTCGCCCACCATCGCCACCACTTCGCCCGCCGCACGCAGCGCCTGCACTTCGGCGGCCTTGTCACCCGGCAGCACCTCGGCCCTCACCTCGTCGATGCCCAGCTCTCGCGCCACGACTTGCGCGCTGCCGCGGTTGTCGCCGGTGAGCATGACGGTGCGCACGCCCAGTGCGCGCAGCCGTGTCACGGCAGCACGCGCCGAGGGCTTGATCGTGTCGCCGAAGGCCAGCAGGCCCAGCAGCTGCGGCTGGCCATCGGTCTGGCGGATCAGCCAGGATACGGTGCGCCCCTGCTGCTCCAGTCGCTCGGCCGCGGCGTCGAGGGCCCCTGCATCCACCGACAGCTCGCGCAGCAGGCGTGAGCTGCCCAGTGCCAGCGTGTCACCTCGCAGCACCCCTTGCACGCCGCGGCCCGGCAAGGCCTTGGCCTGGCTGGCCTGCGGCACGGAAAGGCCTTCGGCGCGCACCTTGTCCAGCACGGCCAGCGCCAGCGGATGCGCGCTGGCCTGCTGCAGCGCCGCGGCCAGCTGCAGCACCTCGTTGCGCTCGATGCCCGCCGCGGGCTCCACCGCCACCAGCGCGGGCTTGCCCTCGGTAAGGGTGCCCGTCTTGTCGAAAGCCACCGTGGTGACCGAGTGCGCCACTTCCAGCGCCTCGGCGTCCTTGATCAGGATGCCGTGCCGCGCGGCCACGCCCGTGCCGGCCATGATGGCGGTGGGCGTGGCCAGCCCCAGCGCGCAAGGGCAGGCGATCACCAGCACGGCCACCGCGCTGATCAGGGCTTGCTCCCAGTCCCCGGTCGCCATGGCCCAGCCGCCGAAAGTGAGCAGCGCGATACCCAGCACCACCGGCACGAACACGGCACTCACGCGGTCGACGATGCGCTGGATCGGCGCCTTGGCCGCCTGCGCAGACTCCACCATGCGGATCACGCGCGCCAGCGTGGTCTCGGCGCCGACGGCCAGCGTCCTGACCGTGAGTGCGCCTTCGGCGTTGATGGAGCCGCCGGTCACCTTGTCACCCACCGCCTTGGCCACGGGCAGGCTTTCGCCGGTGATCAGCGATTCGTCCACGTGGCTGCGGCCTTCGACCACCTCGCCGTCGACCGGCACGCGGTCGCCGGGGCGCACCACGACCAAGTCTCCCACCCGCACCTGCTCCACCGGGATCTCCGCTTCCTGGCGGTCGCGGCGTACGCGCGCGGTGGTGGGGCGCAGCGCATTGAGCGCGCGGATCGCGTCAGCGGTCTGTCGCTTGGCGCGGCCTTCGAGCCACTTGCCCAGCAGCACCAGCGTGATCACTGCGGCCGAGGCTTCGAAATACAGGTGCGGCATGTCATGCCCGCCGTGCCGCAGCAGCACGTATACCGACAAGCCGTAGGCGGCCGAGGTGCCCAGCGCGACCAGCAAGTCCATGTTGCCGCTCCGGGCGAGCACCGCCTTCCAGCCCGCACGGTAAAAGCGGCCGCCCAGCCAGAACTGCACAGGCGTGGCCAGCGCCCACTGAACGCCACCTGGCAGCATCCAGTGCAGCCCGAACAACTGCAGCAGCATCGGCAGCACCAGCGGCAGCGTGAGCGCGGCGCTCAGCGCCCAGGGCCACCAGTCACGCCCGCCAGGGGCCTGCCCGGCTGGTGCGGTGCGCTCCACGGGCCGGGCGGCGTAGCCGGCCTTCTCGATGGCGGCCGTGAGCGCGTCCAACGGCACGTTGGGCAGCGCCTGCACGGTGGCCTTTTCCGTGGCCAGGTTCACCGAAGCGGACGCAACGCCCGGCACCTTCAACAGGGCCTTTTCGACCCTCATGACGCACGACGCGCAGGTCATGCCCTCCACTTGCAGCTGGATACCGTTGGGATTGGACAGCGCGGCGACAGAATTCATGGCGTACCTCGGATGCGGATCTCACATGGCGTGAACGCATCTTCAACCTTCCCACATTGTCAACGTCAAGCACTGCGCCGGAAAATTCCCACCATGAGAAGGGGCATTCTGGCAGCCGTGTTGACATTACCAACATGGAAAGGTTGACAGTGGCTTCCACACTGACTTCCTCCAATGGAGAACCTCATGATTGCCTTCGAAGTGAACGACATGACCTGCGGCCATTGCGTGAGCACCATCACCAAGGCGGTGAAGGCGGCCGACCAGGACGCCAAGGTCGAAATCGATCTGGGCAAGCACCTGGTGTGCATCGAGCCGCGGGCTGCGGATGCCGACGAACTGCGCGAAGCGATCCAGGAAGCCGGCTATACGCCGGTGCCCGTGGGCGCGTGACGCCTGCAGCGCGCAAGCGGCGGCTACCATAGCCGCCGCTTGCACGTGACCAAACGACTTTCGCACCCCTCGGCCGTCCTGGCGCTGGCATTCCTCGCTGCCATCGCCTTCGGCACCCTGCTGCTGATGCTGCCCGGCGCCACCGCGTCGGGCGCCGGCGCGCCCTGGATCACCGCGCTGTTCACCGCCACCTCCGCGGTGTGCGTGACCGGGCTGGTGGTGGTGGACACCGGCAGCTACTGGTCGGGCTGGGGGCAGGCCGCGATCCTGGGCCTGTTCCAGCTGGGCGGCTTCGGGATCATGACCTCGGCCACGCTGCTGGGGCTGCTGGTCAACCGGCAGCTGCGCTTGCGCTCGCGGCTGCTGCTGCAGGCGGAAACCCACTCGCTCGGGCTCGGCGACGTGAAAAGCGTGGCCCGGCTGGTGCTGGCCGTCACCGTGGTGGTCGAGCTCGCGGCCACGCTGGTGCTCGCGCTGCGCTTTCACGTGGGCTACGGCATGCAGTGGTCCCAGGCGCTGTGGCATGGCCTGTTCCACGCGGTGTCGGCCTTCAACAACGCCGGCTTTTCCACCTGGAGCGACAGCGTGGTGCGCTTCGTGCGCGACGCCTGGGTGCTGGTGCCGCTGATGCTGGCCATCGTGATCGGCGGCCTGGGCTTCCCGGTGCTGCACGAAACCCTGATGCGACGCGGCCCGGTGCGCTCGATCCACACCGTGCTCACGCTCTGGGGCACGGCCTTCCTGCTGGCCGGCGGCACGGCGGCGCTGCTGCTGGCCGAATCGGGCAATGCCGCCACCTTCGGCGCGATGGACGGGCCCTCGCGCCTGCTGGCCGCGGCCTTCACCTCGGTGTCGGCGCGCACCGCGGGTTTCAACGCGGTGGACATCGGCAGCCTGACGCTGGAGTCGCTCAACCTGCACTACCTGCTGATGTTCATCGGCGGCGGCAGCGCCGGCACCGCCGGCGGCGTGAAGGTGACCACCTTCTTCGTGCTGCTGCTGATCGTGTGGAACGAGATCCGCGGCCACCAGGATGTCGAGTTCCGCCAACGCCGCGTCTCCACCGCCGTGCAGCGGCAGGCGTTGACCATCCTGGTGCTCAGCGCCGGCGCGGTGGTGCTGGCCACGCTGGCCCTGGTGCCGATGACGCGCCTGCCCTACGAGAAGGTGTTGTTCGAGGTGATCTCGGCCTTCGGCACCGTGGGCCTGTCCACCGGCATCACGGCCGAGCTGCCGCCGGCCGGGCAGCTGATACTCGTGGCGCTCATGTATGCAGGGCGCGTGGGCGTGGTCACCCTGGCGGCCGCCATCGCGGTGAACCAGCTGCGGCGCGCCTATCGCTATCCGGAGGAGAAGCCAATTGTTGGGTAGAACGGACGCAGACAGCGTGGTGGTGATCGGCCTGGGCCGCTTTGGCTCGGGCGTGGCGCGCGCGCTCAGCGAGCTGGGCCACGACGTGCTCGCGCTGGACACCAGCGCCGAGGCGGTGCAGGCGCACTCGGGCGTGCTCGGGCACGTGGTGCAGGCCGATGCCACCGACATGGCCACGCTCAAGCAGCTGGGCGTGGGCGAGTTCCAGCACGCGGTGGTGAGCATCGGGCAGAACCTCGAAGCCAGCGTGCTCAGCATCCTCAACCTGAGCCAGATGGGCGTGAAGGACATCTGGGCCAAGGCCAACAACGCGCAGCACGGCCGCATCGCCGAGCGCGTGGGCGCGCATCACGTGGTGTTCCCCGAGTCCGACATGGGCCAGCGGGTGGCGCACCTCGTCACCGGCAAGATGATCGACTTCATCGAATTCGAGGACGACTTCGCGATCGCCAAGACCCGCGCCCCGCGCGAGACGCACGACAAGCCGCTGTCGGAGTCGGCGGTGCGCACGCGCCACGGCGTCACCGTGGTGGGCATCAAGCGCCGTCACCAGGATTTCATCTACGCCCGGCAGGACACCGTGGTGCAGGCCGGCGACCTGCTCATCGTGGCCGGCCCCACGCGCGCGATCGAGCGCTTTGCCGCGCGCTTCTGAGCGCCGTCCACTCAGCCCGGCGCGGCGGAGTCCCGGTCGAGCAGGGTCTTGCGCTTCACGTACTCCTCGGCATCGATCTCGCCGTTGGCCAGCCGGCGGCGCAACACCTCGTGAGGCGTCTCGCGCGGCCCGCGCCGCCGCGGCGAGGGCCGCGTCCAGACGATGTAGAGCAGCACGCCGATCAGCACGGACCAGAAGATCCACCACAGCCCGTGCATGCCCACCATGTAGCCGCCGTCATAGAACATACGCTTCCTCCATCGGGTTGCATCGGACCCGCTGTCGCCGCGAGCGCGGCCAGGCGGCTGCAAGCGACAGACGCAACCGAGCATGCGGGCTGCGAGGCGGCCGGGCGCTGACGGCGATCAAGCCGGCGCCATGGCGCCGGCTGCCGGCGCGGGCGCGTCCTCGGCGCCACCGGTCCGGTGACGCGCACTGCGCCGCGCTCGGGCGATGCTTCGGCGCAGACCGAAGCGTCGCGGACAGGGGCCGGGCAAGAATCGCCCCATGCCTTCATCAGCAGCACCGGGCGCCCCGGAAGACCCGGTCCGCGCCGCCACGCACCCCGACCCCTACCCCTACTACGCCGCGCTGCGTGCGCAGGCGCCGCTGGCCTTCGACCCTCGCCTGAAGATGTGGGTCGCGGCACGCGCGAGCGTGGTGGCCGAGGTGCTGGCCCATCCCGCCTGCCGCGTGCGGCCTGCAGCGGAGCCGGTGCCGCGCGCGATTGCCGCCACGGCCGCCGGCGACGTGTTCGGCCGCCTGGTGCGCATGAACGAGGGGCCGGCGCACGCCTGCGGCAAGCGTGCGCTCGAACAGGCCTTGCGCGCCGTGGACCTCGATGAGGTGCAGGCCTTGGCGCTCCAGCAGGCCCTGGCCTTGGGACCCGCGCTCGATGATCCTGCCGCGCTCGGCGACTGGGCCTTCGACGTGCCGCTGCACGGCGTGGCGGCGCTGCTCGGCTTGCAGCCAGGGCCGGCGCTGGGCGATGCGATGCGGCGCTTCGTCGCCTGCCTCTCGCCTTTGAGCACGGCAGAGCAGCTCGCGGCGGCGGGCGACGCCGCCGCGCAATTGCAGCAGGAAGTACGCGCCTTGCTCGATGCCCGCAAGGCCGGGCTTGCACAGCGGGTGCGCGTGCAAGGCTGGTCCGACGAGGACTCGCTGGTCGCCAACCTGGTGGGCCTGATGTCGCAGACCTTCGACGCCACCGCCGGCCTGGTGGGCAACTGCATCGTCGCGCTGCTGCAAAGGCCCGCGCTGCTGCGGCGCCTGCGCGAGCAGCCCGAAGGCGTGGCGGGCTTCGTGCGCGAGGTCAGCCGCTTCGACCCTTCGGTGCAGAACACGCGGCGCTTCGTGCACGAGCCCATGGCGCTGCACGGCAACGCGCTGCAGCCGGGCGATGCGGTGCTGGTGCTGCTGGGCGCCGCCGCGCGCGACACTGAGGCAGACCCGCGGGCGGACGTGTTCGATCCTGCGCGGCCTGCGGGTCCGATCGCCGGCTTCGGCGCCGGGCGCCATGCCTGCCCGGGCCATGCCATCGCGCGGGCCCTGGCCAGCGGCGCGGTCACCTTCTTGCTGCGCCAGGGGGGCGCGCTGGAGGCTGGCACACTGCGCTGGACCTACCGCCCTTCCGCCAACACACGCATTCCGCAGTTCGCCGCTGCCTGAAAACGCCCAGTGCCATGGCCCGCCCACCCGCACCGCCCCACGAACCCCGGCTGGCCCGCGTGGGCGCGATGGTCGGCGACCCCGCGCGCTCGCGCATGCTCGCCTACCTGTTGAACGGCCATTTCGCCAGCGCGGGCGAACTGGCCGAGGCCGCTTCGGTGAGCGCCTCCACGGCCAGCGGTCACCTCGCCCAGCTGCTCGCGAACGGCCTGCTCGCCTGCGAGCAGCGCGGCCGCCACCGCTATTTCCGCCTGGCCGACGCCGAAGTGGCGCATGCGCTCGAGGCGCTGGCCCTGCTGGCCGAACGCGGCCCGCATGACAAGGCCTGGTCGGCGCCGGCACGCCAGCGGCTGCGCTATGCCCGGCGCTGCTATGGCCACCTGGCCGGCACGCTGGGCGTGGCCTTGTACGACACCCTGCTCGCCAACGCCTGCCTGCACAGCGGCCCGCAGGGGCTGCATCTCACGCCGCAGGGCCAGGCCTGGCTGGCGCGCATCGGCTGCACGCCGCGGCCGGCGCGCGCCGGCGCGCGCTTTGCGTACCCTTGCCTCGATTGGTCGGAACGCCGGGACCACCTCGCCGGCAGCCTGGCGACCGACCTGCTGGAGCACTTCGTGGCCCAGGGCTGGCTCGCGCCTGACGCCGTCCACCGCGGCCTCGCGCTCACGCCGCGCGGGCGGCAGCAGTTGTTGCCGGAGCTCAGCCCGCTTTGCCCAGCGGCCGGGGGCTCCATCAATGCAGCGGTTCCACCGCAGGCATGAAGAACTCGCGGCCGATGACCGTGCGCGCGTACAGGTAGTTGTTGAGCGCGGGCTGGCTCAGCGAATCCATGTCCACATGGCCGTGGCCGTCGCACGGGAAGGCATAGCCGCGCCCTTCGTCGAACAGGGACCTGAAGCGAAGCACGTAGCGGGCCGCGGCGCAGGTGGCGGATTCGGCGTTGTTCATGGTGCGCTCCAAAAGAGGGTTGGGAGATCCTGTGCTGCCAAAGTTAGAAGGCCGGAGCAAACCGCCCGACAACGGGCCTCAACGGTGCGAAACGCTGTGTGAACGGCCGGTGTCCGCTGCGTGACACGGCCCGGCGGGCGCCCGGCGCGCTTGCGGCGCATCAAGCCGCGGCGCGCGAGCGAAGCGCAGGCTTCGTCCTTGTGGAACCGCCCCGCCCCTTGCAACCCGGCGCGCCGGACACCGGCCACGACCCGGCTGCCAAGCTGCATTTCCTGCTGTCGCCGGCAGCGCACGGCGCGGATGCGGACGCCGCCGAACTGATCGAGACCCACATGTCCTGGGTGGTGCTGTGCGGCGAGCGCGCGCTGAAGATGAAGAAGCCGGTGCGCTATGCCTTTCTCGACTTTTCCACGCCGGCGGCACGCGAGCACGACGCGCGCGAAGAGCTGCGCCTCAACCGCCGGCTGGCGCCGCAGGTCTATCTGGGGCTGCTCGCCCTGCAGTGGCACGAGGGCGAGTTCAGCCTGCTGCCGGCCGAGCAGTTGCCCGCCCCGGGCGACACCGTGGACTGGCTGGTGCTGATGCAGCGCCTGCCGGCGCACGACATGCTGGACTCGATGATCGCGCGCCAGGCGGTGCGGCCCTGGCACATCGACCTGCTGGCGCAAAGGCTGGCCGGCTTCTACCGCCATGCCGCACGTGCCGACGTGTGCAGTGAGGAATACGTGGCGCGCATCGAGCGCGAGCAGCAGGCCAACCGGGCGGTTCTGCTCGACCCGCGCTTTCGCACCGGCGCGGCGCAGGAGGCGCTGGACCGCTTCGCGCAGGCGCTGACCGGGCACACCGGCCTGCTGCACCAGCGCGTGCGCCAGGAGCGCATCGTCGACGGCCACGGCGACCTGCGGCCCGAGCATGTGTGCCTGCTGCAGCCGCCGGTGCTGATCGACTGCCTGGAGTTCGACCCCGCGCTGCGCGAGGTGGACCCGTTCGACGAGCTCGCCTTCCTGGGCATGGAATGCCAGGTGGCGGGCGCCGGCTGGATCGGTCCGCGGCTGTGGGCCGCCTGTGCCGAGCAGCTCGACGACCGTCCGCCGGCGGCCTTGCGGCAGCTGTACTGGGCACGCCGCGCGCTGGTCAGGGCGCGGCTGTCGGTGGCCCACCTGCTCGACCCGCAGCCGCGCACGCCCGGGCGCTGGCTGCCGCGCGGCGCGCAATACCTGGCGCAGGCGATGGGCGCGCTTCAGCGGCTCCAGGCGGCGTGACTCTCGCGCAGCGCGCGCACGAACAACGGCGCCGCGCTCACCGTGAGCAGCTTGGCCCGCAGCGGGCTCTCGGCCGGCACGCGGAACGCCGGCACGCTGTCGCTGACCACCACGCGGTCGATCGCCGGGTCGGCCAGCAACTCGTGCGCCGGCCCGACGAACAGCCCGTGCGCGGCGCAGGCGACCACGCGCTGCGCGCCCGCTGCCCGCAGCGACCGCGCCGCGCGCAGCAGCGTGCCGCCGGTGGCGATAAGGTCGTCGAGCAGCAGCACCGTCGCGCCCTTCACCTCGCCGGCCACGAGGTCGAAGCCGCTGACCACGCCTTCGCTGCGGCGCTTGTCCACCATGGCAAAGCCCACCGGCTGGCGCAGCCGCGCCTGCAGCGCCTCGCGCCACAGCTGCGCCCGCTTCACGCCACCGGGGTCGGGCGAGGCCACCACCAGCGGCGCGCCGGCCTGCTGCAGCGCAAACTCGGTGAAGGCCTCGTGCGCCTGCAGCAGCTGCGCCGGGCAGCGGAAGGCGTTTTCCAACGCCGCCGGGTTGTGCGCTTCCAGCACGAACACCTGCGCTGTGCCCACCGACTCCATCAGCTGCGCCAGGTAGCGCTGGCCCAGCGGATCGAAAGGCTTGGTGCGCCGGTCCTTGCGACCGTAGGCCATGTAGGGCAGCACCGCGCTCACGCGCGCAGCGCCGTGGTCGCGCAGCGCGGCGATGAACATCAACAGGCCGAACAGCTTGTCGTGCGGGCTGTCCTGCGGCCCGCCGTGCAGGCCTTGCAACACGTAGACGTCGTCGCCGCGCGGGTCGACCAGCGGGCGCAGCTTGCGTTCGCCGTCCTCGAACACGCGTTGCTCGTGCGGCGCGATCACGATGTCGAGGCCGGCAGCGATGTCATGTGCCAGCGTGCCGGCGGCGTCGAGGTCGAAGAGCAACATGGTCAGCGGCTGAACTCGTGCATCAGCGCCATCACCTCTTCGTCGGAGGTCTGCGCGAAGTCGCGGTAGTGGGACCCCACCGCGCCGAAGAATTCCGGCGCCGACAGGCACACCAGCTCGTCCACCTCGCCGCGCAGGCGGGGCAACTCCTCGGCCGGCGCCACCGGCACGGCGAGCACGATGCGTGCCGGCTTGCGCCAGCGCAGCGCGGTGATGGCTGCGCGCACGGTGGTGCCGGTGGCGATGCCGTCGTCCACCAGCACGGCCGTCCTGCCCTGCAGTTCCAGCGGCACACGCGCGCCGAGATAAAGCCGGCGCCGGCGCTCGATCTCCCGCAGCTGGCGCGGCACCTCGTGGTGCACGTAGTCGCGCGGGGTGCCGCTCAGCGCCAGCGTCTCCTCGTCGATCTCGAGCGCGGGCTCGCCGCCGTCGGCCACGGCGGCCACGGCCAGCTCGGGCTGCGCCGGCGCGCCGATCTTGCGCACCAGCAGCAGGTCCAGCGGCGCCTTCAGCGCGCGCGCCACTTCCGCGGCCACGGGCACCCCGCCGCGCGGCAGCGCCAGCACCACCGGCTCGTCGAGTTGTAGCTGCCGCAACCGGGCGGCCAGTTGCCGGCCGGCGTCGGCCCGGTCTTCGAACACCATGGCCTTCTCCTGTTGACGCTCAACCATCGCCCCGGCCGTGCCCGGGCGGTATGAGAAATCTCAAGCCCGGGCACACCCCGTGCCCGAAGAATAGGCTTGTCCGCTGCACGGCCGGGAGCGGACGCCCTGCGCGATCCGGCCCGCGAGAGAGATCACACATGTACAGCCGAATCCTGGTTCCGATCGATGGCAGCGCCACCGCCGAGCGCGGCCTGCAGGAGGCGATTGCACTGGCCACGCAGCTGAAGTCGCAGCTGGTGCTCGCCCATATCGTGGACGACTACCCGATCATGGTCGAGATGGCCTCGGCGGTGAACTTCGAGGAAGCGCGCCGCGGCATGCTCAAGTTCGGCGAACAGCTGCTCGAAAAGGCCCGCCAGCGCACGGCCGAGGCCGGCGTGTCGTGCGAGGCGGTGTTGCGCGAGGTGACCTCCATCCGCGCGGCCGACGCCATCGTCGAAGAGGCGACCAAGCGCGACTGCAAGCTCATCGTGATGGGCACGCACGGACGCCGCGGCTTCAACCGCCTGGCCATGGGCAGCGACGCCGAGCTGGTGCTGCGCGAGTCGCCGGTGCCGGTGCTGCTGGTGCGGCGCGCCGAGCCGAAGTGAGTGCCGGTCGCGCACGCCGGCCGCGACCTCAATCCCCCGGATACCCCACGGTCTGCGACAGCAGCACCTGCTGGCTCATCGGCAGCCCCAGGGCGCGGGCGATCGCCTCGCCGTCGATCCACGCGCGCAGCACCGCCGACAGCGCGTTGACCGCGCAGAACAGGTACACGTTCTGCGCCACCGCGCCGGCCGCCGCCCAGGCAAACGGCTCCTGCCGCGACACCGGCACCAGCGCCATGCGCGCATGGTCGGCCACGTACACCAGGTCCAGCGGCGCGTCGTCCACGAAGTCCTGGTAGCCGGTCACGCGCCGGATGTCGGCGCCGGCGGCCAGCACCAGCGCATGGGTCGTGGGGTCGTAGCGGTAGGCGCCCTGCGGCAGCGCCGCGTACACGACGATCTCGTGCGCGTTCAGCGCCGAAGGAGCGGTGCGTCCCCCGCCCTGGCGGTTGATGCCGTCGGCCGCCCACAGCAGGCTGGACAACAGCTGCAGCGGCAGCGGGTCGCGCCGGAACTCGCGCGAGGAGCAGCGCTTGTCCAGCGCCTCCAGCAGCGGACGGCCGCCCTCGCGCTGCGGCGGCGGCAGCTCGATGCGGCCGGCCGCATCGCCGCGGGCGGGCTCGGGGCGCAGCTGCCCCATCGCGCCGAGCACGAGCTTGGTGAGGGTGTTCATGCGCGGGTCCTTTCGTCGCGGCAGCCAATGCCGCATGCCGACGATCGCGCAAGCCCAGGGCCGGCGGCTTGCTTTCGCGCAAGCGCGGTCCTGGCGCGCCTTTTAGAGTGGGCTTCGTGGACAAACCCATCGCACCGCGCCCCCAGGGCGCCCTCGAACCCTCGCACTGGCACGCGCGCCCGGCCGGTGACGTGCTGCAGGCCCTGGACAGCCGCGCCGACGGGCTCAGCAGCGCCGAAGCCGGCGCCCGCCTGGCCGCCCACGGGCCCAACAGCCTGCCGCCGCCGCCCGCGCGCCATCCGCTGGTGCGCTTCCTGGGCCAGTTCCACAGCGCGCTGATCTATTCGCTGCTGGCCGCCGCACTGGCCGCCGGCCTGCTGGGCCATGCGCTGGATGCGGCCGTCATCGTCGCCGTGGTGCTGGTCAACGCGGTGGTCGGCTTCCTGCAAGAGGGCAAGGCCGAGAACGCGCTGGCCGCGATCCGCCGGTTGATCTCGCCGCACGCCCACGTGCTGCGCGACGGCCGGCGCATCGGCGTGCCGGTGGAAGACCTGATTCCCGGCGACGTGGTGCTGCTGGAGGCCGGCGACCGCGTGCCGGCCGACCTGCGCCTGCTGCGCGCACGCGGCCTGCTGGTCGACGAAGCCCTGCTCACCGGCGAGTCGGTGGCCGCGCAGAAGCACGAGGGCCCTGCCCCCCACGACGCGCCGCTGGGCGACCGCCACAGCATGGCGTTCTCCGGCACGCTGGTGGCGGCCGGCCAGGCCAGCGGCGTCGTCGTGGCCACCGGGCCGCATACCGAGCTCGGCCGCATCGGCCGGCTGCTGTCTTCGGTGGAGACGCTGACCACGCCGCTGCTGCGCCAGATCGACCGTTTCGGGCGCCGCTTCGCCACCGTGGTGGCGGTGGCGGGCGCGCTGCTGCTGGCCTATGCCGTGCTGGTGCGCGGCTGGCCCTGGGTGGAGGCGCTGATGGCGGTGGTGGCCATGGCGGTGAGCGTGATTCCCGAGGGGCTGCCCGCGGTCATCACCATCACGCTGGCGGTGGGCGTGCAGCGCATGGCCGCGCGCAACGCGGTGATCCGCCGCCTGCCGGCGGTGGAGACGCTGGGCGCCACCTCGGTGATCTGCTCCGACAAGACCGGCACCCTCACCCGCAACGAAATGACGGCCTGCCGCGTGGTGGGACCGCGGCACACGCTGCGCGTCGATGGTGTCGGCTACACACCCGAAGGCCGCCTGCGGGCGCAGGGCGACGCCGACGACGCACAGGCGCTGGCTGACGCGACCCCGCTGCTGCGCTGCGCGCTGCTGTGCAACGACGCCGCGCTGCACGAGCGTGGCGGCACCTGGGCGGTGGCCGGCGACCCGATGGAAGGCGCGCTGCTGGCGCTGGCCGGCAAGGCCGGGCTGGACGCCGACCACGAACGGGCTGAGTGGACGCGGCTGGACGAGATTCCCTTCGACGCGGCGCACCGCTTCATGGCCACGCTGCACCGCGGGCCGGCGGGCGATACCGTGGCCTTCGTCAAGGGCGCGCCCGAGCGCGTGCTGGCGATGGACCGCCACATGCCCGAGGCGTTGCGTGCCCACTGGCATGCGGCGCTGGACGAAGCCGCGGCTCAGGGCGAGCGCCTGCTCGCCTTTGGCGCGCGGCGCATGCCGGCGCAGCAAGAGCGGCTGCGCATGGCCGACCTCGACGACGGCATCGAGTGCCTGGGCCTGGTGGGCTTCATCGACCCGCCCCGCCAGGAGGCGCAGCAGGCCATCGCCGAGTGCCGCGCCGCGGGCATCGCGGTGAAGATGATCACCGGCGACCACGCCGCCACCGCGGCGGCCATCGCGCGCCAGCTGGGCCTGGCCGATGCGCCGCACGCGCTGACGGGCGCCGCGCTGGACGCGGTGCCCGACGAGGCCTTGCCCGACGTGGTGGAGCGCACGCAGGTGTTCGCACGCACCAGCCCGGAGCACAAGCTGCGCATCGTGCAGGCGCTGCAATCTCGCGGCCGGGTGGTGGCGATGACCGGCGACGGCGTCAACGACGCACCCTCGCTGAAGCAGGCCGACGTGGGCGTGGCCATGGGCATCAAGGGCACCGAGGCAGCCAAGGAGGCCGCCGAGATGGTGCTGCTGGACGACAACTTCGCCTCCATCGTGAACGCGGTGCACGAGGGCCGCACCGTGTACGACAACATCCGCAAGGTGGTGGCCTGGACGCTGCCCACCAATGGCGGCGAGGTGCTGGGGGTGATGGTCGCGGTGCTGTTCGGCCTGATGCTGCCGATGAGCGCGGCGCATATCCTGTGGGTCAACCTGGTCACCTCGGTCACGCTGGGCCTGGCACTGGCCTTCGAGCCGCCCGAGGCGGGCGTGATGCAGCGCGCGCCACGCCGCGCCGACGCGCCGCTGCTGTCGCGCTTCATGCTCTGGCGCACGCTGCTGGTGTCCTCGCTGTTCGCCGCCGTGACCTTGTGGCTGCTGTTCCACGTGCGCGCGCGCGGCGACAGCCTCGAGACCGCGCGCACGGTGGTGGTCAATGCGGTGATGGCGATGGAGGTGGCCTACCTGTTCAGCGTGCGCTACCTGGGCGCACCCTCGTTCACCCTGCAAGGCGCCAGGGGCACGCAGGCGGTGCTGTGGGCGCTGGGCGCGCTGGCCGCCGCGCAGCTCGCCTTCACCTACCTGCCGGTGATGAACCGGCTGTTCGCCACCGTGCCGCTCACGGTGGAAGACCTGGCGCTGGCCGGCGCCGCCGGGTTGCTGCTGATGCTGGCGCTCGAAGCCGAGAAGGCCCTGATGCGGCGCTGGGGCGTGTTCAGCGAGCTTGGCCCGTAGAGCCCTGCTGCCCCACCCACTCGCGCCACACCGCCATCATCACCGCCAGGATCACCGGCCCCACGAACAGGCCGATCAGGCCGAAGGCGGCCGCCCCGCCGATCACGCCGAACATCACGAGCAGGAAGGGCACGTGCGCGGCGTTGCTGATCACCAGCGGCCGCAGCAGGTTGTCGATCCAGCTCACCGCCAGCATGCCCCACAGCAGCAGGCCCACGCCGGCGGCGGTGTGGCCGGTGATCAGCAGCCAGGCGGCCAGCGGCGCCCACACCAGCGGCGTGCCCCAGGGGATCAGCGCCACCAGCGCCGTCATTACCGCCAGCAGCACCGGCGCCTCCACGCCGGCCGCCCAGTAGCCCAGGCCGGCCAGCAAGCCCTGCGCCAGCGCCGCGAACACCAGCCCGTAGACGATGGCCTTGGTGGTCTGGCCCACCGCATCGACGTAGCGCTCCACCCCGGGCCCGGCCAGGTGGCGCAGCACCTGGCGCAGCTGCGCCAGCAGCGACTCGCCGTCGCGGTACAGGAACAGCAGCGTGACCAGCGCAAAGCCCAGCTTGGCCGCGTTGCGGCCCACGCCGCCCAGCGTGTCGAGCAGCTCGCCGCTGCTTTGCTGCACCCATTCGCCGATGTGCTGGCGCAAGGCATGCGGGTCGCGCGCCAGCTCGTCGAGCAGCTGCTGCAGGCGCTCGCCGGCCCAGGGAATGGCCTTCACGAAATCGGGCAGTGGCCGCGGGCCGTGGGCCAGGTACGCCTCGACCGCGGCATATGCGTTGGCCAGCTCGGTGCGCAGCATCGCCACCAGCCACAGCACCGGCAGCACGAAGGCCGCACTCAGCAGCAGCGTCATCAGCGTGGCGCTCAGCGTCGCGCGGCCGCCCAGCGCGCGGCGCAGCCGCGCATGCAGCGGCCAGGTGGTGTAGGCCATGATGGCCGCCCAGGCCACCGGCACCAGAAAGAGCTGCAGCACCGCATAGGCCAGCAGCAGCAGCCCGCCCACCAGCAGGGCCAGCACCAGGCGGCGCGTGCCGGCAGAGGCAAAAGGGTCGTTCATCGGACGCTGATTCTCCCCGGGGGCGGGCCGCCGGTCCTATCGCGCCATGCAGCGCCGGGCTGCGAATTCTCAAACGCGGCGCCGATGCGCAGCCGAAGAATCGGCCATGGACACGATCCGCAAGCCCGCCGGGGCCGTGCCGGCCAACATGCCCGACCACGCGGCCGAATGCCGCCGCTTCCGCTGGGACGAGGCGCGCGCCGCGCTGCTCGATGCGGCCGGCGGGCTGAACATGGCGCAGCTGGCCGTCGGGCGCCACGCGCGCGGGCCGATCGCCGCCAAGACGGCCCTGCGCTGGCTCGGCAAGGCCGGAGCGTGCTGCGACATCGGCTACGCCGAGCTCGACGCGCTGGCCAGCCGCTTTGCCAACGTGCTGGCCTCGCTGGGGCTGGCCGCGGGGGACGGCGTGTTCCTGCTCACCGGGCGCATCCCGGCGCTTTACTACGCGATGCTGGGCGCGCTGAAGCACCGCTGCCGCGTCACGCCGCTGTTCTCGGCCTTCGGGCCCGAGCCGATCGCCACGCGCGTGACGCTGGGCGCCGGCAAGCTGCTGCTGACCACCAGCAGCCTGTACCGCAAGAAGGTCGAGCCGGTGCGCGCCAGTCTCGGCAGCCTGCAGCAAGTGCTGCTGCTGCGCGACGACGAGGCGCCGCTGCCGCCCGGCACGCTGGACCTGGAGGCCCTGGTCGCCGAGGCCAGCCCCGACTACACGGTCGCGCACACCGCGCCCGACACGCCGGCGCTGCTGCATTTCACCAGCGGCACCACCGGCAAGCCCAAGGGCGCGCTGCACGTGCACGAGGCCATCGTGGCCCACATCGCCACCGGCCGCCTGGCACTGGACCTCAAGCCCGACGACGTGTACTGGTGCACGGCCGACCCCGGCTGGGTCACCGGCACCTCCTACGGCATCCTGGCGCCGCTGGCCTGCGGCGTGACCCTGGTGGTCGACGAAGCCGACTTCGACGCCGAGCGCTGGTACGGCATCCTGCAGCGCGAGCGCGTGAGCGTCTGGTACACCGCGCCCACCGCGGTGCGCATGATGATGCGCGCCGGCACCGCCGCCGCGCAGGCCCATCCCTGCCCCGCGCTGCGCTTCATCGCCAGCGTGGGCGAGCCGCTCAACCCGCAGGCCGTGCGCTGGGGCCTGGAGGCCTTCGGCCTGCCGATCCACGACAACTGGTGGCAGACCGAGACCGGCGGGATCATGGTGGCCAACTACCTTTCGATGGACATCCGCCCCGGCTCGATGGGCAAGCCCCTGCCCGGCATCGAGGCCGCGGTGCTGCAGCGCCAGCCCGACGGCGGCGTGCAGCCGGTGCCCGACGGCGCCGAAGGCGAGCTGGCGCTCAGGCGCGGCTGGCCCTCGATGTTCCGCACCTATCTCAACGAGGAGGAGCGCTACCGCAAGTGCTTCGCCGGCGACTGGTACCTCACCGGCGACCTGGCGCGGCGCGACGCCGACGGCTATTTCTGGTTCGTGGGCCGGGCCGACGACATGATCAAGTCCTCCGGCCACCTGATCGGGCCTTTCGAGGTGGAGTCGGCGCTGATGGAACACCCCGCGGTGCACGAAGCCGGCGTGATCGGCAAGCCCGACCCGGTGGTGGGCGAAGTGGTCAAGGCTTTCGTGGCGCTGAAGCCCGGCGTCGAGGCCAGCGACGCGCTGCGCCGCGAGCTGCTGGGCTTCGCGCGCCAGCGCCTGGGCGCGGCGGTCGCGCCCAAGGAAATCGCCTTCGCGCCTTCGCTGCCCAAGACGCGCAGCGGCAAGATCATGCGGCGGCTGCTGAAGGCGCGCGAGCTGGGGCTGCCGGAAGGCGACACCTCGACGCTGGAGGCCACATGAGCCACACGCCGGTGAATGCGGACGACGCGCGCCGCCTGCTCCTGCAGATGATCCGCATCCGCCGCTTCGAGGAGGCCTGCGCCCAGCTCTACGGCGCCGGCAAGATCCGCGGCTTCCTGCACCTCTATATCGGCGAAGAGGCCATTGCCGCGGGCGCGATGCCTGAGCTGCGGCCCGAGGACAGCGTGCTGGCCACCTACCGCGAGCACGGCCATGCGCTGGCGCGCGGCGTGGAGATGAACGCGGTGATGGCCGAGATGTTCGGCAAGCGCGAAGGCTGCTGCCGCGGGCGCGGCGGTTCGATGCACCTGTTCGACGCGGGCAGGCGCCTGTTCGGCGGCAACGCCATCGTGGCCGGCGCACTGCCCATGGCCGCCGGCTTCGCGCTGGCCGAGGCGCTGCGCCACAGCGACCGCATCGCGGCCTGCTTCTTCGGCGAGGGCGCTGTGGCCGAAGGCGAGTTCCATGAAACCGCCAACCTCGCGGTGCTGTGGCGCCTGCCGCTGCTGCTGCTGTGCGAGAACAACCTCTATGCGATGGGCACGGCGCTGGAGCGCTCGGAATCGGTGACCGACCTCGCCGCCAAGGCGCGCAGCTACCGCATGAGCGCGGTGTCGGTCGATGGCATGAACGTGCTGGCGGTGCGCGATGCGATGCGCCGCGCGGTGGCGCACGTGCGATCCGGCGAAGGCCCGATGTTCGTGGAGTTCCGCACCTACCGCTTCCGCGCGCACTCGATGTTCGACGCCGAGCTCTACCGCGACAAGGCCGAGGTGGAGCAATGGAAGCAGCGCTGCCCGATCGCCGGCTTCCAGCAGCACATCGCCGCCCTGGGGCTCGATGTGGACGCGCAAGGCATCGAGCTGGAGGTGGCCACCGAGATCGCCGCCGCCACCGCCTTTGCGGAGGCCGGCACGCTGGAGCCGGTGGAAGACCTGGCGCGCGACGTGGTGGCCGCACCATGAGCAGCAACCGCAGCACCTACCGCGAAGCGCTGCGCGAGGGCCTGCGCACCGCGCTGCAGGCCGACGAGCGCGTGTTCCTGATGGGCGAGGACGTGGGCCGCTACGGCGGCACCTATGCGGTGAGCAAAGGCCTGCTCGAAGAGTTCGGCGAGGCACGCGTGCGCGACACGCCGCTGTCGGAATCGGCCTTCGTGGGCTGCGGCATCGGCGCGGCGATCAACGGCCTGAAGCCCATCGTCGAGATCATGACCGTCAACTTCAGCCTGCTGGCGCTGGACCAGATCGTCAACAACGCGGCCACCTTGCGCCACATGTCGGCCGGCCAGGTGGGCGTGCCGCTGGTGATCCGCATGACCACGGGCGCCGGGCGGCAGCTGGCCGCGCAGCATTCGCACAGCCTGGAGGTCTGGTACGCCCACGTGCCGGGCCTGCGCGTGCTGGCGCCGGCCACGCTGGAAGACGCGCGCGGCATGCTGCTGGCCGCGCTGAAGCTGCAAGACCCGGTGATCCTGTTCGAGCATGCGCTGCTGCTCAACGCCGAGGGCGAGCTCAGCGGCAAGCCCGTGCCGGTGGACCTGGACCATGCCGCCGTGCGGCGCCCGGGGCGCGACCTGAGCCTCATCACCTACGGCGGCTCGCTGCCGCGCTGCCTGGCCGCCGCCGAGGCACTCGCGGCCGACGGCATCGAGGCCGAGGTGCTGGACCTGCGCAGCCTGCGCCCGCTCGACGTGCCGGCCATCGTGGCCAGCGTCAGGCGCACGAAGCGCGCGCTGATCGTGGACGAAGGCTGGAAGACCTGCAGCCTGGCGGCCGAGCTGATGGCGCTGATCGTCGAGCAGGCCTTCTACGAGCTGGACGCACCGCTGGCGCGCGTGTGCAGCGCCGAGGTGCCGATTCCCTATGCCAAGCACCTGGAAGACGCGGCGCTGCCCAGCGTGGCGCGCATCGTGCAGGCCGCGCACGAGGTGACCGCCAGATGATCGAGCTGCAACTGCCCTCCTTCGGCGCCGACATGGACGACGCCGAGTTCGTGCAATGGAACGTGCAGGCCGGCCAGGCCGTGAAGAAGGGCGACATCGCCTGCGTGGTCGAGACGCAGAAGGGCGCGATCGACGTCGAGGTGTGGCAAGACGGCACGGTGGCGCGCCTGCTCGCCGAGCCGGGCCAGCGCCTGCCGGTGGGCCAGGTGCTGGCGCTGCTGGCCGCCGAGGGCGAGGACTGGCAGGCGGTGGCGGCACAGGCCATGCCGGCGGCCGCGCCCGCCGCGCAGCCGGCGCCCGCGGCCGAGACCCCAGCCGAGACCTCCCTGGTGGCGGCCGCGGCCTCGGCGCCTGCCGCAGCCACGCCCGGCGCCCGCATCTCCCCCGCCGCCCGCAAGCGCGCCGCCGAGCTGGGCGTGGACCTGCCGGCGCTGGTCGCGGCGGCCGGCGGCGCGGCCGAGTCGCTG
>JBFLWE010000005.1:0-110963 GCA_040758375.1 Pseudomonadota bacterium
GCTGCGCAGCAGCGGCGGCCGCCTGCGGCGCGGACGAGGCGGGCGCCGCCGGCACCGGCGGCATGCGCCACGCGAAGGCGGCCGCCAGGCCGAGCAAGGCGCCCCCCGCCAATGCCCCGATGGTCCACGGATGGCGCCGCCGCATGGAGCGGGCCGGCGCGGTTGCCGCCTGGGCGTCGTGCGCTGCGCCGGCCACCGTCTCGGCGGCGGCTTGCACGGTGCCCACGCCCCCCGGCACCGTGAACCCTCGCCACACCGGCGCGGTGGCCGGCGTGCTGCCACCGGGCCTGGGCACGGCGTCGAGGCCGGCGGCCGACATCGGCAGGGTGGGGTCGAAGTGGGCCGTGGCGGCGCCGCGCGCCACCGCCAGGGTGGTGACGCCCGGCGTGGTGACATCGTGCCGCGCCAGGCTGGGCACCGGCATGCGGCCTTCCAGCGCGTCGCGCCAGATGGCCACGCTTTGCGGGCGCTGCTGCGGCCGCACCGCCATGCCCCAGTCCAGCGCCTGCAGGAAGTCGGGCGAGCATTCGGCCGGCAGCAGGCGCGCCAGCGGCGGCAGCTCGTCATGCAGCGCGCGCGCGGCCGCAGGCAACGGCGGCTGGCCCACCAGCAGGTAGTAGAAGGTGGCGGCCAGGCCGTAGAGGTCGGTCCACGGCCCCTGGCGCATCGAAGCCACGTCGGCGTACTGCTCGATCGGCGCGAAGTGCGGCTTCAGGATCGCCGTCAGCGCGTGCGTGCGGTCGCCGATCACGCGCCGCGCGGCGCCGAAGTCCAGCAGCACCGGCTTGCCGGCATCGTCGAGCACGATGTTGTCGGGCGCGATGTCGCGGTGGAACACGCCTTCGCGGTGCAAGGCCTCCAGCGCGCCGAGCAAGGGCTCGATCAGCGTACGGCACCACGCTTCGCCCGGCGAGCCCGGCGCCATCTGCTGGCGCACCTGGCGCAGCGTGCGGCCCTGCACCATGTGCATGACCATGTAGGCCGTGCCGTTGGCCTCCCAGAAACGGTACACCTTGACCAGCGAAGGGTGGTCGAAGCGCGCCAGCAGCCGCGCCTCGTTGACGAAGGAGCGCAGGCCCAGCGCAAAGGTTTCCTGCTGCACCGCGGCACGCAGGGTCACGCGATGGTCCGGCGCACGCGCGGCCAGCGTGACCGGCATGTACTCCTTGAGCGCCACCTCGCGCTCCAGTGCATGGTCCCAGGCCAGGTACACGATGCCGAAGCCGCCGGCGCCCAGCACGCGGCGAATCTCGAATTCGGCCAGGCGCGCGCCTTCGGGCAGCGCGTCCGCAGAGTGCACCGCCAATGCGGGCGGCCCACCCTCGACCGTGGAGGGAGCATCCGGCATCGCGCGAGCTTATCCCTGCAGCATGGCCGCGCCGGAAGACCCCACCGCCGCCCCGTCACACGCTGTGATTTGTTCCACGTCGGGTTCCCCCTTAGGAGCACGGCGCCCGGCGCCTAAAATCGCCGGTTCCGCCTGTCCCAGACGCCTAGAGCACTTCTCATACCATGCCCACCATCCTTCAGCACCTTCCCACCGGCCAGAAGGTCGGCATCGCGTTCTCCGGCGGCCTGGACACGAGCGCTGCGCTGCTGTGGATGCGCACCAAGGGCGCGGTGCCCTACGCCTACACCGCCAACCTGGGCCAGCCCGACGAGCCTGACTACGAGGACATCCCGCGCCGCGCGCTGCAATACGGCGCCGAGAAGGCCCGCCTGGTCGACTGCCGCGCGCAGCTGGTGGCCGAAGGCATCGCCGCGCTGCAGTGCGGCGCGTTCCACATCAGCACCGCCGGCCTCACCTACTTCAACACCACGCCGATCGGCCGCGCCGTCACCGGCACCATGCTGGTGGCCGCGATGAAGGAAGACGAGGTCCACATCTGGGGCGACGGCTCCACCTTCAAGGGCAACGACATCGAGCGCTTCTACCGCTACGGGCTGCTCACCAACCCCGAGCTCAAGATCTACAAGCCCTGGCTCGACCAGGCCTTCATCGACGAGCTGGGCGGCCGCGCCGAGATGAGCGCGTTCATGAACGCCAAGGGCTTCGCCTACAAGATGTCGGCCGAGAAGGCCTACTCCACCGACAGCAACATGCTGGGCGCCACGCACGAGGCCAAGGACCTGGAGCACCTGAACACCGGCATCAAGATCGTCAACCCGATCATGGGCGTGGCCTTCTGGCGCGACGACGTGCGGGTCTTGCCCGAAGAGGTGACGGTGCGCTTCGAAGAAGGCCGCCCGGTGGCGCTGAACGGCCAGGAGTTCGCCAGCCCCGTCGAGCTGATGGCCGAGGCCAACCGCATCGGCGGCCGCCATGGGCTGGGCATGAGCGACCAGATCGAGAACCGCATCATCGAGGCCAAGAGCCGCGGCATCTACGAGGCCCCGGGCCTGGCGCTGCTGTTCATCGCCTACGAGCGCCTGGTCACCGGCATCCACAACGAAGACACCATCGAGCAGTACCGCGACAACGGCCGCCGCCTGGGCCGCCTGCTCTACCAGGGCCGCTGGTTCGACCCGCAGGCCATCATGCTGCGCGAGACCGCGCAGCGCTGGGTGGCGCGCGCGGTCACCGGCGAGGTGACGATCGAGCTGCGCCGCGGCAACGACTACTCCATCCTCGACACCCGCAGCCCCAACCTCACCTACGCGCCCGAGCGCCTGTCGATGGAGAAGGTGGAGAACGCGCCCTTCTCGCCGGCCGACCGCATCGGCCAGCTCACGATGCGCAACCTCGACATCGTGGACACGCGCGAGAAGCTGGCCATCTACACCAAGGCCGGCCTGCTGTCGGCATCCAAAGGCGCGGCGCTGCCGCAGCTGCCGGACGACAAGCGCTGAACTGGGCGCGCCGGCGAGCGCCGGCTATAGTCGGCGCTCTTCCAGCCGCAAGAGGTGTGCATCCGATGGGCCATCGCCGCCGAACCGTGTTGCTGGCACTGGCCGGTGCGGGCCTGGCGCAGCACAGGCTGGCCCGCGCGCTCGACCCTGCCACCGGCCCGGCCGTGCTCACGCTCAGCGGCAAGATCGGCAAGCCCAACGCCACCGACCGGGCCGAGTTCGACATGGCGATGCTCGAGCGGCTGCCGCAGCGCAGCTTCACGGCCAGGACACCCTGGTACCGCGAACCACGCAAGTTCACCGGCCCGCTGCTGCGCGACGTGTTGGCCGCCGCAGGCGCCCACGGACGAACGCTCAAGGCGGTGGCGCTCAATGACTACACGGTCGAGATCCCGTTCGACGATGCCTTGCGCCACGACGTGATCGTCGCGCGCCTGCTCGACGACAAGCCGATGCCGGTGCGCGAGAAAGGGCCGCTGTTCATCGTCTATCCGTTCGACAGCAAACCCGAGCTGCGCAATGCGGTGTACTTCAGCCGATCGGCATGGCAGTTGAAGGCGATCCAGGTCCAGTAGCGCGGCGGAGACAGCAGCGCACCGGCTTGTGGATGGGGCTGATCGGCGCCGTGCTGGCGCTGGCGCTCATCGCGGTGGGCTACGTGCAGGCGCGCCAGTACGCGTTGCTCAACCTCACGGTGCAGTACCAGGACGACTACTTCGTCCTCAGCCTCTTCCAGGTGGAAACCGAATACCTGCGCCTGCGCACCGCCTGGCAGGAGGCCTCGGCCGACAGCGGCGAGCTCGACCGCGACGCGCTGCAGCTGCGCTACGACATCTTCGTCAGCCGGGTGGGCCTGCTGCGCAACGACCGCGCCAGCCGCGTGCTGCACGGCGACACCTCGTTCGACGACACCATGCGCCAGCTGCGCAGCTTCATCGAACACGCCGACGCCTACCTGGCCGACCCGCCGCGCGCACCGCTGTCCAAGACGGCGCTGCTGATGCTGCAGCCGGAGCTGGAAGCGCTGGCCCAGCCGGTGCACAGCATGTCGCTCGGCGCCTCGCACCATGTGGCTCGCCAGATCACCCAGCGCTACGACACCGTGCGCCAGCACAACCGCATCGGCATCGGGCTGACGCTGCTGCTGTCGGCCACCACGCTGCTGTTCGCGGTGATCAGCCTGCGCCAGATGCGCCAGCTCGACGCGCGTGGCCGCCGGCTCGAGCGCCTGACCGCCCGCCTGCGCGTTGCGCAGCGCGAGGCCGAGGCCGCCAGCCAGGCCAAGAGCGCGTTCCTGGCCAACATGAGCCATGAGATCCGCACACCCTTCCAGGGTCTGCTGGGCATGCTCTCGCTGCTGCGCGACACGCCGCTGGACGCACGGCAGCTCGACTACCTGCGCACCGCCTCCGACTCGGCCGACCACCTGCTGGCGATCCTGAACGACATCCTCGACCTGTCCAAGCTCGAGTCGGGCAGCCTCACGCTCATGCCCGAAAGCGTGGCGCTGCATCCGCTGGTGGACGAGGTGGTGCTGCCGATGCAGCCTCAGGCCACCGCCAAGGGCCTGGCGCTGCGCGTCGAGCGCGAGCCCGACCTGCCGCGCCACGTGATGGCCGATGCCACGCGGGTGAAGCAGGTGCTGTTCAACCTGCTCAGCAACGCGATCAAGTTCTCCGACGCCGGCTCGGTGACGCTGTCGGTGCAGCGCGGGGAAACGGGTGACGGCCGGCCGATCCTGCGCTTCGTCGTGTCGGACACGGGCGTGGGCATGGACGAGACCATGCAGGCCAAGCTGTTCCGGCGCTTCGCCCAGGGTGACGACTCGCGATCGCGCCGCCATCCGGGCACAGGGCTGGGGCTGGAAATCTCGCGCACTCTGGCGCGCCTGATGGGCGGCGACATCACCGTGCGCAGCGCGCCGGGCGAAGGCAGCAGCTTCACCTTCGAACTGCCCTTGCAGGAGGCCGAGCCCCCCGCCGTGCACGCACCGCCGCTGCTCGAAGCCACAGTCCGCCCGCTGTCGGTGCTGGTGGCCGAGGACCACCCGGTCAACCGCAAGTACATCGCCGCGCTGCTCGATAAGCTGGGCCACCGCGCCAGCTTCGCCGACGACGGCGAGCAAGCCGTGCAGGCGGTGCAGCGCACGCCTTTCGACGTGGTGTTGATGGACCTGCACATGCCCGGGCTCGACGGCCTGGCCGCGACCCGCGCGGTGCGCGCCCTGCCCGGCCCTGCCCGCCACACGCCGATCGTCGCGCTCACCGCCGATGCCTTCGCCGAAACACGCGAGCGCTGCCTGGCCGCCGGCATGGACGACTTCCTCGCCAAGCCGGTGCAGCCGGGGGCGCTGGCCGAGGTGCTGGCGCGGCACTTCGGCACCGCGCCGGTGGCCGAGCCCGCGGTCGGCGCCCGTGCGCCGGCCGACGCCCTGCTCGACCGCCAGGTCATCGCCGGCGTGCTGCAGGTGATGCCGCGCCCGCGCTACGCCGCGCTGCTCGGCACCTACCTGGAAGCCGGCACCGAACTGGGGGCCCGCCTGCGCGATGCGCTGCGGCGCAACCAGCGCCAGGAGTTCGGCCGCATCGCGCACAGCACCAAGGGCGCCGCCCTCAACCTGGGCCTGCGCGGCCTCGCCGACGTGGCCGAGCAGTTGCAGCTGCGCGCCGAAAACGCACCTGCCGACGCCCTGGAGCCGCTGGTGCAACGCTTCGAGACCCTGCTGGCGCACACGCGCACCGCCTGCGCGCAGGCCGGGCTCACGCACCCGTAGGGCGCCCTACAACACCACCGGCTCCGGCTCCAGCCGGATGCCGAAACGGCCGTACACGCTCTCCTGGATCGCGCGCGCCAGCGTCACCACCTCGGCGCCGCTGGCGCCGCCACGGTTGACCAGCACCAACGCCTGCTTCTCGTACACGCCGGCACGGCCGATGGTCTTGCCTTTCCAGCCGCAGGCGTCGATCAGCCAGCCGGCGGCCAGCTTGACGCTGCCGTCGGGCAGCGGGTAGTGCACGATCTCCGGATCGCGGCCGATGATGTCGCGGCACTGCTCGGGCGTGACCACCGGGTTCTTGAAGAAGCTGCCCGCGTTGCCGATCTGCGCCGGGTCGGGCAGCTTGGCACGGCGGATCTCGCACACCCAGTCGAAGATCTGGCGCGCGCCGGGCGCGCCAATGCCTGTCTCGTGCATCTTGCGCTCCAAGTCCAGGTAGCCCAGCACCGGGGTCCAGGGCCTGGGCAGCCGCAGCCGCACGCGGGTGATCAGGCTCTTGCCGGCCAGCTCGTGCTTGAACACGCTGTCGCGGTAGCCGAAGCGGCACATCGCAGCGTCCAGCCTCACGCTGCGGCCGGTGATCAGGTCCACCGCGTCCAGCGACTCGAAGCGGTCCTTCAGCTCCAGCCCGTAGGCGCCGATGTTCTGCACCGGTGCTGCACCCACCGTGCCGGGGATCAGGGCCAGGTTCTCCAGGCCGCCGAAACCCTGCTCCAGCGTCCAGGCCACCGCGTCGTGCCAGGTCACGCCCGCGCCGAACTCCACGACCACCGCATCGTCGCGCTCGGCCACCACGCGCTGGCCCATCACCTCGACCTTGAGCACCACCAGTTCGAGGTCGCGCGTGAGCACCACGTTGCTGCCGCCGCCCAGCACGAACTTCGGCGCGCGGCCCAGCTCCGGGTCGCCCAGGATGCGCCGCACGTCGGCATCGCTTTTGACGCGCACCAAACGATCGGCGACGGCCGGCAATCCGAACGTGTTGTAAGGCCGAAGATTGACGCCGCGTTCGACCGCCACAGAGTTTTGCATGGCAGAATTTTCGCCGATCACCATCGCCCGTCGCCGAGGGCAAACATCTCTATGCCGAGTTTCGACGCCGTTCTGGAGCCCAACCTGGTCGAGCTGCGCAATGCGGTCGAGCAGAGCAACAAGGAAATCGGCACCCGCTTCGATTTCAAGGGCTCGGACGCGCGCATCGAAAGCAGCGACAAGGGCAGCGACAAGACGCTCACGCTCTATGCCGACAGCGACTTCCAGCTCGGCCAGGTGAAGGACGTGCTGCTGGCCAAGCTGACCAAGCGCGGCGTGGACGTGCGTTTCCTCGACGACACCGCCAAGATCGAGAAGATCGGCGGCGACAAGGTCAAGCAGCTGATCAAGGTCAAGGCCGGCATCGACAGCGACACCGCCAGGAAGATCCAGCAGCTGGTCAAGCAGAGCAAGCTCAAGGTGCAGGCCGCGATCCAGGGCGACACCGTGCGCATCACCGGCGCCAAGCGCGACGATCTGCAGGCGGCGATCGCGCTGCTGCGCAAGGAAGTGGCCGACGTACCGCTGTCGTTCACGAATTTTCGGGATTGATCCGATGCGCCGCAGCCTCCCCACGCTGCTGCTGGCCGCGTCTTGCGCTGGCGCATTCGCACAAAGCGTTTCCTTCAACGGCAGCATGGGCGACAAGGCCCTGCTGGTCATCGACGGACAAACACGCATGCTGGCGGTGGGCGCTGCCGCCCAGGGCGTGAAGCTGCTGGGCGTGAACCACGACGAGGCGCGCGTGGAATACGGCGGCAGGGCCGTCGTGCTGCGCCAGGGCAGCCCCGTCAACCTGGGCGGCGCCGCCACCGCGGGCAGCGGGCGCGAGATCGTGCTCACGGCCGGCATGGGCGGGCACTTCTTCGCCAACGGCAGCATCAACGGCAAGGCGGCGCGCTTCGTGGTCGATACCGGCGCCACCGCCGTGGCCATCGGCCAGCCCGACGCCGACCGGCTGGGGCTGGACTACCGCCGCAGCCCACCCATCCCGATGGGCACGGCCAACGGCGTGGTGCCCGGCTACCGCGTCATGCTGAACAGCGTGCGCATCGGCGACGTCGACACCTTCAACGTGCAGGCCGTCGTGGTGCCGGCGGCGATGGAGTACGTGCTGCTGGGCAACACCTTCCTCACGCGCTTCTCGATGAACCGCGACAGCGACACGCTGCGTCTGGAGAAGCGTTAGCGCCCGCCGCTGCGCGGCCTGCCTGTTCGAGAGGGGCAGTCTCTTCGTTGTCGCAGAAGGTGGAAGTCCCCTTGGGACAGACCTGCGAAGCAGGTCAGGGGCGACACCTCTTAGCACCCGCTTCGCGCTCCGGGTTTCCCGGTCGCGAAGCGCGGCCACCTCGGGGGGCGGCCGCCAGGCGGCCGGGGGCTCCAGCTACCCGCGCTCGATGCGCGCGTAAGCCGAATGGTTGTGTATGGACTCGAAGTTCTCGACGTCCACCGAATAGCGGCCAATGCGCGCATCGCCGTTCAGGCGCAGCGCCACGTCGCGCACCAGGTCTTCCACGAACTTGGGGTTCTCGTAGGCGCGCTCGGTGATCCACTTTTCATCGGCGCGCTTGAGCATCGGCCAGATCTCGCTGGAGGCTGACTCCTCGGCATAGCGCACCAGCTCGTGCCAACCCACCTCTTGCAGCAGCTCCACCCGAATGGTCACCAGCGAGCGCTGGTTGTGCGCTCCGTAGTCGGAGATCTCCTTCGAGCAGGGGCACAGGCTTTTCACCGGCACCGCCACTTCAGCCCACACGGCCGTGCGGCCGCCACGGGTTTCGGCCACCCAGCGTCCCTGGATGTCGAGCAGGCTTTGCACGCCCGACACCGGCGCGCGCTTGCGCACGAAGAACGGAAAGCGCGCCTCGATGCGGCCCTCGGTGGCGTGCAGCTTGTCGAGCATGGCCGCCAGGTGCTGGCGCAGCGCGGTGGTGTCCAGCGGGCCGTCCAGCGCCTCCAGCCACGCCACGAAACGCGACATGTGCGTGCCCTTCTTCTCGGCCGGCAGCATCACGTCCAGATCCCATTGCGCCACCGTGGGCTGCACCTGGCCGCCCAAGCGCAGCTGCAGCGGATAGCGCACGTCCTTGACGCCCACGCGCTGGATCACCAGCTGGCGCTGGTCACGCTCGCTCTGGGTGTCTGGAATGTGCAGCGCGTCGGTGGGGTGCGTCATGGTCAGGAAAGCCGGCGGGGCACGCCGTTTGCGCACGTGCCAGGCGGCAAGCATGGCACCAAACGGCAGGCCCCTGCCTGCCTGGGTGCATTTTCTGAGGCGGTCTCTCTAGGGCGTTGTCGCCGACGTGACGGCGTTCACAGGTTGGCCGCAGGCCGCACCAGGGCCGGCTTCAAGGCAAAGCGCTTGAGGATGGCTTGTTCGATGCCGGCAGCGTCGAGCCCGCACATTGCGAGCAGCTTGGCCGGGTCGCCGTGTTCGATGAACTCGTCGGGCAGCCCCAGCGCCAGCACCGGGGTCTTGAGGCCGGCCGCGTGCAGCGCCTCCATCACGGCGGCACCCGCGCCGCCGGGCAGGCAGCCTTCTTCCACGGTGACGATGGCCTCGTGCGTGCGCGCCAGCGACAGCAGCAGCTCGGTGTCCAGCGGCTTGGCGAAACGCATGTTGGCCACCGTGGCATCGACCTTCTGAGCCGCTTCCAACGCCGGATAGAGCAGCGTGCCGAAGGCCAGGATCGCGATGCGCTGGCCTTCGCGGCGGATCTCGCCCTTGCCCCAGGGCAGCTCGGCCAGGCCGGGCTGGATTTCGGTGCCCACGCCCGCGCCGCGCGGATAGCGCACCGCCACCGGATGGTTCTGCCGGAACGCCGTGGTCAGCGCCATGCGGCATTCGTTCTCGTCGGCCGGCGTGAGCATGCTCATGTTGGGGATGCAGCGCACGTAGGCGATGTCGTACGCGCCGCAGTGGGTGGCGCCGTCGGCGCCCACGACGCCCGCACGGTCGAGCGCGAACACGACGGGCAGGTTCTGGATCGCCACGTCGTGGATCATCTGGTCATAGGCGCGCTGCAGGAAGGTCGAGTAGATCGCAACCACCGGCTTGTAGCCCTCGCAGGCCAGGCCCGCGGCAAAGGTCACCGCATGCTGCTCGGCGATGCCTACGTCGAAGTAGCGCTTGGGGAAGCGCTTCTCGAACTCGACCAGGCCCGAACCTTCGCGCATGGCCGGCGTGATGCCCACCAGCCGCTCGTCGGCCGCCGCCATGTCGCACAGCCATTGGCCGAACACCTGCGTGAACGTGGGCTTGGGCGGCGTGGCCGGCTTCTGCAGGCCATGGGCCGGATCGAACTTGCTCGGGCCGTGGTAGGCCACCGGGTCGGCCTCGGCGAGCTTGTAGCCGTAGCCCTTCTTCGTGACCACATGCAGGAACTGCGGCCCCTTCTTGTCGCGCAGGTTTTCCAGCGTGGGGATCAGCGAATCGAGGTCATGGCCGTCGATCGGGCCCACATAGTTGAAGCCCAGCTCCTCGAAGATCGTGCCCGGCACCACCATGCCCTTGGCATGCTCCTCTAGGCGCCGCGCCAGCTCGTACAGCGGCGTGTTCTTCAGCACCTGCTTGGCGCCCTGGCGCGCGGCTTCATAGAAGTTGCCGCTCATCAGTCGTGCCAGGTATTTGTTGAGCGCGCCCACCGGCGGACTGATCGACATGTCGTTGTCGTTCAGGATCACCAGCATGTCGGCGCTCTGGCCTGCATGGGCCACGCCGGCGTTGTTCATCGCCTCGAAGGCCTGTCCGGCGCTCATGGCGCCGTCGCCGATGATGGCCACCACATGGCGCTCCTCGCCCTTGAGCTTGGCCGCCAGCGCCATGCCCAGCGCGGCCGAGATCGAGGTGGACGAATGCGCAGTACCGAAGGTGTCGTATTCGCTTTCGTCGCGGCGCGGAAAGCCGCTGATGCCGCCCAGCTGGCGCAGCGTGGGCATGCGGTCGCGCCGGCCGGTGAGGATCTTGTGCGGATAGGTCTGGTGGCCCACGTCCCACACCAGCCGGTCGTGCGGCGTGTTGTACACGTAATGCAGCGCGATCGTGAGCTCCACCGTGCCCAGGTTCGAAGACAGGTGGCCGCCGGTCTTGCTGACGCTTTGCAGCACGAAGTCGCGCAGTTCGACGGCCAGCGTCTGCAGCTCGGTGCGTGACAGGCGCTTCAGGTCGCCGGGACTGGAGATGGTGTGCAGCAGCGAATGTTTCACGGTGTTGTTCAGCTCTCGCGTTCGACGACCTTGTCGGCCAGCAGGCTCAGCGTGGCGGCGTGGGCCAGTCCGCTGCGCGCCAGCGCGGCATGGGCCTGGTCGCGCAGTTCGGCGGCATGGCGGCGGGCCGCCTCCAGCCCGAGTACCGAGACGTAGGTGGGCTTGTTGTGGTGCAGGTCCTTGCCGGCGGTCTTGCCCAGGGTTTCGGAGGCCTGGGTGACATCGAGGATGTCGTCCACCACCTGGAATGCCAGGCCGATGGCGGCACCGTAGTCGCTGAGCGCCGCGCGCGCCTCGGAGCTCACGTCGCCGCAGGCCGCGCCCATCATCACGCTGGCCTGCAGCAGCGCACCGGTCTTGCGGCGGTGCATGTCGCGCAGCGCCGTCTCGTCCAGCGGCAGGCCGATGCTGGCCAGGTCGATGGCCTGGCCGCCCGCCATGCCGGCCGAGCCGGCCGAGCGCGCCAGCAGGCGGCACAGCTGCGCCTGCAGCGCAGGCGGCACCCCCGTGTCGGGGGTCAGCACCTCGAACGCCAGCGCCTGCATGGCGTCTCCGGCCAGCATGGCTTGCGCTTCGCCGAACTTGACGTGCACGGTGGGCTTGCCACGGCGCAGCACGTCGTTGTCCATGCAGGGCATGTCGTCGTGCACCAGCGAATAGGCATGGATCAGCTCCACCGCCACCGCCGCACGCAGCGCTGCCTCGCGCAGGCCGTCGACCGCATCGCAGGCGGCCAGCACCAGCAGCGGACGCAGGCGCTTGCCGCCGTCGAGCACCGCGTAGCGCATCGCCTCACCCAGCCCCGCGGGTGCATCGGCTGGCACCCAGGCCTGCAGGGCCCGCTCCACCGCGTCGAGCTCCGCGCGCATCCAGGATTCGAAGTTGTCTCTTATCACCCGTTGGCCGTCCAGGTTCTGAGTTGGCCGTCCTCGAGCACCTTGACCTGCTCTTCCACCGCCTGCAGACGCGCGCGGCAGAAATCGAGCAGCTGGGCCCCCCTTTTGTAACTTTCGAGCAGCCGATCCAGCGGCAGCTGCCCGCCCTCCATGGCCTGCACCAGGCGCTCCAGCTCAGCGAGGGCTTCTTCGTAGCTCGCCGGCATGCTGTCGGTTGGCGACGCGCTGGGCATATTTCAACACATGAAAAAACCAAAGATCGAATTGTAGTCAGCGCTTCCCTCCCTGCCCAAATCGAGGCCCGCTGGGCTGTGGTGCATTCCCTCCAAAAGAGGCTTGACGAAGGACAAGCTTGTGATTGCCGGTGGCCAGCCCCATCTGGGCCCGCTGGGTACAATCACCGGCCGCTTTTCTCTCTGTGCCCCGTGTACAGGGTCGAAGCGGTTCTTCTTTTTACCCACCTTCCCCGGTGGGGGGTTGACATTGGTTTTTGGAGATCCTGGGGATCATGTCCGACCTGAGCATCACTCGCGAAGTCCTTGAGCGCGCAAGCTCGCAACTGCATGTATCTGCCTACTTCGACGAGGGCCTGTTCCGCAAGGAACAGGAAACCATCTTCAGGGAGGGTCCGCGCTACCTGGGGCACGAGCTGGCCATTCCCCAGGTAGGCGACTACTACGCGCTGCCCCAGGAAGGCGAAGGGCGCGCGCTGGTGCGCACGCCCAACGGCGTGCAGCTGATCTCCAACGTCTGCCGCCACCGGCAGGCGGTGATGCTGCGCGGCCGTGGCAACACGCGCCAGAACATCGTCTGCCCGCTGCACCGCTGGACCTACGATCTGCAGGGCCAGCTGATCGGCGCGCCGCATTTCGCCGAGGACCCGTGCCTGCACTTGAACAACTACCGCGTCCGCACCTGGAACGGCATGGTGTTCGAGGACAACGGGCGCAACGTGGCGGCAGACCTGGCGCACCTGGGCCCGCGCGCGGACCTGGACTTCGACGGCTACGTGCTCGACCGGATCGAGTTGCACGAGTGCAACTACAACTGGAAGACCTTCATCGAGGTCTACCTCGAGGACTACCACGTAGGCCCCTTCCATCCGGGCCTGAGCGGCTTCGTCACCTGCAACGACTTGCGCTGGGAGTTCGGGGCGCACCATTCGGTGCAGACCGTGGGCGTGAACAACGCGCTCCAGCGGCCGGGTTCCGACACCTACCGCAAGTGGCATGACGCGGTACTGCAGTTCAACAACGGCCAGCCTCCCAAGCACGGCGCGATCTGGCTCACGTACTACCCGAACATCATGGTCGAGTGGTACCCGCACGTGCTGGTGGTGTCCACGCTGTACCCGCTTGCGCCGCAGAAGACGCTCAACGTGGTGGAGTTCTTCTACCCCGAGGAGATCGCCGCCTTCGAACGCGAGTTCGTCGAAGCCGAGCAGGCCGCCTACCTGGAAACCTGCGTCGAGGACGACGAGATCGCCGAGCGCATGGATGCCGGCCGCAAGGCGCTGATGGAGCGCGGCGACAACGAGGCGGGGCCTTACCAAAGTCCGATGGAAGACGGCATGCAGCACTTCCACGAGTGGTACCGCAAGCAGTTGAACCTGAGGGACTGAAACCGCTGCTGCCCGGGGACGCCGCGGATCCGCCTTTGCCGGTCTTCTGCTGGCGTCGCCCCCCGTGAGGGTGAAGTGCGGGATGCGCCGGGGGCGTGGGCCATACTCCCGGCCCATGTCTGCGCCGCTGTTGATGGTCCTCGCCTCGCTGCTGTTCGCCACCATGGGCGTGTGCGTGAAGCTGGCCTCGGCGCAATACGGCACCGGCGAGATCGTGTTCTACCGCGGGCTGATCGGCGCCCTTGCGATCGCCACGATGACGCGCCTGCGCGGCGGCAGCCTCAAGACGCCCGTGCCCGCCATGCACTTCTGGCGCTCGCTCACCGGCGTCAGCGCGCTGTGCCTGTGGTTCTATGCCATCGGCCACCTGCCGCTGGCCACGGCGGTCACGCTGAACTACATGTCCTCTGTGTGGATGGCGCTGTTCCTGCTCGGCGGTGCGGTGATGCTCGCCAACGGCCGCGAACGCATCGACGGCCGCCTGGTGGCCACCGTGCTCGTGGGCTTCGCCGGCGTGGCGCTGGTGCTGCGGCCCACGATCGAGCACAACCAGCTGTGGGCCGGCGTGATCGGCCTGCTGTCGGGCATGCTCTCGGCCACCGCCTACCTGCAGGTCACCGCCTTGGGACGCGCGGGCGAGCCCGAGTACCGCGTGGTGTTCTATTTCTCCATCGCCGGCATCGTGGCCGGCGCGGCCGTGATGCTCTGGACGGGCCCCTCGGCCCACACGCCGCGCGGCCTGTTGCTGCTGCTGGCCACCGGCGTGCTGGCCACCGCCGCGCAGATCATGATGACGCGCGCCTATGCGATCGGCCGCACGCTGTCCAACGCCAGCCTGCAGTACCTCGGCATCGTGTTTTCCTTCCTCTACGGCGTGTGGCTGTTCGACGATCCCGTCACCTGGATGGCGGTGGCCGGCATGCTGCTGATCGTGGGCGCCGGCCTGGCCGCCACGCTGCTGCGCAGCCAGAAGGCCGCGCCTGATTCCTCCCTTCCCGCCACCGACTCATGAGCCACCAGACCTTGATCTGCGCTGCCGACCTGCTCGCCCTGCTTGGCAAAGGCCCGGTCCCCGTGCTGCTGGACTGCCGCTTCGACCTCAGCGACCCGGCCGCCGGCGAGCAGGCCCACGCCGCCGGGCACCTGCCCGGTGCGCAGTACCTGCACCTTGACCACGACCTGGCCGGCGACAAGCACGGCCCCGACGGCCGCTTCCGCGGGCGCCACCCGCTGCCGCCGCGCGAGCGCTTCGCTGCACTGGCCGGCGCGCTGGGCATCACGCCGGCCACCCAGGTGGTGGTGTATGACGCCCAGGGCGGCATGTTCGCCGCGCGCGCCTGGTGGATGCTGCGCTGGATCGGGCACCGCAGCGTGGCGCTGCTCGACGGCGGCGTGCAGGCCTGGCAGGCGGCCGGCGGCGCGCTGGTCACCGGTGTGCCGGCCCGCAACGCGGCTGCAGCACCATATCCGATCGCGTTGCAGGGCATGCCCACCCTGGAGGTGGGGGAACTGCTGCAACGCCTGGGCAGCGTCACGGTGATCGACGCCCGTGCCCCGGAACGCTACCGCGGCGAGGTCGAGCCGCTGGACCGCGTGGCCGGGCACATCCCCGGCGCGCTCAATCGCTTCCTGCAGCACAACCTGCAGCCCGACGGCCGCTTCAAGAGCGCTGCGGCGCTGCGCGAGGAATTCGCGCCGCTGCTCGCCGGAGCCGACCCGTCGCGCGTGGTGCACCAGTGCGGCTCGGGCGTCAGCGCCTGCGTGAACCTGCTGGCGATGGAACACGCCGGTCTGGGCGGCTCCGCGCTGTATCCGGGCTCCTGGAGCGAGTGGTCTTCCGACCCCGCCCGGCCGGTCGCCCGTTCTTGACGCGGCGCAATCCGGCCCATACCGTAGCAGGGAACAGTCGCGAGAGAAGCCCCCGGGCGCCCTGGCGGCCGGGAACATGTCCTGCCTCGACCCCAAGCGGAGGTTTCATGTACCAGCGCATCCTCGTTCCCACCGACGGTTCCGAGATCACAGGCAAGGCCGTGCAGACGGCGATCGGCCTGGCGCGGGCGCTGGGCGCGCAGCTGCGCACCATCGGCGTGAAGGAGCCCTTCCCCTACAGCGCCATCTCCGAGATGCAGCCCACGCCGCCGCAGGAGTTTTACGACGCGCAGGAGCGCATCGCCTCCAGCCGCATCAAGCAGGTGATGGACGCTGCCGCTGCCGCCAACGTGCCTTGCGAGGCCCACACCGTGGAAGCGCTGCACCCCTGGGAAGCGATCATCGACTACGCCAAGCAGCACCAGTGCGACCTGATCGTGATGGCCTCGCACGGGCGGCGCGGCATGGCCGCGCTGCTGCTGGGCAGCGAGACGCAGAAGGTGCTGACGCACAGCACCGTGCCGGTGCTGGTGGTACGTTAGCGCCGGCAGCGGCGCTGCGCCGGGCTGCCCCAGACAAGGCCGCTCCCTCGGGGGTGGCCGCCGTACCCGGCAGCCGGGGCGGACATCAATGGTGCAGCAAGCGCGTGATCGCCAGCACCACGCCCAGCCCGGCGGCCAGCCAGGCGATCTGTGCAGCGGTGTCCTTCAGCGGCAGCGGGCGCTGCAGTTGCGGGATCAAGTCGGCCACGGACACATAGATGAAGCTGCTGGAGGCCACCACCAGCAGGTACGGAAACAGCGCTTCCCAAGGGCCCACGACGAAGTAACCCAGCACCCCGCCGGCCACCGCGGCCAGGCCCGACAAGGCGTTGTAGGTCAGCGCGCGCGCGCGCGACAGCCCGGCATTGAGCAGCACGATGTAGTCGCCCACCTCCTGCGGGATCTCGTGGGCGATGATCGCCAGCGCCGTCAGCGTGCCCAGCCGCACGTCGGCCAGGAAGGCGGCCGCGATCAGGATGCCGTCGCAGAAGTTGTGGATGCTGTCGCCCAGCAGCACGCTCCAGCCGCCGCGCCCGGCCTGCTCGGCGTCGAAGCCATGATGGTGGTGATGGTGCGGGTCGTCGCCTTCGTGGTGGTGGCCGTGGCGATAGAGCTCCGCCTTCTCCAGCAGGAAGAAGAACAACAGCCCTGCCAGCAGCGTCATGAACAGGCTCTGCGGCGAGGCCTGGCTCTCGAAGGCTTCGGGCAGGATCTGCAGCAGCGCGGTGCCCAGCAGCACGCCGGCCGAGAAGCTGACCAGGCTCTTCACCAACCGCCCCAGCATGCTGAGCGTGAGGCTGGCGGCGATCAGCACCGACAGCAAACCGCCCAGCAAGGTGGCCAGAACGACGTAGAGCAGGGTCATGGAATCCTTGGACAAAAAAGAACCGCGCCCTGTCGGCAGGCGCGGCCATCGGCGGGCGGCACGGCGTCAGGCCACCTCGTTGGCCTTCAGCCAGGCCAGGCAGCGGTTCCAGCCGTCGGTGGCCGAGTCGCGGTGGTAGCTCGGCCGGTAGTCGGCATGGAAGGCATGGCCCGCGTCGGGATACACCACGAACTGCGAGGCGCGCGACGCCGCATTGCCCTGCGCCAGCGCGGCCTTCATGCGGTCCACGCTGTCCAGCGGGATGCCCTGGTCCTTGGCGCCGTACAAGCCCAGCACCGGCGCATGCAGCTTGCCGGCCACGTCGATCGGGTGCTGCGGCTGCAGCGCCGACGTGGGGCCCATCAGCCGGCCGTACCAGGCCACGCCGGCCTGCAGCAGGGAACTGTGGGCGCTGTAGAGCCAGACGATGCGCCCGCCCCAGCAGAAGCCGGTCATGCCCAGCCGGGTGGTGTCGCCGCCCTGGGTCTTGGCCCAGGCCACGCACGCGTCCAGGTCTGCCATCACCTGCGCGTCGGGCACCTTGCTGATCACCTCGCTCATCAGGCGCGAGACCTCGCCGTACTGCATCACGTCGCCCTGGCGCACGAACAGCTCCGGCGCAATCGCCAGGTAGCCTTGCTTGGCGAAGCGCCGCGCCACGTCGGCAATGTGCTCGTGCACGCCGAAGATCTCGCTGACCACCAGCACGATCGGCAGGTTGCGCTTGCCTTCCGGTGCCGCGCGGTAGGCCGGCATCTTGAAGCTGCCCACGGGGACCGTGACCTCGCCGGCCACCAGCCCGCGGGTGTCGGTCTTGATCATCGTCTGCGCGGCCACCGGCAACACCGCGGCGGCGAATCCGCTGCCCACCGCGGCGCGCACGAAATCGCGGCGGCTGAAGTCGGCGGGCGGAACCTGGCGGGCAAGGTCGTCACGGGGCATGCGGTCTCTCCTGCGGAAATGAGGGGGCGCCAGGCGGCTGAAGGCGCCGATTCTAGGAACAGACGCGAGCACGCGCCTGGGCATGCATCATGCATGCTCGGGCGAACGCACGGCGACCAGGCGCGCCCGGCCGTCGTGCTCGCGGCGCAGCCACCACACCGAGGCGCGTTCGACCGGCCAGTACTGGGCCGCGCCGCACAGCAGCGTGGCGGCCACCAGGCCCAGCGTGGGCTGATGGCCCACCACCAGCACCGGCTGGCGCGCATGGGGCCAGTCGGCGGCTTGCAACACGGCGTTGACCGAGGTGCCCGACGAGAGCGCCGGCACGGTCTCGAACGAGCGCCCGAGCGCCTGTGCGGTCTGCTGGGTGCGCCGGGCCGGGCTGACGATGATGCGGGCGGCTGCCGGCAGCACGCGGGCGAGCCAGTGCCCGATGCGCGCGGCCTGCTGCTCGCCGCGCGGCGTGAGCGGGCGGTCGAGATCGTCCTCGCCCGGCCGGGCGTCGAAGGCATCGGCGTGCCGCCACAACAGCAACTCCATGGGTCTCCTCGAAAGCTGGCGCCGGATTATCGCGATGGCCCTTCTTGTCACTCCAGGGACAGCCCCGAATCGAACGATCGTGCTAAAAACTCCGGCTACAGGAGACAAGCGATGGACCTGAACTTCACGCCGGAAGAGACCGCCTTCCGCCACGAGATCCGGCAGTGGGTGTCGGACAACCTGCCCAAGGACATCAGCCACAAGGTGCACAACGCGCTGCACCTGTCCAAGGACGATATGCAGCGCTGGGCCAAGATCCTGGGCAAGAGGGGCTGGCTGGGCTATGGCTGGCCCAAGCAGTTCGGCGGCCCGGGCTGGAACGCGATCGAGCGCCACCTGTTCGAGGAAGAGTGCGCCCTGGCCGGCGCGCCGCGCATCGTGCCCTTTGGCCCGGTGATGGTGGCGCCGGTGATCATGGCCTTCGGCTCGCCCGAGCAACACAAGCGCTTCCTGCCCGGCATCATGAGCGGCGAGGTGTGGTGGTGCCAGGGCTACAGCGAGCCGGGCTCCGGCTCCGATCTGGCCAGCCTGAAGACGCGCGCCGAACGCAAGGGCGACAAGTACATCGTCAACGGCCAGAAGACCTGGACCACGCTGGCGCAGCACGCCGACTGGATCTTCTGCCTGGTGCGCACCAGCAGCGAAGGCAAGCCGCAGACCGGCATCTCGTTCCTGCTGATCGACATGAAGTCGCCCGGCGTCACGGTGCGGCCGATCATCATGCTCGACGGCGAACATGAGGTGAACGAGGTGTTCTTCGACAACGTCGAGGTGCCCGCCGAGAACCTGATCGGCGAGGAGAACAAGGGCTGGACCTATGCCAAGTACCTGCTGGCCCACGAGCGCACCAACATCGCCGACGTCAACCGCGCCAAGCGCGAACTCGAACGCCTGAAGCGCATCGCCAAGGCCGAGGGCGTGTACGACGATCCGAGGTTCCGCGACCAGATCGCGCTGCTCGAAGTGGACATCGTGGCGCTGGAGATGATGGTGCTGCGGGTGCTGAGCGCCGAGCAAGGCGGCAAGAAGCAGCTCGACGTGGCCGGCCTGCTGAAGATCCGCGGCAGCGAGATCCAGCAGCGCTACACCGAACTGATGATGCTGGCCGGCGGCCCCTACAGCCTGCCCTTCATCCAGGAGGCGCTCGATGCCGGCTGGCAGGGCGAATACGTGGGCGCGGCCCAACTGGCGCCGCTGGCCGGCACCTACTTCAACGTGCGCAAGACCACCATCTACGGCGGCTCCAACGAAGTGCAACGCAACATCGTCGCGCAGACGGTGCTCGGCTGAGGACATTCCGACATGGATTTCGATTTCACCGAAGACCAAGAGTCCCTGCGCGACGCGGTGCGGCGCTGGGTGGACAAGGGCTACGACTTCGAGCGCCGGCGCGCCATCGTCAAGGCGGGCGGCTTCGACCGCGGCGTCTACGCCCAGCTGGCCGAGCTGGGCCTGACCGCGCTGTACGTGCCCGAGGAACACGGCGGCATGGGCTTCGGCCCGGTCGAAGGCATGGTGGTGATGGAAGAGCTCGGCCGCGGCCTCGTGCTGGAGCCGCTGGCGCAGGGCGCGCTGGTCGCACCCACGGCGCTGCGCTCGGCCCCGCAGCCGCTGCAAGCCGCGTGGCTGCCGCGCATCGCCGGCGGCGAGGCCCTGGTGGTGCTGGCCCATCAGGAGCGCGGCGCGCGCTACCGCCTGAACCACGTGACCACGGCGGCCCAGCAGGCCGGCGGCGGCTGGACCCTCAGCGGCGCCAAGAGCATCGTGCCCGCCGGCGACCAGGCCGACGCCTTCATCGTGCCGGCGCGCGTGAGCGGCGCGGTCGACGATGCGCAGGGCATTGCGCTGTTCCTCGTCGAACGCCAGGCGCACGGCGTGAGCACCCGCGGCTACCCCCAGCAGGACGGTGCGCGCGCGGCCGAAGTGAACTTCAGCAGCAGTCCGGCCGCGCTGATCGCCGGCCCCGGCGAAGGCCACGCGGCGCTGGAGCTGGCGGTGGACGTGGGCATCGCCGCGCTGTGCGCCGAGGCCGTGGGCGCGATGGACAAGCTGCTGCTGCTCACCGCCGAGTACCTCAACACGCGCAAGCAGTTCGGGGTGCCGATCGGCAGCTTCCAGGCCCTGCGCCACCGCATGGCCGATTGCAAGATGCAGCTGGAACTGGGCCGCTCGATGAGCTACTACGCCACCCTCAAGCTGGGCGAGGCGCCGGCCGTGCGCCGCCGCGCGATCGCGCAGGCCAAGGTGCAGCTGGGCCGGTCGATGCGCTTCCTGGGGCAGCAGTCGGTGCAGATGCACGGCGGCATCGGCGTGACCGACGAATACATCGGCAGCCACTACTTCAAGCGTCTGACCTGCATCGAGCTCAGTTTCGGCGACACGCTGCATCACCTGGGCGAGGTGAGCGCGCGCATGCAGGACACCGCCGGCGTGTTCAGCTGACGCACGCTTCCGGGCCGTGGGCCGCTGGCCCACAATGGCAGGCATGAAGTCCCTCCGCCATGCCGCGCTCGCCTTCTTGTTCGTCCTCGCGGGCTGCGGGGGCGGCGGCTCCGGCGACCAGGTGGAGGTGCGGCCGTTCGTCGTGCTCACCAACTTCGGCAGCGTGCCGATGCTGGTACCCGGCGTCTCGTACCGCCTCACCATGGACTCCGGCGACCGGCTGGAGCTCAACGCCAGCCCGGCCGGCATGCAATGGATCGTCACCAGCGACGGCAACGTCGTCGAGGCCGAGGCCAGCGAGGACGGCGCCCACTGGAGTGCGCGGCTCGACAGCCCCAAGGGCGGGCAGGTGGTGATCCAGGCCCGCTCCAGCACCGACCCCGCGCAGGAGGCCACGCTCACCGTGGTGGTGAACCCTCAACGCCATGCGCGCCGCGACGCAGTGGCCAACGAGCTGCGCGTCTGGCGCGAGACCCAGACGCGCCGCGACGGCAGCCAGGCGGTGGCCACGGTGCGCGCCACCGTCACGCAGGTGCAGGCCGACGGCCGCCACCAGGTGGAGTACCGCGACATCAGCACCCCGCCCGGCACGCCGACCGAGACCCGCACGCTCGACGCCGACGCCAACCGCCTCGCGCGCAGCTTCCCCGACGGCACGGTCTGCACCTACACGCCGGTGCGCGAATTGCTCGACTTCCCGCTGCACTACGGCAAGAGCTGGAGCAGCGACTGGCAGTACGAATGCCAGCACAACGGCACGCCGGGCTACCGCGAAACCGCGCACGCGGCCACCACGGTCGACGGCTACGAGAGCGTCACCGTGCCGCAGGGCACGCACCAGGCCTTGCGCCTGACCACGCGGGTGGCGCTCACGCAGTCCAACGACGCCAACCTCGTGCTCGGCGCGCAGGGCAATGCCGCGTATGCGCAGGACATCGTCTGCTGGTGGTCGGTGAGCCTGCAACGCACCGTGAAGTGCCGCGTGAAGTACGAATACGTGGGCTCCGCGCCGGCGCACTATGCCGACACCTTCGTGCAGGAACTGCTGGAAGCCCGCTGACATGAGCACCGGTCCCGCCCTCGCAGGCTTCAAGGTCGGCCACTGCACCGACCCGCGCCGCCCCACCGGCTGCACCGTGGTGCTGTGCGAAGAAGGCGCAGTGGCCGGCGTGGACGTGCGCGGCGCGGCGCCGGGCACGCGCGAGACCGACTTGCTGCAGTCCGACAACCTGGTGGAGCGCGTGCATGCCGTGCTGCTCACCGGTGGCAGCGCCTTCGGGCTCGACGCCGCCGCGGGCGTGATGCGCTGGCTCGACGAGCGCGGCATCGGCCTGGCCGTCGGCCCCGCGCGCGTGCCCATCGTGCCGGCAGCCGTGCTGTTCGACCTGTGGGTGGGCGACGGCCGGGTGCGGCCCGACGCGCAAGCCGGGCATGCCGCCTGCGCGGCTGCGCACGACGGCCCGATCGAGCAGGGCTCGGTGGGCGCCGGCGCCGGCGCGCTGGTCGGCAAGCTGTTCGGCGTGGCCCGCGCGATGAAGGGCGGCATCGGCACCGCCTCGGTCACGGTCGATGGCATCACGGTGGCCGCCCTCGTCGCGGTGAACGCGATCGGCGACGTCATCGACCCCGCCACCGGCCAGCTGCTGGCCGGCGCGCGCAGCGCCGACGGCAGCACGCTGCTGGGCACCACGGCCGCCATCGCGCGCGGCGAGTTGCCGCCGGCCCTGGCGGCCGGCAGTGCCACCACCATCGGCGTCGTCGCCACCGACGCCGTGCTGACCAAGCCGCAGGCGAACCGGCTCGCCACCATGGCCCACGACGGCCTGGCCCGCAGCATCGACCCGGTGCACACCACGAGCGACGGCGACACGCTGTTCGCGCTGGCCTCCGGCCGCAGCGGCCGCAGCCTGCACCCCACGCTGCTGGGGGCGCTGGCCGCGCGCGTCACGGCTCAGGCGGTGCTGGCCGCGATCGAACACGCCACGGGCTTGCCCGGCTGGCCGTCGGCGCGTGAACTGCGCGGCAAAGCGTGATCTTCGGCACGCGACATCCGCACAAGCCCGCAGGTGCTTCGGCACCGACTCGCTAAGCTGACAGACAAATCGTTACAACGCGGACCGTGCCATGCAGGCCTGCGGTTTCCGAGCGCCAGCAGCACCGTCGCGCCCATGCTCGTCTCGCCCCCGCCCGACCGCTCCCAGCCCGGTCTGCCGCCCGAGCAGGACGCGCCGGACATCGGGGCGCAGATCGCGTTTGACCGCCTGCAGACGCTGTACGAGTTGACGCCGCCGCCGGTGGCCGCGGGTCTGGGCTTCGCGGTGCTGGTCGCCTTGATGATGGGGCCGGTGGCACCGCCAGGCCTCACGCTGGGCTGGCTGGCCTTCAAGCTGGTGATCGGGCTGGCGCGCATCGCCGACACCTGGAACTTCCGGCGCTCGCCCACGCGGCGTCAGCGCATCGGCCACTGGCTGGGGCGCTACCTGATGCTGATGGTCATCGACTCCGTGGGCTGGGGCGGCATGACGGTGATCTTCCTGCCCCACGCACACGGCATCGCGGCCACGGTGCTGCTGGCCGGTGCCGTGGGCGTGGCCTCGGTGGGCGTGTTCACCACCTTCAGCCACCTGAGCGCGAGCCTGAGCTACCTGGTCTCGGTGCTCACGCCCATCATGGTGGACCAGCTCTCCCTGGGCGGGCGGGACAACCTGCTCACGGCCGGCTCGCTGCTCATCTACTTTGCCGTGCTGGCCTTCGAAGGCTGGCGCAGCGAAAAGCGCCTGATCGAGATGCTGCGCCTGCGCTACCAGAACGCGTGGATCGCCGAGCAGCGCCGGCAGGCGCTGATCCTCGCCGAACATTCCAGCGCGGCGAAGAGCCGTTTCCTCGCCGCCGTGAGCCACGAGATGCGCACGCCGCTCAACGGCATCCTCGGCATGGCGCAGCTGCTGCGCGGGCGCCTGGTCGACCCCGGCCAGGTACAGCAGGTGGAGGTGATGCGCCGCTCGGCGCGCCATCTGCAGAACGTCATCGACGATCTGCTCGACCTTTCGCGCATCGAATTCGGCCGGCTGACGATCGTGCAGGAGCCGTTCGACGTGGTGGAGACGGTGCGCGAGGTGAATGAACTTCTCGCCGCCGTGGCGCAGGAAAAAGGCCTCACCTTCCGGCTGCAGCTGCTGCAGCCGCTGCCCGAGCGCGTGCGCGGCGACGCCTCGCGGGTCAAGCAGGTGCTGCACAACCTGCTGGGCAACGCGATCAAGTTCACGCCACCCGGCGGCCAGGTGACGCTGGAGGTCGGTGCCACGCCGCAAGGCTTGCGTTTCAGCGTGCGCGACAACGGCCAGGGCATCGCGCCGGCGGAGGCCGAACGCATCTTCGATGCCTTCGCCCAGGCCGGCGAAGCGCCCGCCCGGCGCGCCGGCACCGGGCTGGGCCTGACCATCTCGCGCCAGCTCGCGCGCGCCATGGGCGGCGACGTCGGCCACGAGCCGGCAGAAGACGGCGGCGCGGTGTTCCACTTCACGATCGCGGCCGCCCATCTGGCCACGGGCACGGCGCCCGCCCAGAAGGAATGGGCCCCGCAGGACTACCGCTTCGAGGGCCGCGTGCTGGTGGTGGACGACAGCCCCGTGAATGCCCTCGTGGCGTGCGGCATGCTCGAGCGCTTCGGGCTGGCCGCCGACACCGCCGAAGACGGCGAGCAAGCCCTGCAGCGCATGCGCGACACGCCGTACCAGGCGGTGCTGATGGACTGCCAGATGCCCGGCCTCGATGGCTACGAGGTCACGCGCCGCCGGCGCCTGGAAGAAGCCTCGGGGGTCCAGCCGCGCCTGCCCATCATCGCGGTCACCGCCAACGCAGTGGCCGGCGACCGCGAGCAATGCCTGGCCGCCGGCATGGACGACTACCTGGCCAAGCCCTTCGACCTGAACGAGCTCGGCGCGCTGCTGCAGCGGCACCTTCGATAATGCGGGCCATGCGAGTGTTCCGCGGCTTCCACCATCCTGGCATCGCCCCCGCCTGCGCGCTGACCATCGGCAACTTCGACGGCGTGCACCGCGGCCACCAGGCGATGCTGGCGCTGCTGACCAACGAGGCGCGCCACCGCAGCCTGCCCAGCTGCGTGCTGACCTTCGAGCCGCATCCGCGCGACTTCTTCGCCGCGCGTGCCGGCAAGCCCGAGCTGGCGCCCGCGCGCATCGCCACGCTGCGCGACAAGCTCGGCGAGCTCGAACGCTGCGGCATCGAGCAGGTGATCGTGCTGCGCTTCGACGAGTCGCTGGCGTCGCTGCCGCCCGAAGCCTTCATCGACCAGGTGCTGGTGCAAGGGCTGGGCGCGCGCTACGTGCTGGTGGGCGACGACTTCCGCTTCGGCGCCCGGCGCGCCGGCGACTACGCGATGCTCGACGCGGCCGGCGCGCGCGCCGGCTTCGACGTGGCCCGCATGATGAGCTACGAGGTGCACGGCCTGCGCGTGTCGAGCTCGGCGGTGCGCGAGGCGCTGGCCGCCGGCGACATGGCGCGCGTGGCCCGCCTGCTGGGCCGGCCCTACAGCATCAGCGGCCATGTGCAGCACGGCGCCAAGCTCGGCCGCGAGCTGGGTTTCCGCACGCTGAACCTGCGCTTTCACCACCGCAAGCCCGCCGCCCACGGCATCTTCGTCGTGCAGGTGCATGGGTTGCTGGAGTCGCCGTTGCCCGGCGTCGCCAGCTTCGGCATGAGGCCCACGGTGGACGACAGCGGCCGCGTGCTGCTGGAAACGCACTGCCTCGACTGGCCGCCCGCGCTGGGCGAAGAAGGCGGCTACGGCGCGCTGATCCGCGTGGAGCTGCTGCACAAGCTGCATGACGAGCGCCGCTACGCGTCGCTGGAGGCCTTGCGCGCCGGCATCGCGGCCGACGAGGCGGCGGCGCGCGACTGGTTCGCCCGGCACGCCGCCTGAAGCCTCCAGGCACCCCGCCGGTACAATCGCGCCCATGCAACGCGCCATGCAACAGGCCTTCGCGGGCCCGTCGCCCTCGGTCCTGACGCCGCACACCCACACGCGGCGCGAGACCACGCGCAGCCGAATTTGATTCTCGCTGTGCTGCTGCGCGTGCCGGTCCCCGGCGCCGCGCACGCTCGTTCGGCCCCCCGGCCGTCCACACGCACTGCCGCCCCGGTACCGGCGGCTGCCTTCGAATCTCCCTTCGCGAGCCTCCCATCGTGAACGACAAGACCGCTCCCTCCAGCAACACGGCACCCGACTACCGGGCCACGCTGAACCTGCCCGACACGCCCTTCCCGATGCGCGGCGACCTCGCCAAGCGCGAGCCGGGCTGGGTGAAGGACTGGGAGGACAAGGGCTTGTACAGGAAGCTGCGCGACGCGCGCTGCGGCAAGCCGAAGTTCGTGCTGCACGACGGCCCGCCGTATGCCAACGGCACCATCCACATGGGCCACGCGGTCAACAAGATCCTGAAGGACATGATCGTCAAGGCGCGCCAGCTCGCCGGCTATGACGCGCTGTACGTGCCCGGCTGGGACTGCCACGGCCTGCCGATCGAGAACCAGATCGAGAAGACCCACGGCCGCAACCTGCCGCGCGACGAGGTGCAGGCCTTGAGCCGCGCCTACGCCACCGAGCAGATCGCGCAGCAGATGGCCGACTTCAAGCGCCTGGGCGTGCTGGGCGACTGGGAGCGGCCCTACCGCACCATGGACTTCGGCAACGAGGCCGGCGAGATCCGCGCGTTGAAGCGCGTGATGGAACGCGGCTTCGTCTACCGGGGCCTCAAACCCGTGTACTGGTGCTTCGACTGCGGCTCGTCGCTGGCCGAGTTCGAAATCGAGTATGCGGACAAGACCTCGCCGACGGTGGACGTGGCGTTCCTGTGCGCCGAGCCGCAGAAGCTGGCCGAGGCCTTCGGGCTGGCGCAGCTGGACAAGGATGCGTTCGTCGTGATCTGGACCACGACACCGTGGACCATCCCGGCCAACCAGGCGCTGAACCTCAATCCTGCGCTGGAATACGCGCTGGTGGACACCGAGCGCGGCGTGCTGCTGCTGGCTTCCGCGCTCGTGGAGAAATGCCTCGCGCGCTACGGCCTGCAGGGCACGGTGATCGCCACCACCCAGGGCGCAAAGCTCGACCGGCTGAATTTCCACCACCCGCTGGCGCATGTGGACCCGGGCTTCGACCGCCTGAGCCCGGTGTACCTGGCCGACTACGCCACCGCGGAAGACGGCACCGGCATCGTGCACTCCGCGCCGGCCTACGGCGTGGAGGACTTCAACTCCTGCACCGCCCACGGCCTGAAGCACGACCAGATCCTGAACCCGGTGCAGGGCAACGGCGTCTATGAAGACAAGCTGCCGCTGTTCGGCGGCCAGCTGATCTGGAAGGCCAACCCCCACATCGTGGAAGCGCTGCGCAACGCCGGCCGCCTGATGGCCAGCGACAAGCTGCAGCACAGCTACCCGCACTGCTGGCGCCACAAGACGCCGGTGATCTACCGCGCTGCCGCCCAGTGGTTCGTGCGCATGGACGAGGGCGAGGGCGTGTTCACGGTCGACAAAGCGCCGAAGACGCTGCGCCACACAGCGCTGGAGGCGATCGAGCAGACCAGCTTCTACCCCGAGAACGGCAAGGCGCGCCTGCGCGACATGATCGCCAACCGCCCCGACTGGTGCATCAGCCGCCAACGCAACTGGGGCGTGCCGCTGCCGCTGTTCCTGCACAAGCAGACCGACGAGCTGCACCCCGAGACGCTGCGCCTGATCGACAAGGCGGCCGACCTGGTGGAGCAAGGCGGCATCGAGGCCTGGGCCAAGCTCGACCCGGCCGAATGGCTGGGCGAGGAAGGCGAGCATTCGGCGCAGCACTACCGCAAGAGCACCGACATCCTCGACGTGTGGTTCGACTCCGGCAGCACCTTCTTCCACGTGCTGCGCGGCTCCCACGCGGGCGAAGGGCACGAGCAAGGCCCCGAGGCCGACCTCTACCTCGAAGGCCACGACCAGCACCGCGGCTGGTTCCATTCGTCGCTGCTGATCTGCTGCGCGATGGAAGGCCGCGCGCCCTACCGCGGCCTGCTCACGCACGGCTTCACGGTCGACAGCCAGGGCCGCAAGATGAGCAAGTCGCTGGGCAACGGGGTCGATCCGCAGGAGACCAGCAAGAAGCTCGGCGCCGAGATCATCCGCCTGTGGGTGGCCGCGTCCGACTACTCGGGCGACATCGCCGGCGACGACAAGATCCTGGCGCGCGTGGTCGACAGCTACCGCCGCATCCGCAACACGCTGCGCTTCCTGCTGGCCAACACCAGCGACTTCGATGCGCAGAAAGATGCGGTGCCGCTGGAGCAGATGCTCGAGATCGACCGCTATGCGTTGGCACGGGCGGCGCAGCTGCAGGCCGAGGTGCTGGCGCACTACGAGGTGTACGAGTTCCACCCGGTGGTGGCGAAGCTGCAGGTGTATTGTTCCGAAGACCTGGGCGCGTTCTACCTCGACGTGCTGAAGGACCGGCTCTACACCACCGGCGCCAAGAGCCTGGCACGACGCTCGGCCCAGACCGCGCTGTGGCACATCACGCAGGCGATGCTGCGCTGGATGGCACCGTTCCTCAGCTTCACCGCCGAAGAAGCCTGGAAGGTGTTTGCCGGCGGGGAAACGATCTTCACCGAGACCTACTGGCAGTTCCCCGCCACCGACGACGCGCTGCTCGCCAAGTGGGCGCGCATCCGCGAGGTGCGCGAAGCGGTGAACAAGGCGATCGAGGACGTGCGCACCACCGGCGCCATCGGCTCCTCGCTGCAGGCCCGGGTGTCGCTGTCGGCCGCGGCCGAAGACGAGGCGCTGCTGCGCTCGCTGGGCGAGGACCTGAAGTTCGTGTTCATCACCTCCGAAGCCGAGGTCGAGCCGGGCGCCGAGCTGCAGGTGAGCGTGCAGCCTTGCGAACAGGCCAAGTGCGAGCGCTGCTGGCACTACCGCGCCGACGTCGGGCGCGACCCCGCCCATCCGGCGATCTGCGGCCGCTGCGTGAGCAATCTCTTCGGCGCTGGCGAGCAGCGCTCGGTGGCCTGAGAGGCGTGCGGCGCATGGCAAAAGGAGCTTCCTCCGGCGGCCTGGCCCCCTGGCTCGGCCTGGCCGCCGTCGTGATCCTGCTGGATCAGCTGAGCAAGGCGCTGATCGTGCGCAGCTTCGAATACGGCGACTCGGTCGCCGTGTTCAGCTGGTTCAACATCGTGCGCGCCCACAACACCGGCGCGGCCTTTTCCTTCCTGGCCGGCGCCGGCGGCTGGCAGCGCTGGCTGTTCGTGGGGCTGGGCGTGGCCGCGGCCGGGTTCATCGTCTGGATGCTGCGCCGGCACGGCGAGCAGAAGCTGTTTGCCGCCGCGCTGTCGCTGATCATGGGCGGTGCCCTCGGCAACGTGATCGACCGGCTGTGGCACGGCTACGTGGTCGACTTCATCCAGGTGCACCACGCCGGCTGGTACTTTCCGGCGTTCAACATCGCCGACAGCGCGATCACGCTGGGCGCGGCCTGCCTGATCCTCGACGAGCTGCTGCGCGTACGACGCGGACGCTGACTCACTCAGGGTAGGCCCGCTGTACGACCGCGGGTACGCCTTCTACTGTCGTGTCAGGAGGATCGCCCATGCCGCCTGCCGACACGCACGAGGCCCCGCCCACCTCACCCTTCGAGCTGCCGCTGCGCAAGCTCGCCTGGCGCGACCCCCTGCACTGGCTGGCGCTGGGCTGGCACGACTTTCGGCGCTGCCCGGGCATCGGGCTGTTCTACGGCATCACCTTCGTCGCCATGGGCTGGGCGCTGCTCAAGGTGTTCGAGCATGCGCCGGCCTACGTGTTGGCGCTGTCGGCCGGCTTCCTGCTGATGGGGCCGTTCCTGTTCCTGGGTCTCTATCACGCCAGCCGGCGGCTGGAACGGGGCGAGAAGCCTGACCTGGGCGACTCGCTGCTGGCCTGGGACCAGCACATCGGCGCGCTCGCGATCTTTGCCTTCGCGCTGCTGGTGCTGGAGATGCTGTGGGCGCGCGCCTCGCTGATCGTCTTCGCGCTCAGTTTCGACGGCATGCCCGACTTCAAGGGTTCTCTGCGTGCGCTGGTGAACCCCGAGAACCTGCAGTTCATCGTTGCCTACGTCTGCGTGGGTGGCGTGTTCGCGGCCCTCATCTACTCGGCGAGCGTGATCGCGATGCCGATGATCCTGGACCGCGGCACCGACGCGATCACCGCAGCGCTCATCAGCATGCGCCTGGTGCTTACCCAGATGGGCGTGATGCTGCTGTGGGGTGCGCTGATCACGCTGCTGTGCGTGCTGGCCATGCTGCCCGGCTTCTTCGGGCTGCTGGTCGTGGGGCCGGTGCTGGGCCATGCCTCCTGGCACGCCTACCGCACCGCGGTGGGGCCGGCCCCGGCCGCCTGAGCGACCGGCCCCTCAGGGCAGCAGCACGCTCGACCCGGTGGTCTTGCGGGCCTCGAGATCGCGGTGCGCCTGCGCCGCATCGGCCAGCGCATAGCGCTGCTCCACATGCACCACCACCTTGCCGCTGGTGACCATGCCAAAGAGATCGTCGGCCATCGCCTGGGTCGATTCGCGCGTGGCCAGGTGCGTGAAGATCGTGGGGCGCGTGAGGTACAGCGAGCCCTTGGCTGCCAGCATCACGGTGTTCACCGGCGGCACCGGCCCCGAGGCATTGCCGAACGTTGCCATCAGGCCAAAGGGCTGCAGGCAGTCGAGCGAGCGCTCGAAAGTGTCCTTGCCCACCGAGTCGTACACCGCCTTCACGCCGCGGCCGTGGGTGATCTCCTTCACGCGCGCCACGAAGTCTTCGCGGTTGTAGTTGATCGCGTGCGCGGCGCCGTTGTCCAGCGCGAGGCGGCACTTCTCGTCGCTGCCGGCGGTGCCGATCAACCGCAAGCCCATCGCCCGCGCCCACTGGCAGGCGATCAGGCCCACGCCGCCCGCGGCCGCATGGAAGAGGATGAAATCGCCCTCGTGCAGGCCGCCCTGCGGCTGGGTCTTGCGCAGCAGGTACTGCACGGTCAGGCCCTTGAGCATCATCGCGGCGCCCTGCTCGAAGTCGATGCCGTCGGGCAGGCGCACCACGCACCTGGCCGGCATCACGCGCACCTCGCTGTAGGCGCCCGGCGGCTGGCTGGCATAGGCCGCGCGATCGCCTGCCTGCAGGTGCTTCACGCCCTCGCCCACCGCCTCCACGATGCCGGCGCCTTCCATGCCCAGCACCAGGGGCAGCGCGTTCTGGTACAGGCCGGTGCGCTGGTACACGTCGATGAAGTTGATGCCGCAGGCCTGGTGGCGGATGCGGACTTCGCCTGGGCCCGGCTGGCCCACCGCCACCTCGGCCAGCTTCAACACCTCGGGGCCGCCGAATTCGGTGATCTGGATCGCCTTGGGCATCTGTGCACTCCTGGTTTGCGTGGAACGCCAAAGGTTACGCCAGGGCGGACGTTAGGATGCGGGGCCTCTCGCCAAGCCCCTGCACACGCCTGCGCCACCGTTGAAACGCCTCGCCCAAGCTCCCAACCTGCCGATCGCCACGCTATGGGCCGACATGCTGTCGCAAGACGGCATCGCCGCCAGCGTGCAGCGCGCCTTCGCCAGCAGCATCACCGGCGAGATACCGCCCGACCAGGCGCTGCCCGAAGTGTGGATCCACGACGACGAACAGTTCGAGCTGGCCCAGGCGCGGCTTGAGGCGCTGCAACAGCCGGTGTGGCGGCAATGGGTCTGCCAGGCGTGCCATGAGCGCATCGACGGCCCGTTCGAGCAGTGCTGGAACTGCGGCGCCGCCGGTCCTGCATGGTGAAGCTGAACGCGCGCATGGTCGCGCTGCTGACGCTGCCGCCCCTGCTGTGGGCTGGCAACGCGGTGGTGGGGCGTTTGATGGTCGGCAGCGTGCCGCCGCTGGCGCTGAATGCGCTGCGCTGGGCCATTGCCGGCCTGCTGCTGCTGCCGCTGGGTTGGCGGCTTGTGCGCGAGCGCCAGGCGCGGCAGGAAGTGGCCCGCCGCTGGCGCGAGCTGGCGCTGCTGAGCTTCCTGGGCGTGGGCTGCTACAACGCGCTGCAGTACCTGGCGCTCACCACCTCGACGCCGCTGAACGTGACACTCATCGCGGCCAGCTCGCCGCTGTGGATGATGGGCATCGGCGCCCTGTTCTACGGCGTGCGGCCGCACGGCCGCGAGTGGCTGGGCGCGGCGCTGTCGCTGTCCGGCGTGCTGGTCGTGCTGTCGCGCGGCGATGGGGCGGCGCTGGCCCGCGTGCATTTCGTCGCCGGGGACGTGCTGATGCTGGCGGCCGCCGCATCGTGGGCCTTCTACAGCTGGCTGCTGGCGCGGCCACCGGCGTCGATGCGCGGCAGCGCACGGCCCGACTGGAACTGGGCCGAACTGCTGCTGGTGCAGACGCTGATGGGCGGCGCCTTTGCCGGCGTGGCCGCGGGCGCCGAAGCCGCGATCACGGGCGACAGCGTGCACTGGACGCCCGCGGTGCTGCTCGCGCTGGCCTACGTGGCGATCGGCCCGTCGCTGATCGCCTACCGCTGCTGGGGCCTGGGCGTCACCGCGGTGGGTCCGGCGGTGGCGGCGTTCTTCGCCAACCTCACGCCGCTGTTCGCCGCGCTGCTGTCGGCGGCGCTGCTGGGCGAGGCGCCGCAGGCGTACCACGGCTTGGCATTTGCCCTCATCGTCGCGGGCATCGCCGCCTCGACGCGGCGCTGAGCCAGGCCGGCGCGCCCGCTCACTGGACACCGCCCGCGCTGGGCGGCCAGTGGCGTGCGAACACCGGCGCAACCACCGGATGCTGCTCCACCCGCTCGAGCACCGGGAACCAGTCGGCACGGTGCTTGCGCAAATGGGCCCGCGCGCCCGACCATCTGGACACCACGGCCGCGAGCAGGTCCAGCGCGCCCAGCTCGGCGCCGCTCAAGTAGGGCCGCGGCGCGAAGGTATCGGCAAAGCGCTCCCAGAGCTGGTGCAGGCGCGCGCGTGTGCCCTGGCGCACGTGATCATGCTCGGACTCCTCGGCACTCGTGGTCCAGCGCTCGGGGTAGTCGATGATGCCGATCGCCGCGTAGCAATTGGCCACGATGAACACCAGCCCGCGGATGGCCTGCGCACGCGCGGCCGCGTCTTCGGGCAGCAGCCGGCTTCGCGGATGGCGCAGGCCCAGCTCGATCAGGATGGCCGCGCTTTCACTCATGGTGCTGCCGTCGGGCCAGCGCAGGGCCGGGATCTGCAGCAGCGGATTGGCCTGTCTCAGCGCACCCAGCTCCGAGGCCGCGTCCCAGGAGGCGGCATTGACGATGCGGTGCGGCAGCCCGGCCACCGCCAGCGCCGCCTCCACCGCGGCGCTCCCGCTGCCCTGGTAGCCATAGAGCACGTATTCGTGGGCGTCCTGGCGCATCCGGTCGTCTCCCTTGTCTGGCGAGCGCACAGTGTGCGCTGCGTCGCGTGTGCCTGGGTATCGGGTGAACCTGGAATCAGAAGGTGCCCGGATACGCGCCGCCGTCGAGCAGCAGGTTCTGCCCGGTCATGAAACCGGCATGGCGGCTGCACAGGAAGGCGCACATCGCACCGAACTCCTCCGGCGTGCCGAAGCGCTGCGCCGGGATGGCCTGGCGCCGCTTGTCCCACAGCGCGTCGAACGGCTGGCCGGCCTTTTGCGCCGACGCCTCGGTGGTCTTGCGCAGGCGATCGGTGTCGAAGGGCCCCGGCAGCAGGTTGTTGATGGTCACGTTGCGCGAGGCCAGCCGCGGCTGCCGCGCCAGGCCCGCGATGAAGCCGGTGAGCCCGCTGCGCGCGCCGTTGGACAGCCCCAGCACGTCGATCGGCGCCTTCACCGCGCCCGAGGTGATGTTGACGATGCGGCCGAAGCCGCGCGCGGCCATCGCGTCCACCGTGGCCTTGATCAGCTCGATGGGCGTGAGCATGTTGGCTTCCAGCGCGCGGATCCAGGTGTCGCGGTCCCAGTCGCGAAAGTCGCCTGGCGGCGGGCCACCGGCGTTGTTGACCAGGATGTCCACCTGCGGACAGGCGGCCAGCGCGGCCGCGCGGCCTTCAGGCGTGGTGATGTCGCCGGCCACCGCCCGTACCTCGCCGCGGCCCAGTGCGCGCAGCTCGGCGGCCGTCTGCTCCAGCGCCTGCGCGCCGCGCGCGGTGACGACCACGTTCACGCCTTCGGCCGCCAGCGCAGCGGCGCAGCCCCTGCCCAGGCCCTTGCTCGCGCCGCACACCAGCGCCCACTTGCCCGCGATGTCCAGGTCCATGCTTGCTCCTTCTGTATTCAACGGCTGCGCGCGAGCAGCCACACGCCCGCCAGCACCAAGGCCGTGCCGGCGGCGATCCAGGGCGTGAAAGGCTCGCCCAGGATCAGCACGCCCATCACGATGGTGGACAGCGGCCCCACCATGCCCGTCTGCGCCGCCATCGAGGCGCCGATGCGCTCGATCGCCATCATCACCATCAGCACCGGCGCGAAGGTGCAGGCCACGGCATTCAGCACCGACAGCCACACCACCTCGGGCGCCACCGCCGCCGCGCTCAAGGGCCTGAGCAGCGTGAACTGCGCGATGCACAGCACGCAGGCCACCGAGGTGGCCCAGCCGGTCAGGCGCAGCGAGCCGATGCGCTGCACCACCTCGCCGCTGTAGACCAGGTAGATCGCGTAGCTGAGTGCGCTGCCGAACACCAGCGCCGCACCCAGCGGCACGTTGTCGCCCGCGAAGCTGAACTCATGCCCGAAGACCACCAGCACGCCGCCATAGCTCAGGCCCAGCGCCGCCCACTGCCGCGCCGTCGGCCGGCGCTGGAACAGCAGCAGCCCCAGCAGCAGCACCAGCGTGGGGTTGAGGTACAGCACCAGCCGCTCGAAGCTGGCGCTGACGTACTGCAGCCCGGCGAAGTCGAGGAAGCTCGCGAGGTAGTAGCCCGAGAAGCCGAGGCCCAGCACCGCGCCGAGGTCGCGCCGTGCCAGCGGCGCCTTGCCGCGGCCCGCCCACCAGGCCAGCAACAGGAACATCGGCAGCGCAAACAGCATGCGGTACATGATCAGCGTGACCGCATCCACGCCGTAGCGGTAGGCCAGCTTGACGATGATGGCCTTGCCGGAAAACGCGATCGAGCCGAGCAGCGCCAGCACGAGGCCGGGCCACACCGGCGAGGCCGGGCTTGCGGCCGGCGCTGCGACAAGGGGGGCGGACATTGCGGGCCATTCTAGGAATCGGGACCGCGATGCGCCTTCGCGTTGCGCAAAGACCTGCTGGCGCGCTCAGCGGGTCAGAAGGCCACCGCCTGGCCGTCGCGCCGTGGGTCGCTGGCCGCGACATAGCCTTCCACCGCCGGATCGCCCAGCCGCCAGATGAACTGGCCGGCGCCGAAGTCCTGGTAGCTGTCGTTGATCGGCTGGACCTGGTGGCCCAGGTCGGCCAGTGCCTGCACCGTGGCGCGGTCCATCGTGCCCTCGACGTTGAGCGACAGGCCCTGGTTGAAGCGCCAGCGCGGCGCATCGCAGGCCGCCTGCGGTTGCTGCCGATGGTCGAGCATGCGCACCACCGTCTGCAGGTGCCCCTGCGGCTGCATGTTGGCACCCATCACGCCGAAGCTCATCACCGGGCGGCCCTCTCGTGTGAGGAAGGCCGGGATGATGGTGTGGAACGGCCGCTTGCCAGGCGCCACCACGTTGGGGCTGCGCTCGTCAAGGCTGAAGCCATGGCCGCGGTTCTGCAGCGAGATGCCGTAGTCCGGCACCACCACGCCCGAGCCGAAGCCCATGTAGTTGCTCTGGATGAAGCTGACCATCATGCCGCTGGCGTCGGCGGCGGTGAGGTAGATGGTGCCGCCTTGCACCGGGTTGCCGGCCTGGAAGTCCTGCGCACGCCGCGGGTCGATCAGCTTGGCGCGCGAGCGCAGGTAGCCCTCGTCGAGCAACTGGCCGGAGGAGACCTCCATCGCGTCGGGCTCGGCCACGTGGCGGTACACGTCGGCAAACGCCAGCTTCATCGCCTCGATCTGCAGGTGCAGCGACTCTGGCCCGTCCGGCGCCATCGAGCCGATGTCGAAGTGGGACAGGATGCCCAGTGCGATCAGCGCCGCGATGCCCTGGCCGTTGGGCGGGATCTCGTGCAGCGTGTGGCCGCGGTAGCGCTTCTCGATGGGCTGCACCCATTCGGGCTGGAAGTTGGCGAGGTCCTGTCGCGTCAGCGCGCCGCCGTGGGCCTTGGCGTGCCGGCCGATCGCTTCGGCGATCTCGCCCGCATAGAAGGCCTGGCCCCGCGTGTCGGCAATCGCGCGCAAGGCCTCCGCCGCCTTCGGCATGCGAAAGAGTTCGCCGACTGCCGGCGCACGGCCGAAGGGCAGGAAGGTGTCGCGAAAGCCCGGCTGCCTGACCAGATCGCGCACTTGCGCGGCGGCGGCCCACTTCTGCTGCACCACCACCGGCACCGCATAGCCGCGCTCGGCCAGTTCGATCGCCGGCTCGAACAGGTCGGCAAACGGCAGGCGCCCGAAACGCTCGCTCATCGCCACCCAGCCGGCCACCGCGCCCGGCACCGTGACGGCGTCCCAGCCGCGCATGGGCGGATGGCGCGCATCGTCTCCGTAGCGGCTGCGAAAGTAAGCCGGCGTCCACGCATCCGGCGCGCGGCCGGAGGCGTTGAGACCGTGCAGGCGCGTGCCGTCCCAGAGAATGCAGAACGCATCCGACCCGAGGCCGTTGCTGCAGGGCTCGGCGATCGTCATCGCGGCCGCGGTGGCGATGGCCGCATCGACCGCGTTGCCGCCCTTGAGCAGGATGCGCAGCCCGGCCTGCGCCGCGACCGGATGCGAGGTGGAGACGATGTTGCGGCCAAACACAGGCAAGCGCGTGGAGGGATAGCCGCGGGTCCAGTCGAAGGGCGATGTCATGGTGTTGTCTCTCGGGGACATGCGACGATTGTGCAAACAAAAGAGGCCGCACAGTGCGGCCCCTTTTTGCAAAACAGTCTTCGCTTCAGTCTTCCTGGAACGCCTCTTCGCGCTTGCTGCGGATGGACGGCAGCATCACCACCACGATCATCAGCGCGGCAGCAATCAGCAGGCCCGCCGACAGCGGCCGCGTGGCGAAGGTGGTCCAGTCGCCGCGCGACAGCAGCAGCGCGCGCCGCAGGTTTTCTTCCATCATCGGACCGAGGATGAAGCCCAGCAGCAGCGGCGCCGGCTCGCAGCCGAGCTTGTAGAACGCATAGCCGATCACGGCAAACAGCGCGGCCATGTACACGTCGAAGTTGTTGTTGTTGAGCGTGTACAGGCCGATGCAGCAGAACACCACGATGGCGGGGAACAGGAACCGGTACGGCAGCGTCAGCAGCTTGATCCAGATGCCGATCAGCGGCAGGTTCAGGACCACCAGCATCAGGTTGCCGATCCACATGGAGGCGATCAGGCCCCAGAAGAGCTCGGGGTTGCTGGTCATCACCTGCGGTCCGGGCTGTATGCCCTTGATCGTCATCGCGCCCACCATCAGCGCCATCACGGCGTTGGGCGGGATGCCCAGCGTGAGCATCGGGATGAACGAGGTCTGCGCGCCGGCGTTGTTGGCCGACTCGGGGCCCGCCACGCCGCGGATGTCGCCGCGGCCGAAGCGGCTGCTGTCGGAGGCGACCTTCTTTTCCAGCGTGTAGGCGGCAAACGACGCCAGCAGCGAGCCACCGCCCGGCAGCACCCCCAGCAGCGAGCCCAGCGTGGTGCCGCGCAGCACCGCCGGCGCTGCATCGCGGAAGTCCTTCTTCGAGGGCCACAGGCCCTTGACGTCCTTGGTGAACACCTCGCGGTGCTCTGCCGGGCGGCCCAGGTTGGCGATGATCTCGCCGAAGCCGAACACGCCCATCGCGATCACGACGAAGTTGATGCCGTCGGTGAGCTCGGGAATGTCGAAGCTGTAGCGCGGCGTGCCGGAGATCACGTCGGTGTTGATCTGCCCGATCAGCAGACCCAGGAGGATCATCGCGATGGCCTTGATCAGCGAGCCGGAGGCCAGCACCACCGCGCCGATCAGGCCCAGCACCATCAGCGAGAAGTACTCCGCCGGGCCGAACTTGAACGCCAACTCCGTCAGCGGCGGGGCAAAGGCAGCAATGATGAACGTGGCCACCGTGCCCGCGAAGAACGAGCCCAGGCCCGCCACCGCCAGCGCAGCGCCCGCCCGGCCCTGGCGCGCCATCTGGTAGCCGTCGATGGCCGTGACCACCGATGCCGATTCGCCCGGCACGTTGATCAGGATCGCGGTGGTGGAGCCGCCGTACTGCGAGCCGTAGTAGATGCCGGCCAGCATCACCAGCGCGGGCGTGGCGTCGAGCGAATAGATCGACGGCAGCAGCATCGCGATGGTGGCCACCGGCCCGAGGCCGGGCAGCACGCCGATCAAGGTGCCCAGCACGCAGCCGAAGAACGCGTACATCAGGTTCTGCAGCGACAGCGCCGTCTGGAACCCGAGGGCGAGGTTGGAGAACAGATCCATGGCAGGCCTTGCGTTACGCGGTCATGAAAGGCGGCAGCACCGGGATCACCAGGCCCAGGCCCTTGATGAACACCAGCCAGCTGCCGGCGGTGAGCACCACGGCGGAAATGAGCACGCCCTTCCAGTGAAACTCGTCACCGGCCAGGCTCACCATGGCCACCAGCACCGGCAGCGAGATCAGCATGCCGGCGCGCGGCAGCAGCAGCCCGAACACCACGATCGACGCCACCAGGATGAACAGCGGCTTCCATGCGAAGCCGCCGATCGGGTCGCCGCCTTCGACTTCGATGGTCAACGCCTTGAACAGCACGATGGCACCCAGCAAAGCCAGCAGGATCCCCAGGCCGAACGGGAAATAGCCGGGGCCGGGACGCGCGGAGGATCCGAAGCTGTAGTTCATGGCGCCCACGGTGAACGTGATGCCGACGATGATGAACATCAGCCCGGACCAGAAGTCCTTCTGGCTCTTGATCTTCACGGTGGTTGCCTCTGTTTTGTGGGATGCGGGATTCTAGGCAGCACCCCCCAGGCCACCGGCTGTGGATTTCACGTAAACCCGGGGCCGGGTCCAGTCCAGGACCCACGTGTCACCCTTGCGACAACACCTGCGGATTCAGCGCGGTGGGCGGCCGGCCGGCCTGCGGGCCGAAGCCCAGCGCGGCCACGAGGTTGTCGCTGGCCAGCATGAACATCGCGCGGCGCGTGGCCACGGTGGCGCTGGCGATGTGCGGGGTCAGCACCACGTTGGGCACCGTCAGCAGCGCCGGGTGCACCGACGGCTCGCCTTCGAACACATCGAGCCCGGCGGCCGCGATGCGGCGCTCGCGCAGGGCCTGGGCCAGCGCGGCATCGTCGACCACCCCGCCACGCGCGATGTTGGTCAAGGTGGCGGCGGGCTTCATCAGCGCCAGCTCCGCCGCGCCCACCATGTGGTGCGACTGCGGCGTATACGGCACCACGATCACCAGATGGTCGCACTCGCGCATCAACGTGTGCTTGTCGACATAGCGCGCACCGAGCTGCGCCTCGGTCTCGGCCGGCAGGCGCGACCGGTTGTGATAGATCAACTGCATGCCGAAACCCAGGCGTGCGCGGCGCGCGATCGCCTGCCCGATGCGGCCCATGCCCAGCACGCCCAGCGTGCTGCCGTGCACGTCGGCGCCGATGAACATGTCGTAGGCCCATTGCTTCCATTCGCCGCGGCGCAGGAAGTGCTCGGCCTCCGCGATGCGGCGGGCGGCTGCCATCATCAGCGCAAAGCCGAAGTCAGCGGTGGTCTCGGTCAGCACGTCGGGCGCATTGCTGCACAACACGCCGCGCGCCGTGCAGGCCGCCACGTCGAGGTTGTTGAAGCCCACCGCCATGTTGCACACCGCGCGCAGCTGCGGGCAGGCGTCGAGCACCTCGGCATCGATGCGCTCGCTGCCGGTGGTGATGACACCGGCCTTGCCCTGCAGGCGCTGGATCAGCTCGGCCTTGCCGTAGACGCGGTCGTCGGGGTTGTCCTCCACCTCGAACCATTGGCGCAGGCGGTCCACCAGGTCGGGAAAGACCGCGCGCGCGATCAGCACTGCTGGCTTGGTCGTGCTCATCGGAACCAGAGGAAGGTCATCAGCACGAACAGCGGCAGCAGGATGCCGCAGGACCAGGCCATGTAGCCGAAGAAGCTGGGCATGCGGATGCCGCGCTCCTCGGCGATGGCCTTGACCATGAAGTTGGGCGCGTTGCCGATGTAGCTGTTGGCGCCCATGAACACCGAACCCGCCGACACCGCCGCCAGCGTGGTGGCCAGCGTCGTCATCAGCACCTGGGGCTCGCCGCCGGCCAGGTTGAAGAACACGAGGTACGTGGGCGCGTTGTCGAGGAACGACGACAGCACGCCGCTGAACCAGAAGTAGGCCCAGGGCTGCGGCTGGCCATCGGCGCCCGTCACCGCGGCGGCCACCGGCGCGAAGGGCCCGTTGAGGCCGGCCTTCAGCATCGCCAGCACCGGCGCCATCGTCAGGAAGATGCCGATGAACAGCTTCGCCACCTCCTGCATCGGGCCCCAGCTGAACTCGTTGGCCTTGCGCGGACCCTTGGGCGTCAGGTGCAGCGAAAGGAAAGTCACCACCACCAGCCCGATGTCGCGCACCAGGCCTTGCAGCGTGAGCTCTGCACCGCCCAGATGGAACGACACACCGGGCTTCCACAAGCCGCTCAGGAGCACCAGGCCGACCACCGCCCCCAGCAGCACGAAGTTGGCTTTGCCTTCGATGCCGAAGGCCGGATGGGTGTCGGGCGTGGGGTCCACCGGTTTCACGCCTTCCTTGCGGTAGTGGTAGGCATCGATCACGTAGAAGACCGCCAGCAGCACACCGCACAGGAACAGCGTCTGCGACCACAGGTGGCCGGCTGTCCAGAAGAAGTCCACGCCCTGCAGGAAGCCCAGGAACAAGGGCGGGTCGCCCAGCGGCGTCAGCGAGCCGCCGGCGTTCGACACGATGAAGATGAAGAACACGACCACGTGCACCACGTACGGCCGGTTGTCGTTGGCGCGGATCAGCGGCCGGATCATCAGCATCGACGCACCGGTGGTGCCCATGAAGCTGGCCAGCACCGCGCCGATGGCCATCAGCGTGACGTTGAGCCCCGGGCTGCCGTGCAGGTTGCCACGGATGAAGATGCCGCCCGCCACGGTGAACAGCGCGACCAGCAGGATGATGAACGGGATGTACTCGGCTACCAGCGCATGCACCAGCGCCTGCCATGCGGCGCCCGGCCCGTGCAGCGCAGCAAAGGGCAGCAGGAAGGCCAGCGCCCAGCCGAGCGCGATCTTGCCGTAGTGGTGGTGCCAGAGCTTGGGCCAGGTCAGCGGCAGCAGCGCGATCGACAGCAGCATGCCGGCAAACGGCAGCCCCCACCAGGCGGACAGCTCTGCGCCGTTGATCTCGGAAGCCCGGGCCAGGCCCGGCAACAGCGACAGCAAGGCGGCGAAGAGCGCGCGGCGTACGGAGGTCGGCAAAGGCATGGCAGGCCCGGGCAACGAGGACGCGCGATTGTAAAAAGCGCCCTGCCCGTCGGGCTGAACATGGGCTGAACGCGCGCCCGCGGGTTAGCCCTTAGGCACGCAGCGGTTCGAGGGCGGCACGCAAGGCCTGCGGCAGCGGCACCGGCTTGCGCGTGCGTCGGTCCACGTACACATGCACGAAGTGGCCGCTGGCTGCGCTGTCCGGGGTGCCGGCCGCGAACAGCCCGATCTCGTAGCGCACGCTGGAGCTGCCCAGGTGCGCCACACGCAGGCCCGCCTCCACCAGCTGCGGAAACTCCAGCGGTGCGAAGTAGTTGCATTGCGTCTGCACCACCAGCCCGATCACCTGGCCGGCATGGATGTCCAGCGCGCCCGCTTCGATCAGATAGCGGTTCACCGCCGTATCGAAGAAGCTGTAGTACACGACGTTGTTGACATGGCCGTACACGTCGTTGTCCATCCAACGCGTGGCAATCGGGCTGAAATGCCGGTAGGCGCTGCGCGGCTCAGGCGCGGGACGGGTCGTGCTCATGCATCGATTCTTCCATCGCCCGCCACGCCGACCACGTCGCGCAGGCGACGCAAAAGCTCTGCACCTGCAGCGCGACCGTGTCCTCGATGACGCGCCCGTAGCCTCCGGCCATGACCATCACCACCGGGACCCGGCGTTGCCAGCATCCTGCGAAGACACGCCGGTCGCGCTCGGCCAGGCCTGCCGCGCTCAGCTTGAGCCGCCCCAAGCGGTCGGCTTCGTGCGGGTCGGCGCCGGCCAGGTAGAACACCAGGCCGGGCGCCGCGTCCCCATGGCGCTGCCACATCGACGCCAGCGCCTCGTCCAGCGCCGCGAGGTAGGGCGCGTCGGTGCAGCCGTCGGGCAGTTCCACGTCCAGGTCGCTGGCCTCCTTGCGGAACGGGAAGTTCTTCGCGCCGTGCAGCGACAGGGTGAACACCGTGGGGTCGTCGCGGAAGATCGCTGCCGTGCCGTTGCCCTGGTGCACGTCGAGGTCCACCACGGCCACCCGCAAGAGCTTGTGGTGGGCGCGATGCCACTCTGCCTGCATGAGCCGGGCGGCCACCGCCACGTCGTTGAAGACACAGTAGCCACTGCCCCGGTCCGCATGGGCGTGGTGCGTGCCGCCTGCCAGGTTGGCGGCCACCCCTTCGGACAGCGCCGCCCGCGCCGCCGCCACCGTGGCCCCCACCGAGCGTCGCGCGCGCTCGGCCATGTGCGGCGACCACGGAAAACCGATCTCCCGCTGCTCGGCAGCCGACAGCAGCCCCTCGCTCACCGCCGACACATAGCGGGGGGTATGGACCAGGGCCAGTTCCCCGTCGGTCGCCGCTGGCGCCGGCTGCAGGCGCAACAAGGCCAGTTCCTCCAGCAGCCGGTCGCGCAGGAGCGCGTACTTGGTCATCGGAAACCGATGGCCTTGCGGCAGCGGCAGCACGAAGTGGTCGGCGTAGAAAGCCTGCATCTAGGAATCGCCCTCTATTTTGCTGCGCCGCAGCAAATAGGACTTGCATTGGCGGCGCGCATCCTTATACTTTGAACCATGCTGCACTGCAGCAAACATTCTCTTACCAACCCTGCACCCGGAGCTCGCCATGCTGACCCCTGAACAACTGCTCGCCGCCCACAAGGCCAATGTCGAAACCCTGTTCGGCCTCACCAACAAGGCCTTCGAAGGCGTGGAAAAGCTCGTCGAGCTGAACCTCCAAGTCGCGCGCACCGCGCTGACCGAAGCCGCCGAGAACACCCAGGCCGCCCTGTCGGTGAAGGACGCTCAGGAGCTGCTGGCCCTGCAGACCGGCCTGCTGCAGCCGGTGGCCGAGAAGGCCGCTGCTTACAGCCGCCATGTCTACGACATCGCCGCCGCCACCAACGCCGAAGTCTCCAAGGTCGCCGAGTCGCGCCTGGCCGACAGCCAAGCGACGTTCATGAACCTGGTCGACAGCGCCGTGAAGAACGCCCCGGCGGGCACCGAAAACGCCGTGGCGCTGGTCAAGTCGGCCCTGGCAGCGGCCAACAACGCCTACGAGAGCGTGCACAAGGCCGCCAAGCAGGCCGCCGAGATCGCCGACGCCAACATCCAGGCCATGACCACCACCGCCGTCAAGGCCAGCCAAGCCGCCACGCCGAAGGGCAAGCGCGCCGCCGCCGCGGCCTGAGACAGCGGCTGGCGCTGCCATTGAACTTTTGGCGGACCGCCGCATCTATGGAGTACCGCAGCGTTTGACCACCCTGCGGTCTCCCTGAAAGGTTGTCTCCTCGGTACCTTCCGAAACCCCTTCGAGGTACCTTCAGCCCGATGCCAGTGCATCGGGCTTTTTATTGGGACGCCTGCTTCGTGAGCGCCGCGATCTTGGCCTTGAGCTCGGGCAGCAGGGCCTGCGCCACCTCGCGGCCTGCCTGCACCGACCGGGCGCGCGCCGTGAAATCCGCGCTCGACACGCCATTGAGCCGGGGCCGCAGCACCACGTCGGCCTCTTTCAGCTCAAAGCTGTTGATGCTGCGGCCCATGATGGCGAAAGTCTGCAGCAGCATGCGCATCGCATCGCCCGTGGGGTTGCCCTCCGGTGCCGCAGAGATGTCCACCGCGATCACCAGTTCGGCACCCATCTGGCGTGCAAAACGCACCGGCACCGGCGACACCAGGCCGCCATCCACGTATTCACGCGTACCGATCTTCACCGGCTGAAAGACGGCGGGCACCGCGCTGGAGGCCCGCACCGCCATGCCCGGGTCGCCGCGGCGGAACAGGATGGGCTGGCCGCTGTCGAGGTCGGTGGCCACGATGCCCAGCGGCACGCGCATCTGCTCGATGAGTTTGCCGCCCGTGTGCTCGCGGACATAGCGCGCCAGCGCTTCGCCGCGGATCAGCGCCCGCCCGGGGAAGGACCAGTCGGTGATGGCGGTTTCGTCCATCGTCTGCGCCAGCGCGCCGAGCTCGGCGCCGCTGCGTCCGGTGGCGTAAAGCGCGGCGACCAGGCTGCCCGCCGACGTGCCGACCACCAGGTCGGGCCTGATGCCGTTTTCCTCCAAGACCTGGATCACGCCGATGTGCGCGAATCCGCGCGCCGCACCGCCGCCCAGTGCCAGGCCGATGCGCGGCGGCCTGGGCGCCGGGGCCGGCTGCACCACCGGCGGCGCGGGCGGCACGGGGGACGGCGGGGGAACGGTCTGGCAGGCGGCGAGCAGGAGCAGCAGCCACCCGCCCACGGCGCAACGAGCAAAACGGGACATCGCCCGGGATTCTAGAAGCCGGCCCTCCGACCGCCCGGCGGGCGGGCGTCACGGGCCCGGCAAACCACCAAACAAGGGTGCGATGCCGGCCCTTTTACATTCAAAAGCGGAATATCCAATCAACTAATCTGTTCTTCTCAAATATATAGCGCCTCCCTACAGTCGCCCGACGGGCTCGTACCCGGATTCACCCCTTGGGATCTTCATGGACTGGTTGGCCATCGTGAGCGGATTCGGCATCGGCGCCATCGTCGGCATGACGGGCGTCGGCGGTGGCTCGCTGATGACGCCGCTGCTGATCGGCGTGTTCAAGCTGAACCCGGCGGTGGCCATCGGCACCGACCTGTGGTTTGCCGCCCTCACCAAGACCGGCGGCTCGGTGGCCCACCACCGCCACGGCCATGTCGACTACAAGATCCTCGGGCTGCTGCTGGCCGGCAGCATCCCCGCCGCGCTGGCCACCATCGCGTGGATGCACCTGGTGGGCATGACCAAGAGCTCGATGGCCACGCTGACCTTCTCGCTGGGCATCGCGCTGCTGCTGACGGCCGTGACCGTGGCCTACCGCCAGGCCTGGCATGCGGTGGGGCTGAAGCTCGAAGCGTGGCTGCCGCCCTCGCGCAAGCCCTGGCTGACCGTGCTGTCCGGGCTGGTGCTGGGCGTGCTGGTCTCGCTCAGCTCGATCGGGGCGGGCGCCATCGGCGCCACCCTGATCCTCATCCTGTACCCGCGCCTGCAGACGCAGCGCCTGGTGGGCACCGACATCGCCCACGCCGTGCCGCTCACCCTGGTGGCCGGCATCGGCCACGCCACCCTGGGCCATGTGGACTGGACGCTGCTGGGCTGGCTGCTGATCGGCTCGCTGCCCGGCATCTGGCTGGGTGCACAGCTGACCAAAAGCCTGCCCGAGCGGCTGGTGCGCGCACTGTTGTGCGTGTCGCTGGTCACGGCCGGCCTGAAAGTCATTCATTGAACTGACGACCATGTACCAGTACACCGAATTCGACCGCCAGTTCGTGCATGCGCGTGCAGCGCAGTTCCGCGACCAGCTCGAACGCCACCTGCGCGGCGAGCTGTCCAACGAGGAGTTCCTGCCGCTGCGCCTGCAAAACGGCTGGTACATCCAGCGCCATGCACCCATGACCCGCATCGCCGTGCCCTACGGCGAGCTTGCGAGCCGCCAGCTGCGCATGCTGGCGCGCATCGCGCGCGAGTTCGACAAGGGTTACGCCCACTTCACCACGCGCCAGAACTGCCAGTTCAACTGGATCCCGCTGCCGCGCGCGGCCGACGTGATGGACCTGCTGGCCAGCGTGGACATGCACGGCATCCAGACCAGCGGCAACTGCATCCGCAACATCACCAGCGATGGGTTGGCCGGCATCGCCGCCGACGAGATCGTGGACCCGCGGCCTTACTGCGAGATCATGCGCCAGTGGAGCTCGCTGCATCCCGAGTTCGCCTTCCTGCCGCGCAAGTTCAAGATCGCGGTGAGCGGCGCGCACGAAGACCGCGCGGCGATCGCCTGGCACGACATCGGCCTGCAGCTGAAGAAGAACGCCGCCGGCGAGGTGGGCTTCGAGGTGCTGGCCGGCGGCGGCATGGGCCGCACGCCCGTGATCGGCACCGTCGTGGGCGAGTTCGTGCCGTGGCAGCAGATCCTCGTGTTCATCGAGGCGATCGTGCGTGTGTACAACCGGTATGGCCGGCGCGACAACAAGTACAAGGCACGCATCAAGATCCTGGTCAAGGCCGAGGGCCAGAAGTTCATCGACGCGGTGCACGAGGAGTTCCGCAACATCCTCGAACGCGACGCCGACGGTGCCGCGCACATCATTCCGCGGACCGAGCTGGAGCGCGTGGCCGCCTGCTTCGTCGATCCCCAGGGCCTGCAGCCCACCGCCGCGCGCTGGGCACCTCCGGCCGACGCGCCGCAGGCCTTCCGCCGCTGGCTGGAACGCAACGTGCACGGCCACCGCCTGCCGGGTTATCGCGCGGTGACCTTGTCGCTCAAGCGCGTGGGCCAGCCGCCGGGGGACGTGACCGCCGAGCAGATGGAGGCTGCCGCCGACATCGCCGACCGCTTCAGCCTGGGCGAGCTGCGCGTCACGCACGACCAGAACCTGCTGCTGCCCTGGGTGCGCGAAGCCGACCTGTTCGCGCTGTGGCAGGCGGCGAAGCAAAACAGCTTCGCCACGCCCAACATCGGCCTGCTCACCGACATGATCGCCTGCCCCGGCGGCGACTTCTGCGCGCTGGCCAACGCGCGCTCGATCCCGATCGCCGAGGCCATCACCGAGCGCTACCAAGACCTCGACGAGCTGTACGACATCGGTGATATCGATTTGCACATCAGCGGCTGCATCAACTCCTGCGGCCATCACCACAGCGGCCACATCGGCATCCTCGGCGTCGACAAGGACGGTGCCGAGTGGTACCAGATCACGCTCGGCGGCTCCGACGGCTCCACGCTGAGCGGCACCTCGGTGCCCGGCAAGGTGATCGGCCCGTCGTTCGCAGCCGACGAGGTGCCCGACGTGATCGAGGCCTTGATCACCACCTACAAGCGCGAGCGCGCCGCCGCCGAGCGCTTCATCGACACCGTCAAGCGCGTCGGCGTGCTGCCCTTCAAGCAGGCGGCCGATGCCGAGCGCCACCTCACCGCGCGGGAGACCGCATGAAGTTCGTCGAGAAACACAACGATCCCTGGCATTCGGCGCCCGGCGAAGACGGCCCCATGCCCACTCCGCTGCCGCAGCCGCACCAGGTGCTCACGCTCGAGCAGTGGCATGCGGTGCGCGACCACTGGCCGAGCGGCCTGCCCACCGGCGTGGTCGTGCCCAACGACGTGGACATCGAGACGCTCGAAACCGACCTGCCGCGACTGGCGCTGGTGGTGCTCGATTTCCCCAAGTGGACCGACGGCCGCGCCTACAGCCAGGCCCGCCTGCTGCGCAGCCGGATGCGCTTTGCCGGCGAGGTGCGCGCCACCGGCGAGGTGCTGGTGGACATGCTGCCGCTGCTGCGCCGCACCGGCTTTGATGCCGTGGTGCTGCGCGGCGACCAGAAGCGCGAGCACGCCGAGCGTGCGTTGAGCTTCTTCAGCGGTCACTACCAGGGCGACGTGCGCGACCCGCGCCCGCTGTTCGCGCGGCCACCCGAGGAGCGCAAGGCCACCGAGTTCCTGCAGCAGGGAGCGGCGATATGAGCGCGATCGATCTCTACGCGCGCCGCACCGCGGGCTTCGACGCCCGCCTGGCGCAGGCGGTGGCCGTGCTGCAGCAGGCCGCCGCCCAGCACGCCGGCGGCATCGTGCAGTCCACCAGCCTCGGCGTCGAAGACATGGTGGTCACCGACCTGATCGCGCGCCACGGCCTGGACATCGCCATCGCCACGCTGGACACCGGCAAGCTGCATGCGCAGACGCTGGCGCTGATCCCCACGATCGAGCAGCGCTATGGGCGCAAGGTCGAGGTGTTCCGTCCGGTGGCCGACGCGGTGATCCAGTTCGTCGGCCGCAACGGCGAAGAAGCCATGTACAAGAGCATCGAGCTGCGCAAGGCCTGCTGCGGCATCCGCAAGATGGAGCCGCTGTCGCGCATGCTCGCCGGCCGCACCGCCTGGGTGACCGGCCTGCGCCGCGAACAATCGGCCAACCGCGGCAACGTGCCCTTCACCGACACCGACGACCAGGGCCGCGCCAAGGTCAACCCGCTGGCCGAGTGGACCTGGGCCGACGTGTGGCACTACGTCGCCGCGAACAACGTGCCCTACAACCCGCTGCACGACGAGTTCATGCCCAGCATCGGCTGCGCGCCCTGCACGCGAGCCATCGCCGTGGGAGAAGACTTCCGCGCCGGCCGCTGGTGGTGGGAAGACGAAAACGCCAAGGAGTGCGGGCTGCACGTGAAGCACGAAGACACGCCCGCCGTTTCGATGATCGGAGCCCGCTGAGATGAACGCCCCTGTCAGCATCGACAAGCTGCTGCCCCAGCTCGACCACACCCACCTCGACTGGCTCGAAGAAGAAGCCATCTTCATCCTGCGCGAGGTGGCCGCCTCGTTCGAGCGCCCTGCCCTGCTGTTCTCGGGTGGCAAGGATTCCTGCGTGGTGCTGCGCCTGGCCGAAAAGGCCTTCAAGACCCGCGCAACGTCCGCCCCCCAGGCGCCTGCGGCGCCGGCCGGCAACGACTTCAAGGGCCGCCTGCCCTTCCCGCTGCTGCATGTGGACACCGGCCACAATTTCCCCGAGGTGATCGAGTTCCGCGACCGCCGCGTGGCCGAGATGGGCGAACGCCTGGTGGTCGGCCACCTCGAAGACAGCATCAAGCGCGGCACCGTGCGCCTGGCCCAACCGCTCGAATCGCGCAACGGCCACCAGACCGTGACCTTGCTGGAGGCCATCGAGGAGCATCGTTTCGACGCCCTCATCGGCGGCGCGCGGCGCGACGAGGAAAAGGCGCGCGCCAAGGAGCGCATCTTCAGCCACCGCGACAGCTTCGGCCAATGGCAGCCCAAGGAGCAGCGCCCCGAGCTCTGGACGCTGTTCAACACCCGCCACAAGCCCGGCGAGCATTTCCGCTGCTTCCCGATCAGCAACTGGACCGAGCTCGATGTGTGGCTGTACATCGCGCGCGAGAACATCCCGCTGCCGAACCTGTACTACCGCCATGAGCGTCAGGTCGTGCGGCGCAAGGGCCTTCTGGTGCCCGTGACCGAGGTGACGCCGGTGGAAGCCGGCGAGACGGTGGAGACGCTGCCGGTGCGCTTTCGCACGGTGGGCGACATGACCTGCACCTGCCCGGTCGAAAGCGAAGCGGCCAGCGCCGCCGACATCGTGGCCGAGACGCTGACGGTCACCGTGAGCGAACGCGGCGCCACGCGCATGGACGACCGCACATCCGACGCGTCGATGGAGCGGCGCAAGAAGGAAGGGTATTTCTGATGTCTGCCGTGCTGAAAGAACAAGTCATCGTGGCGAACGCCCCCGCCCACCGCGAGCCCCTGAAGGGCGCGGACCACCGCGCGCTGCGCTTCCTCACCGCCGGCAGCGTGGACGACGGCAAGAGCACGCTCATCGGCCGACTGCTCTACGACAGCCGCGCCATCCTGGCCGACCAGCTCGACACGCTGGAAAAAAAGGCCGCCGGGGCGCCGATCGACCTGTCGCTGCTCACCGACGGCCTGGAGGCCGAGCGCGAGCAGGGCATCACGATCGACGTGGCCTACCGCTACTTCGCCACCAAGACGCGCAAGTTCATCATCGCCGACGCGCCCGGGCATGAGCAGTACACGCGCAACATGGTCACGGCCGCTGCCGGCAGCGACGCGGCCGTGGTGCTGGTGGACATCACCAAGATCGACTGGCAGGCCGCCGAGGTGCAGCTGCTGCCGCAGACGCGCCGCCATGCCTTGCTCGCGCAACTGCTGCGCGTGCCGAGCATCCTGTTCGCTGTCAACAAGATCGACGCGCTGGAGCAGCCCGAGGCCGCCTTCAGGGCCGTGAGCCGCGCATTGCAGAAGTTTGCGCAGGCCGCCGGCATCGACGTGGCCGGCATCATCCCGGTCTCCGCGCTGCGCGGCGACAACGTGACCCAACCGCTGGACGCGCCCTGGTACGACGGCCCCTCGCTGCTGCAGGTGCTGGAGACGCTGCCCACCACGCAGGAGCGCACCGAGGGCACGCTGCTGATGCCGGTGCAGTACGTCGCGCGCGAAGGCGAAGGCACCGGCAACCAGCCGCGCACGCTGTGGGGCCGCATCGCCCACGGCGAGGTCAAGGCCGGCGACAAGGTGCAGCTGTTCCCCAGCGGCGAGCAGGCCGTGGTGGCCGAGGTGCGCTACGCCAGCGAAGTGGTGCCCGTCGCCACGGCGGGCCAGTCGGCCGGCATCGTGCTCGACCGCCAGCTCGACGTGTCGCGCGGCGACTGGATCGCCACGCCCGGCACGGTGAAGGCGACCCAACGTTTTTCCGCCACGCTGGCCTGGCTGGACACCGAGGCGGCGGTGGTGGGCCGCAAATACTGGGTGCGCCACGGCAACCGCTGGGTGCAGGCACGCATCAGCAGCATCGACCACCGGCTCGACATCCACTCGCTGCAGCCCACCGATGCGCACGAGCTGGCTGTCAACGAAATCGGGTTGGTGACCGTGGAGACGCAGGCGCCGCTGCCGGTGGAGGCCTATGCCGACAACCGGGTGGGCGGCGCGCTGATCGTGGTCGACCCCACCACCAACCGCACCAGCGGCGCGCTGCTGGTGAAGGAAGCGCTGTGAGCAACTCTCCGGGCAAGGTCGTCTTCATCGGCGCCGGCCCGGGCGCGGCCGACCTGATCACGCTGCGCGGCGCGCGCTGGCTGGGCCAGGCCGACGTGGTGCTGCACGACGCCCTGACCGACCCGGCCCTGCGCGAGTTCGCCCCGCGGGCGCAGTGGGTCCACGTCGGCAAGCGCGGCTTCTGCGACAGCACCGCGCAGACGCAGATCAATGCGATGCTGGTCAAGCATGCACGCGAACAGCGCGTGGTCGTGCGCCTCAAGGGCGGCGACCCCAGCGTCTTCGGCCGGCTCGAAGAAGAACTGCAAGCGCTGGCCGAAGCGGGCATCGACAGCGAGGTCGTGCCCGGTGTCACCGCCGCCATCGCCGCCGCCGCCGCCACGCAGCGCCCGCTCACGCGCCGCGGCAAGGGCCGCAGCGTGAGCCTCACCACCGCGATGACGCAAAGCGGCGAGCTGCAGGCCGGCCGCAGCGCCGACACCGAGGTGTTCTACATGGCAGGCAAGCAGCTCGTCACGCTGTCGCGCCGGTTGCTGCAGGCGGGCTGGAAGCCCGACACGCCGGTGTGCGTGGTCTCGCGCGCCGGCTGGCCCGACCAGCTGGCCAGCGACCACACGGTCTCCACGCTGCCGCGCGCCAGCCTGCTGCACGCCGGCCGGCCCACGGTGGTGACCGTGGGCGCGGGCGCATCGGCGTTGAGCGGCGTCAAGAAGCCCTCGGCCGCCACGGTGATGTCCCCGGGGCGACAAGCCCTCAAGCCCTAGAATTCAGGGCTCCGCCTCGCGTCCGGGCGGCTTCTTTCGAACGACAAACCTTTTCCCCAAGAGACAGGTCATGACCCACGTTGTCACCGAAGCGTGCATCCGCTGCAAGTACACCGACTGTGTGGACGTGTGTCCGGTGGACTGCTTCCGCGAAGGCCCCAACTTCCTCGCGATCGACCCGGACGAATGCATCGACTGCGCGGTGTGCATCCCGGAGTGCCCCGTGAACGCGATCCTTCCCGAGGAAGACGTGCCCGGCGACCAGCAGGCCTTCATCCAGCTCAACGCGGAGCTCGCGAAGAAGTGGCCCAGCATCACCAAGCGCAAGGCCGCGCTGCCCGATGCCGACGAGTGGAAAGACGTGAAGGACAAGATGTCCCACCTGGTGCGCTGAGCGCCGTATGGACGACACCAGCGCCATCGAGACCGACGCCGTCATCGTGGGCGCGGGCCCGGTGGGCCTGTTCCAGGTGTTCGAGCTGGGCCTGCTGGAGATCAAGGCCCACATCATCGACTCGCTCGCCTACCCCGGCGGCCAGTGCATCGAGCTCTATCCCGACAAGCCGATCTACGACATCCCGGCCGTGCCGGTGTGCACCGGCCGCGAGCTCACCGACAACCTGCTCAAGCAGATCGAGCCCTTCGGCGCCACGTTCCACCTCGGGCAAGAGGTCACCGTGCTGCAAAAGCGCGAAGACGGCCGCTTCGACCTGGCCACCTCCAAGGGCACGCGCTTCGTCACCAAGACCGTGTTCATCGCCGCGGGCGTGGGCGCCTTCCAGCCGCGGTTGCTCAAGGTCGAAGGGCTCGACCGGTTCCACGACACGCAGGTGTTCTACCGCGTGAAGGATCCGGCGCAGTTCGCCGGCAAGAACCTGCTCATCGTGGGCGGCGGCGACTCGGCGCTGGACTGGGCGCTCAACTTCGTGCAGGAAGGGCCTAACAAGGCCGAAAGCGTGATCCTCATCCACCGCCGCGACGGCTTTCGCGCGGCGCCGGCCAGCGTGGCACGCATGCGCGAGCTGTGCGACGCGCTGGAGATGCAGTTCATCGTGGGTCAGGTCACGGGCTTCGAAGAAGCCGAGGGCCGGCTCACCGGCGTGAAAGTCACCGGCGGCGACGGCGTGACCCGCGTGGTGCCGCTCGACGTGCTGCTGGTGTTCTTTGGCCTGAGCCCCAAGCTCGGGCCCATCGCCGACTGGGGCCTGGCGCTGGAGCGCAAGCAGATCGTCGTGGACACCGAGAAGTTCGAAACGAGTATCCCGGGCGTGTTCGCAGTCGGCGACATCAACACCTACCCGGGCAAGAAGAAGCTCATCCTCTCGGGCTTCCACGAGGCCGCGCTCGCGGCCTTCGGCGCGTCGCCTTACATCTTCCCGGAAAAGCGCGTGCTGCTGCAGTACACCACCACCAGCCCGAAGCTGCACAAGGTGCTGGGGGTCGAAACACCCAACTTTGACGACTGACAGCCTGCGGCTTCTTCCGGACCGGCGATAATCCGGCCCGCGGCGCGGTTCCTCCGTGCCGCCTTCGCTAGGGGTGTTGGCCTTGGACGACAAGGCCGACTGAGACAGTCCCTTTGAACCTGATTGAGGTAATCCTCGCGCAGGGAAGCAGACCGCAAGGCCGCGAACGGCCCTTCACGTTGTCAGCGCCTGCGCCATCGCTTCGGAACCACGATGGCTCGTCATCTCGTCTTCTCGGCGCTCGCGCTTGTGGGCGCCCTCGCCTCGGCGCAACCCGTGCAGCAGGTCACCGTGACTGGCCGCATCATCAACTCGCCGCTGCAGGTGGGCGGCTTCGGCGACATCCCGCTGGCCAAGTCGCCCTTTGCCGCCAGCCTGTTGAGCGAAAGCCAGTTGCTCGATGCCGGCGCACGCAACCTGTCGGACCTGACCAAACTCGACGCCGCGATCAGCGACGCCTACAACGCCGAGGGCTACTGGCAATCGCTCACCGTGCGCGGCTTCGTGATCGACAACCGCTTCAACTACCGGCGCGATGGGCTGCCGGTCAACGCCGAAACGGTGCTGCCGCTCGACAACAAGAGCAGCCTGGAACTGCTCAAGGGCATCAGCGGCATCCAGGCCGGCACCAGCGCACCGGGCGGTCTGGTGAACCTCGTGGTCAAGCGGCCCACGAAGAACCAGCACAGCGCAGTGATCGAATGGCGCGAGCCCGGCAGCATCGGCACCGCACTCGACCTGAGCCAGCGTTTCGGCAAGGACGAGTCCTTGGGCCTGCGCATCAATGCCGCCTACGATGCGCTCAGGCCCCAGGTGCGCAACGCCGAGGGGCACGCCTACCTGCTGGCCATTGCCGGCGACTGGCGACTGGCGCCCGACACGCTGCTCGAAGCGGAGGCAGAAACAAGCCGGCAATCGCAACCCAGCGTGCCGGGCTTCAGCCTGCTCGGCGACCGGCTGCCGAGTGCGGGCAAGATCGACCCGCGGATCAACCTGAACAACCAGCCGTGGTCGCTGCCGGTGGTGTTCGAAGGCGATACCGCGTCATTGCGCCTGCAGCAGCGACTGGGCAACGACGGGCGCTTCGTCGCGCATGCGATGACGCAACGGCTGCGCACCGACGACCGGGTGGCGTTCCCCTACGGCAAGTACGACCCGCTCACCTGGGAGTGCAACCCCTGCGACCGGTATGCCGCCGACGGCACGTTCTCGTATTGGGATTTCCGCAGCGAAAACGAACGCCGCAGCAGCGATGCCCTGCAGTTGGAACTGCAGGGCCAGCTGGCGACCGGCACCGTTTCGCACCGGCTCAGCACCGGGGTTCTTTTCACCCGCTTCGAAAGCCGCTTCCAGCGCCAGGCGTTCAACCTCACCGGCGACGGCCGCATCGACGGCAGCGCGGTCGTGGCGCCCATGCCCCAACTTACCGACGAGAACACCAACCGCAACGAACGCAGCACCGAGTTCTTCGTTCGCGACGCGATGCAGCTGTCGGCGCAATGGAGCCTGTGGACCGGCCTGCGCCATGCACGGCTGCAGCGCGAGAGCGTGCGCACCGACGGCTCGCGCCGCACCGACTACGGCCAATCGCTCACCACGCCGTGGTTCGCCCTCGCCTTCCAGGCCACGCCGCGCACGCTGTGGTACGCGAGCTGGGGCCAAGGCATGGAAAGTGACGTGGCGCCCAACCGTTCGCGCTACACCAACCGGGGAGAAGCGCTGCCGGCGCTCAAGAGCCGCCAGGCGGAACTCGGGCTCAAGTTCAATGGCGACGCATGGCAGGCGAGCGCGGCGCTGTTCGACATCGACCGCCCGCAAGCCGAGGACATCGGCGCGTGCGGCGCCGACGACAGCTGCACCCGGCTGATCGATGGCAGCAGCCGGCACCGCGGCCTCGAAGCGCTGGTCAGCACCCGGCTCGGCACCCGGTTCGGCACCTGGCAGCTGCACGCCAGCGGCATGTGGCTGGACGCCCAACGCCGCGGCGCGCGCGACGCTGCGATCAACGGCCGCCGCCCGGTGAACGTGGCCGAACGCACGCTGCGCTTGCAAGCAGCGCACGAGCTCGCCGCCTTGGCCGGCCTGTCGCTCGCCGGCAGCGTGGTGCACGAAGGCGACCGCATGGCCGTGCCCGACAACAGCGTGCGCATCCCGTCGTGGACGCGGCTGGACTTGCTCGCGCGCTACCAGCACCAGCTGGGCACGGCGCGCCTGACCTGGCGCCTGGGGATCGACAACGCCACCGACAAGCGCGCCTGGAAAGAAGCGCCCTACCAGTTCGGCCATGCGTACCTGTTCCCGATGGCGCCACGCACCTGGCGTGTGGCATTGCAAGCCGAGATTTGATCGGCGAGTGCAGTTCTGTCTATAATGCGCGGCTTCACTTCCCCGATAGCTCAGTCGGTAGAGCGCCGGACTGTTAATCCGTAGGTCCCTGGTTCGAGCCCAGGTCGGGGAGCCAAAGAAAATCAAGGGGTTGGCTTCATTTGGAGCCAACCCCTTTTTGATTTGGACAGGACGACCTGGCCGCCACGGTGGGCGTCAGCAAGCAGTTCGCGAGCGACGCGGAACACGGCAAGCCCACCGCGCAGGTCGGCCTTCTGATGAAGCTGCTCGAGGAGCTGGGCGGCCGGCTCGAGGTCGAGGTGCCCGACGACCTGCTGGCGACGATCGAAGCGCTGCAGCAGCGCTTCACCGCGCAGGAAGGCAAGCACCAGAAACGTCAGCGCCGCGCTCCCGCCAGCGCCAGGCCGCAGACCAAGACCCCGTGAGCCGCAGCCTCGTCGTCTACCTGAACGATCGCCGCATCGGCGAGCTGCACGAGAACAACGACCTCTGGGCGTTTGAGTACGAGCCCGCCTGGGCCACTGATCCTCTCGGCTTCGACCTGTCACCGGCGCTGCCGCGTCGGCAACTCCAGCACATCGACGGCGCCACGCTGCGCCCCGTGCAGTGGTACTTCGACAACCTGCTGCCCGAGGAGCGACTGCGCGAAGCCATTTCCCGCAAAGCGAAGATCGATGCCGATGATGCGTTCGCGCTGCTCGAGTACTTGGGCGCCGAATCTGCAGGCCCGCTGACGCTGCTGCCGCCCGGCATCCCGCTGCCGGAGCAAACCGGCTTGCGCCCCGCTGCCCGACGAAGAGCTGGCGCGTCGCATTGCCCGATTGCCGCGAGCCACGCTCGCGGCAGACGCGCCCAAGCGCATGTCCATCGCGGGCGCTCAACACAAGCTGCTGGTGGTGTTGCGGGACGGCGAGCTCTTCGAGCCGATGGGCGCCACCGCATCCACTCACATCCTCAAGCCGGACCATCCGTCCGCCGACTACCCAGCTTCGGCGGTCAACGAGTTCGTGACCATGCGGATGGCACGTGCCTTCGGCCTCAATGTGCCGCCGGTGCACCTGCGCTACGTGCCAGACCCGGTGTACGTGATCCAGCGCTTCGACCGCATCGCCGCGCCAGACGGCGCCGTGACGCGGCGTCACATCGTCGACGCCTGCCAGTTGCTGAACGAGGCGCGCAGCTTCAAGTACAGCGGCCAGTCGTTGCAGACGTTGAAGGACACCGTCGGCCTCACGCGCAACCGGGTGGCCACACGCCAGGCCTTGTTCCGCTGGCTGCTGTTCAACGTCGCGGTCGGCAACGATGACTGCCGCCTGAAGAACCTGTCGTTCCTGGTGTCGCATGAGGGCATCGACCTCGCCCCGCACTACGACTTGCTGTCCGCCTCCGCGTATCGCACCACGGCTTTCGCGGGAGGGCAGGAGGCGAACTGGCCCGACAACGCCCTGCCCTATCCCCTGCGGGAGGTGCGCTCGTTTGCGCAGGTGACGCGCGAGGTGATGGAGTGGGCGGCGGATGAACTGCGGGTGTCGCCCTTCGGGCACCGGCAGTTCGCTGCCCTCGCGCGCTTGCCTGCCTTGGTGCAGGAGCTTTCCTCGGAAGTGCAAGCAATTCGTGAACACCGTTCTGAGGCTGCCATCAACGCCGCCGGGGAGGCCCGGTTGCTACAGGGCATCGAGCCCATCATCCTGAAAGATATGTTGGTTGCGCTCGCAACGCCATGAGGACGTGCTCGTGACCATCGAAGGCCTGCCTGCGATGTAGGTCAGCGCGCGCGACCGCTCAGGTTCCCGCCCGACTCGCGCCGAACGCCCCGCGAATTGGTCGAGCCGAAGATCACCCCTTCACACACACCACCTGCTTCAACGTGTGCACCACGTCGACCAGGTCGCGCTGCGCTTCCATCACCGCGTCGATGTCCTTGTAGGCCGCAGGCGTTTCGTCGATCACATCCTTGTCCTTGCGGCATTCGACGCCTTCGGTGGCGGCGCGGTGGTCGGCCAGCGTGAAGCGGCGCTTGGCTTCGCCGCGGCTCATCACGCGGCCGGCACCGTGCGAGCAGCTCTCGAAGCTGTCCGGCTGCCCCAAGCCGCGCACGATGTAGCTGCGCGCGCCCATGCTGCCGGGGATGATGCCCAGCTGCCCGGCCTTCGCGCTCAGCGCGCCCTTGCGGGTGACGTACACGTCTTCGCCGAAGTGGCGTTCCTTCTGCACGTAGTTGTGATGGCAGTTCACCGCCTCGATGTGGCTCTGGAAGTTCTTGCGGATCACCGTCTTCGCGGCTTCGATCACGCGCTTCATCATCACCTCGCGGTTGATGGCGGCGAACTTCTGCGCCCAGCTCACGGCGCGCACGTAGTCGCCGAAGTGGCGGCTGCCTTCCTCGAAATAGGCCAGGTCGCGGTCGGGTAGGTTGGCCTGGTGGCGCATGGCGTCCTGCTTGGCCAGCTCGATGAACATCGTGCCGATGAAGTTGCCCACGCCGCGCGAGCCCGAGTGCAGCATGAACCACACGAAGCCCGCTTCGTCCAGGCACACCTCGATGAAGTGGTTGCCCGTGCCCAGCGTGCCCAGGTGCTGGATGTTGTTGGTCTTCGCCAGCTTGGGGTAGTCGCGGCAGAGCTCGGTGAACTCCGGCTCCAGCTGCGACCACGCGGTGTTCACCGAGCCCGGCGGCTTCTGCCACGCGCCCGGGTCACGCGAACCCGGGGTGCGGCCGTGGGGCACCGCGCGCTCGATCGCCGAGCGCAGCGGGCCCAGGTTGTCGGGCAGGTCTTCGGCGGTGAGCGTGGTCTTGCAGGCGATCATGCCGCAGCCGATGTCCACGCCCACCGCGGCCGGGATGATGGCCTTGACGGTGGGGATCACCGAGCCCACGGTGGCGCCGATGCCGAAGTGCACGTCGGGCATGGCCGCGATGTGCTTGAAGACGATGGGCAGGCGCGCCGCGTTCTGCAGCTGGCGCTTGGCCTCGTCTTCGACGGGCACGCCGCGCGTCCACAGTTTCAGCGGCACGCCACCGGGCACGTCTTCGTGGATGTGGTTGGTTTCCATGTTGATTCCTTGATTGTCAAGCGAACGCCGCGGATCCGGCTTGGCCGGGCCGCTGGCGTTGCCCCCTTGAAGGGGAAGCGGCACCGCCGCTTCGGCGGTGGTCCGTTCCGCAGCTTCACCAGCCCGTTGAGCACCTGGTCCAGACCTCCGAACACGGAGATCTTGTCGATGCGCTCGGCCACGCGTTCCAGCGTCTCCAGCTCCTTCAGGCGCAGGGCGACGGGGTTGTCTTCCATCACCTTGGCCGTGTTGAGCAGCGAGCGGGTCGCAGCGGTCTCTTCACGGCGGCGGATCACGTTGGCTTCGGCCGACTTGGCCGAGGTCACCACCTGGGCGAGGATGGTCTTCATCTCGCCCGGCAGCACGATGTCCTTCACACCCACGCCGTCCAGCTCCAGGCCATAGGCCGCGAGCTTGCTGCGCACCTGGGCGGTCACAACCTCGGTACAGGTGGTCCGCCGGCTTGGCCAGCTGGGTGAACGCGGTCAGCACGTCGGTGAAGCGCCAGGTGGCCGAGAGATTCAGTCGCAGCGCGACCTTGCGGTCAATCGGTCGGTTGGCTCGACGAGGAGCACGAGCCGCAGGGCATGAGCGTGTCGGAGCAGCAGTTCCTGGCGTTGGCGCTCAAGGCCTGGCGGAGCACCAACGCTGAGGGGCGGAAGCGCTTGAAGCTGGTGCCCAAGGACGTCGCTGCCGCGACATGAGCCGGTCCACAGCGCAAGTCACTGTGCGACATCGCGCCAATGCAGCCCACGGAAGAGCCCTTACAGCGGCCTCAACTGCGCATCGCGCAAGCCGACCAACAGCGCGCGGCCCCGCGCGTCGACGCGGAACTCGCCATACTTCGCCGCTTCGTAGCGGGCGCCCGTGCCTTCTTCGAAGAACCAGGCATCGGTCACCACCGTCCAGCGCCCTGCCTTGGGCGTGAGCTCGATGCGCAACTCGTCAGGCTGCAAAGGCACGCTGGCCTCGTCCAGCCGCACCGGCGAGGCCACGCCGCGTGCATCACGCCGCACCACCATGCGCGGCCGCTTGGAGCTGACAAGATCCTCCATGCGCTGCTGCACCCCGGCCGGCACGCGGAAGTTCAGGCGCATGTAGTCGCCTTGCATCAGCGAGCGCGGATCCACCGGCGCCAGCTCCAGGAACACCGGTTCACCGCGCGCGATCAAGGTCTCCTTTTGCCAGATGCCGACATTGCACACCCCCAGCACGGCCACCGCGCACAGCGCATAGCCCGCGCGTCCCCAACGGCTTGCAGGCGGCGCACCGGTGGACACCATGCGCTGCGGCACGACACCGCGGCTGCGGCCCGTCCACCAGGCCAGCGTGGCAAGCACGGTCCCCACGCCCACCAGCACCAGCGCCTTGGTCGACAGGGTCCATTGCAGCCGGTAGTAGAAGCTGCCCACGATCCACGCCGCGGCCAGGGCGGCCGCTGCAGCCAGGCGCCACCGCTGCGTCCCTGCGCACCAGGCGGCGGCGAGCAGCACCATGCCCAGCGCTGGCAAGAACCAACCCAGCACCGCGAGCGCAACGGCTGCCATGGCCCACGCCGGCCGGCGAAGGCTGGGCCAATGCCACGCCAGCAATGCGGCAGCGCCGAGCGACAGCAGCGTCGATGCCGCCTGCATCGCCACGCGAACTCCGCCGCGCCGATGGGAGGCCATCTCCAGCAGCAGCGAACCCGCATCGCCCGCACTCGCGCCGACCAGAAGACTCATGCCCGACCACACGGCAAGACCGGCCAGGGTAGCCAGCGTCCAGCCCGCCAGCAGTGGCTCCATCGCCGCGGCGCTGCCGGCTTGCGCGCGTTGCAGCAAGCGCCGCTGCAACCCCCACATCGCCGCGCACAAGACGGCGCCCAGGTGCCAGGCCAGCCACATCAGCTGCTGGCCCTGCGCGTGGTTGAAGACGCGCTCCAGGGGCGTCACCGCCCAGGCCACCAGCACCCCGCCCGCTGCACCCAGCAGCACACGCAGCCACGCATGCGGCAAACCCCAGCCCAGGCCCAGGCTGAGGGCAGCCAGCACCGCCGCGCCCGCCTGTACCTGCAGGTCGCGGAACAACGCAAACGACAGCGAGCCCAACCCAACCAACAGCCCGGGCACCGCCAGTTGCTCCACGAACAAGGGCACGCCCCGCGCCCGCAGCACCACCGCCGAGCCCGCCAGGACCAGCAGCCCCACGACATAGGGCCCCGCACCGCTGCGCACGATGTCGCCCAGCAGCAAGGCCACCACCCCCAGCAGCGGCACCGCCGCCAACCAGGCCCCCAATGCTGTGAGCAACACCACGGGCCAGGGCCTGGCTTCTCCTGCCGGCCACGCCGCGCCCGCAGGCAGCGCACCCGCGTGCACCGCCGACTCGATCACCTGCGCCGCTCTCATGCGAGGCTCCCTTCGGACCGAGACTGCTGCTTCGCCAGGCGCAGTACCAGGTGAACGGTCGCCGCGAGCAAGCCGGACGCCACCAGGCCGGTCAGCAGCAGTTCACCGATCGGTTCGCCGCGGTCATGGTCATCGAACAGCCAGCGCACCAAACCACCGACCAACAGGACGTTCAGCCCGAGCGCCGCGGCGCTGAGGCCGAAGATTTCGAAGCCGCGCGGCAGCGACAAAGCCAACGCCGCGGCGGCCAGCAGCGCCAGGCCGAGCCAGTATTGCGCCGCCACCTCGCGATGGAACAAGCCGCCCAGTGCCGTGGCGCAGACCATCACGACCATCAGCGTCACGGCCGTCCTGCGTGCCCACACGCCCGCGCCGCTGTGGCGCTGCAACGCAGGTCCCAGCGCGAGCACGATGCCCAAGGCCAGGCTCCAGCCCATCAGGTGCACCTGCAGGTCCTGCGGTTCCACGCGCCAGCGATGCGCCGTGTGCGCGTACACCCACAAGGCCACCGCCGTCACCGCCACCAGGGCCCAGGGTGCCCACAGCACGTCGCTGCGCACCGCCAGGCACAAGGGCAGTGCCAGCAGCGCCCACAGCGCAAAGAGCTGCCAAGGGTCGGCGCCCGTCTGGTAGGTCTGGCCGAAGTACGCGAACAGGCCCCCGATGGCCAGCAAACCCATCAGGCCCAGCGGTACGCGCGCGGCCGGTCGCAGCAGCGCGGCCATGCACGCCAAGACGACCACGCCCTCGAGCAAGGCAAAACGCCCGAAGCGGCCCAGCGCCTGCCAGTTGGCCGCGATCCAGAACACCAGCCCCACCCCGATCAAGGCCGCGGCGAGCACGGCCACCGAGCGCACCCAGGCGCGTTCCACGCCAGGCGGTTGCTGGCGCAGGCCGGCGCAGCGCTCCAAGGTGTCGATGCGCTGCGCATCCAGCCGATGCTGCTGCGCCAGTTGGTACAGCCCCAGACGAAGGTTCATCGTTTCTTCTCCTCAGCGGTGCGGGCGCATCGTAGCCCCGGCGCCCGCACCGCCCGGCGGCGTGCGGCGCGGTATCGTCACACGCACCCGCCGGTGCATCGATGCGCCGCCGAGTCGATTCAGCGACACTTCCAAGGCCGTTTCGACACCGCCGACCCGCCCATGCCCCAGCTTCCGCTAGCGTGGCTCGACAACGATGCCCAGCCCCTGCCCCCCACCTCGCGTGCCTTGGGGCCTGATTCCGAGGCCCCCGGCCTGCTGGCCGCCGGCGGCGAGCTCAGCGTCGCACGGCTGACCGAGGCGTACAGCCACGGCGTTTTCCCCTGGTACGGCGATGCCCAGCCGGTGCTCTGGTGGTCGCCAGAGCCGCGCATGGTGCTGCCCGTGGACGAGTTCAAGCTCTCCCGCTCGCTGCGCAAGACCTTGCAGAAGTTCGTCCGCACACCGGGCTGCGAGGTACGCATCGACAGCGCCTTCGAGCGCGTGATCCGAAGCTGCGCGGGCACCGAACGCGCGGGCCAGCACGGCACCTGGATCGTGCCGGAGATGATCGAGGCCTACATCGCCTGGCACCGCGCCGGTGCGGTGCACAGCTTCGAAACCTGGATCAGCGGCGAGCTCGCCGGCGGGCTGTACGGCGTGTCGCTCGGGCGCATGTTCTATGGCGAGTCGATGTTCGCGCGCCGCACCGACGCTTCCAAGATCGCGCTGGCCGCGCTGGTGTGCTTCTGCCGCGCGCACCGCATCCGGCTCATCGACTGCCAGCAGAACACCGCACACCTTGCGTCGCTGGGCGCGCGTGAAATTTCCCGCGCCGCGTTCGAGCGCCATCTGGCCCTCACACTGGGGGAACCTCCGGTCACCGATTGGACCTATGATGGGTCGCTCTGGACGCAGCTGGGTGTGCACACCGGCTAGCGTCCGCGCCGCCCTCCAGCCGTGACCCACCCGAAAGAGCTACCGCTCGCGTCGCTGCAGTTCTATGCCACGGCGCCCTACCCCTGCAGCTACCTGCCGGGCAGGATGGCGCGCTCGCAGGTGGCCACGCCCAGCCACCTGATCCACGCCGACACCTACTCGGGCCTGGTGGCCTGCGGCTTCCGGCGCAGCGGCATGTTCACTTACCGCCCCTATTGCGACGGCTGCCGCGCCTGCGTGCCGTTGCGGGTGCCGGTGCGCGAGTTCGAGCCCTCGCGCAGCCAGCGCCGGGCGTGGAAAAAGCACGGCCAGCTCAAGGCCCGCGTGCTGCGGTTGTGTTTCGTGCCCGAGCACTACCAGCTCTACCTGCGCTACCAGTCCGGCCGCCACGCCGGGGGCGGCATGGACCACGACAGCGTGGACCAGTACACCCAGTTCCTGCTGCAAAGCAGGGTCAACTCGCGCCTGGTGGAGTTTCGCGAGCCCAGCGACGAAGGCCTGGGCACGCTGAAGATGGTGTCCATCCTCGACGTGCTCAACGACGGGCTGTCGGCGGTGTACACGTTCTACGAGCCGGAAGAATCCGCCAGCTACGGCACCTACAGCGTGCTGTGGCAGATCGAGCAGACGAAGGCGCTGAAGCTGCCTTACGTCTATCTGGGCTACTGGATCGCCGAAAGCCCCAAGATGGCCTACAAGTCGCAGTTCCGGCCCCACCAGCTGCTCGTGGACGGGCGCTGGGTCAAGGCCGAAGGCAGCCCCGGAGACGGGGTTTAGGCGCGGCCGCAGACAGGCTGGCCCGGAGCCTGCTAGAGTGTGGCCCGTGGCGCGGCCGCTGGCTGGTTTGCGCGCCCTCTTGGTCCGAAGTCGGGCATCGCACCTCCTGGCCACCAGCCGGCACGCACAGGTGCTTGCAATTGGCGAACCCGCCTCCAGCTACAGTCGTATCCATGCCCAAAGAAACCGTCAAAACCACCATCGAAGCCGACGGCCTGCGCTACCGCTCCAAGGCTCCCGGTTCTCCGTTTGCGTCCGCCGGCGTTTTCAGTGCAGCCACCATGTCGTGCTTCCTTTGCGGCAAGCACCGGCCGCGCTCGATGATGAAATCGAGAAAGTTCCTCGGCAAGAACCAGTCGGTCTGCGCCCCTTCGTGCAGCGCTGTCGAGGCCGAGACCGCCAAGAAGGCCTGAGCGGCCTGCCGGCATCGGCCCTTCCGTGCAGCCGGCCCCCGACGACAAGCCGTTCACCGCGCGCGAACGCGCCGCGGTGATCCATCGCATCCGCACGCTGGTGGAGTTCTGGGCGATCACGCCTGAAGAGCTGGCACAGGCCGAGCTTGCCCCCGAGGTGGTGCTGCCGCCGGCGCCCGCCCCCACAGTCGTCAAGTACCGACACCCCCACTCCGGCGAAACCTGGGACGGCAACGGGCCGCATCCCCAGTGGCTGCGCGATGCGCTGCTGAAAGAAGGCTTCACGGTCGAACAGCTCAAGCCGGCTTCCGACGGCTCGTGAGCCGCGCACGGCTGCCGGCCCTGCTGGCCCTGCTCCACCTGTACATAGGCGCCCGCCTGCTGCCGGCGCTGCCCGCGCCAGCCTGGCCGGCCGGGGCGCTGGCGCTTGTGCTGCTGCTGACGCTGCTGCTCGCCTCCTTCGGCCCCGTGTTCCAGGCGCGCATGGACAAGCCGTGGCGCGTATGGTCGGGCCTGATCGCTTTGGGCTTCTTTTCGAGCTTGTTCGTGCTGACCCTGTTGCGCGAACCGCTGCTGCTCGTCGCCACCCTGGTCGGCCGGGCTGAGCGGCCTCTGCTCGGCGGGCATACGGCGGGCGAGCTGAGCGCCGTCGCGGTGCCTGCGTTCGCGGCGTTGGCCACGCTATGGGGCTGGATCAACGCACGCCGGCGCCCGGGCGTGCGCAACGTCGAGGTGCCGATACAGGGGCTGCCCGCTGCGCTGGAAGGTTTCACCGTTGTGCAAATCACCGACCTGCACGTGGGCGTGACGATCCGGCGGCGCTTCGTGCAAAGGGTGGTGGACACCGCCAACGCACTGCAGCCCGATGTGATCGCGGTGACCGGCGACAGCGTCGACGGCCGCGTGGACGAGCTGCGCGAGCACATCGCGCCCATGGGCCAGCTCGTGGCACGCCACGGTGTGTTTGCCGTCACCGGCAACCACGAGTACTACTCCGGTGCGGGCCCCTGGATCGCCGAGTTCCAGCGCCTGGGCATGCGCGTGCTGCTGAACGAACACGTCGTGTTGCAGCACGACGGTGCTGCGCTGGTGCTGGCCGGCGTCACCGACTTCAGCGGCGGCTATTTCGATCCGGCACACCGCAGCGACCCCTCGCGCGCCCTGCACGGCGCACCCGAAAGCGCCCAGCCGCGCGTGCTGCTGGCCCATCAGCCGCGCAGCGCAGACGCGGCCGAGCGCGCCGGAGCCGACTTGCAGATCTCGGGTCACACCCATGGCGGGCAGTTCCTGCCATGGCGCTGGTTCGTGCCGCTGCAGCAGCCCTACACCGCCGGGCGGCACCGGCACGGCGCGATGTGGATCTACATCAGCCGGGGCACCGGCTACTGGGGTCCGCCGAAGCGGCTGGGGGCGCCTTCCGAGATCACCCGACTGCGGCTGGTCGCCGCGCGCTGACGCAGGGGCGCGCTCAGCCGCCCGCAGGCCTGCGCGCGTGCGTGCGGATGGCCTGCGCTCGGCGTCGCGCCGAGGGATGTGTGGCGTTGTCCTTGTCGCGGCCGATGCTGTCGAAGATCCAGGCCGCCTGTTCGGGATCGAGCCCCGCCGACTCCATCGCCCGGACGGCAAATGCGTCCGCGTCGAACTCGTGCCCGTGCGAAATCTCCGACAAGGACGAGACGAGCTGGCGCCGCGCCCGCGTCTCCTCGGGATGCTGGTCGACGATGCGCGCCACGAAACTGCGCATCGCGCCATGGTGCGCCAGGCGCACGTGTCCCATCTCGTGGGCGATGATGAAGAAGCGCTGCGCCGGGTTCATGCGGGCGAGCCGTGTGCTGAGCACCACGGTTTTTCCCTGGTATACGAAGCCGTCGGCTTCGCAGTCCATCACCTCGAAGCGCACCTCCGGCGGCGCCCCCACCGTCTTCATGAAGCGTGCGACGTCGGATTCGACCAACTGCCGTTGCGGATGGCGCGGCGACACCGCGGTGCAACCGGCCGGGCTGGCCTCGATCTGGCTCACCAGCTTGTCCACCAGCGGATTGGCATGCGCGGCCCCGGCCAGCAGGAGCGCTGCGATGAAGGCAAACGGCTTGATGGCAACCCCTCTTGAGCGAGTCTCGTGACAAGACGTCACTGTGGGGCCAAGGGTCGCGAACCGTCTGTTGAACAGTGGGCGTTTTGCCCTGCTGTTACCGCTGTGGGGAGCCGGATGTGAAAAAGCCCGCAGCCGGGTGCAGGCTGCGGGCTCGATGCTTGGTGGGCGGTGCAGGGTTCGAACCTGCGACCCCTGCCGTGTGAAGGCAGGGTCATGGGGTGTTATGGGGTGTCTCGAACTCTTGACTTACCTATGTGGATAGCCCTTTGACACCCACAATCACCCCTAGAACAATTCAGTACCTGTTCCGTACTTCCCGCACCTCAATGCCCTCACTGGACCTGCACCGTGTCGAAGCCCGAGCGAGACTGAAGCCGCGCAGGGAACCGTATTGGCAGTACCTGTCCGCCGGGCAGTACCTGGGGTACCGCAAGATGACGGTTAGCTCACCCGGCAGCTGGGTTGTCAGAAGTCGGGACGAAGGTAGCGGCAAGCAGCGCCACAAAGCGCTCGGCGCTTTCGATCATTTGCCACCCTCCGAGCGATACCAGGCGGCCAAGACGGAGGCAGAGGAGTGGCTACGCCATCTCGGCGTTGGTGCCAGCGCCGAAGTTGTCACGGTAAAGGTTGCTTGCGCTCGCTACGTCGAGCACATCCAAGCGACGAAGGGCACTGCTGCGGCGCGCGACATCGAGGCACGGTTTGAGCGTCGAGTCAACGGTGATCCGATCGGGCGCATCGAACTTGGGCGCCTGAAGCGGGAACAGGTCAAAGCTTGGCGTCGCCGACTTGAGGCGGCACCGGTTCTCATCGGACCACGGGGCGCCGAGCGCTCGCGGGCAAGGAGTGCAAGCGCGATCAACCGCGATATGACTGCGCTGCGCGCCGCGCTGAACTATGCGCTCGCGGAGGGCTGGGCGAGCAGTGCCTTTGCATGGGGCGCTGTGCTCGTTCCAATCGAAAACGCTGACCGACGTAGAGATGTGTACCTGACACTTGAGCAGCGTCGAGCGCTTATCGCGGCCGCTTCTCAAGACGTAGCTCAATTTCTTCGGGGGCTGAGTCTTCTACCCATGCGGCCGGGCGCACTGGCAGCACTAACCGCTGGTAGCTTCGATGCACGGCTGGCAGTGCTAACTATCGGGCGCGACAAGGCCGGAAACGACAGACGCATCCAGCTTCCGACGGCGACCGCAAGCTTCTTCGCTGAGTGCGCGAAGGACAAGCTGCCTGCGGCACCGCTGTTCACAAGAGGAGACGGCAAGCCCTGGAACAAGGATGCGTGGAAGTCCCCGATCAAGGACGCGGCTGCGGCAGCTGGCCTCCCGTCCGCCACCACCGCATACACCCTTCGGCACAGCGTCATTACAGACTTGGTGAAGGGTGCGCGACTTGACCTACTGACAGTTGCGCAGCTGGCAGGGACGAGCGTCGTGATGATCGAGAGGCATTACGGGCACCTGCTGAGAGACCACGCTACACGTGCGTTGGAGGCGCTGGCTGTCTAAAGCGCAGTCTTCTCAACATCACGTAGTAGTAGATGTAGTGAAGCTTACGTCCGCCTCCCGACGAGTTGACCGGCAGTACCGAGCACTGATCTAATTGCGTTAGATCGTAGCCCTGCCTAGCGAGCTAACAGCAGCAGCTACTGACCAAAGCGGCCCATGAGCCGCACGGCGATCAACAAGAGCGAGAGCCCTGCTCTCAGTGTTTGACGCCGTCGGTCAGCTGCTGGAACTCCTGGCCGACACACCTCTTGGAGGTTTGCATGTTGGCCGAAGAATGCCGCTCCACCCCACTCCCTGCCCTTGAGCGCAAGCCAAGCGTGCTTGCCCGCACGGGCCTGTCCGACAGCTTGCTGTATCGGCTGATCATCCAAGGCAAGTTTCCGCGCCCTGTCCCCCTGGGCACTGGCCGGGCCGTTGCATGGGTCACCAGCGAGGTTGACGCCTTCATCAACGCCCGCATTGCGGAACGTGATGCGAACCTGATGGAGGCCGCGTAATGGGATGCGGAAGCTCCAAACCCCCGCCGCCCGATCCGAACATCGGCATTTCGCAGCGGAACCTGGCGGACCTGGCTGTCCGCCAGCAGGACTACTTCGAGAAGAACTTCGCGCCCAAGCTGCTGGACCAGATGGACCAGAGCCTGGCGCTCAGCCGCGAGCAGGCGACCAAGCAGTCCGAGCTGCAAGACTTCAACATGGGGCTGGCGAAGAAGTACGACCAGCGCTACTGGGGCACGCAGGTGCCGCTCGAAGACGAGCTGATCGGCAAGGCGCGGGGCTACAACGAGGCAGCCGAGCAGGAGCGCATGGCGGGCCAGGCCGGCGCGGACGTGGCGCAGTCGTTCGACGCCGGCCGCGGAGCGCTGGGGCGGCAACTGCGCGGCATGAACATCAACCTGGGCTCCGCCGGCGCGGTGTCGGCGGTGGGCCAGATGGCCACCGAGGAAGCGCTGGCGAAGGCCGGCGCGATGAACAAGACGCGCGAGGCCGCGCGCCAGCTCGGGTGGCAACGCATGGGCGAGGCCGCCGCGCTCGGCCGCGGGCTGCCCGGCTTCGGCCAGGGGTCGAGCCAGCTGGCGCTGGGCGCCGGCCAAGCGTCGCTGGGCGCCTCGACCGCCGGCCTGGGCGCCATCGGCACCAGCGCGCAGGTGACCGGCCAGAACACCACCTCCATCGGCAACCTGTGGAACAGCGTGGGCAACATCGGCGTGCAGAAGTACAACGCCGACGTGAACGCCAGTAGCGGCAACAACTCGGCTGCAGCGCTGGCAGGCGGGTTCGGCGGAATCATGCAGGGTCTGGGGGAGATGGGGGTCCGCTTCAGCTCCAAGAAGCTCAAGACCGGCAAGCGCAGGCTCGACGGCGAGCAAGTGCTGCGCGAGTACGCCGACCTCGACAACGAGGCATGGACCTACCGCGAAGGCGTGGCCGACGGCGGCGCGCATGTGGGGCCTTATGCAGAGGACGTGCGCCGCAAGTTCGGCGATCGCGCCGCGCCCGGCGGGAAGATGATCGACATGGAGCACATGGGCCGGATCAACAACGCCGGCATCCGCGCGCTGGTGCAGCGCGTCGATTCGCTTGAGCGGGAACTGGCGCACCTGGAGGGGCGCCACTAGACGGGCACGGATGTGCGCCGCCGCAACAAAGCGACCCGCCATGTGCGGGCCAACAAGACTACTAGTACACGATGGGAACTCTACCGAACGCACTTCAAAGGAGCGAGCACGACCTGCTGGACCGCCTAAAGCGGATCTACCCGGCGGTGCAAGAAGCCGGCGGCAGCTTGCCGGAACTGGCAGCCGCCGTAGGAGTACCGCTCGCAGACCTGCACAAGCTGTTGTCGGCCGCCCCTGAAGTTGTCGAGACCCTCGACGCAGCTCATCGGTCAGCAGAGATCGAGGGCAAGCTGCTCAAGCCAGCAGCGCAGCGTGTGGTCCTCGGCATGCTGCGCCACGTTCAAAGGGCGCTCGATGCCGGACAGCTGGACGTGGATGATGTCGCGAACCTGCTGCCGAAGGCGCACCGCGTCATCGAACACGCTGAAGGCACGGAGTTGAAGGCCGGCGGCGGCAACCTGCCGATGGTCCACATCAGCATCGACATGGGGGGCAACGTCCGGGCGGAAGTGGTTGATATCACGCCAGCTCAACAGCTAGCCGCGGAGATAGAGCAAGCCCGCCCCGAAGCAGGCGCGCCCGGCGCATCGCCGCCGACAACCGTCGGTGCAGACGGAGTGGTGAACTTCGCGGCCATCCTGGGCCGGGACGAGCAGGGCGTGGAGGACTGACGCGATGACGATGCTCGACGCCTACCGCAAGACGCCCGGTGGGGGCTCCACGGCCGCCATCTTGCAGGGACAGCGCCCCCAACCAGTCCCGCAGGTGGAGGACGCACTGGCGCCACTGGATGCGCTCGATGCGCTGCTGCGCCGGGAGGAAGCGCCCAGTGGCGCCGCACCGACAACGACCTTCCCCGCACAGACGAACTCGGCTCCATCTTCTACTGCGTCACCCGCTGCAAACGAGCAAGGGGTGTTTGCGGACGAAGCCGCCGCTGTTGCAGCGATCAACGCGGAATACCTTGTGACGCGCATCAACGGCGAAGCGGTCATCATGCGGGAAGGGGTGGACCCCGACACTGGTGCCCCCGCCATCGAGCCTGTGTCGCAGCCGGCGTTCCGCCTCGCCCTCGCCAACAAGCACATCTACGAGCCGACGCCTGGCGGCTCCATCAGGCGCATCAACGTCGCGAAGGTTTGGCTGGAGAGCCCGAAGCGCAGGGAGTTTCCTGGCGGCCTTACCTTGTGCCCGCCTGGCACTCCTCTCCCCAAGGGCGCCTACAACCTCTGGCGTGGATGGGGTGTGGACCCGATACCCGGTGACGCAGAGCCGATGCTTGAGCACGTCCACACTCTCTGTGGGGGCGACACGGGTCTCACAACCTACAGCCTCAACTTCTTAGCCCGGTGCGTTCAGCGCCCAGGCGATAGAGCAGGCGTTTCCCTTGTCTATCGAGGCGGGCAAGGCACCGGCAAAGGCTCGCTGTTTAACGCCATGCTCCACTGCTTCGGCGCCCACGGCTTACACCTCACCCACCGAGACCAGCTTGTAGGCCGATTCAACGGACACATGCGCAGAGCCCTGTTCGTTTTCGCTGACGAAGCCGTATGGGCAGGCGATAAGGACGCCGAAGGAAAGCTCCGGGGCCTTGTCACGGAGGCTACCGTCCTGCTGGAACAGAAGGGCCTGGACCCGGTGCAGGTACCTAACCGCATCAAGTTGGTGATTGCCACGAACAACGAGTGGGCGGTACCTGCCGGCGCGGATGAGCGGCGCTTCTGCGTGATCGACGTGTCCGCAGAGAAGGCAGGCGACTTGGAATACTTTGATCGGCTGCACCGGTGGCTGCGAGAGGGCGGGCATGGAGTGTGGCTCCACCACCTCATGCACCGTGATCTGTCGGGGTTCGACGTGCGCCGGTTTCCGAAGACGGCAGCGCTCAATGATCAGAAGATCGCCACGATGCCGCCGCTCGACAGGTGGATCTTGAATGCCCTCCACACCGGCACCTCGCTCTCCTCAGTGGGAGCCTGGCAAGACGATGAGCAGCTGCCTTGCGGCGTCGCAGGCGAAGCGTTCAAGGCGTACTGTGACCGGGCCAGCATGCGCGCTAGCCGGGTTGACGGGCGCGCAATCGGGCAACGGCTCCACGCCGTCTTTCACTGTGGCGCCGCCGTGGGCGGGGGCAAGCAAGGACGGCACTGGCGGCTGCCGCCGCTGACCCGCGCAAGGGAACTAGCCGCGCAGCGCTTCGGCCTCCACGACTTCGACTGGGGGCACGAATGAGAAGCTGCACCCCGAGGCACCCGGTCTGTCGGCAGAGCTTCACACGAAGCACCGTGTACCAGGCAAACCACCGTGTACCCGGAACGCCGCGCCAGTGCTTGCTCTACACGAAGTACACGAAGTACACGCTGTTTAGAAGTCAGAGAACACTGGGCTCCGTGGCCCTGCCGGAGAGCTGCGGGACGTGTGTGTGTGTGCGATATCGAGTTTTTGCGTGTTCTTCGTGTACTCGCGAAAACTTCAACAGGGACAAGGAGTTAGCGGTACACGATCGGTACACGAGTACACGCAGGCAAGGCTAGCCAAGCATCTGTTGTTAGCTTCAGAACGTCAGCGTGCTGCCCCCTGCAACATCGGCTCGGGCTCTCTACGCAGGTGACGGCTGTTATGAAAATCGCAGACTCTGGATCACCCCGACGTGCCCCTACTGCGCGGCACCTCCGAGCCTTAGCTAGACATGAGCGAAAGGTGCTCGCGTGGTGGGGTGGGCTCGCCCCCGGCGCCCGCCGCACTCACTACCGCCTGAGAGACATCGCCAGCAGTTGCCACCTACCTCATCCGCTTCTCGCAGCCGCCCTCCTCCGCCTCGGTTGGCAGCGGGTGGTCGTGCATGACAAGGGCCTCTGGCCGCTCTGGTTCCCTCCCGGCGTTGACCCCGTGCGCGCCCTGCAGCAGACGTTGCCGCCGGTCACCTCGTCCTGGCTAACCCAGCTAACCACGCCACCTCCCGCCAGCGAGCAGCCGCCCTAGCCGCACGCAACGCCCTCGCAGTAACCCGTCTAGTACCCAAACCTCACTCACGAAATGACTACGACACCTACCAAGACGACATCTGAGATCAGCTCGGTCCCGCCTGCCGTGCTTGATCTCGCACTGCACCGTGCACAGCGCCTGCTGCAGATTGAGCGGCCCCACTTTCCGTACTTCCAAGAAGCCGCCGACGAACTGCGCCGACCAGCCGCCTCCGGCGAGCCTCGCTTCCGTCGATACACCTCTGCCCCTGTGCTCTGGACCATCGAGCAACAGCTCGCCGGCTGCATCGCCACCTACCTGCGATGCATGCCAATCGAGGCGGATGCGGAAGTCATCGACGAGTTCCACGATGGGCAATCGCAGGCGACACGACATGGACGCCTGGACGGCCGTCGTTTGTGGGCACTGAGTGAGTACGTCGGTGCCCTGATCCATGATGTCGCTCACCCATACACGGCGCACGGCGATACCGACTTGAGCGATCGGCCGACCCCAAGGCGATTGCGCGCAGCCAAGCGGCAGCGTGCAGAGATTGCACACCCGGAAAGTCGAGCACGACGCGCCCGTGCGCTTGCGTGGCGCCTTGGCTACTCCGGAATGCCGGCAGTAAATGCCATCTGCGCCGGCCTGCCTGCTGACCGCCGCGCGAAGTTCCGTGAAGACGCAATGTGCTTCATCGAGCAGGTTGCGCACATCAGCGCAAAGCTAGCCACGCTGATGAAGGACCAAGCGCAGGTCCGAGCTGACTGGCAGGAGTTCGGCATCGCCGCTCCGGACATCTTGCGAGACACTCACATCGAACTCGCTGAATGGCTGTGCCTTGCTGCCCGAAGCTTGCCATCGGATCTGGAGCCGGTCAGCGTGCTACGGCAGGCGGCTGAGGACGGCCTGCCGCAACTTCGACAGCTGCGCCGGCAGATATTCTCTATGCTTGGGTGGCGGCTGTTGACTGTTGAGGGTCTGCACGGCGGCAAACGGCGGAGCGACGTGTTCCGCTGGATTCAGCACCACGGCGGCGCCACGCAAGCAGCGATGGCTCACCTCTTCACGAAGGACTCCGAGCGTGCCGTCTAGCGATCCCGCGCCCCCGACTCCGTCACACTGCGCCGGCGAGGCCACGGGCACCGCCTCCTCTGCAAGTCGAGCCGTGATTGCTGCGTGGACTCAGCGCATGTCCGTGCACCGCCGGCTCTGCGGCGAGAGTGGCACCCCTCCGGTGCACTACGCACTTGCGCTGCTGTACGTGCTGCTCCGTCCCGCTGGTGAGGAGCAGGCAGCCCAGCTAGCTCAGATAGCCCAGCCAGCGAAAGCCGCAGGATTGACAGCGAATGTCGCAGCGGCCCGCATCCTCGGGTTAGCTGAGCGTGGCGCCTGGTTCCTGGCTGAAGCGGTGGAAGACAACAATGAGATGGCCGAGGCAGCTGCAGCCCAAGCGGCAGCGTTTGCGGGACTAGCGTCGCAGGTAGTGAACGACATGGCCCTGCGCCCGCTCTTGTTCGATCCTGACAAGCCTCGCTTTCGGCGAGCGTGGGCGACTGCCAGCGCGGTCATCAAGGGGCTTGAGGCACACATCTCGGTAGCAGTGAGCATGCGAGGGCCAGCGGACCTTGGTCTCCCGCCGCTTGCGTAGCGGCTGTCTTCTCGTTCCACTTCACTGGCAAGAAGCGAATCATCGGCATCAGGGATGGCGGTTCGGTGCGATTGCTTTGGTGGGACAAAGAGCACCCGGTCTGTCCCGGCAAGAAGAAGCACACGTAGCCACAACGGTGGCGCAGGTAGGCCCCTGATAAAGGTGCCTGCCCCCGGCTCGTGCATTGGGGGAGGCAGTTAAGCGAACTGGCTCCCGCTCGCCCACTCGCTGGCAAGACGCTACGCCGCGAGCCGATGCTCGTAGCACGGCCGCTCCCGGTCGTCAAGAATCGCGTACTGGTCGGCGAGCTTGCCCGGATCAGGGTAGAGCCAAGCATCGAGGTACTCGGGCTTGATGGGAACGATGCAGCGGTCGTGACCGGCTGCAGCCACCTCGGGCGGCGGCTCATCGGTGATCTGCTTGATCTTGTTGGGTGCAATGCGCAGATCTTCAGCGGCGCCCTTCAGCTCGGGATTCGCCTTCAGCTTGCGCTCGGCATCCGCGAGCCGCTTTCTCTGCTTGAACAACTCTCGCTCTAGCCGGGTTGCTTCCTGCCCGGCGAACTGGTCGATGTGCTGCTTGATCTGGCGCGCTTGGTCTGTCTGAGGGTCAGAAAACCATGCATCAATTGCCTTCGGGATCTTGATGGCGCGGTCTTGGGTCCGCATCCAGTAGAGCGCGACAAACTCATCGAAGCTGATGTCGGCGCCGTACAGGCGCACATATAGGCGGTACTCGGCGATCACCTGGGCGGAGTAGCACATAGGGCTTGGAGGCTAGCTCAACCAACGGAGCAGCGCAGCCGGGCGGTGAATCAAGCGGGCTGCTTCCCGATCGGCTCGCACAGCGTCTTGCCCCGGCTTGTCGATCTCTAGCTCGCGCTCGCTGGCCTTGGGCCTCATGTTGGACAACACCTCCGGCATCGGCGGAATGCAGCACAGTTCCTCCGCGCTAATGTGAAGATCACTACACAAGGCCCCAATCACGGCTCCCATTTTGTGGCGCACCTTGGGGGGTGCCAGGGGTCGATCCAATTTTGTCCCACCCCCGGGGGGAGAGCATCCGATCAGTTGACCGCCTGCTAACACATTAGCGCATAGCCGAGTCGGTCATAGTGCTTAATAATGTTCAATAAGGCTGAATATGGCTAAATAGAGGCCCACTCATTGACTTATGGAGGCACCATGCGCCACCACTCTTGCGGCACTCAAGCGCCGTTCATTACGATGGCTGAACTCGAAGCCGCGCTAGCCCAGCCAGCCAGGGATCGCAGCTGTATCGAACCCGAGACGGCCGACCTCGATACCCTGCTAGCGCTCCACAGGGCGGGCGAAGCTAGCCCTGCCGAACAGGGGCAGTTGGCCGACTGGGCGGAGTACCTGGTTGGACAGCTGGAGGAGGCGCAGGCCGCGCTAGAGACACGCTGACCACACCGCGCCCCGCCGATGCGCGGGGCCCAGCTAGCGAAGCCGGCCGAGCGCCGGCTTCTTGATGCGCAGTGACGATAGACCCGGACATGCACAGAGGCAGAACCAAAGCAGCCCGCGAGCTAGAGCACTACTTCGTGCTGCTGGCTGAGTTACTGTCGTACTTCACCGGCGGCAAGATCGAGTCGCCAACCGTGCTTGCGCTCTGCACCCAGTACAGGGGGCCGGTGGTACCGCTTGAAGCGATTAGCCAAGCCTACTTTGGCCTGGGCTACCGCGAGGCCTGCCGGGCTGCAGCCCTCAACCGCCTACCAGTGCCCACGTTTCGCCTCACGCCGAGCCAGAAGGCGCCCCTGCTGGTGCACGCCGCCGACCTAGCCAGGCACATCGACGCCCAACAACTCAACGCTTCCCTGGAGTGGGAGAAGTCCCAGCTATGACAAGAACCAAACGAGCCGAAGGCGCTGCGAACAAGGCACAGGCGGCCGGTCGAGCGTTAATGTCCACCCCGCCAATGACCCCATCGGAGGCGGCGCTAGCTGCGCGGTACGGCGGCCCAGCGATTCCGCTCGCTGACGTGTGCCAGACGCACTTTGGGCTGGACTACAAGGCAGCCCGGGAGCGTGCAACTGCCCATCGATTGCCGGTGCCCACGTTTCGCCTGACTGACAGTCAGAAGGCGCCACTCATGCTGCACCTTGCCGACCTCGCCCGCTACATAGACGAGACGCACGAGCAGGCGCGCAGGGAGTGGGAGAAGGCGCAGGCCTAGCCGACTTTGGCAGTCGCACTACTCGCACCTAAACTGGGTCGTGCACGGCCCCGGAGCGCCGTGGCACGTCTGCCGGTCCATGACCGCCGAGCGCCCGTGCTGCTGGCACTGCTCCTGCGCGGCGGCCAGCGCCTTCGAGAAGCCCGGCCGGTTACCCGGGTGATCGACGATGACGTTTGTCGGTGTGGAGCTGACGACCTTGGCGGCGCAGCCGGCCAGCGACAACGCGATGGCTGCGATTGTGAGTCTCACGGCTACCCTTCAATCGACGATGAACCCCTGCCGGCGCGCCTCTGCAAGCGCTTCGACGGTCAAGAGCGACGGGTCAGGAGCCCCGGCCCCAAGCGCTGCCCGCACCTGACGTTCAAAGTCCTCGCTGTCCTGCCTACTCCACGGGCACGGCGTGACCCCGAACTGGCTCCGGTATTTAGTGACCAGCGCGTCTCGCCGGCGCTCCGCCTCCGAGGGCGGCGGCAAAGGTCCAAAGAGTCGCCCTCCGTTGCTCATCTGCTCTCCGAGTTGCGCTTTTGCGCATGCTATGCCGGCAAGACGCAGTGGACAACCCAGCCGCATGCCAGGCCGAAGGCGCATGCACCGTGCTAGCCCGGCTGGTTTCCGGCCAGGTTGGGGGCCAGCAGCAGCCCTGGAAGATCGGCCGTTTCCGTAGCTTTTCCGTACCGCAAAGAAAAAAGCACCTAGCGACGCCGCTAAGTGCTTGATTCATTTGGTGGGCGGTGCAGGGTTCGAACCTGCGACCCCTGCCGTGTGAAGGCAGTGCTCTACCGCTGAGCTAACCGCCCGAGTGTCTCGGGAAGCCCGCTATTGTGCCACAACTTGCGCGGCGATCTGCCGCCACACGGTTTTGCCGCCGCTGGCCTTGTCCAGATCGGCCAGCAGGGCCTCGTGCGCGCTGGCCTCGCTGTCGGTGGCCAGCAACACGGGCAGCGTGAAGGAAGCAAGGTCCACCGCGGCCACGGCGACCGTGGTGCCTGCAGCTTCCTCCGCCTCGATGACCAGCGAGTCCTGCCCGCGGGTCATGTTGATGTACACCTCGGCGAGCAGGCCGGCGTCAAGCAGTGCGCCGTGCAGCGTGCGGTTGGAGTTGTCCACTTCCAGGCGGCGGCACAGCGCATCGAGCGAGTTCGACTTGCCGGGGAACATCTCGCGCGCCATCAGCAGGCTGTCGGTGATCTTGCCCACATGCCGGTGAAACGGCGGCTTGCCGAGACGGCGCAGCTCTTCGTTGAGGAAGCCCACGTCGAAGGCCGCGTTGTGGATGACGATCTCGGCACCGGCCAGGTACTCCAGCAGCTCATCGGCAATGGCCGCGAACACCGGCTTGTCGGCCAGGAACTCGTCGGTCAGGCCGTGGATCTTGACGGCGTCTTCGCTGTTCTTGCGCTCGGGGTTGACGTAGAAGTGCTTGTTCTGGCCGGTCAAGCGCCGGTGGACCATTTCGACGCAGCCGATCTCGATGATGCGGTCACCCGATTCGGGCGAGAGGCCGGTGGTTTCGGTGTCGAGGAAGATCTGTCGCATGGGTTCAATCCTCAGGCTCGGCGGCGCGCGCTCCACCACCAGAGCAGCAGGCCCATCAGCACCATGGGCACCGACAGCCACTGGCCCTGGCTGAGGTTGAGCGCGCGCAGGCCGAGAAAGCTGTCGGGCTCGCGAAAGTATTCGGCCAGGAAGCGGAACGCGCCATAGCCCACCAGGAACGCCGCCGACACCTGGCCCAGCGGGCGCTCCTTGCGGCCGAACCACCAGAGGATGGCAAACAGCAGCAGGCCTTCGAGCGCGAATTGGTACAGCTGCGACGGATGGCGCGGGATGCCGCCATCGCGTGCCTGGGGGAACACCATCGCCCAGGGCAGCGAGGGATCGGCCGCGCGCCCCCACAGCTCGCCGTTGATGAAGTTGCCGACGCGCCCCGAGGCCAGCCCAGTGGGCACGCAGGGCGCGATGAGGTCGGTGACCTCGAAGAAATGCCGCTGCCGCAAGCGCGCGTACAACAGCATCGCGACCAGCACGCCGAGCAGGCCGCCGTGGAACGACATGCCGCCTTCCCACAGCGCAAAGATCTCCAGCGGGTGGCTGGCGTAGTACGCGGGTTTGTAGAACAGCACGTACCCGAGACGGCCGCCCAGCACCACGCCCATCACGCCCCAGAACAGGATGTCTTCCACATCCCGACGCGCCCACCCGCGTTGGGCAAACCACGGCTTGCGCGCGCGCACGCCGGCCAGCCAGTAGAACAGGCCGAACGCCACCAGGTAGGTCAGGCCGTACCAATGGATCTTCAGCGGCCCCAGCGACAGCGCCACCGGGTCGAATTGCGGGTGCACCAGCATCGGTATCGTCAGCTTCTGCTCGTGGATGGCGCGCGATTGTCGCCTGTCCGCCGCCGGGCGCCGCGTTGTTCTTGCACGTGCGCGACAAACCGTTGCACGACCGGGGGCGCCGGTTCGCGCCAGATCAGGCTGGTCTGGCTGCCCAGCGCCGCGGCCGGCACCTGCCGGTACACGACGCCGGGTCGCTGCAACTGCGTCACCGACAACGGCACCCAGGCCACGCCCATGCCCACCGAGACCAGGTTGACGATGGTCTGCATCTGGATCGCCTCTTGCGCGATGCGCGGCGCCACGCCGTGGCTTCTGTAAAACGCGAGCACGGCGTCGAACAGCGAAGGCGAGATCGCGCGCGGAAAGATCACCAGGGCCTCGGCCAGCACCTCGCGCAGCCGCGGCCGCGCCGACGCGGCCAAGGCATGCCCCTCGGGCAGCGCGAGCACCAGCGGCTCCTGCAACGCGGTCCACGCGGCAAAGCCGGCCGGCGCGGCACCCGGCGCATGCAACACGAAGCCTGCATCGATCTCGTCGCCCTCGAAAGCCTCCAGCTGCACGTCGAGCGTGGCTTCGCGCAGCTGCAGCTGCACCTCGGGATGCGCCTCGCGGAAGCCCCGCAGCCAGCCGGGCAGCGGCCCATAGGCGACGCTGGAGACGAAGGCCAGCCGCAGCTGGCCGCTGAAGCCCTCGGCGGCCGCGCGCACCAGGCGCGGCAGGTCCTCGGCCGCGGCGAGCAGCCGGCGCGCGTGCAGCAGCAGCGCGTCGCCGGCCGGCGTGAGCGCCACCGAGCGGCGGGTGCGCTCGAACAGGCGCACGCCCAGGGCCGCCTCCAGCGACTGGATGGCCTGGGTCAGCGGCGGCTGGGTCATGTGCAGGCGCTGCGCCGCACGGCCGAAGTGCAACTCCTCGGCCACCGCGACGAACTGGCGCAAAGGGCGGAGTTCGACGTTCATTGATACGCACAGAATATCAAATTGCTTCAAAAAATATATTGGACCGCGATGTTGCCGCTCGCGATACTCGCCCGTCACCAGCAGGAGAACCCGATGAGCTTCAACCGCCGCTCGAAGAACATCACCGAGGGCGTGGCCCGCGCGCCCAACCGCTCCATGTACTACGGCATGGGTTACAAGGAGGAAGACTTCTCCAAGCCGATGATCGGCGTGGCCAACGGCCACTCCACCATCACGCCCTGCAACTCCGGGCTGCAGCGGCTGGCCGACGCGGCGGTCGAAGGACTCAGGGCCGCCGGCGCCAACCCCCAGATCTTCGGCACGCCCACCATCAGCGACGGCATGGCCATGGGCACCGAGGGCATGAAGTACTCGCTGGTCTCGCGCGAAGTCATCTCCGACTGCGTGGAAACCTGCGTGGGCGGGCAGTGGATGGACGGCGTGATCGTCATCGGCGGCTGCGACAAGAACATGCCCGGCGGCATGATGGGCATGCTGCGCGCCAACGTGCCGGCGCTGTACATCTACGGCGGCACCATCCTGCCCGGCCACTACAAGGGCCAGGACCTCAACATCGTCAGCGTGTTCGAGGCCGTGGGCCAGTTCTCGGCCGGCAAGATGAGTGAGGAAGACTTCTGCCAGATCGAGAAGCGCGCCATCCCCGGCAGCGGCTCCTGCGGCGGCATGTACACCGCCAACACGATGAGCTCGTCGTTCGAGGCGCTGGGCATGAGCCTGCCCTACTCGTCCACCATGGCCAACGTGGAGGACGAGGTGGTCGACAACGTCAGGAAGGCCGCCGCGGTGCTGGTCGAGGCGGTCAAGCGCGACCTGAAGCCGCGCGACATCGTCACCAAGAAGGCGATCGAGAACGCGGTGGCCGTGATCATGGCCACCGGCGGCTCCACCAACGCGGTGCTGCACTACCTGGCCATCGCGCATGCGGCCGGCGTGGACTGGACCATCGACGACTTCGAGCGCGTGCGCCGCCGCACGCCGGTGCTGTGCGACCTGAAGCCCAGCGGCAGGTACCTGGCGATCGACCTGCACCGCGCCGGCGGCATCCCGGCCGTGATGAAAGAGCTGCTCGGTGCCGGCCTGCTGCACGGCGACTGCCTCACCATCACCGGCAAGACCGTGGCCGAGAATCTGGCCGACGTGCCGCCGCTGCGCGCCGACCAGGACGTGATCCGCCCCGTCGCGCAACCCATCTACGCCGAAGGCCACCTCGCCATCCTGCGCGGCAACCTCTCGCCCGAAGGCTGCGTGGCCAAGATCACCGGCCTGAAGAACCCGGTGATCACCGGCCCGGCGCGCGTGTTCGACGACGAGCAGTCGGCGCTGGCGGCCATCATGGCCGGGCAGATCAGGGCCGGCGACGTGATGGTGCTGCGCTACCTCGGGCCCAAGGGCGGCCCGGGCATGCCCGAGATGCTCGCGCCCACCGGCGCGCTGATCGGCCAGGGCCTGGGCGAGTCGGTGGGCCTGATCACCGACGGCCGCTTCTCCGGCGGCACCTGGGGTATGGTGGTGGGCCACGTGGCCCCGGAGGCCTACGAAGGCGGCACCATCGCGCTGGTGCACGAAGGCGACTCGATCACCATCGACGCGCACCAGCTGTTGCTGCAGCTGAACGTGCCCGACGACGAGCTGGCCCGCCGGCGCGCGGCCTGGCGGCAGCCCGCGCCGCGCTACACCCGCGGCGTGCTGGCCAAGTTCGCGAAGAACGCGTCGAGCGCCAGCTCGGGCGCGGTGCTCGACAAGTTCGAGTGAGGCTGGTACATCGGGCGGATGTCTGCTGAATCATCCGCCCCCACCCTGCGCAGCGTGCTCGACACGATGCTGCAGGACCTGCTCGACACCTTTCCCGAACACGCCACCCGGCTCGGCCTGGACACCGGATCTCATGCCAGGCGGCGCCACCGCCTCGACGCCTACTCTGCCCCGGCGCTGCAAGCGTGGCTGCAGCGCCAGCGCGATTTCGCGGCATCGCTGCGCGCGGTGGACCCGGACGCACTGGACGAGCTGGCCCGCCTCGACCGCGATGCGGTGCTGTTCCACACCGAGGTGATGCTCGAAGGCGCGCGCCTGCATCCCCATGGCACTCCGCACGACTTCCAGCCCTACGTGGTGAGCCAGCTCACCGGTGCCTACCAGTCCTTGCCCGACTTTCTGAGCACCAAGCATCCGGTCGACACGGCCGAGGACGTGCACGGGTGGCTGGCGCGGCTCGAGGCCTTTGGGCCGGCGCTGCGCGACGAGGCCGAGCGCCTGCAGGTCGATGCCGCCGCCGGCGTGTTGCCGCCGGCGTTCGTGCTCGACACCACGATGCGACAGCTGGCGGCCCTGCTCGAACCGGCGGCGGAACAATCGCCCGTGGTCGCTTCGCTGCTGCAGCGTACGCGCGACCGCGGCATCGCGGGCGACTGGGCAGCACCGGCCGTGCAGCTGGTGCGGCAAGGGCTGCAGCCCGCCGTGCAGGCGCTGCTGGAGCTGCTGCATCGCTTGCGCGGCCAGGCCACCGAAGACGCCGGCGTGTGCAAGCTGAAAGACGGCGAGGCCTACTACCAGAATGCGATCGCGGCGCAGACCACCACGCGCATGAGCGCCGATGAGATCCACCGCGTCGGGCTGGAGCAGGTGGCGCAGCTCACGGCCCGCATCGACACGCTGCTGCAAGCGCAGGGCTTCGGCGACGGCACGGTCGCACAACGCCTGGCCGCGCTGGCGCAGGACGAACGCTACGTGTACCCCAACAACGACGAGGGCAGGGCGCAGCTGCTGGCCGAGTTGCGCACCCTGGTGGCAGACGTGCAGGCGCGGCTGCCCGCCGTGTTCGACCCACTGCCCAGGGCAGCGCTGGAGGTGCGCCGCGTGCCGCCGGAGATCGAGGCCGGCGCCCCGCGCGGCTACTACACCGCCGGCCCCGCCGACGGCAGCCGCCCCGGCGCCTTTTATGCCAACCTGCGCGACACGCGTGACTGGAAGCGCTGGTACGCGCCGTCTTTCGCCTACCACGAGGGCGTGCCCGGCCATCACCTGCAGATCGCGCTGGCGCTGGAAACCGAAGGCATCTCGATGATGCGGCGCGTGTTGTGGTTCGCGGCCTACGGCGAAGGCTGGGCGCTCTATGCGGAACAGCTGGCCGATGAAATGGGCTTGTACGAGTCCAACCCGATGGGCCGCATCGGCTACCTGCAGTCGATGCTGTTCCGCGCCGCGCGCCTGGTGGTGGACACCGGCCTGCACGCCAGGCGCTGGACGCGCCAGCAGGCGATCGACTACCTGGTGCAATCGGTCGGCGAGACCGCCAGCCGCGCCACCGCCGAGGTGGACCGCTATTGCGTGATGCCGGCGCAGGCGCTGTCCTACAAGATCGGTCACCTGCGCTGGCAGGCGCTGCGCGCCGCGGCGCAGCAGCGCCTGGGCGCCGGCTTCGACCTCAAGCGCTTCCACCGCGAGACACTGCGCCGCGGCGCCATGCCGCTGGCGATGCTGGACGCGCTGGCCGGGCAGCTCTGAGCGCCAGCGCCCGTCAGGCGCGCAGCAACCGGCGCAGCCTGGTCCACACACCGGGGCGCTGCGCGCCGGCCGCGGCCGCCTCCCCGAAACGGGAATCCAGCGTCGGCTGTGCTTCGAGCGAGGGGGCTGCGCGGGGCTCGCCCGGCGCCGGCACACGCGGTCGCGGCGTGGCAGCCGCATCTACAGGCGCCCTGGCCGCCACCTCGGCGCACCGCGCGTCCAGCCACGCGAGCACGGGGGCCCATTCCTGCATGTCAGGCCCGGTCTTGGCCGCGGGCAGGTCGAACAGGCTCATGCCGCGCTCGGCGCACTGCACATAGAGCTGGGTGTTGCGCAGCGAGCTCAGGAAATGCATGCCGCGCTCGGCGCACCAGAGCTGCAGCACCTCATGGCCCCGGGTGCGGCGGTCGATGCGCATGCCCACCACGCCGATGCGACAACGGCCGCTGGCAATGCGCGGCAGGCTGCCCAGCTCGGCGTGGCAGGCGGCGGCCGATTCACGGTCGAAGGCCGAGTCGCACACCGGGACCAGGATCACGTCGCACCACATCACCAGGCGTGCCAGCTCGAACCCGGTGAGCCCGCCCGGCGTGTCGAGCACCAGGTGGCTCACGCCGGCCGGCGGCCGGGCCACCGAGGCCTGGTCGACCATCCAGCCGTTGACCGGCGGCGCAACCGCGGGGTCGAGCTTGCTGCGCCGGCGCAGCCAGGCGCGCGAAGACTGCTGGCGGTCCACGTCGCCCAGCATCACCGCATGGCCCTGCCGCGCCAGGCGGGCCGCCACGTGGGTGGCGATGGTGCTCTTTCCGCTGCCGCCCTTGCGGTTGATGACGGCGATGACGGGCACGGTGTGCGGCGGTGTCGCGCAGGCGGGTGGTCAGCGCCGGCGCATCACTTGCGCGTGCCGTGCCGGCGGCCGCGCGCGTCCATGCCCAGGTGTTCGAGATGCTGGCGGCGGCGTTCGGCCTGCCGGGCCGACATTTTTTCCATCGCCTTGCGCTTGGTGTAGCCGCTCATGTCCGCCCACGCCCACCAGGCGGCGGCCAGCGCAAAAGGCGACAGCACCCATAGCCACGACGTTTCGGCCAGGGCGATGTCCAGGGCTTTGAGCAGCGTCAAAAGCAAGCCGAGCAGCACGAACCACATGGCGGGTCTTTCAAGCCGGGTCAACCCGTGACCCGTAAAATTCGTTGTCGGCACTGTAAACCACCCACTCCCGTCAACACCGGAAGGATTCCATGAAGTCTTTGCTTGCCCTGATCACCCTTGCGGGTTCCGCCCTGGTGGCGGCGCCTGCCTTCGCCAACGCCGACTTGGCGCAAAAGAAGAACTGCATGGCCTGCCATGCGGTGGACAAGAAGCTGGTGGGTCCCTCCTACAAGGACGTCGCCGCCAAGTACGCCGGCCAGAAGGACGCGGCCGACAAGCTGGCCGACAAGATCGTCAAGGGCGGCTCCGGCGTCTGGGGCCCGGTGCCCATGCCGGCCAACCCGCAGGTCAGCGCCGCCGAAGCCAAGCAGCTGGCGCAGTGGGTGCTCTCCACGAAGTGAAGGGCCCACCCCCTACGGCCTGACGGCGGGCCCTCAAGGGGGCCTGGGGGCAACACCAGCGGCCCGGCTTCACCCGGATCCGCGGTGGTCACTGGGAAGGAAGCCCGCCTTGTGCGGGCTTCCGCGCTTTCAGTGCTTTCAGCGCTTGCTGGCGCTCGCTATCGCTTCGCGCAGTGTGGGCGGGACGGCGAAACGGTCGCCATGTTTGGCAGCCAGCTCGGCCGCTCGCGGGAAGAAGCGCTCGCCTTCCGATTGGATGAACTGCATCGCGCCGCCGGTCCAGGCGGGGAAGCCGATGCCGAGGATGGAGCCGATGTTGGCCTCCGCCGTGCTGGTGAGCACGCCCTCCTGCAGGCAGCGTGCCGTCTCGATGGCCTGGCGGTAAAGGAAGCGGTCGCGCAGCTCCTGCACGTCGGCCTGCACACCCGGCTTTTCGAACAAGACCTCCAGTTGCGGCCACAGCTGCTTGGGGCCACCGGCCGGGTAATCGTAGAAGCCACCGCCGGCCGCGCGCCCGGCGCGCTTGAACTCCTTGACCATCTGCTCCACCAAGCGTTCGCCTGCGTCGGGCTCGTAGCGCCGGCCTTCGCGCTCGAAGTCGGCGCGCGTCTGGTCCATCACGTGCACCGCCAGCGACAGCGAGGTCTCGTCCAGCACCGCCAGCGGCCCCACCGGCATGCCGGCGGCCAGCGCGGCATGCTCGACCAGCGGCGCGGCGATGCCCTCGGCCAGCATGGCAGCGCCTTCCATCACGAAGCTGGCGAACACGCGGCTGGTGAAGAAGCCGCGTGAATCGTTCACCACGATCGGCGTCTTGCCCAGCGCCTGCACGTAGTCGCAGGCCTGGGCCACGGCCTCGTCGCCGGTGAGCCGGCCGCGGATGATCTCCACCAGCTGCATCTTGTCCACTGGCGAGAAGAAGTGCAGGCCGACAAAGCGCTCGGGCTTGGCGCTGGCTTCGGCCAGGCCGGTGATCGGCAAGGTGGAAGTGTTGGAGGCGAACAGCCCGCCGGGCGCCAGCCGCGGCTCGGCCTCGCGCGTCACCTGGGCCTTGAGCGCGCGCTGCTCGAACACGGCCTCGATGATGAGATCACAGCCTTCGAGGTCGGCCACCGCGGCCGTGGCGACGATGCGATCCAGCAGCGCGTTCTGCTCGGCCTCGGTCATGCGGCCCTTGGCGACGCCGGCGGCGGCGAGCTTGCGCGAGTATTCGCGCCCGCCCTCGGCACGGTCCACCGTCACGTCCTTCAGCACGCACGGGATGCCGCGCGAGGCGTTGGCCCAGGCGATGCCCGCGCCCATCATGCCGGCGCCGAGGATGCCCACCTTCCCGGGCTTCCAGCGCGGCACGTCCTTGGGACGGGCGAGGCCGCTCCTGATCGCGTTCAGGTCGAAGAAGAACGCCTGGATCATGTTCTTGGCGTTCTGGCCCACCATCAGCCGGGCGAGCTTGCGGCTTTCGATGCGGGTGGCGGTGTCGTAGTCCACCAGTGCGCCTTCGACCATGGCTTCCATCGCGGCCTGCGGCGCCGGGTGGAGGCCGCGCGTCTTGGCGTGCAGCACCGCCGGCGCCACGGCCAGCATGCCGGCGATCTTGGGGTTGGCCGGCGTGCCGCCCGGGATCTTGTGGTCCTTGCGGTCCCAGGGCTGCACCGCCTCGGGATGCTGCGCGATCCACTCCAGCGCCATGGCCTTGAGCTGCTCGGGCGACTCGGCCAGGCCTTGTACCAGCCCCAGCTCCACGGCCTTGTGCGGCCCGAACAGCTGGCCTTCCACCAGGTAGGGCTGCGCGCCCACCAGGCCCAGCAGCCGCACGGTCTTGGTGATGCCGGTGGCGCCCGGGATCAGGCCCAGCGTCACCTCCGGCGTGCCGAAGCGGATCTTCGGGTCGGCCAGCGCGAAGCGCGCATGCGCGATCAGCGCCACCTCCCAGCCGCCGCCGAGCGCGGCGCCGTTGAGCAGCGCCACCACCGGCCGGCCCAGCGTTTCGATGGCGCGGAAGCTGCGCTTCAAGGCCTCGGCGCGCTCGAAGCACTCGGCCGCGTCCGCGGGCTTGAGCTTCATCACGCCCTTGAGGTCGGCGCCGGCGAAGAAGGTGCTCTTGGCCGAGGCCAGCAGCACGCCGCGGATCCGGTCCCTGTCGCGTTGCAGCTGCGCCGCGGCGTCGGCCATGTCGGCCTGCCACTGCGGCGTCATCGTGTTGACCGGCGAGCCGGGCTCGTCGAAGGTGAGCGTGGCGATGCCGTCGGCGGCGAGGTCGTAGCGAATGGTCTGCATGCTCACAGCCTTTCGATGATGGTGGCGATGCCCATGCCGCCGCCCACGCACAGCGTGACGAGGCCGCGCCTGAGCTTGCGGCGCTCCAGCTCGTCGAGCAGCGTGCCCAGCAGCATGGCGCCGGTGGCGCCCAGCGGATGGCCCAGCGCGATCGCGCCGCCGTTGACATTGACCTTGTCGTGCGGCACGCCCATTTCGTGCATGAAGCGCAGCGGCACCGCGGCGAAAGCCTCGTTCACCTCGAACAGGTCGATGTCGCCGATCGCCAAGCCCGCCTTGGCCAGCGCCTTGCGCGTGGCCGGCATCGGGCCGGTGAGCATGATGGTGGGGTCGGCGCCGGACAGCGCGGTGGCGACGATGCGCGCGCGCGGCGCGAGCTTCAGCCGCTGGGCCATCGCCTCGTTGCCGATCAGCACGGCCGCCGCGCCGTCGACGATGCCCGAGGAGTTGCCGGCCGTGTGCACGTGCTCGATGCGCTCGACCTGCGGATAGCGCTGCAGCGCCACCGCGTCGAAGCCCATGGCCCCCAGCTCCAGGAACGAGGGCTTGAGCGCGGCCAGGCCCTCCATGGTGGTCTTGGGCTTGATGAACTCGTCACGCGCCAGGATCGGCAGGCCCATCGCGTCGTGCACCGGCAGCACCGAGCGGTCGAAACGGCCGTCGGCCTGCGCGGCAGCCGCACGACGCTGCGACTCCAGCGCATAGGCATCGACGGTTTCGCGCGTGAAGCCACCCAGCGTGGCGATCAGGTCGGCGCCAATGCCTTGCGGCACGAAGCCCGTTGCCGCATTCGTCTCGGGGTCTTGCGCCCAGGCACCGCCGTCCGAGCCCATCGGCACGCGCGACATGCTTTCCACGCCGCCGGCGATCACCAGGTCTTCCCAGCCGCTGGCCACCTTTTGCGCGGCCAGGTTCACCGCTTCGAGGCCCGAGGCGCAGAAGCGGTTGATCTGCACGCCGGCCGTGGTGTGCGGCCAGCCGGCCTTGAGCAGCGCGGTCTTGGCAATCACCGCGCCCTGTTCGCCCACGGGGGTGACGCAGCCCATCACGGCGTCGTCAACCGCGGCCGGGTCGAACCCCAGGCGGCGCTGAAACGACTGCAGCAGACCCGCCAGGAGATCGACCGGCTTCACCTCGTGAAGGCTGCCGTCCTTCTTGCCCTTGCCGCGCGGGGTGCGCACGGCATCGAAGATGAGCGCCGAAGCCATCGTGTGCCTCCAACCCTTTCTTGATTGACTGAACCAGCCGTCGATTGACAAGCGATTATGGTGGCGCGCACACTCACCAAGCAAGTGCTTGGTTGAACCGGAATTAGAGATGGCAGACCACTATCGTTCGGTGTTTCGCGATGGCCTGTTCGACGGCCAGGTGGTGCTGGTCACCGGCGGCGGCTCGGGCATCGGACGCTGCACCGCGCACGAGCTTTCGGCGCTGGGCGCCACGGTGGCGCTGGTCGGGCGCAACGTCTCCAAGCTCGAGTCGGTGCAGGCCGAGCTGGGCACGCAGGGCGCACGCTGCTCGATCCATGCGTGCGACATCCGCGAGGAAGACCGTGTCGAGGCCACCGTGCGCGAAGTGCTCGCGCGGCACGGCCGCATCGACGGCCTGGTGAACAACGCGGGCGGGCAGTTCCCTTCTCCGCTGGCGCACATCAGCGCCAAGGGCTGGGACGCGGTGGTGCGCAACAACCTCAGCGGCGGCTTCCTGATGGCGCGCGAGTGCTTCAACCAGTGGATGGCCGAGCATGGCGGCTCGATGGTCAACATCATTGCCGACATGTGGGCTGGCATGCCGGGCATGGGCCACTCGGGCGCGGCGCGTGCGGGCATGCTCAACTTCACCGAGACCGCGGCGCTCGAATGGGCGCCCGTGCGGGTGAACGCGGTGGCGCCGGGCTGGATCGCCTCCAGCGGCATGGACCAGTACCCGCCGGCGATGGCGCCGTTGATCCGCAGCATGCCCAAGCTGGTGCCGTTGCGCCGCCTGGGCACCGAGAGCGAGGTGGCCGCGGCCATCACGTTCCTGCTGTCGCCGGCCGCGGCCTTCGTCTCCGGCGCCTGCCTGCGGGTGGACGGTGCCGCGCCCAATGCCAAGCGCGTGTGGCCCGAGGTGGGGCGTGGCGGCAGCACCCATGCTTTCAACGGCTTTCATCTCGCGGCCGAGCCGCGGGTGATGAAGGATCTCTGATGCCGCAGCTCGCCTCGCGCCTCGACACGGGCAGCGCCGCCTATGCGGACAACCGCGCGCAAATGCTCGCGCTGATCGGCCAGCTGCGCAGCCTGGAAGCCCGCACGCGCGAGGCCAGCGCGCGCTCGCAGCCCGCGTTCGACAAACGCGGCAAGCTGCTGCCGCGCGAACGTGTGAGCCGCCTGCTCGACCCCGGCGTGCCCTTCCTCGAACTGTCCACGCTGGCCGGCTGGCTGCAGGACCACACCGACCCCGAGCGCTCGGTGCCGGGCGGCGGCTTCATCGGCGGCATCGGCAGCATCGCCGGCACGCGCGTGATGCTGGTGGCCGACGACGCCGGCATCGATGCCGGTGCCATGCAGCCGCAGGGGCTGGAAAAGTTCCTGCGCGCGCAGGAGATCGCGCTGCAGAACAAGCTGCCCTTCGTGCACCTGGTGGAGTCGGCGGGCGCCAACCTGCTGCAGTACCGGGTGGAGCAGTTCATCAAGGGCGGCAACGCGTTCTGCAACCTGGCGCGCCTGTCGGCGGCGGGCCTGCCGGTGATCGCGGTGGTGCACGGCCCTTCCACCGCAGGCGGCGCCTACATGACCGGACTGGCCGACTACGTGGTCATGGTGCGCGGCAACGCGCGCGCCTACCTCGCCGGCCCGCCGCTGCTGAAGGCCGCCACCGGCGAAGTGGCCACCGACGAGGCGCTGGGCGGCGCCGAGATGCACGCCAGCGTGTCGGGCTTGGCCGAGTACGTGGCCGCCGACGATGCCGATGCGCTGCGCATCGCGCGCGAGCTGGTCGCGGCGCTGGGCCGGTCGCCCGCGGCCTGGCCCGACGGCCCCGCGCCTGCCCATGCCGAAGACGAGCTGCTCGGCCTGTTCAGCGCCGACCTGAAGCGCCCGGTGGACATGCGCGAGGTGATCGCGCGCATCGTCGATGCTTCGGACTTCCTGGAGTTCAAGGCCGACCATGGCCCGGCCAGCGTGTGCGGCCATGCCGCCATCGCGGGCCATCGCGTGGGCCTGATCACCAACAACGGACCGCTCGACCCGGCCGGCAGCACCAAGATCACCCACTTCATCCAGGCCTGCAGCCAGAGCGGCACGCCGCTGGTGTACCTGCAGAACACCACCGGCTTCATCGTGGGCACCGAAGCCGAGCGCGCCGGCATGATCAAGCACGGCTCCAAGCAGATCCAGGCCCTGGCCAACGCCACGGTGCCGCAGATCACCGTGCACTGCGGCGCCTCGTTCGGCGCCGGCAACTACGGCATGTGCGGCCGCGGCTTCGGGCCTCGCTTCGTGTTCAGCTGGCCCAACGCGCGCACCGCGGTGATGGGCCCGGCGCAGGCCGCCGGCACGATGGAGATCGTGATGCGCGAAGGCGCTGCGCGCAAGGGCGAGCCGGTGGACGAGGCGAAGCTTGCCGCGCTGAAAGACAAGATCACGCAGACCTTCGAGCGCCAGATGCATGCGTTCTACACCTCGGGCCTGCTGCTCGACGACGGCGTGATCGACCCGCGCGACACGCGCCGGGTGCTCGCGCTCGCCCTGACCGTTTGCGAAGAAGCCGCGCGCCGCACCGTGCACCCGATGCAGTTCGGCGTGGCGCGCCCCTGACAGGAGACACGCGATGAACTTCACCCACGAGCACGAGGAACTGCAGCGCACGCTCAAGCGCTTCATCGACCACGAGATCAATCCGCATGTCGACGAGTGGGAGGCCGCGGAGATCTTCCCCGCGCACGAGGTGTTCAAGAAGCTGGGCGACCTGGGCCTGCTGGGCTTGACCAAGCCGGTGGAGTACGGCGGCCTGGGGCTGGACTATTCGTACTCGGTGGTCATGGCCGAGACGCTGGGCCACGTGAACTGCGGCGGCGTGCCCATGGCCATCGGCGTGCAGACCGACATGGCCACGCCGGCGCTGGCGCGCTTCGGCTCCGATGCGCTCAAGCGCGAGTTCCTCGCGCCCGCCATCGCCGGCGACATGGTGGCCTGCGTGGGGGTCTCGGAGCCGGGCGCCGGCTCCGACGTGGCCGGCATCAAGACCAGCGCGCGCAAGGACGGCGGCGACTACATCATCAACGGCGCCAAGATGTGGATCACCAACAGCCTGCAGGCCGACTGGATGTGCTTGCTGGCCAACACCGGCGACGGCCCCGCGCACAAGAACAAGACGCAGATCATCGTGCCGATGGACACGCCCGGCATCACCAAGGCGAAGAAGATCCGCAAGATCGGCATGATGTCCAGCGACACCGGGCTGATCCACTTCGACGACGTGCGCGTGCCGCAGCGTTACGCCATCGGGCAGGAGGGCACCGGCTTCATGCAGCAGATGCTGCAGTTCCAGGAAGAGCGCCTGTGGTGCGCCGCCAATGCGATCCAGAGCCTGAGCAACTGCCTGCAGCTCACCGCCGACTACTGCCGCGACCGCCAGGCCTTCGGCCAGAGCATCCTCGACAACCAGGCCGTGCATTTCAGGCTCGCGGAGCTGAAGACCGAGGTGGAGAGCCTGCGCGCCCTCACCTACCTGGCCACCGAGCAGTACATCGCCGGCAAGGACGTGACCGAGTGGGCCTCGATGGCCAAGCTCAAGGCCGGGCGGCTGCTGCGCACGGTGCCCGACGCCTGCCTGCAGTTCTGGGGCGGCATGGGCTACACCTGGGACAACATCGTCTCGCGCATGTACCGCGACGGCCGCCTGGCCAGCATCGGGGGCGGCGCGGACGAAGTGATGCTGGGCATCATCTGCAAGTACATGCACACGCTGCCGGTGCGCAAGTGAGGACGCTGCTGATCGCCAACCGCGGCGAGATCGTGTGCCGCGTGGCGCGCACGGCGCGGCGCATGGGCCTGCGCACGGTGGCGGTGGCGTCGCAGGCCGACCTCGATGCACCCCATGCCGCGGCCTGCGATGCGCTGGTGCCCATCGGCGGCGAACGTCCCGCCGATTCCTACCTGCACGTGGGCAAGCTGCTCGACGCCGCGCGCGCGGCCGGCGCCGACGCGGTGCATCCGGGCTACGGCTTTCTCTCGGAGAACGCGGGTTTCGCGCAGGCGGTGCTCGGCGCCGGCCTGGCCTGGGTGGGGCCGCCGCCGGCGGCCATGGCCGCGATGGGCGACAAGGCCCGTGCACGCCGGCACATGGCGGCGGCCGGCGTGCCGGTGCTGCCGGGCTATGACGGCCCCGCGCAGGACCTCGCGACGCTGCAGCGCGAAGCGCGCGAGCTGGGCTTTCCGCTGATGGTGAAGGCCGCTGCGGGCGGCGGCGGCCGCGGCATGCGGCTGGTGCACGAGGCGGCGGCGCTGGAAGCCGCGCTGCAGGCCGCGCACTCGGAGGCCCAGGCCGCCTTCGGCGATGGCCGGCTGCTGCTGGAGCGCGCGCTGCTCGCGCCGCGGCATGTGGAGGTGCAGGTGTTCGCCGACGCCCACGGCACGGCGTTGCACCTGGGCGAGCGCGACTGCTCGGTGCAGCGCCGCCACCAGAAGCTGGTGGAAGAAGCGCCCTCGCCGGCGGTAGACGCCGGCCTGCGGCGCCGCGTCGGCGAAGCCGCCGTGCGCGTGGCGCGCGAGATCGGCTACGTGGGCGCGGGCACGGTGGAGTTCCTGCTCGACGAAGACGGCCGCTTCTGGTTCATGGAGATGAACACGCGGCTGCAGGTGGAGCACCCGGTCACCGAGGCGCTGACCGGGCTGGACCTGGTGGAGTGGCAGCTGCGCGTGGCCATGGGCGAGGCGCTGCCGTGGACGCAGCAGGACCTGCTCGAACGCTATGAGCGCGGCGGCCATGCCGTCGAGGTGCGGCTGTGCGCCGAGGATCCGGCGCAGGACTTCCTGCCGTGCAGCGGCAGCGTGCGGCGCTGGTCGCCACCGGCGGGCCTGCGCTGCGACCACGCGCTGCGCGACGGGCTCCAGGTCGGCCCCTTCTACGACTCCATGCTGGGCAAGCTGATCGCCCACGCAGGCAGCCGCGAGGCGGCGCTGCGCCAACTCGCCGACGGCCTGGACCGCACGATCTGCCTGGGCCTGCCCACCAACCGCGGCTTCCTCGCCCGCGTGCTGCGCCATCAGGCGTTCCAGGCAGGGCAGGCCACCACCCAGTTCATCGCGCAGCACTTTGCCGACGGCGCCACGCGCCGCGAAGAGGCTGCCACCGCCTTGCAGGCGCTCAGCGCCGCCGCGCTCGCCTTGCTGCCCGAGCGCGCGCTGCCGGCGCTGTGGGCGGGCTGGACACCAGGCGGCCGCGTCGATTGCAGCGTGCCGATGGATTGCGACGGCGCGCTCGCCAGCTGGCGGCTCACCGGCACGCCCGAGGCCCTGCTCGCGCACTGCGGCGAGGCCCAGCACCGCCTCGAAGGCCTGGCCCTGCACGAAGGCAGCGTGGTAGGCGCGCGCGTCGACGGCCGGCCGCTGCAAGCCGTGTTCGCGGCCGACGGCGCCCGGCGCTGGTGGCACGCCGAGGGCACGCAGTGGCACACCGAAGACCGCCGCCTGGCCACGGCCGCGCGCCAGCATGCGCAGGCCGCCGGCGCCGTGGCCGCGCCCATGCACGGGCGCGTGACCCAGGTGCTGGCCCAGCCCGGCCATGCGGTGCAGGCCGGCGCGCTGCTGCTGGTGATGGAGGCCATGAAGATGGAGCACCAGCTCACCGCGCCGGTGGCCGGCACGGTGCAGCAGGTGCACGCCCGCGTGGGCGAGCAGGTGGCCGCGCGCAAGCTGCTGGTGGAGATAGGGCCGTGAGGAGCGCGCGGTGAACTGGCGCGCCGAGCACGAGGCCTTTCGCGCCAGCGTGCGCAGCTTCGTCGAGCGCGAGATCGCGCCGCACATCCACGCGTGGGACGAAGCCGGCAGCTTCCCGCGCGAGCTGTACGCCAAGGCCGCCGCGCTGGGCCTGCTGGGCATCGGCTACCCCGAGGCGCTGGGCGGCACGCCGGCCGACACCGGCTACCGCCTCGTGGCCACCGAGGAGATCGCGCGTGCCGGCTCCGGCGGACTGATGGCGGGGCTGTTCTCGCACAACATCGGCCTGCCGCCGATCGTGGCCCAGGGCAGCGCGGCGCTGAAGCAGCGCATAGTGCCGCCGGTGCTGGCCGGCCGGCAGGTTGCGGCGCTGGCCATCACCGAGCCTTCGGGCGGCTCGGACGTGGCCCGCCTGCGCACCAGCGCGCGGCTCGAAGACGGCCACTGGGTCATCGACGGCGAAAAGGTCTTCATCACCTCGGGCCTGCGCGCCGACTGGCTGACGGTGGCGGTGCGCACCGGCGGCCCCGGCGCGGGCGGCATCTCGCTGCTCGCAGTGCCCGGCGACACGCCGGGCCTGCAGCGCACGCCGCTGCAGAAGATGGGCTGGTGGTGCAGCGACACCGCGCACCTGCGCTTCGACAGCTGCCGCGTGCCGGCCGACCACCTGATCGGCGAGGCCGGCCAGGGCTTTCGCACGATCATGCACAACTTCAACGACGAACGGCTGATGCTGGCCGCCGGCGCGCTGGCCTTTGCCCAGGTGTGCCACGACGAGGCGCTGGACTGGGCGCGCCAGCGCCAGACCTTCGGCGCGCCGCTGGTCGCGCACCAGGTGATCCGCCACAAGCTGATGGACATGCACATGCGCCTGGCCAGCACGCGCCACTGGCTGCATGCGCTGGCCGACGCGCTGGACCACGGCCGCACGGGCGCCGAGTGGGTGGCCGAGCTGTGCCTGCTGAAGAACCACGCCACGCAGACGCTGCAGTTCTGCGCCGACCAGGCGGTGCAGATCCTGGGCGGCATGGGCTACATGCGCGGCGTCAAGAGCGAGCGCATCTACCGCGAGGTGAAGGTCATGATGATCGGCGGCGGCACCGAAGAGATCATGAAGGAGCTGGCCGCCCGCCAACTGGGAGTGGGTGCATGAACTACACCACGTTGAAGCTCGATGTCGAGGACCGCATCGCCACCATCACGCTCAACCGGCCCGAGCGGCTGAACGCGATCGACGACGCGATGCCCGGCGAGATACGCGCCGCGGTGGAAGCGGCCAATGCCGACGAGCGCGTGCACGCGATCCTGCTGCAGGGTGCGGGCAAGGCCTTCTGCGCCGGCTACGACCTCAAGCACTATGCCGAGGGCGACCAGCAGCACCGCTACACCCAGCCGCTGCCCTGGGATCCGATGCGCGACTATGCCTTCATGAAGCGCAACACCGAGGACTTCATGAGCCTGTGGCGGTCGCACAAGCCCACGATCTGCAAGGTGCACGGCTACGCCGCGGCCGGCGGCAGCGACATCGCGCTGTGCTGCGACCTGCTGCTGATGGCCGAAGACGCGCAGATCGGCTACATGCCGGCGCGCGTGTGGGGCTGTCCCACCACCGCGATGTGGGTGTACCGGCTGGGGCCCATGCTCGCCAAGCGCATGCTCTTCACCGGCGACCTGATCGACGGGCGCACGGCCGTGGCCTACGGGCTGGCGCTCGAAGCCCCGCCCGCGCAAGCGTTGGACGCCACGGCCCGACACTGGGCCAGGCGCATCGCCGCGGTGCCGAAGAACCAGCTGATGATGCAGAAGCTGGTGGTCAACCAGGCGGTCGAGGCGATGGGCCTGGAGAACACGCAGCGCCTGGCCACACTGTTCGACGGCATCACCCGCCACTCGCCCGAGGGGCTGTGGTTCAAGCGCTACGCAGAAGCCTTCGGCTTCCCCGCGGCGGCAGAATGGCGCGACTCCGGACGGCCGCTGCCCGAGCCGCCGCCCGGCTCCAGCGGCGCAGAGTTCATGACCCCTCCGCCGGCCGGTGCGCGTTCGCGCTGGTCGGGCAGCACGCAAGATCCATGGCCTTCGAACCCGAATTCATCGAGCGACTGAAACTCATCTTCGAGGAGAAGATCGTCTTCAACCGGGTGATCGGCCTGCGCATCGATGCACTGGAAGCCGACGGCGTCAGCGGCCACATCGTGATGAAGCCCGAGCTGATCGGCCACTTTGCCCACCAGCGGCTGCACGGCGGCGTGATCAGCGCCACGCTCGACGCCATGGGCGGCCTGGCGGCCATGGCCGCGATCGGCGCGCGCCATCTCGACGAGCCACCCGAGCAGCGGCTGCAACGCTTTTCCAAGCTGGGCACGATCGACCTGCGCATCGACTACCTGCGCCCGGCGATCGGGCAGCGCTTCGTCGCGCGTGCCGAGGTGCTGCGGCTGGGCAGCCGCGTGGCCTCGACGCGCATGGAGTTCACAGGCGCCGACGGGCGCCTGCTCAGCACGGGCGCGGCGGCCTACATCGTGAGCTGACCGCCGCGGCAGTGCGGCTTACTGCATCACCGAGCCGGCCTCGCCGCCGGTGTCCTGCCAGGGCGTACTCAGCTCGCCCGCCGGCAGACCGCCCGCCGCGTTGCCGCGGATCAGCGGCGACGACGCGTTCCAGTGGCGCGCACCCGCGCCGCCCATGGCGCTCGACGTGCCCGAGCTGCCCGTGGCCTCGTCGCTGCCGGTGGCGTCGCTGCTGGTGCCCGAAGTCGAGGTCGCGCTGCCGGCGTCGCTGGACGCGGGCTGCGGGCCGGCGCTGCTGCCGGTGTCGGTATCCGTGCTGCCGCTGCTGTCCGGGCCGGTGGACTGCGCCACGGCCGCGCCGGCGGCAAACATCAGGCTGAGCAGGGCTGCGCTGAGTTGGATCTTCTTCATCTGCATGCTCCTTGAGTGCTGGGGGATCCCCGCGCACAGCGGCGCGGGGCCTCGGTACGAAAGAACCGGCACCGCTTCGGTTCGCAAAGCGATGCAGGCGGAAGGGCATGCAACATCGGCTTACAGGCTGCGCTCTCCGCCCACCTTCACTGCGGCACATAGCGTTCCCAGTAGCCCGCTGCCGGCTCGGTCTGCTGCACCACATCGACCCACATGCCGTTGGGGTCGACGAGCGCGAAGCGGCGCTGGCCCCACGGCTCGTCGCGCAGCGCATAGGCGATGGGCGCGCCGGCCTGCTGCGCCTGGCCGAAGGCGGCTGCGGCATCGGCCACCTGCAGCGTGAGGAACATGCCCTTGCCGTTGAACTGCTCGGGCCCGGGCGGCTGCGATGGATGGTCTGGCGTCATGAACGCGATGCCGGCGCTGCCGGCGGCGAGATAGACGAACCAGCTCGCCTCGAACACGACGTCAAAACCCAGCCAGCGCACGTAGAAGTCGCGCGAGGCACGCAGCTTGTCGGTCACGATGACCGGATAGGCGGATTCGACCTGCATGGTGATGGTGCGGGCCGGCGCCGCCGCGCGGCGCTCACCAGCGGCCTCTGCGGCACAGGGCAGCGGCAGCAGCGCGGCGCAAGCCAGCACCAACGACAGCCTTGGACGGCTCATGACCCGACTCCTTTCGAACGGAAAAAAGAAGAAGGGCTCAGTGTTCGCCGCCGCGCGGCGCGGCGTCTTGAACGAAAGCGGCCAGGCAGCGCGCGGGCGAGACGCCCAGCAGTCGTGCGAAGTCGCGCGTCATGTGGCTTTGGTCGGCATAGCCGGCTTCCGCCGCCACGTCGGCCAGCGCGGCGCCCGGCCCCGCGGCGAGCAGCGCCCGTGCCCGGCGCGCCTTTACGATGCGGGCATACAGCTTGGGCGTGATGCCGACCGTCTGCACGAACACGCGCTGCAGCCAGCGCGGATGCCGGTCCAGCGCCTGGTACAGCTGCGCCAGGTTCAGTACGCCCTGCGCGGCCTCGATCCGCTGCACCATGAAATCGGCATGCGCGGCCGCAGTCGGCCCCTGGCGCAGCCGGCTCGCCAAGCCGGCGTCGAGCTGCGCCGCCAGCTCGGCCGCGGGGCCCGCAATGCGCTCGGCCAGCGGCTCCAGCGGCAGCTGCAGCAGGGCCCGGGCATCGTGCTGCGCGTCGGTGAGCTCAGCCGCGCAGGCCTGCAGGAAATGCCGGCTGCGGCCGGGACGGAAGCGGATGCCCAGGTAGTGGCTGCCCGGCCGGATGGGCAGTGTCGTGGCGCGCGTGGTGCTGCCGTAGGCCTGCGCCTGCCACCGGCCCGCGTGCACCTGCAGCACCACGTCGACGCAGCCGTCGGGCACGACCAGCAGCTGCGCCTGCGCGTTGTCGAGCGAGCGCCAATAGCACTCGACGTGGCGGCGCAAGGCGGGCGCGGGAGGCTGGTGTGTCACTTCGGCTTGCAACGCGGGCGACTCAACGAAACTGCTGCCGGAACCTCAGCACGCCGATCGTGAACAGCACGCCGCCCAGCGCCAGCATCTTAGCCAGCGCCGGCCACAGCACCTCCCAGCCGGCAGCGCGGATCAGCAGGCCGTAGGCCAGCACCACGAAATGCCGCAGCGGCGACAGCTCGGTGATCCACTGCAGCCAGCGCGGCATGCTTTCCACCATGTTCCAGGTGCCCGACAGCATGATCATCGGCACCACCACCAGGACCACGATCAGGCCCATCTGGCCCGAGTTGCGGGCGAAGCCCGAGGCCACGATCCCCACGCCGGCGCAGGCCACGGCGTACAGCGCCACCACGGCAAAGAACAGCGGCACGCTGCCGCGCACCGGCACGCCGTAGCCCAGGTGCATCACGCCCAGCACGGCCACCGCCGTGCCGGCGAGCATGACCAGCACCATCGCCAGCACCTTGGCCAGCACCACCTGCAGCGGCGCGAGCGGCGCCACCAGCAGCTGTTCCACGGTGCCGCGCTCCTTCTCCCGCACCAGCGCGGCGGCAGGCAGCACGATGGCGGCGATGGTGAGCATCGTGAGCCACTCCGACACGGTGTTGAAGCGCACCTCGTCGAGGCTGTTGTTCTGCCAGAAACGGGTGTCGGCCTGCACCCGCGGCACCAGCGCCGCATCCACGCCCTGGCGCTGCAGTTGGCGCCCTGCCCAGGGTTCGCCGAAACCGGCCGCGATGCGCTCGGCATAGCTCGCGACCAGGAAACCCTGGTTGGCCTGCGCCGTGTCCACCAGCAACTGCGCCTCGGCCTGGCGGCCCAGGGCCAGGTCCTCCCCGAAGTCGTCGGGCAGCACGAGCAGCGCGCGCGCTTCGCCGCGGGCGAGCAGGTCCAGGCCCTCGCGGGCATCGGCCACGCCATGGCGCAGCTCGAACTGCGGCGGGCGGAAGTGCCCGGCAAAGTCGCGGCAGGCGGCGCAGGCGGCCGGCGACGACAGCGCCAGCGTGGCGTTGCGCAGCTCGATCGACGAAGCGCCAGCGGCCAGCACGATGTCGAGCGTGAAGATGAACAGGGTGTAGAGGAACAGGGCCCGGTCCTTCACCAGCTGCCGCAGCTCCTTGAGCAGCAGCACGCGCACCTGCTCGAGCCAGATCACCACACTGCTCATCTCATGCCGCCGTTCTCTTGCGGTACAGCGCATGGCAGGCCACCAGCACCACGGCAGCAAAGGCCACCAGCGCCGCGAAGTCGGCCCACAGCACCCCGAAGCCGCTGCGCTTGAGGAAGCTGCCGATCAGGATCTCGCGGTAGTGGCTGGCCGGCATGGCACGGGCGATCCACTGGTTCACGCCCTGCATCGACTCCACCGGCGCGAACAGGCCGGAAAACTGGATCGCGACGATGGACGCGGTGATGGTGGCGATGATGATGGCCGCCTGCTGCGTGGCCACGAGCAGCGAGATCAGCAAGCCCAGCGCGGTGGTGCCCAGCACGTACAGCGCGCTGCCGGCCAGCAGCACCGCCGCGCTGCCCTTGAACGGCACGCCGAAGTACAGCACCGCCACGCCCCACAGCACCAGCACGTTGAGGCACGACGCCGCGAAATTCGGCGCCAGCTTGCCGGCCATGAACTCGGCGCGCGTGAGCGTGGAGCAGCGCAGGTTGTAGATGGCGCCGGTCTCCTTTTCGCGCACCACACTCACCGCCGAGAGCAGCGGCGGCACCATCAGCAGGATCAGCATCAGCAGCGAGGGCGCGATGGTCCAGATGCTGCGCACCTCCTCGTTGTAGAGGTAGCGCACCTGCAGCTTCAGCGGCTGCACCTGCGGCAGCGTGCGTTCGGCCGGCCGCCCCGCCATGCGCGCCAGCGCCCCGGCCCGGGTCTGCGCGCCGGCAGCGGCATGCACCGCTTCGAGATAGCCGCGCAGGGTGCGTGCCGGCGCGGTGAAGGTGCCGTCGATCACGAACTGCACCTGCGCGGTGCCGCCGCGGTGCAGCTCGCGCGCGAAGCCCGGCGCCACGCGCACCACCGCGCGGGCGCGGCCGGAGGCCAGCACCGTGTCGATTTCGTCGGCCGAGCGCAGCGCGCCGATGGCGCGGAAGTGGTGCGTGCGGGTGAAGTGGTCCAGGTACTCGCGGCTGCTGGCGCTGCGGTCCTCGTCGAGCACGGCCAGGCCCACGTGCTCCACCTCCTGGCTCATGCCGTGGCCGAACACCAGCATCAGCAGCAGCGGCAACGCAAAGGCGAGCAGCAGGTACAACCGGTCGCGCAGGATCTCGCGCCACTCCTTGCGCGCCAGCGCGGCCACGCGTGCCGTGTTCACGCCGCACCGCCTTGCCGCGTGCCGACCTCGTGCACGAACACGTCTTCCAGGCTGGGCTCGTGCGCCAGGCCCAGCTGCCGCTGCAGGCGCTGCTTCATCTGCGCCGGCGTGGCGTCGGCCACCACGCGGCCGTCGTACAGCAGCACCAGGTGGTCGCACAGCTCGGCCTCCGTCAGGTGGTGCGTGCTCAGCAGCACCGCCACCTGCTCCTCGCGCGCCAGCTGCCACAGGATGCTCCAGAAGCGGCGCCGTCCCAGCGGGTCGACGCCGGAGGTGGGCTCGTCGAGGAACAACACCTGCGGCCGGTGCAGCAGCGCACAGCCCAGCGCGAGCCGCTGGCGCAGCCCCACCGGCAGGCCGCCCACCGGTTCGTCGAGGTGCCCGCCCAGGCCGCCCAGCCCGGTGACCGCCGCGGCACGCTCGCGCGCCGCCCGTCCGCGCAGGCCGTACAGGCCGGCGTAGAGCATCAGGTTCTCGCGCACGCTCAGGTCGGCATACAGCGAAAACGCCTGCGACATGTAGCCGATGCGCTGGCGGATCTGGCGCGAGGCGTGGCGCATGTCGGCGCCGGCCACCTGGCCCACGCCCGAAGTGGGCGGCAGGATGCCGGTGAGCATCTTGATCACGGTGGTCTTGCCTGCCCCGTTGGCGCCGAGCAGGCCGAAGAGCTCGCCGCGTGCCACGCGAAAGCTCACGCCGTCGGCGGCGCGGAAGCCGCCGAAGTCGCGCGTGAGCGAGCGGGCCTCGATGGCCGCCGGCCCGCCCGGTCGAACGGCCGCCCCGGGCGCGAGCGCATCGGCTCGCGGCGCCGGCACGATGGGCTGGTGCGTCAGCTCGCTCACCCGGGCCACGAAGAAGTCTTCCAGCGTGGGCAGCTGCTGGCGCAAGCTGCCGGGTGGGCCTTCGGCAAACAGCGCGCCGGCGTGCATCAGGCCCACGCGGTCGAAGCGGCCGGCCTCGTCGAGATAGGCGGTGGACACCAGCGCCGACATGCCGCCTTGCCGCATCAGCGCCGGCAGCAGCTGCCAGAAGTCGCGCCGCGCCAGCGCGTCCACACCAGTGGTGGGCTCGTCCAGCAGCACCAGCTCTGGGGCATGGATCAGCGTGCACACCAGCCCCAGCTTCTGCTTCATGCCGCCGGACAGCTGCTTCATCGGCCGCGCGCGGAACGGCTGCAGCCGCGTCATCGCGAGCAGCTGCTGCTTGCGCGTGTCACGCAACGCCTGCGGCACGCCGCGCAGGTCGGCGAAGAAGTCGATGTTCTCGTCCACCGAGAGTTCGGGAAACAGGTTCAGCCCCAGCCCCTGCGGCATGAAGCCGATGCGCTGCGCCACGCGCGCGGCATCGCGCTCGCTGGCCAGCGGCTGGCCCAGCACGCGCAGCGAGCCCGCCTCGAAGCTCAGCACGCCGGCCACGGCCTTGAGCAGGCTGCTCTTGCCGGCGCCATCGGCGCCGATCAGGCCGTAGACCTCGCCGCGGCGCACGCGCAGCGACACGCCGTCCAGCGCGGTGCGCCGGCGGTAGCGCTTGACCAGCCGGTCCACCACCACCGCCGCGTCGGCGCCGCCGCCCGGCCCGGGCAGGTCGCCGGCGCCGTTCATCGCGGCGCTGTCCATGGCGCGTCGGGCTGCCAGCGGATCATGCCGTCGGCCGGCTGGCCCGGGTTCAGGCGGCCTTGGGGGTCCTGGTCCACGTACAGGCGTACTTCGTACACCAGCCGCACGCGCTCATCGACCGTCTGCACCTCCTTGGGCGTGAACTCTGCGCGCGCGGCCACGTAGCGCAGCGTGGCGGCAAACGGCTGGTCGGCAAACGCATCGACGTGGATGCGCGCCGGCATGCCACGCGAGACGCGGCCCACCATCGGCTCGGGCAGGTAGCCCTTGAGGTACAGGCGGGCGAGGTCGGTGAGCTCCAGCAGCGGCGTGCCGGCGTTGACCACTTCGCCGGCGTTGACGAAACGCCCGGTGATGGTGCCCGCCGCGGGGGCCAGCAGTGTCATGTCGTCGAGCGCGCTTTGCACTTCGGCCACGGCCGCCCGCGCCTCTTTCAGCCGCGCGCGGCTGATGGCCAGCTCGGCTTCGCGCGTGCGCACGCGCTGCGGTCCCAGCGCGGCGTCGCGCTGCAGCTGGAGCGCCTGGTCGAGCTGCGCGCGGGCGGCCTCGCGCTGGTCGGCCGATTGCGCCGCGGCCAAGCCCGCCCGCTCCAGCGCCTGGGGTCCGATGAAACCCTGCGCCGAGAGGTCGCGCGCACGCAGGTGGTCGCGCCCGTCTTGAGCATGCACCGCCTCGGCCCGGCGCAGCTCGGCCCGGGCGGCGTCGATGCGGGTGTGCGCCGAGGCGAGCGCCAGGCCAGTTTCCGCGCGCAGCACGCGCAAGGCCGCCTCCTGCGCCGCGATCTGCGCCTGCAGGGATTCCTGCGCGGCCAGCACCTGATCGAGGCGTGCGCGCAGGCCGCGGTCGTCCAGGCGCACGAGCACCTGTCCGGCCAGTACGGTGTCGCCCTCGCGCGCGCCGAGCGCCACCACGCGCCCGGCCAGCTTGGCCGCGAGCGTGATGCGATCGCCCTCGATGCGGCCGTTGACCTGCAGCAAGCCGTCAGGCGGGGGTGCATGGTGCGCCAGCAGCCACGCCGAAACGGCCGCGACCAGCAGCGCGGCGATCACCGCCACCGGCGCCCACCGACGCGCACGCGACGAAAGCGATGTGGTTTCGCCCATGCCGCATGGTCACGCAGCGCAGCGCCGTCGAATTGATCAAACGCAGAGCGGCGCTACGACGCCGCGCGCACCAGGGCGGCGCGGGCCGTGTCCAGCGCGGCCAGGCGCTGGCCCAGGTACTGCCCCAGCCTCACATGCTGGCCGAACACCGCGTTGAAGCGGATGTGCGGGTCGTCGCGGTCGCTGGCGTGGAAGGTCGCGCCGCGCACCAGCAGGATCTTGTTGCGGTAGGCGTCCTTCACCAGCTCGTCCACGTCCACCCCCGAAGGCACGGCGCCCCAGAGGAAGAGCCCGCCCTCGCCCGGGTGGTCGAGCAGCACGCCGGCCTGGCGCAGCGCGCGCGCGGTGGCGTTGCGCGCCGCGCCCAGCTTGGCCTGCAGGCGGTCGATGTGCTTGCGCCAGCGGCCCGCGGCCAGCAGCTCCAGCAGCACCAGCTCGTTGAGCGCGGCGGTGGTGAGCACCGAGTAGATCTTCTCGCGCAGCAAGGCCTTCAGCAGCGCCGGCTCGGCGGCGATGTAGCCCATGCGCAGCGCCGGGCTCAGCACCTTGCAGAAGCTGGAGTAGTAGACCACCCGCTCCAGCCCCGACAGCTGCGCCAGCCGCGTGGGGTGGCCAGGGTGGAAATGGCCCTGCACGTCGTCTTCGGCGATCACGAAGCCGTGCTGCTGCGCCAGCATCAGCACGCGGTGCAGGTTGGCCGGCGTGGAGCCCCAGCCGGTGGGGTTGTGCAGCACGCTCTGGATGAACAGCAGCTTGGGCCGGTGCTCGCGGCAGGCGGCTTCGAGCGCATCGAGGTCGATGCCGTCGGGCCGGCGCTTCACCGGCACCAGCCGGTAGCCGGCCTGGCGCAGGCGGCCGTAGATCAGGAAGTAGCCCGGGTCCTCGACCAGCACCGCGTCGCCGGGCTGCAGCAAGGCGCGGCAGATCAGGTCGATCGCATGGGTGCCGCCCCAGGTGGTGAGCAGCCGGCTCGCATCGACCGGCAGGCCTTGCGAGCGCATCAGCATCGCGATGCGCTCGCGCAGCGCCGGCATGCCCTGCGGCGGGCAGCGCGCGGCCATGCCGGCCTCGTGGCGCGAGAGCGCGCGCTGCACCACCGCCGCCGGCACCGCATCGGCCAGCCAGCTCGGCGGCAGCGCGCCGCTGCTGGCCAGCAGCACGCCGGCGCGCTGGTCGTTGGCCTGCTGCGCCAGCCACACCGGCTCCTGCTCCTCGCCGGCTTCGAGCACCGCATCGTCAGGCAGGGCGGGCGCGGCATCGCTGACGAAAAAGCCCGCCGTGCCGCGCGACTCGATCAAGCCGGCCGCCACCAGCCGGTCGTAGGCCACCACCACGGTGTTGGGACTCACCGACAGCTGCTGCGCGAGCTGGCGTATCGACACCAGCTTCGCACCCGGCGGCCATTGGCCGGCCTGCACCAGCGCGCGCAGCCGCTGCTCGATCTGGTCGGCCAGCGGCACGGGGGAGTCGCGGTCGAGTGCAAACATCAGAACAGGAAGTTCAGCGCCAGCCCCGCCAGCGTGGCCGCCATGATGGCATTGAACGCGCGGCGCCGCCGCTCGTCGCCGAGAAAGCGCCGGATCGCCACGCCGAACAGCGCCCACAGCGAGATGCACGGAAAGCCCACCACCAGGCCGATGGCCGACACCCACAGCGCGCCAGGCACCGGTGTCCAGCCGGCGGGCATGAACACCGCCGCCAGCGTCACGGCCTTCATCCAGCTCTTGGGGTTCACGGCCTGGAACAGCGCGCCTTGCGTGAAGGTGAGCGGCCGGCCGATCGCGGCCTCGGCCAAGCCGGCGCCGGTGAGCTTGTAGGCCAGCCACAGCAGGTACAGCGCGCCGCCCACGCGCAGCGCCGTGTGCAGCGACGGCCAGGCGACGAACAGCGCGCCCAGGCCCAGGCAAGTGATGAAGGTCTGCAGCGCCCCGCCCACCACGATGCCCAGGATGTGGGGCAGGCTGCCGCGGTAGCCGAAGTTGGCGCCCGAGGCGGTGAGCATCACGTTGTTGGGGCCCGGCGTGCTCGACATCAGGAAGCAGTAGGTAGCCAGCGGCATCAGGTCGGTCAGCATGGAGCGGCAGCGTAGGCAAGGCCGCGTGGCCGGGGAAGGCACAGGTCGACTGCGCTGTGTCAGCCCGCGCAGCCACACAGTTTCAAGCCCGGGCCACGCTGCTACGGTGCAGGCCATGACTTCACTGCCCATCTCCTACGACGACGTGGCCGCCGCGCATGAGCGGGTGCGCGGCGTGGTGCACCGCACGCCGGTGGTCACCTCGCGCAGCTTCGACGCGCGCTGCGGCGCGCGGGTGTTCTTCAAGCCCGAGAACCTGCAGCGAGCGGGGGCGTTCAAGCTGCGCGGGGCGTACAACGCGATCGCGCAGTTCACGCCGGCGCAGCGCGCAGCGGGCGTGGTCACCTTCTCCTCGGGCAACCATGCGCAGGCCATCGCGCTGGCCGCGCGGCTGCTGGGCGTGAAAGCCACGGTGGTGATGCCGGAAGACGCTCCCATCGCCAAGGTGGAGGCCACGCGCGGCTACGGCGCCGAGGTGCGGCGCTACGACCGCTACCGCGAAGACGGCGACCAGCTCGTGCGCGCACTGGCCGAATCCACCGGCATGACCATGGTCCCGCCCTTCGACCACGTGCACGTGATGGCGGGCCAGGGCACGCTGGCCAAGGAGCTGTTCGAGGACGTGGGCGCGCTCGATCTGTTGCTCACGCCGGTGGGCGGCGGCGGGCTGCTCTCGGGTTGCGCCACCGCGGCGCGCGCGCTGCACCCCGGCTGCCGGCTGCTGGGCGTGGAGCCGGAGGCGGGCAACGATGCACAGCGCAGCCTGGCCGCAGGGCAGATCGTGCGCATCGACACGCCGAAGACGATTGCCGACGCGGCGCAAAGCCGCAGTCTGGGCCGGCACACGTTTCCCGTGCTGCAGGCGTTGGCCGAAGGCATCGTCACCGTGAGCGACGACGAGCTGGTCGAGACGATGAAGTTCATCGCGATGCGCATGAAGCTGCTGGTGGAGCCCACCGGCTGCCTGGCGGCCGCCGCACTGCTGCACGGCAAGCTCGACGTGCGCGGGCTGCGGGTGGGCGTGGTGCTGTCGGGTGGCAACGTGGACCTGCAGCGCTTCGCGCAGCTGGTGGGCGGGTGAGGCACACCTCACGCATACAGCGCCGCCATGCGCGCCAGCACGTCCGCCAGCGCCCGGCGCAACCCGGCCGGCCGCAGCACCTGCCCCTCGGCACCCAGCCGCAGCATCTGCCCCGCCGCATGCACCACCGACTCGATCGGCACCGTCACTTCCACCCAGCCGGCAGCATCGGCCTGCCCGGCGCTGCGGTCGGCCGCCCTGGCCACCACCGGGCTGAAGCCGCGCAGGATCTTCAGTCCTGCCGGTGAGACGCGCAGCACGGCGGTGTCGCGGTACAGCTCGGCCTCGAAGCGCTGCGTCGATGACGTCCAGTAGGCCGCCAGCTCGAAGTCGCGCGGGCGCATGAAGCGCTCGCCGGTATCGCGCAGCTGCACGATGTTGCTCAGCCGGTAGGTGCGGTTCTTGCCGCCGCAGCGCGCCGCCATATACCAATTGCCGCCCTTGAGCACCAGGCCCAGGGGCTCCACCACGCGCTCCACCACCGCGGTCCAGCTCTCGTAGCGGATGGCGAGCCGGCGCTCCTGCCACACCGCACGCGCCACCGCCGGCAGGTGGTCGGCCGGCGCGGCATCGCGGTACCAATCGACCGGGTCGAGGTGGAAGCGGGCGCCGACGCGGCGCGCGTCCTCCTGCCAGCCCGGCGGCAACGCCGCCAGCAGCTTCAGCTGCGCCGAGGCCATGGCCTCGCCCAGGCCGAGCTGCGCGGCCGGCCCCGGCAGGCCGGTGAGGAACACCGCCTGCGCTTCGTCGGGCGTCAGGCCGGTGAGCTGGGTGCGCCAGCCGGGCTGCAGCTGGATGCCGCCCAGGCGGCCGGCCTCGGCCCACACCGGCACGCCGGCAGCGCTGAGCTGATCGATGTCGCGGTACACGGTGCGCACCGACACCTCGAGCTGCTGCGCCAGCGCGCGCGCGCTCATGCGGCCGCGCGTCTGCAGCAGCATCAGGAGCGACAGCAGCCGGCTCGCCTGCATGGTGGGCGCAGTGTGGCACCCAATGCTGACACTCCATGTCAAGGTTTGTCGCGCAGCATGGCGGCTCAACGTTCAGGAGCTGCCGTGAGCCACCCACCCCCTTCCGTCATCGAGTTGCGCCAGTACACCTTGCACCCGGGCCAGCGCGAGGTGCTGATCGAGCTGTTCGAGCGCGAGTTCATCGAGCCGCAGGAGGCGCTGGGCCTGCAGGTGATCGGCCAGTTCCGCGACCTCGACCGCCGCGATCGCTTCGTCTGGCTGCGCGGCTTCGCCGACATGGCCGCGCGGGCGCGGGGCCTGGCTGCCTTCTACGGCGGGCCGGTGTGGCAGCGCCATCGCGACGCGGCCAACGCCACCATGATCGACTCCGACAACGTGTTGCTGCTCAAGCCCGCGTGGGCCGGCAGCGGCTTCCAGCCGAACGCCCGACCGGCCGCGCCCGCCGATGCAAGCGGGCTGCTGCATGCGACCGTGTGCCCGCTGCCGGCGTGTGCCGGCGACAACGGGCTGCGCGGCTGCTTCGAGCGCGAGGTGCTGCCCGCGCTGCGCGCGGCCGGGGCCGCCGTGCATGCGGTGCTGGTCACCGACCCGCGGCCCAACAACTTCGAGCGCCTGCCGGTGCGCGAGGACGAAAGCGTGCTCGCCTGGCTGGCCAGCGGCCCGCCGGTGCCGCTGCCCGAAGGCTTCGCACGACGGCTCGGCGCCGCACCCGAGGTGTTGCGTCTTGGCCCCACTGCGCGCTCTGCATTGCGCGCCTGACACTCCAGGAGACCCCGATGGACCACAAGCTCTTCGTCGGCCAAGCCGGCGATTTCGACTTTCTCGTCGGCCACTGGCGCGTGCACAACCGCCGGCTGCGCCAGCGCCATGTGGGCAGCCAGGACTGGATCACGTTCGAAGGCCTGCAGCAGGCCTGGAGCCACCTGGGCGGACGGGTCAGCGTGGACGAGGTGCACTTCGAGAGCCAGGGCTTCTCGGGCTGCACCGTGCGCACGCTGGACCTGGCACGCCGCCAATGGGCCATCCACTGGATCAACAGCCGCTCGGGGCGGCTGGAGCCGCCGGTGCATGGCGGCTGGCATGGCGACCGCGGCGAGTTCCACGGCGAAGACCAAGACGAGGGCCGGCCGGTCAAGGTGCGTTTCATCTGGCTGCGCCAGGGCCTCGGTGCGGCCAGTTGGGAGCAGGCCTTCTCCACCGATGGCGGCCGGCATTGGGAAACCAACTGGGTCATGCGTTTCGAAAGGCTGCACGCCTGAAGGCGCCGCGGGCCGCGGCACGGCGCTTGCCGCGCTGGTCTCCGATCGGCCGTTCGAGAGGAGCTCAACGATGCAAGTGCAAGTGGAAACCGACAACCACATTCCCAACCGGGACGAACTGGCGCGCTACGTCGAGTCGGTGGTGCTCGACAAGGCGGGTCGCTTCCAGGACCAGATCAGCAGCGTGCAGGTGCACCTGCACGACGACAACAGCCCGGACAAGAAGGGGGACAACGATTTCCGCTGCCTGATGGAGGCCCGGCTGTCGAGGCTCAAGCCGGTGGCGGTGAACCAGCATGCCGACAACCTGCACCAGGCGATCAACGGTGCCGGCGACAAGCTCGCGCGTGCGCTCGACTCCACGCTGGGCAAGCTCGAAGACCGCAAGCGTCACGCCGTCGGCCTGGGCCACCTGAGCGCCCCGGGCACTGACCTGCCGCCCAGCGCATGAACCATGCGCAACCCCCGCTGCCGCGTTTCGCGCAGATCGAGCCCGTGGGGCGCTGCAACCTCGCGTGCCGCATGTGCACGGTCAACGAGCGCGGCGACGAGGCGGCGCAGCTCTCGCTCGAAGACTTCACCGCCCTGCTCGACCAGATGCCAGGCCTGCAGGAGCTGCACCTGCAGGGCCTGGGCGAGCCGATGCTGCATCCGCAGTTCTTCGAGATGGTGTCGCTGGCCGCCGGCCGCGGCATCAAGGTCTCGGCGAACAGCAATCTGACCCTGCTCACGCCCCGGCGTGCCCAGGCGTGCGTGCGTAGCGGGCTGGCCGCGCTCTCGGTCTCGCTCGACGGGGCCAGCGCACCGGTGTACGAAGCCATTCGCCGCAAGGCTTCGTTTGCCAAGGTGTTGCGCAACCTGGGCCGCCTGGTCGACGCGCGCGATGCTGCCCACTCGCCGCTGGAAGTGAGGCTGGTGATGGTGTTGATGCGCGCCAACCTGCACGAGCTGCCCGCGCTGGTGAGGCTGGCACACGAGCAGCGCGTGCCGCAAGTGCTGGTGCAGCGCCTGTCCAGCGACCTGCAGCAGCCCGAGTTGCCTGCGCGCTACATACCGATCAGGCACTACGTCGAGGCGGCCGAGCTCCAGCCGGCCGACCTGGGCGCGGCACAAGCGGTTCTCGCCGAAGCGCAGCGCCTGGCCGACGCGCTGGGCATCGCGCTGCACCTGCCGCGGCTGCAGGCCCCCGCGCAAGGCGGCCGCTGCGACTGGCCCTGGACGCAGCTGTACCTCACGGCCGCGGGCGAGCTGCTGCCCTGCTGCATGGTGGCCACCGCCGACCGCGCGAGCTTCGGCAACGCCCTGCGAGACGGACTGCGTGCACGCTGGCATAGTGAGGCGGCACAAAGCTTCCGCAAGGCGCTGGCCGGCGACACGCCGCCCGGCGTCTGCCTTTCATGCGCCCTGTACCACGGCACGTTCTAGAGTCCGCGACGCCGCCCCCGCGCAGCGGGCTGGCCCACATGAAGCGCATCGCCGCGGGCCTGCTGCTGCTGGCGGCGCTGTTGTATGCGCTGTCGACCGCGCTCGAGGCGCAGCATCCGGCCTGGCGCTACGCCGCGGCGTTTGCGGAGGCCGCGATGATCGGCGCCATCGCCGACTGGTTCGCGGTGGTGGCCTTGTTCCGCCATCCGCTGGGGCTGCCGATCCCGCACACGGCCATCATCCCGGCCAACAAGTCGCGCATCGGCCGCGAGCTGGCCGACTTCATCTGCGACCACTTCCTCGACACGCCGCATGTGCTGGAGAAGCTGCGCGCGTTCGATCCGGCGGCGCAGCTGGCGAGGTGGTTGTCCGACCCCGCGCATGCGCGCGCCCTCGCGCAGCACCTGGCCGCTGCCGCGCGCTACGGCCTGGCGGCGCTGGACGACGAGCGAGTGCGCCATTTCCTGCGCGGCGCGGTGCTGGGCCAGCTCGAGCGCATCGACGTGACGCGCGCCGTCGGCCAGGTGCTGGACCTGCTCACCTTGCAGGGCCGGCACCAGGCCCTGCTCGACGAGGTGTTGCGCCAGCTCGCGAAGCTGCTGGAGGACGAAGACCTGCGCAACCGCGTCGCGGAGGCGATCGCGGCCGAGGTGAAGTACCTGCGCTACGTGGGCCTGGACATGCTGGCGGGCGAGGTGGTGGCCAAGAAGATGGTGGCCGGCGTCGCCCGGCTGATCGGCGAGCTGGGCGAAGACCCGCAGCACGAGCTGCGCCAGCGCTTCGACGAATTCACGCGCCAGACCATCGACCGCCTCAAACACGACGCGGCGCTGCAGGCGCGCGGCGAGCAGATCAAGCGCGAGATCCTGGAGCACCCCACGGTCTCGGCCTACCTGCAGGGCTTGTGGGGCCAGGTGCTGGCCTGGCTGCGCGACGACCTGGGGCGTGAGGATTCGACGCTGCGCGCGCGCATCGCCGAGATCACGCTCACGCTGGGCGAGAAGCTGGCCGCCGACCTGCCGATGCAGCAGTGGATCAACGACCAGGTCCTGGCTGCCGCGCCCCAGGCCGCCGCCCGCTACCGCGAGGACATCCGCCGCTACATCGCCTCGCGCGTCGATGCCTGGGACACGGCCGAGATGACGCGCGAACTCGAGCGCAGCATTGGCCGCGACCTGCAGTTCGTGCGCATCAACGGCACGCTGGTGGGCGGCCTGATCGGGCTGGCGATCTTCAGCGCGACCGAGTGGCTGCGCGGTGGCTTCTAGTGTAGTGTTTCGTTCTGTTTGGAACTTAAGCGGCCGTTGGCGCGAATGACCTTCTGCAGGATGTCGCGGGCACTCTTTGTCCAGATGAACGGCTTGGGGTCGGTGTTGTGATGAGCAACG